>NZ_JABURL010000089.1 GCF_014762705.1 Cyclobacterium sp. | reverse complement strand
ACTCACCATTATCCATTAAACAATGAGAAGTTTATATTCCCATATAATGCAAAAAGCCCATCGTCATCCCGATTTCTAAATTTTTTAAAATATTAGTTCTACCGATGACGGGTCCAGTCGTCATTTTTTATTAAATCCACCCTACTCCTGTGCCGCTTTATAAATGGCATCAAGCAAGCTCCCCTGCTCCTTGGTGTCATTGCCCAGTTCCCAAAACATGATACCACCCAGCCCTTTCTCCCGGGCATATTTCGTTTTTGCGCTCACAGAAACGGTATCGTCATAGGATACCATCAGGCTGTCCGCAGCGTTATACATATAAGGTGCCTTAGCCAGCGAGTCCCAATAGCGCTGAAAACTATTGTCCGGTTCATACTTTTTACGGATTTGGTGGTAAGCCATCCAGCCAATATGGATGCCGCCACTGAGTTGGTAAAGGCCGTTGTTTTCAGGAGGAACTCCCTTCCAAACCCTTCCATAAAAAGCACTTCCAATGACTATTTGACCCGGATCAACACCTTCCCCAATCAGGAAATCTACTATTTTTTCTGCAGACCGGGGATGGGGATCTAAATTGGATCCTTTCAGGTACAAGCTATCCAGATACGCATGAAATGGCGTACCTGCAATATCCTCACTTCTCACATCTCCAAGAGGGGTATGGTGCCCGGTATATTCGGAAACTCCGGATACCTGGTCATAAGTCATTACATTGGTATAATCGGCATATTTCATTACCTCATTCAGCTCTATGTGGTCGTAGTACCGCTTCCAACCCGCCGAAGCGAAGGTCAGCAGTTTAGGCGTATCGAAGCTGTCCAGCATCTCCCTTAAACCCTTCATCAGTGCGGTGAAATTTTGGGTATCTGCTTCACGGGCCCTGGTGCCGGCACCAGATATTCCCGGATATTCCCAATCCATATCCATACCGTCGAGCTCATACGATTTGATGAATTCCGAAGCACTTTGGATAAATTTGGCACGACTCTCCTCAGTTAACGCCATATCTGAAAATCCATCCGCACCCCAGCCTCCACAGGCAATCATTACCTTGAGCTCGGGATTGCGCTCCTTTTGCTTCACCAAAGCCTGGAGCTTTGGACCTGCTTCCTCTACATTTCTGAATTTCATCTCCCCCTCAATCACATGGGTAAAGGAGTAAATAATATGGGTAAGCTTCTCAACAGGAATCTCTTCTGGCTTATAATCCCGCTCTGGCACATAATAGGCCATGATCACTGGTTTTACCGATTCAGCTGTAACTGTTGGGGAAATCTCAACCTCCTTGTTTGACTGGGATGAACAAGCATACAAAAACAGTAAGAGCCATATCCTGGAGACGATTGTATTATTAAATTTCAATGGCATTTTCATATAATTTTGAGCGAACAACGGGTGTATACTTATTAATTTTATTTATTTCTAAATATAAAAAAAACTAAATTTTTTGTGAATGTAAAAACAATACCGTAAAAATATTAAAAATCTGCTCCTCAACCATTTCTCCGGACGATGTGTCCAGAGCAAAAGCCACCAAAGAAGTTTCTGATTTCATTTTTAAACCAATTACATCTCAGAAACTTGCCGATATAGTAAATAGTCTTTAGAGAATGGTTTTTCTATTCAAAAAATTGTAATCTCACTATTTTCAAAACCAGCACTTTTGGATTTTTACCCTGACATAAAAGGACACTTGTTTCAAGCTCCGGTTTAAAAATAATCACAAATTTTTTCTGTAACTAATCTTTCGTGAATCCCAGGGCCTTCAATCTGTAAATGATCCAATTGTACAGAATAGCTCGTATATACCTGAAGTTATTCAGTCTTCAGTATTTGCGAAGGTAATTCCTTGTGCTTCAATACCTGTATTACACAGTGATGCGGTTTGAGCAATCCAGCCCTGTTTGGCGATCTGCCGGTAACGATAGGAGGAAATAAAGTCATTGGAAGGCCCGCAAGAATATTTAACCAACAACACAATCAATTTTTAAAATGAGTAAATCCAACAATTACAACCTTACCGGATGGCATCCTCTGCCGCCACAAAGTACCATTGCCCGGGAAAGCCAAAACAAGGGAAATGGAAAAAATAAAGTTCAAATGAAGCAGGATCATGTGCACGAATCAGTCGTCTTGTATCCGGACCATCAAACCATAGTTGACCTATTTGAACAGCAGGCTGAAAAAAATCCGGAGGCGCTTGCTGTTGTGGATGGGGAAAGGCAAATTACTTTCGGGGCCCTTAATGCAAGGGCAAATAAGCTGGCCTACCTGCTGCAAGAAAGGGGCGTGAAAAGTGAATCCCTGGTACCGGTGCTAATAAACCGGTCTCTGGAATCGGTAGTTGGAATAGTTTCCATCCTAAAGGCTGGTGGGGCGTATGTACCCATTGACCCGTCCTATCCGGAATCGAGAATCCAATATATCCTTGAAGATACCGAAGCCAGGGTATTGTTGTATAGCAGGGATAGTGCAGGAAAATTACCTCAAAAGCCCGGACTCCATGCCATTGAAATCGATGGATTGCCCACAACCAACTTGCCTGAATGGAATAGGGAGACCAGGCCAGTTCCGGAGCAATTGGCTTATGTGATTTATACTTCCGGATCTTCGGGCAAACCCAAGGGCGTCATGATAGAACACCGGGCATTACTGGATCACTGTTTTGGCATCATTGAGGCTGCCGGATTTTCGAAATGCCGGTCCTTTGCCCTGATGTCTCCGCTGGTATTCGATGCCGGGCATTCCCTGTTGCACAGCGCTTTTATCCTTGGTGCTGGCCTACATATCATCTCTGATGAGGCAGTCAAAAATGGAAACATACTGGCAAGCTATTTTAATAATAATGAAATCGATTGTGTAAAGGTGGTTCCCTCTCTATGGCTTAGCTACCTCCGGGATCATTACCTTCCGTTGGCTAAAAAAGTGATGTTGTTTGGCGGAGAACCCTTTCCCCTGGCCATACATAAAGCCTTACACCAGGCAAAATACCAAGGCAGCGTTTACAATCATTACGGCCCCACAGAAGCAACTATAGGTAAGTGTATTTTCAAGTTAGATTTGGCTGAGAAATATGAAAAGATCCCAATAGGCCGGCCTTTCTCAAATACCCAATTGTACATTGTGGGAGAAAACCTGAATTTGCTGGATGAAGGAGAAACAGGTGAATTGTTAATCGCCGGGGACGGCCTGGCCAGAGGCTACCTGAATCTGCCTCAATTGACCAGCGAAAGATTCATTTCAAATCCATTTAGTGAAACGGAAAAAAAATGTTACCGCACGGGCGACCTGGTCCGTTGGTCTGCAGATGCTCAACTTGAATACCTTGGCCGGACGGATAACCAAATTAAAGTAAGGGGATTCCGCATAGAACCTGGGGAAATAGAAACGGAACTGGAAAAACACGAATCGGTCCGGCAGGCCCAGGTGACTGCATATACCACCGAAAACGGCCAGGAGCATATTGTAGCTTATATAATACCGAATGGAGCACTTTCTCCGTCCAAATTGACTGGGTTTCTTAAAAGTTCCTTACCGCAGCATTTGGTACCCACGCTTTGGCATAGCCTGGATATATTCCCCCTCACCATCAATGGAAAACTGGATAAAAAATCCCTTCCTGATCCGGTAACACAGTACAAGCCCTCCAAAAACCAACTGGTAGCCCTCCAACCAATAGAAAAAAAATTACTCGGGATATGGGGAAATCTCAGCGGTATCAAGGGGATCAGCATTCGGGATAATATTTTTGAAATGGGGGGGAACTCCCTGTTGGCTATGCGCTTGACAGCTGCCATCAGGCAAGAGTGGAAAAAGGAAATCTCAGTAAAAGAGGTGTTTTATCATCCCACAATTAAATCCCTCGCCAGACTAGTAGATAAACGCCAGGAACACGAGACCATAAAGTTGGAAAGAATTCAAAATCTACAGCATAATTTTCCCCTATCTTATGGACAGGAAGGTTTGTGGTTTCTGCACCAGTTGGAAGGGAGTGAGGCATACCACCTGTCTCAGGTATTCCAGATCAAAGGAGATTTGAAGCCAAATAAACTGGAAAATGCGCTGAAAAACCTGTTAGTGCGGCATCAGATTCTGACAAGCCGCATTGCCATAAACGAAGATGGAACTGCCGAACAGGTTCCCGGAAAACTGTCCAAATGGCGGATGACAAGGGAAAACGGAGAGGCTCGTTATAGTGGGTCTTCAGATCCTAAAGTAACAGAAAAGATAATCCGCATTATTCGCAAGCCTTTTGATTTCAGTTCCGAAGGCATGTTCAGGGCATCCTTAATCACTGTAAGTGAAGGCCATCACCTGCTGGTCCTTGCCATGCACCATATGGTCTCGGACGCCTGGTCCATGGCTATCATCAAAAAAGAGCTTAGCGAAGGCTACAAGCAGTCTCTGAAAAAAGATGCCATAAAATTACCTGCATTGCAAGTCCAATATGCCGACTATACCCAATGGCAGCGTAGCCTTGCAAGGCAAAATGCAATAAAGCCAGGTCTTGAATACTGGAACAAAAAGTTGGCAGGTGTTTCTCCCTTGCACCTTCCATTGGATTTTTCAAGGTCCAGGATGGAAAAGCAGGAGGGCAAAACGCTCCGATTTAGCCTGGACAAGGATCTTTATAATTCGGTAAAAAGAATAGCCCGGGAGCGAAACGCTACAATGTTCATGACGCTGCTGGCTATATTTAAGGTGCTTTTGTACCGGTACTCCGGGCAAAATGACATTTGTATTGGTACTGCTATATCAGGCAGGGAGCAGGAAAACCTCCAGCCCTTAGTCGGGTATTTTGTACGCACCCTTCCGCTCCGCTCTACAATCCATGGTAATCATTCCTTTACAAAAGTGCTTGAGGAAGTGAAAAACAATGCCCTGGAGTTATTTGAACATCAGGAAACTCCTTTTGAAAAGCTGGTTGAGTCCCTGGAAATAGCCCGAATAAAAGGCATGCATCCCTTGTTTCAGCAAATGTTCGTCTATCAGGATGCCTTAACACAATCCCTGGAACTTGAAGGTTGCGAAGTCAACCAACAGCATCCCGACCATGGGACTTCCACCTTTGACCTGACTTTTGAATTGCGGGATTGCCGCTCAGGACTAGAGGGAAAAGTGGAATTTAAGTCACAGCTTTACACACAACATACCATCTCGCGATTTATTAGACACTACCAGCAACTGGTACATGAAATTACCCATGCGCCAGAATTACCTATTGATCAGCTACCGCTGATGGACAAAGCCGAAAAGGAGCAGATCATACTACAGTTTAGCAAGTCACCAAACACGGAAAAAAACCGACAAATACCCGTCCACAGCGTGTTGACCATGATAGCAAACCAAAGATTCGCCAAGCCTGCGGCTACAGCACTGGAATTTGGCGAAGAAAAGATCAGTTATCAGGCCCTGGAGGCAAAGAGTGAACAAATGGCACGATACCTACGGCGAAAGGGTGTGAAAACCGGGGATAAGGTACCGGTATGTCTGCCCCGTTCCGAAGAAATGGTCATTAGTCTCCTGGGTATATTGAAAGCCGGTGCGGCCTATGTACCTATTGATCCAGCGTACCCTGAAGTACGCATCAAATTGCTGGCAGAAGCAGTCCACCCCAGTCTGGTGATCTGTCAATCAGTCCACCTACACTTTTTTGAGCAAGCAACCTCTCTGGTGTTGACGGACCGTGAAATGGATCAAATTTATCTGGAATCTGCAGGGGCTTTATCGCTTCAAATAGATCCGGAATTGCCTGCTTATGTCATTTTTACCTCCGGTTCCACAGGTTCGCCCAAAGGAGTATCTGTCAGTCACCAGGCATTGGCAACATCTACCTTAAGTAGAATTACCTGTTATCCGGAGATCGGAAATTCATTACTGGTTCCTTCCTTTGCTTTTGATTCCTCAGTAGCGGTCATTTTCGGAACTTTGGCAGCTGGTGGAACCTTGCTGCTTTGCCCATCGGCAGATTTGTACCGCACGGACGAGCTCAGTCTACATCTCAACAAAACTGAAACCCTCCTCTGTGTACCTTCATTTTACCGGTTTTTACTGGAAGAAAACCTATTGGCAAATGCACCTGTAAAGAGGGTGACCGTTGCGGGAGAAAGCCTGAACGAATCTCTGGTTGCCCTTCATTATAATCTCCTGCCCCATGTGGATCTATACAATGAGTATGGCCCAACAGAAGCCACAGTCTGGGCGACAGTGGAAAAATTGGACCGGGAAGATCAGAAGGTGACCATCGGGCGGCCAAATGCCCACTCCAGCATTTACATTTTAGATAACAGTGGTGCTCCGGTTCCCATTGGTCTGCAAGGGGAGGTTTTTATTGGTGGAGAAGGCGTTGCCCAAGGCTACTTTAATCAGCCAAAATTGACGAGCACCAGATTTTTACCAGATCCCTTTTCAAAAAAACCAGGCGCAAGGATGTACCGATCAGGTGACCTGGCCAAATGGCTTCCTGATGGAAAGATTTCTTTTTCAGGAAGACGCGACCAACAAGTAAAAATTAACGGATTCCGCATTGAATTGGAAGAAATTGAAGCTGCGCTAAATGGTCTTGCGGAAGTAAAAGTCGCCGCAGTCACCTTGAGCAAAACTCAAAATGGAACAGCCCGGTTGCTAGCCCATGTGGTGGCTGAGAAAAGCCTGTCATTGCTGTCTGATCCGGTGAAAAAGGAACACGTATCCGGTAGCCTGGAAAAGGTGGTTCCCCGGTACATGGTTCCAGGAAATTGGCGGTTTCTCTCTGCCCTCCCATTGACCGCAAATAAAAAAATAGACAGAAATAAACTGTCTGAAATGGGTTTACCTCCGAAAATTAAGGAATCCAGGCCACCTGCTGACCCGGTAGAACTGGCCCTATGTGGAATTTGGAAAAGGATTTTAAACATGGATGAAGTCAGTACGACAACCGATTTTTTCGTAGCAGGAGGACATTCCATTTTGGGCATAAAATTGCTCGCTGCAGTGCGCAGAGAAATGAATGCGGCTATTGGTCTTGGTGATTTGTTTTCAGCGCCTACCATCTCCGGGATGGCAGAAATCATCAGGTCAAATGGCCAGCAAAAGGCTTTACCTCCCATCAAAACAACTGAGGCAAAGCAAATCGGAGAAGTCCCTCTCTCCTACAGCCAGGAAAGTTTATGGGTCATTGACCTGCTTGAGGGTTCGGACCAGTACCATATTCCCCTTGTTCTCAGGTTGAAAGGAGCTATTGATCCGGTGGCTTTGGAAAAGGCACTGAAACAAATGCTTCTCCGGCACGAGGTGCTGCGTACCGTCATACGACAGAAGGAAGGCAAACCCTATCAGCAGGTGATGGACCCTGGAAATTGGAAATTGGCGAAAAGCTCACCCATCCCTTATGAAGATTTACATGCGCAGATCCAATCGATGAACACTGCGCCATTTGATTTGAGCAGGGATTATATGTTACGCGCCGGGCTGTTAACGGCTGGTCCTATGGAAGCTGTTCTGGTAATCACCTTTCACCATATTGCTTTTGACGGCTGGTCGCTTCCTTTATTCCTGGAAGAACTGGCAGATTTTTACAAAGCAGCGTGTAAAGGAGAAAAATGTGTCCTGAGCCCACCGGTTCAATACCGGGATTTTGCCCTTTGGCAGCGGAAATACCTTACCGAAAAGACGCTGCAACCGCAGCTTGAGTATTGGACATCAAAACTAAGGGGAATAACACCTCTCATGAATAGAGAAGGAGAATACAGCGGCCAAAATACGGATAATGCTGGTACTGAGCTTTCCTTCGTCCTTCCGGAAAATCTGAAAAATCGATTGCAACAAATGAGCAATCAGCAGGGAGTCACCCTATACATGACTTTATTGGCAGCTTTTAAGGTCTGGCTGCACCGCTTTTTTGAGCGGGAAACGCTTTGTGTAGGCACACCTACCTCCGGGAGACAGCACCCGGATTTGGAAAAGGCCCTGGGCTATTTTATCAACCCCTTACCCATCAGGTCTTTTATCAGAAAAGGGATGAAATTCACCGATTTCCTGGATCAGGTAAAAACCAATTGCATGGAAGCCTTTGAAAACCAGGACCTGCCATTTGAGAAAATCGTAGCAGCTACCAACACAGAAAGAATTATCGGGCAAAATCCACTGTTTCAGGTGATGTGCTCCTTGCAGGAAGACAGTCCGGTAGCGCATGAAGCATATCATTGGGGAGATCAGCTGGAACTCACTGCACTTGACAGCCTGCAGATCAAAGCCAAGTATGACCTCAGTCTGATTTTCACTACTACCGGACAAGCTCTGAAAGGCAAAATCACCTGCAAAACCAATAAGTTTGGCGAAGATCAACCGGGTCAATTTGTTACCGAATACCGGCAAATACTCGAAAGGATATCAGGGGACCCTGAGCAGAACATTGGCTCCCTGATCCTTCCTGAGGCTAATCCTCAGTTGTCCGAATCGGCAGCCCTTCCTCCCTTTTTGTCATCGGATTTTATCCCTGTACACAAGCAGATCAGCCAAGCCGCCGAAAGGGATCCTGAAAAAATTGCGGTAGTTTGCAACGAGCAGGCTTTATCCTACCATGATTTAAATCAATCTGCCAATCAACTGGCCCATTTTCTCATCGAAAAAGGCATGGGACCCGGAAAGGTGGTAGGTATCCTGATGGACCGCTCGATTGAGATGATCATCGCCATTTTGGGAACCCTAAAAACCGGCGCAGCCTACCTTCCGGTAGATACAGGACTTCCAGAAAAAAGAATCCTTTACATGCTGCAGGATAGCTGCCAACTGACCATTTCCGGAAAGCCATTTCGCAAGGGTGTGGGTCTGAAAGGGAAACTGCTTGAATGGGATACGTTTACTGCTGCTAAAGAACACCTTCCCCTCTCTGAGCCCGGGCTTCAAACCCGTGCAGAGGATTCGGCTTATATTATATACACTTCAGGCTCTACCGGAAAACCAAAGGGTGTGGTTATTTCCCATGCCAACCTGCACCATTTCCTGACCGCCGTATCCGATTCACCGGGCATTCACCGTGATGACCGATTTCTGGCTGTCAGCTCTGTATCTTTCGATATTGCCATACTGGAAACTCTGCTTCCTTACGTTTATGGTGCCCAATGTTACGTACTGGACGAAAGGCAGCGGAAAGATCCCAGGGAAGTACTGTTGGCCTTCGAAAAATTTGAAATTACTACTGTTTTTGCAACGCCAACCCATTGGAAAATGCTGCTGGAAATCGGATGGGAAAAGCGTTTCGAAAACCTGCGGATCATCAGTGGGGGAGAAGCGCTCTCCCTGGAACTTGCCCAAAAATTATTGCTTCGCTGCAAGACCCTTTGGAATATTTACGGTCCTACAGAGACTACGGTTTTTTCCACGATTAAGGAAATAAATGCTAGTGACAAAGAGATTTCGGTAGGGAAGCCAATTGCCAATACGAAAGTTTATATCCTCAATGAACATGGACTCCCGGTTCCGGAGGACCAGGAAGGAGAAGTTTATATTTCCGGGGCGGGCGTAGCCAAAGGATACCTCAACCAGCCGGAATTAAGTAGAAAAAGATTTTTGAAAGATCCATTTGACGCTTCCGGAAAGCATACCATGTATAAAACCGGGGACCTGGGAAAATCTCTGGCAGAAGGCGAATATGCCGTCCTGGGTAGAATCGACCAGCAGGTAAAAATCCGCGGTCACCGCGTAGAATTGGAAGAAATAGAGCGGGTATTGAAAAATGAAGCAAAACTAAAGGAGGTAACCGTCATTTACCTTCAACCTGAAGCTGGAAATGGAATGCTCTTCGGTTTTATTAACGGAACAACAGAGACCTTTGCTCATAACAAATGGCAACAGGTATTGGGATTGAACGTAATGGAAGTTTCTGAAACGGTTAGCTCTTCCTGGAAAAAGAAGCTGGGAGCACATTTGCCGGCTTATATGGTACCCGATAGGTATTGGTACCTGCAGAAGTTCCCTTTGACCTCCAGCGGTAAACTGGATAGGCGGCAACTGGCCGAAATTGCAGAAATAGGATTGGAAACCAATCCACATATTGATCCGGAAAGCCCTGGCGATCCCATGGACTCGGCCATTGCGAATACCTGGCAAAAAGTACTGAATCTGCCTCGGGTAAACCCCACAGACAATTTCTTTGAAATCGGTGGGCATTCCCTGGCAGCAGTACAGGTAATGGCAGCACTTGAAAGCCGCTTCGCTATCAAACTTCCGCTGGCACTATTTTTCAAGCACCCTGTTTTGAAGGACCTTTCCATGGCCATGCAGTCTCAGGTGACGGAAAACCAGCATTGGGAAAGTCTGGTACCCATAAAGCCTGAAGGCAGTAAAACACCTCTTTTTATGGTGCATGGGGCCGGATTGCATGTAATGCCATTTTATGAACTCACCAAAAAAATGGATCCCGACCAACCGATCTTTGGGCTACAGGCGAAAGGTCTGGACGGTAAGGAGCAACCTCTGGAGAGTATTGAAGCCATGGCGGCACATTACATAGCGGAAATTGAAAGTAAAGCCCATCAGGGTCCATATATATTGGCAGGCTATTCCCTGGGAGGTATTATCGCCTTTGAAATGGCAAAACAATGGCGGCGATCCGGAAAAAAGATAGAGGCCCTAATCCTCCTTGATACCTATGTTTTCCCTTCAGACCCAGTTTCCTTTTTTGATAGGTTGGCATTTAAATTTCAGAAGGTTTGGTTTGATTGTTCACTTTTGGCACATCATCCAAAGCTGCTATTGAAAAAAAAGAAAGCTTCCTGGGAGCGGAAAAAGAGCGTTTTACGGTCCATTTTCAAAAAATCAGAAAATGACGGTCTGAGTCCACTTGAGCAGACCCTGAAGGACCTGAAACGAAGGCACCGGGAAGCCATGTACCGGTATCAACCGGCCTATTATGATGGAGAGGTGCATTTGCTGCGGGCAAAAATTCCTACCAATTATTTTCATGACCTCAGGTACCTGGGATGGAAGCCTCTCGTCAAAAAGTTGACCATTCATGAGGTAGAAGGCACCCATACGGAGCTATTTTCTCCGGAGAACAGGAAACACTTAGCGGACACCATTCAGCTAATACTCGATCGAAAAACGTAGTACGAGAAGGAATTGATATTTTAAGACCTTGCCGAAAAAATACCCCTTAACCCCTTAAAAAGGGGGATTTCGTTCAATCTGGGTTTTTTGTTTACTTTTTTGATTTACAGTTTTTACAACCGAATTTGTACTTTGCCACCAACGACAAATTCCATTTTCATCTGCCAAAAAAAATCTATGTGAATCCCTGGTGAATCCTTTTGCCCATTGGTGAAAAGCTCCGTTAGGAGCGGGCAATCTGGTAACCATGGGGTTCAGCCCATGGGTACAGGCCGGTCCCTGAAGCTTAAGTGCCGTAGGTACGGATCTCTCCTTTCGGTCTATCAGCAGCTTATGGTTTAAACCCATATCGGTCGTGCCTACGGCACTGGGGGTTGTGGTGGTTTAGTATGTGCGTAATCAGGATGCCTAATCCTGCTTATCTATATGGCAAACAGCGCAGCTCCTTGGGGTTTGCAATCCCGTGGACAGATAAAGGAGATTTGCAATTCCCGGACATGTGCGAAAAAATCACATCCATTCACTTGCTTAAACCACAAGAGAAAGGGGGATTTGCCTAGTAAATCCTATATTTTCTTTTGCAAAAGAGATTGCTTTATTTACCAGAAATGACGACATTTAATAGCATCCGTTAGTTAAGTGGAATACATCCTGTTTTTCCTTGCCATGAAATACCTTGCATTGTTTCCGTTTCTATTTGTATTTCTTGGATCGGCAACAGTTCCCCAGCACCCGGTTTTGACGATATCTTCTGTTCCCTCGTCCACAGAGGTTTCATTTAATCCACTTCCGAAGTATAAAGCCAGCCAAAGCGATGAGCCAGGCCAACACTGGAGACACAGGCCCAAAACGCCTGCCTATAAGGTAAGAATCTCTTTTTCTGCCTGCGAATATTTTACAGACGAGCTCAAACAACTCTATACTACCGATATCGACGATATCGAGATAGTTGGCTACATTCTGGAGCACCTTAGGACACTGGGCCGTTTGGAATCTGACCTGACGATAAAGATGATCCAGGCGCAATACGATGTGCTACAAGCAGCCATCGAACAGGAGGCTGACCAAGAGCCCCTTTCAAGCAGCGAGGTGGATAACGCAATAAACGACGGCAACTATCATGAAGCTATTCGTCTCTTGAAAGTCGCTATGGATGAGGAAACGGATGGCTTTAGAAAAGGAATGTATTCTTTCCAGATCGCTTCCATCCAATACAAGGAATTGGGGCTTTTCGAGCAGGCTCGCAACAATGCCCGGCAGGCTGCTGAATTGGCAGGCAACTTTGGCAAAACCTATCTACTCCTGGGAGATATTTACTTAAGAATGAGCAGGAATTGTGGCGAGAGCTGGAAGGAACGCATGGCAGTTATCGCGGCAATTGAAAAATACGAACATGCACGGGAAATCGATACCAACGTGGTAATTGAAGCCAACCGACGCATCTTGAACCTACAGGGAAGCTTACCACTAAGAGAGGAAGGCTTCCCTCGTGGTGTTAATGCTGGCGATAAAGTTTTCGTGGGGTGTGGCATCGACGAAACGATCACCGTTCGCTTTCAATAATTCCCGATTCCATTTGTTTACCTTATCATCATTTCCCGTTATTAACTTAGAACAATTGAAGTTGCTTTTGCGAGAGCGCGGCAAATCTAAAATGGAACAACTTAGGCCATATAATCCGTAATTCCGAAATAACAGATTTAGCGCGGCATTCGATCGCTATTGGTTATAATAAATCAGACCATCAACTACCACATCAACCCTACAATTAAACATCAGAAAAACTCCTTATCTACCAAATAAATATCCTATATATGTGAAATATTCAAATGTATCTTGTATCATTAACGAATAATACCGGGTGAAATAACCGCAATGGCCTATATATACCTGCTATATCAAACATGATAAAAACTATTTGTATTGCATTAATGATCGTATTGTCCGGTTGCTGGCAAACAAAGCCGGTAAAATCGCTGCCTTCCCGGCCAAATATTCTGATAATCCTGGTCGATGATCTGGGCAAGGAATGGGTCAGCCATTATGGTGCGGCGGATATTTCCACGCCGGCCATCGATGCCCTCGCCAGAAGTGGCATCACCTTTACCAACGCCTATGCCATGCCCCAGTGCACGCCTACCCGAGTCAGCTTGTTGACGGGTCAGTATCCTTATAGGCACGGATGGGTAAATCACTGGGACGTTCCTCGCTGGGGCGGAGGAGCCCATTTCGACGAAACGCGGTATCCCTCTCTTGGAAGGGAAATGAAAAAAGCGGGATACACTACCTGTATCGCCGGCAAGTGGCAAATCGATGATTTCCGCGTGGAATCCGACGCCCTCACCGAAAACGGGTTTGATTCCTATTGCATGTGGACGGGCTACGAATCAGGAGTAGCAGCAAGTGCCAATAGGTACCAGGACCCCTACCTGTACACAAAAGAAGGCAGCAGCACCCATACCGGCGAATTTGGCCCCGATGTATTCAAGCGATTCATCATTGATTTTATTCAGGAAAACAAAGACAAACCCATGTTTATTTACTACCCCATGGTACTGACCCATACCCCCTTCGTCAATACACCCGATAGCAAGGAAGTGGACGACCTGGGTAAACACAAAGCCATGGTAGCCTATACCGATCGGATTACAGGTGACCTGGTTAAGGCGCTGGAAGATGCGGGAGTCCGGGACAACACCCTCATTATCTGGACAACGGACAATGGCACCACCGGAGCAATTACTGGACATCGAAATGGGTTTTCCGTACCAGGGGGAAAAGCAAAAACCATCGAATCCGGCATCAATGTACCTTTTATGGTGAGCTGGCCCGAAAAAATTTCGGCCAATAGGATTTCAGATGCACTGGTTGACTTTACGGATATTTTTCCTACCTGCCTGGAACTGGCAGGAATTCCGGAAAAAAAACAAAGGGATTCGGAAAATGAGCGATTTGAGATCGATGGCTTCTCCTTTCAGGATGTTTTGATCCAAGGGGACCAATCTTCCCAGCGAAACTGGATTTTAGCCATGGGAGGCGGTAACAACGCCGCGCTTACGGAAAACGGGGTGGAAAATCAATACCTGTTTCGCGACCGCGTCGTACGAAACAAACAGTACAAGTTGTACATCAATTCGAAGCGGGAACCTGAAAAATTTATCGATTTACTAGCCGACCCGATGGAAACGACCAATCTACTCGACAGCCTGCATACAGAAGAAAGAAAGCGGCATTTCCTCCAGCTCCGTGAAATCATTCCTACCTTTCCCGAAAAGGACAGCGACCCAAAATACACCCCAAATCCTTCCCAAACCTGGGATGTGCCGATAACGGAACAAAGTCAGGTGTGGAAAAAGCAATAACCCAGATAGAAACGGATCTGAAACCACTTAAATCCGGCAGTAGGAAGTACCATTCACAAACAAAAAATACGATGAGAGGAGCACTCCATAAACAAAAACGGCCGCCTGAAATGTTCACGCTTTTTGAGCGATACCTGTTGGTTTACACATTTGCCTGGCTTTCTTTTGCATGTGGCGAATCGGCTCCCGCCCGACTCAGTCTGCCATCCCTGGCTCAGGAAATACAAGTAGATGCTCAAATAGACGAAGGGGTATGGGCGCAAGCCCAGGTGCTGGAACGCTTGATCTCCCCCTGGCCAGGAAAAGAGGAGGATGACAAAACAATTTTCAGGGCCTTTGTTTCCCCAACCCATTTCAATTTTTCCTTTGAGGTAAGGGACAATTCCCTGACAACGGTAGCCTTTCAAAGTGAGGCCTCCGTGGAACAGGAAGATCGGGTGGAACTGTTTTTTTCGAGCGATACTAGCCTGGCAAAGTATTATTGCATCGAAATAGACCCGAATGGAAACGTGCTCGATTATTCTGCGGCTTACTACCGCGAGTTTGACCCGACCTGGGATTTTGCCAGCAAAGAACTGGCTGCCAGGATCACCGATACCGGATATCTTGTCGAGGGCAAAATCTCCCTGGACGAACTGAGCGAACTGGGGATCACATTTCCCTTTTTCCTTGGAATCTTCCGGGCCGACTTTCAACCATCGGCGGACGAAGCGGTTACCTGGTTTTCCTGGAAACGACCAAAAAGCAATACACCCGATTTTCACATCCCTTCGGCCTTTGGAGAAACGGTTCGAATGGAGTAAATTTCCCGCATGAGAAAGATACTTCCTGCACTCCTTGCCTGTAGCCTCGCAGTTGCCTGTCAAAGGGCATCCACCGACCCTGACCGGCCGCTACAAGCGCCCCGGGGATACCTGAATGAAACGCTACTGAATATCGCGTATGGATTGGGTAACTTGGATTTGATCGAGTCCACTCCGGAAGTCCCGGAGAATCTGGAAGCGTTTAAGGACATCCCCTACAAAACCATCAATGGGCAGGAGTTACAGCTTGATATCTACCGGAAAAAAGGCTTGAGGGAACCAGCCCCTACGTTAATTTTCGTACACGGCGGTGCCTGGAAAAAGGGCAAGCGGCAGGACTACCTCCCCTACTTGATCGATTATGCTGAAAAAGGCTACGTTACCGCCACCCTTTCCTACCGGCTTTCCGGAGTGGCGACGTTTCCTGCCGCCGCACAGGATGTGAATTGTGGCATCAAGTGGATCAAGCAACACGCAGAGGACTACGGCATTGATCCCGATCGGTTGGCATTGATCGGGGGGTTCTGCAGGGGGCCATCTTTCCCTTCTGCTCGGCTACGGAGGTGAGGAGCCTTTGTTTAACCGGGATTGCGAGCAGGGTCCGGACAGCAGGGTGAGAGCCATTGTGGATTTGTACGGCCCTGTAGATCTGACGACTCCCTATGCCATTTCCACCGAACAGGTGCAAAGTTTTATGGGCAGCAGCTACGAGCAGGATCCAGAAATGTACCGGCTGGCGTCGCCACGCACCTTCATCACTGCCGATGATCCACCAACACTTATTTTTCAGGGTACGATCGACTCTCTGGTACCGGTGAGCCAGTCAGATTCCCTGCAGCTCTGGCTACAACAAGCCGGCGTTCCACACGACTATCACCGGCTGAAAGGCTGGCCCCATACCATGGATATGGCGCAGGAAGTAAATGAATATTGTCAGTTTTATATCGACCGTTTTTTAGAACGATACCTGTAATCTGTAAACCGGTGATCTGATGTTCTTATTTGCTACCATCGGCGGTATTGGAACCACTGCAACCCGTTTCCCTCACTGCGAGGGTGCGGGAGGGCCAAAATCAAATCTTCTCAAACACCGTCCGATAGCTACAGGCGGCTGACAACCTCCCGTGAAGATCGGAAATGGCTACCCGCTCCTGCTCGGTACTGTCCCGGTGCCGGATGGTGACGGTATCGTCTTCCAGGGTCTGATGATCTACCGCAATGCAGAATGGTGTTCCGATCAAATCCTGCCGGGCATAGCGCTTGCCGATAGAGGCCGCCTCCTCGTAGATAATGTTGAAATCGTACTTCATATCCTCGAAAATGGCCTTAGCCTTTTCCGGTAGACCGTCTTTTTTGGTCAGGGGAAGGATCGCCGCTTTTACCGGTGCCAGAGCCGGGTGAAACTTGAGATATACCCTGCTTTTTTCTCCAGTTTGCTCTTCCGTATACGCATTGCAGAGCGTCATTAAAAACAAGCGGTCGGCCCCAATGGAAGTCTCGATTACGTAGGGAATATAATTCTGGTTTACCTCAGGATCAAAATACTGTTGCTTCTTCTTACTGTACTCCTGGTGTGCCTTCAGGTCAAAATCAGTACGGGAATGAATGCCCTCCACTTCCTTAAAGCCAAAAGGAAATTGGTATTCAATATCCAGGGCGGCATTGGCATAATGGGCCAGTTTATCGTGATCGTGTCGGCGGATTTTCTCCTCCGGAATTCCCAGAGCCTTGTGCCATTTCACCCTGGTATCTGCCCAGCGACTATACCATTCCATCTCCGTACCTGGACGGACAAAATATTGCATTTCCATTTGCTCAAACTCCCGCATGCGGAAAATAAACTGCCTTGCCACGATTTCGTTCCGGAAAGCCTTTCCAATCTGGGCGATGCCGAAAGGAACTTTCATGCGAGCAGTCTTTTGAACATTCAAGAAATTAACAAATATACCCTGTGCCGTCTCAGGTCGCAGGTAGATGGTAGAGGAGTCCTCTGACACTGATCCCACCTGGGTAGAAAACATCAGGTTAAACTGGCGGATCTCGGTCCAGTTGGCCGTGCCGCTCAGCGGACAGGTTATGCCCTCATTGATCATCAGGTCTCTCAGGGCAGCAAAGTCCTCGGCATCCAGCAACTTGCCCATGGCTGCCAATAATTCCTTTGCCCGCTCCACTTCTCCTGCCTGCTCGTATTGGGCGGCTTTTTCCTCAATCAGCACATCGGCACGATAGCGTTTCTTGCTGTCTTTGTTGTCCACCATGGGATCATTAAAGCTATCCACATGGCCCGAAGCTTTCCAGGTGGTGGGATGCATGAAAATGGCCGAGTCCAGGCCTACAATATTGTCATTCAGACGAGTCATGGATTCCCACCACAAGCGCTTGAGGTTATTTTTGAGTTCCACCCCATATGGACCGTAATCGTAGACTGCCTGCAAGCCGTCGTAAATTTCCGATGAGGGGTACACAAACCCATACTCCTTGGCATGGGCGATAATATCTTTAAGCAGATTGCTTTCCTGAAGTTGTGCTGATTTTGCCATGGGCGCAAAATTAAGCAAAAACACATAGTGTACAAGATTTTTATAAATCTCCCTGCATCAGGTAGGTTCGGATATGGGCAATATCCTGTGCTTCCAATCCCAGCTGTGCGGGACCGGGCATCAAACTGACAGGCACCAATCGCTTCTCGGCCACTTCGGATGCAGGGATCACAAAACGCTGCCCCTGACTGTCCAGAACTGTTACTACAGGACCGTTGGACTGCAGCAATCCGTAAACTACCGCCCCGTTTTTCAACCGAACCAGCCAGGCTTCCGATCCAAACCCAATGGCGGCATCGGGCTGCACAATGGCATTTACCAGGGTAGGGGCATCCATTTTTTGCCCGATTCCGCTTAGGTTGGGACCAATTTCATTGCCTGAATCTCCAATCCGGTGGCAAGTCAGACAGTTTTGTGTGGCCAATACCTTTCCCTTTGCTGCATCCCCCATAAATTCGTTCACTTCCCCCTCCGGGAAATCCTGTGAGGCACCAAATAAATGCACCAACATGTGCTTAACGGCTGGCCTGCCTTCCATGGCCCATTCTTCCGGAAGCTGTCTCTGCAGGGAATCGGGGAAAATTCCCTTTACTGCCAACAAAGCCATCTGTAACCTCCCTTCGGAACTTTCAGCAAGATGACTCAGTGCTTCCTGCTGCTGATCGGCGTTTGCCAGACTATCGCTCAGCATTTCAAGGGCTGCCCGGAGTTCCGGTTGGCCTACCGGCATATTATCCACCGGCGGCTCCCAATCTGTTAGAAATGCCTCCCAATTGTTGTATTTTCTAAATTGCAACCACCAGCTGGCTTGTTCGGCCAACATGCCTTCTCCCTCTGCCAGCTCCAGGAATGCTTCTACCGCCTCCTGATGGGGGATAAAAGCCAGGGTTTCCAGTGCCTGCCTCTTTTTTTCCTCGTTCAGGGCCTCGCTTTCCAACCGAAGCTTCAGTGCCGAAATAGCTGCTTCGGGATGGAGCTCCCAGATCAGCGAAGCCTGCCCGGGACTCCAATCCAGAGGATCCAAATTCTCCCATTGACTTTGAAATACCTCATTGGCCCTTTCCCTGAGTGCAATTCCAAGGGCATTCCGATACCAGGGATCCGTTCCATCATAAGCTTCTATCAGGGAAGTATAAAGAGGTGCTGTCTCTTCAAAATCAGTTTTCCGCAAGAGAATCGCAAGCTCCCGGTTCACCAGAGGAGCTGCCTGGGGAATCAGTGCCTCAGCCTCCCGAAGCAAGCTTTCAGGGGCAAAGGCTGCCAGGGCCCGGATGGTGGTAAGGACCAATTCCGGATCATCCTCCTGCAGCAAGGGCAGTACCTTTTCCAATCCCGGCTCGGCCATTCCTGCCAGCAGCCAAATGGCTCTTGCCTTGTAAAAAGGGTTGCCGTCATCCAAAAGAGGTTCCAGTTCGGGAATGACCGGGGAGCCCTGCGCTTGCAGGAGTTGCGCTGCCCGGGCGCGTATGTGGACAGCAGGATTGCGCAATGCCTCCACCTGACCTGATACGGTGGCGAAATCGATTACAGGTTTGGGATAGTCCTTCCCTTTTTTGGTGATCCGGTAGATTTTACCCTGGCCTTCCTTGTCCCGCATCTGGTGCCCGCCCACGATGGGATCGTACCAATCGGCCACAAAAAGGGAACCATCCGCTCCGAGGGTCACATCACTGGGGCGAAACCATTTGCTGGTATCCCCTTCCACCTGATGCCAGATGTACCCTTCATTATCTACATCAACAGAAGCGATAAAATTTTGTCTGTCGGCCAGGGAGTATCCGGCCCCCTCGGGCCTGGGATGATAGCCAAAAATGATGTTTCTGCCAGCATCAGCACTGAGTAACAGGCCCCGATAGGCTTCTCCCAACTCATCTCCTTCAATGCGCAGCATTCCTGTAGGAGAACCGGCACCATAGATATCACCCACAGGTAAAACACCAGGGTCATCCTGGTGCCAATGCGCTTCTGCTATGGTTTGACCCGGCCTCCTGTCGGCTTGCCAGGTGCGGTCTCCTTCCTCGCTGAAAAAACCGGCATTGCTGCCTTCCATCAGCCAGGTAGTGCGACAGGAAGCGGTCTGGTCGTCGTTGTCGCTTTGCCACATGTTGCCAAAGGAATCCACAAAAACTTCATAGGCATTGCGAAAATTATGGGACATCACTTCCATTCCGCTGCCATCGGGATTTACCCGGACGATCAGCCCGCCGGTATATACCTGACCATCATCGCTTACCTGGGAAGGTAGATTTTCCTTACTGTAGGGTGTGTATTCGTTGTACACGCTGCCGGAACGCAGGGTCCAGCCATCTTTGTCTCTAACCTGATGAGGCCCGGCATTGCCGGTGATGAAATACCACTTGCCATCGGGTCCCAGTTGGCCTGCATGCAGCCCATGATCGTGGTCCCTGCCACCAAACCCGGTTAAAAAAACTTCTTTTTTGTCAGGCAGGTCATCTCCATCGGTATCGGTATAGATGATGACATTGGGAGAGCAGGATACCACTACCTGATTACCGATCACGGCTATGCCCAGGGGGCTGCGCAGGTCCTGGTCCTGTACAAACACCTGGGAAGTGTCTGCTTTTCCATCCCTGTCCCGGTCCTCCAGGATCATGATCCGGTCTCCTGCTTCCCGTACCAGGTGCCCATCCGCATTGCGGAAATCCCTGTAATTGACCGCTTCGGTAAGCCATACCCTGCCTTTGGCATCCACATCCATGTTGGTGGGATTGTAAAAGAGGGGGCTGCTGGCCCACAGACTAACCTCCAGGTCGTCCGGCACAAACAATAATGGCGCATCATTTCCGGATTTTTCTCCACAAGAAAGTTTGGCGAGTAAAATGGAAATGGCCAAGATCCGGGAAGTTTTCATAAGTTAGTTTTTAATGAGTTGCCTGACAAATTGCAGATTTTGTTGGTAGGCAGGTAATATGGCAGCATCCTTGGGAAGGGCTCCTTCCATGATGATCCATTTGCCATAGCCGATTTTTTCCAGGGTAGATTTCACCCGGTTAAAGTCCACCTTGCCTTGCCCCAGAAGGTTACCATTTTCCTTAAAATGGATTTCACAAATGTGATCAGTCCCCAGCAACTCGATTTCCCGAAAGATATCGTAGCCCATTTCCGTGGCATTGGCCACATCATAATACACCTTCACATGGCTGGAGCCTACAGCCTGAATGATTTCCAGATGCTCTTCGGCAGAAAGCCAGGATTCAATGGCCAGGAAAACATTCTTTTTTTCTGCTCTCGGAGCTACTTTTTTCAATCTTCGGATAACTTCCGCTTTGCCCTTTTCATCTCCCCTCAAATCCCCCTCTCCAAAAAAGGCCAACAAAATCACCTGGCATCCCAAAACGCCGGCCACATCAATGGCATCTGAAACCCAGGCGGCTGTTTCCGGAGCCGATTTATAGGGCACCCGGTTCAATTCGCCAATGGCGAGACTGGCAATGGTTACCCCTGAATGCCTGGAGGCTTTCATAAAGGCTTCCTGCACGGAAGCTTGCCGCAAATGCATGTCGTTTTGGGCAGTCCCCAGGCTTACCTGTAGCCCGTCCAATCCGATTTCCCTGGCCAGGGCAAAGGCTTCCGGATCGGAGGTCTTGCCGATGGACCAGTCACACGCACCAATGGAAAGGGCTGGAAGCCTTTTGTTGGAATACCCAAATACCGGATTGAAAGATGCCAGGGCTCCCAATAATCCCATTTTTTTTATTAATTTTCTCCGATCCATCTGTTTCATTACTTTGCCCTTCTGGTTCCTGTCATGCGGTACACCTTTCCATCCGCTTTGGTAAAAAGGTACATTTCTCCTTTCTGGTCCCTTGCCAGCCTCAAATCCACCCGATTACTGCCTGACAGCTCAGAAAGGGGTATGGAGTTTCCATCATAGCTCACTTTCCATTCATAAACCGGCGCCAGGCTACCCCGCTCCAAATCCGCTGTTTCCACATAAAACAGTCTTCCATGAACGATGTCGCCAAACAGGTATTTGCCCTGCAATTCGGGAATTTCAGACCCCTGGTATTCATAGCCTCCGGAGATGGCATTGCCTTCATCATGATCATACATGGCTACCGGGTAAGTATAGCCCAGCTCGGCATCATTTTCAGGCAGGGGAAAAACCTGGTTCAGATCCATTTCAGGTTCAATCACGAAAGGTCCCTCCCGGACAGGCCAACCGTAATCATCTCCGGGCTTTACAATGTACAGGGATTCAATCTGTCCCTGGCCGATATTGGTAGCCAGCATTTTCCCATCAGCGGTCCAGGTAATCCGATGCGCATTGCGAAAGCCATGGGCATAAATTTCAGGGACTGCTTCCTCCCTGGTAACAAAGGGATTGCCTGGAGGAATACCATAGTTCCCGTTACTGCTGTTGGTTCCGGATGGATCGATACGGAAGATAGACCCCCATGCCTGACTTGCACCGTGAGGAACCCAGGCATGGCCCGCCCCTACGCTTCCACCATCACCGATGCCTATGTAAAGCAGGCCGTAATCCGGGTCTCCTTTTACTGCAAGAGGATTGAAAGTCAGTTCCTGCATGCCGTGAATGCCTGTGACCATATCTATGCGAAAGAGCTCCCGGCTTTCTGCCTGCAACGGCACTTGCAGTGGCTGTGCGGTTTTCCATTCGGTCACTACCCATTGTAGGGTGGATTTAATGCTGTCCCCGTAAGAAAAATCTGCGGGAGCGGTCCCCGGCTTTTCGGTATGGCTGGTATACAGCAGGCCATTATTGCCAAAATCCGGATGAAAGGCAAAACTGCCAAAACCGGTAGCCAGGCCAGGTTCATTGATAAATTCCGGCATTTCCAGTTCCATATCCAGATATACTTCCGTGTCTTTTCCTTCCATACGGTACATTTTTCCCCGCAGATCCATGATGTACAAGTCGCCTGTTACCGGATGGTAATCCATTTTGGCAATGCGGGTTTTCGGCTTGTTTTCGGCAGAGGCAGGGATGGTGCTGATCCATTCCAATTCCACCACGAGATCCGAAAGGGGGATAGTCTCCGGTATTGGATTCAGAATGGAGTCGGAACGTGCTCCCTCCACTGCTACCGGCGCAGGATATTGATGCATGTAGGCAATAATCGCATCGATTTCCTGCTCTTCCAGGTGTCCGAAGGCAGGCATGTAGGTATTGTAACGCTCAAAGACAGCTTTTGCACGTTCATCTCCGCTTTCGATGACTTCAGTGGGGTTTCTGATAAAGCTGCGGAGCCAATCTAATGGCTGTTCCCGGGTGATACCGCCCAGGTGGGGACCAATCCCGTCCTGCTCAAATCCATGGCAGCTGCTGCAGTGGATATCAAATAAATTTTCTCCACTTTCCAGTGCCACTTCGTCCATAGGAATTTGCTCTTCCAATTTGGGTTCTCCTGAAGAACAGGACCAGGCAGTAAAGATGGCGGATAGAAAAAGGTAATGGTAAAACCGGTAGTTCATAAAGGGTATAGTCACAGGAAATTTCTAAAACAATTGAGCCAACTAATCTAGTCTATTCTATCAAAATAAAAAAATGGAATTTAGCGCATTTGAAGCCGGCTTTTGCTATTCTGATTTGGAAAACCTACCTGTCTGGGTTGGATTAAAATCGCTCTCAGCTTAACTTTCCCAAAGTTTAGAACTTTGGGAAAGTTGCAACAAATGAACTCCTTTGGTGTACTTCTTTGGGCATTCCTGTAAAAATTCAACTTTCCTACCTATTGTATTTCTATCTTTGCAGTTACCCAGAAAATGAAAAGCTTACTCATGAAAAAAATTTATCAGCCCGCAATAGTTTTATTTTTTCTTATCAGTACCTCTGTTTTTGCCCAGTCCGATAATTTCGGCGGGATTCGGGGAAAAGTCATTGATCAGGAGGGCAAAGCTCCGTTGGGCTTTGCCACCATCAGTGTATTTGCAACGGAGAGTTCCGAAAAGACATTGGTAAATGGTGGCATCACCGCTGAGGATGGCACCTTTGACCTGAATCTGCCGCAAGGGAAGTTTGATGTGCTTGTGGAATTTATGGGTTACCTGCCCCTGGAAATCAATGACCTGGAAATCAACCGGGAAAATCGAAGGGTAGATTTGGGCAATCTGGAAATGGGTGCCGATACCGAAAACCTGGAGGAAGTGGTGGTACAGGGCGAAAAGACACTTATGGAGCTGTCCCTGGACAAACGGATCTTTAACGTGGGCAAGGATCTGGCCAATGCAGGGGGGACGGCCTCCGATATCCTGATGAACCTGCCTTCTATCAATGTGGATCCGGAAGGGGGAGTAAGCCTGAGGGGATCCAGCAATGTACGGATCCTGGTAGACGGCAAACCTTCCGGTCTGGTCAGCTTCAAAGGCAGCAGTGGCCTGCAACAACTACCTGCCAGTATGATCGAAACAGTTGAAGTCATCACCAACCCTTCTGCCCGTTATGAGGCAGAAGGCATGGCCGGCGTCATCAACATCATACTTAAAAAAGAAAACAATCAGGGTTTTAATGCCTCCTTTGAAGGAATCACAGGAAATCCACACAATTTTGGACTGGCCGCTAACCTGAACTACCGCCACAAAAAAATCAACTGGTTCGTCAATTATGGCGTGGCTTACCGCCGGGTGCCCAGGGAAGGCACCATCCGACAGCGAGTCAGCAATTCCGATACCAGCTTTTACTCCTATCAGACCACTACAGGTACCGTGAATGGCTTGAACAATAATATCCGGGCCGGCCTGGACTATTTTTTCAATGAAAACAGCATCCTTACCGGCTCCTACCTCTGGAGAAGAAGCGATGCCAGACGTCTGACCAATATAAGGTACGATGATTATGCAGCAGAAGAGGCTCCACTAGACAGCTATACGCTGCGAACCCAGGATGAAGATGAGAAAGAACCCAATTCGGAATTCAACCTGACCTATAAGCGAAGCTTTGACCAGAAAGGCCATGTACTTAGTACGGCCATTACCTACCTGGATTATTGGGAAAATTCAGATCAGGTATACACGCAGGATTCCTATTTTCCTAATGGAACGCCCATTCCAGGTGGATCTCTGCTTCAAACCTCCGTCAACGACGAATTTGACAGACAATGGCTGCTCCAATTGGACTATACCAAGCCCATAGGCAGCGAGGGCAACTTTGAAACCGGGGTACGCAGCAGTATCCGCAACATGGAAAATGATTTTATCGTCAGTGAGCGTACAGAGTCGGGAAATATGGAAGCCCTTCCAGGCCTGGATGATATTTTCCTTTATGACGAAAACATCCACGCTGCCTACGCCATCCTGGGCAACAAAAGCAATAAATTATCTTACCAGGGAGGTTTAAGGGCAGAATACACCGATGTAAGCACCACCCTGGTAAAAACCAATGAGGTCAATCCCCGGGATTATGCCAACCTGTTTCCTTCCGCCCACCTTACCTACAACATCAGCCCGGATGATGCCCTGCAGGTCAGTTACAGCCGCAGGATCCGAAGACCTGTCTACAATGACCTCAGCCCCTTTATGACCTTTTCCGATGCCCGGAATTTCTTTAGCGGCAACCCGGACCTGAATCCGGAATATACAGATGCCTTCGAACTCGGGCACATCAAATACATGGACAAAGGCTCTATTTTCTCCACCCTGTATTACCGGGATACCGAGGACAAAATTGAGCGGATCCGAAGCGTGGATGAAGAAGGAAATGCAACCACTTTGCCCTATAACCTGGTAGGTGAACAGTCAATGGGCTTTGAATTCACCACGGACTACTACCCCGTGGAATGGTGGAAGTTGGATGCTAATTTTAACTTTTTCTATGCCAAAATCGATGGCAGCAATGTATTGGACACCTACACTGCCGACACCTATTCCTGGTTTACCCGGCTTACTTCCCGCTTTACTTTGCAGAACGGACTGGACCTGCAGCTCAGGGGAAATTACGAGGGCCGCAGAAAGGTAGCCCAGGGGGTACAAAAAGCCATCGCCTATCTGGACATTTCCGCCAGCAAAGACATCATGAAGGGGCGCGGAACGCTCATTCTAAATGTAATGGATGTGTTCAACTCCCGTAGAAACCGCTATATCTTCGAGGGGCCTGGATTTATGACCGAAGGGGATATCCTGCCAAGAAGAAGGCAAATCAACCTGACCCTGAACTACCGGATCAAGCAATCCAAATCCCAAAGCAAGCCGACTATTTTGGGGGAGGATTAGGTTTCTATTGACAGATTGACTACAAAATCAATGGCTAACATCCTTCAATAGGAATGCGGCTTCAGCCAAAACCGGGGAGGGTTTGGGGAACAAATGCTTCCCAGGAAAAATTTTGGCTAAAGCCAATGGCACTAATATCCCATCCAATTGCCTCCAGCTAAAGCAGGAGGCAATTGATAAAGAAGTATTGAAAAAAAATTAAGACCAATATATCAATCGCTAACATCCTTCAATAGGAATACGGCTTTAGCCCATTCCCTATAATAAGAGTCCATAAATCCCAGGCTTTAACCAAAATTTAGGAGAGATAATGAAATAAATGCTTTACCGGCTAAAGGATTTGGCTAAAGCCAAAATGGCGTACAGGCCCTTTTTTACCCACAGCTAAAGCAGTGGGCAAATGACCAAAAGAAATCCTGTTTTCCAGGTGGTGACCAACCTAGCCAAAACATCCGCAAAAACCGGCTTTTTGTAAAAAACACTTTGGCTGAACAGGGAGTTTGTTTACTGTATGCGATATGAAAAAGCACTAGTCTGGCTGAGAAATGACCTGAGGTGGGAAGATAACCTCACCCTTAAAAAAGCAACGGAACTTGCCAGGAGCATTTTACCCGTTTATTGCCTGGATCCCCGGCAATTTGGACCAGGGGATTTTGGGTTGAAAAAAACCGGTCCTTACCGCGCCAGGTTCCTTTCCGAAACCATCCAGGATCTGCAAAATCAAATCAGGGAAAAAGGAGGTAACTTGCTGCTCCTTCACGGCAAACCTGAAGAGGAGATACCCACTCTGGCACAAAAAGCCGGGGCAGGTATGATCTGTTTTTCCCAGGAAGTCACGGCTGAGGAAATCAGGGTGGAACAGGCATTGGAAAAAGCCGCCTGGAGCAAGGGTATTGCCACGGAAAGCTACTGGCAAAGCACCCTGTTCCATATTGACGACCTGCCATTCCCGGTAGCACAACTGCCTGAGGTATTTACCAAATTTAGAAAAGAATGTGAGAAGCTATCTTTTATCCGTCCGCTGGAAAAGATTCCGGAAACCGTTCGCTTTGCCCAAATACCGGAGGGACATTTGAATTCCTGGCCTGAAATGGGCGGACCGGACTTCACTGACGAAGGAACCGAAAACAAGGCTGACATGCTTTTCCGGGGAGGATCCGGCCCTGCCTTGGAAAGAATGAACCATTATTTCTGGCAGACAGACAGTCTTGCCAGTTATAAAGAAACACGAAATGGTTTAATGGGGGCTGATTATTCCAGCAAATTCTCTCCCTGGCTGGCTATGGGAGCCCTTTCTCCAAGACAAGTTTACCGGGAAGTCAAACGCTATGAAACAGAAAGAACCAAAAATCAATCCACCTACTGGCTAATTTTCGAATTGATCTGGAGGGATTTCTTTCGCTTTATGGCCAAAAAGCATGGCAGCCGCATCTTTCAGATTGGGGGCATTCAGGACAAGGCAGGCTATTGGAAAGAAGGTAAAGTGGCTTTTTCAAAATGGGCAGCAGGCAAAACCGGTATTCCCTTTATCGATGCCAACATGCGGGAACTCAATCAAACCGGTTTTATGTCCAACCGGGGCCGGCAGCTGGTCGCCAGCTTCCTGGTAAACGATCTGGAAATCGACTGGCGCTGGGGAGCGGCCTATTTTGAGCAGCAACTCATCGACTACGATCCCTGCAGCAACTGGGGCAACTGGATGTACATTGCCGGGGTGGGGAATGACCCCAGGCAAGACCGCTATTTCAATATCCTACTACAAGCCAAAAAATACGATCCCCAGGGCACCTATATTGAGAGATGGATACCGGAACTGGACAAGTTAAAAGGTTTTGACAGACACATTCCTTTTCAGCTTCCCTCGGAAAAACTGGACACGGGCCGCATAAGGCTGGGGAAAGACTACCCGCTACCCCTGGTCTCTGCGGAAAATTGGAGCGTTTAATCAGGCAGACTTTCCAATACAAGCTTTATCAGTTCGGCTTTGGCGGCATTTTTGATCCATCGGCTTACTATTACGAGTTCATGTTCCTCATCCACATATACCATATTGGTTCCCGCTCCTAAATGGAAAAAAGAGGATTCCGGAGCAGCAGGAATTTCCTGCTGCCGGGTATTGAGAAAATAATTCATGAATCCATAATTCTCCTGTGCAGGACCCGGAGTACGGGATTTTGCAATCCATTCACTGGAAATCAGTTGCTCTCCATTCCATGCTCCTTTATGCAGGGTCAGGTAACCAAACCTGGCCTGGTCATAGGCATTGATCATCATTCCTCCGCCCCAGTGGGAGCCTCCACTTACAGACTGCATGATTTGTCCGTCAATAATAACGAAGGAATTCTCGTACCCCGTCCATCTCCAGGTAGGACTGGCACCAATTTTATCCATTATTTTTTCCTTCAGTACCAGCGGAAGTGGCTTCCTCCAAAGGTTCATGGCTGCCAGAGCAAGTACGTTCACCCGGGTATCGTTGTAGGTATAGACAGATCCGGGTTCATTTCTCTCTCTACCCAGCCAGGTTTCACTATCTCCCCGGGGCCGGTCTGCCCAGTCCGGCTTGCCCCACAGGGTTCCTTCCCAATCAGAGGTCTGTCGAAGCAAATGCTCCCAGGTGATTTTTCGGTTATGTGGCGTTCCGAATAAGTCAAATACGTCTTCTTCCACCAGGTGATCGGATTTATTTCGGTGGGCCAGGTTGGGATCGTAAGGGATGATTGGCGCCATATAGGGATGCACCAAATCTTTTTCACTTTGGATCAGGCCCTCATCCACAGCAAGTCCCACCACGGTGGACAGGAAACTTTTGGCCACACTGAAAGTCAGGTCCACCCTTTCAGGATCTCCCCATTGGCCAATTAGATACCCTTTGTATATGATCAGCCCGGTTGCAGCTCCCCTGTTTTTCATGGGGCCAATGGGATAGCCGAAGGGTTCTCTGCCAAAACCACTGAGGTAATGGGCTATTTTAAGATTAGGGTCTGCATCAGTTTCTTCCCTGATGGCCAGATCTATGGCCTCTTGCAAGAGGCCGGCATTCACCCCTAGGGCTGCAGGGTCCTTTTGCTCCCAGGAATTTTTCCCTGGAAAATAAGTTTGTGCCCGTAAATTTTCGACCAGCAAAAACCCTGAAACCAAGAAACAAAAGTAATAGAAGTGAATTCTTTTCATCATTTCATGGATTTAATACCTGGCCATGCGCTTCACTTCCTGGTGGCGGAAGCATTGTTCCAGGTGATCATTTACGATACCGGTGGCCTGCAAGTGTGAATAAATGATGGTACTTCCCAGAAATTTAAATCCCTTTTGCTTCAGGTCACGGGCAATTTGATTGGAGAGTTCAGTAGCCGCCGGAACCACAGACATGCTTTTCCACTCATTTTGCAGGGGTTTCCCATCTACAAAACCCCAGATATAGTCGGAAAATGTTCCGTAGTGTTCCTGTACTTCGATAAATTTTCGGGCATTATTAACCGCAGCCTGGATTTTTAACCGGTTTCTTACAATATCCGGATTTCCAATCAGCTTTTCTATCTCTTCTTCAGTAAAATCAGCTACCTTCCGGTAATCAAAATCCTTGAAGGCCCGCCTGTATCCCTCCCTCTTTTTCAGAATGGTAGCCCAGCTCAATCCCGCCTGGGCACTTTCCAGCACCAGAAACTCAAAATGCTTCCGATCGCTGTACACCGGAACGCCCCATTCTTCATCATGGTATTGAATGTATTTCTCGAATCCCAGACACCAGGGGCAACGAAAGGTGTCGGTCTGATTAAGTATAAAGTCGCTCATGGCAGGTCAGGTATTTTCTATGAAAGATAGGCAAATACCTAAAAAAAACAGCCATGAGGGCTTAACCATGGCTATTTTTTTTAATCAATTGGCTGATAAAAATACAGCATTGGCAAAAATCAACTTACCGGCCTCCCAGAAACTCCGAAACATGGGATTGTCCACCATATAAATCAGCTGTCCCCTTCCCATCGGTTCAACGCCAAAAACCATAGAATTGGCCATTAAAGGTTTGATTTTATAACCAATAAATCCTGTGCGATGGCTTTCCTGCCCGGCAATGTAGCCGGCGTTGATACCGTCTTCCATTAATGCATACCGATTGGAATTATTTTTCAGTGTATAAAACTCCCCTTCACTGCCATATCCCAGGGGATGAGTGGTATCCATTTGCACTTCATATATGGCACCAGCCGCATAAGTCGAAATTTCCAGCCGTTCTTTTTCCAGAAAAGGTGCCGTATTATCCCCTGCTGAACCTTTGGATATCCTGCTCTCGAATGTTTCTTTTTCCTCTTCACTGGCATAGGTCTGTAATAAACCTTCCTCCCGGTCAGCAAACAAATCCAAAGCATCTTCCATGGCAAGGAGCTTTCCACCGGCTGCTACCCATTCAGTCAAAACGGGGTGTAATTCCTCTTTGTAATTTCCCGAGGGCATAATCAGCACATTGTAATCCTGTAATACAGCCCGATTCAATTGATCGGATTCAAGAATGACAACAGGGTATTTTAACTCGCTATCCAGAAAATGCCAAACCTCTCCAAAATTCAGTGATGATACACCCTCTCCTCCCACAAGGGCAATGTCAGGTTTCCGAATGATACGTACATGGGAAGACCCGAAATCTTTCCCGCTGTCCATATAGCCTGTTTGGGTTTTACCCAGTTTTATTTCAAAGGAGTTGGCTAATTCAGTTACTTTTTGATGAAAGTCCGGGATGTAGGCATTTCCACCACGCGTAATGATAAGCGAACCTGTGGGATAACTGTTTCCTCCGACTTCGAAGGGATACTCGTTGTATCTTACCCGAATGCCTTCCTGCAGTAGGGCAGCAAGGTATTTGACATGTGAGGTGGCGTTCCATGGAGCAATGTAGGCGAGGGTTTCTTTATCGGGCCTGTTGGGCTCGAAATCAGGTTTCAAATAATCCTGCTCCGCGTCCAGACGGCCTTCCAGCGCAAAGGCATCCAAGCCAAAGGCATACGGAAGTGCCCACGAAGTGATGTCATAGGTGATGCTGTCGTTCAAAACCGGTTCCGGTTCAAATAATACCTGGGTCAAAACTGACTTGGGTTGAAAGGCATTGATGACAATGTCATTCTCGGCCAGTGACTGTCGACCGGACTCACCGGTTTGGTAGGAAAATCCGTTTAGATTTTCGCTTTTTCCACTCCAACCATACCGGATCCCATTTTTGTCCAGCAGGTCCAGCAGGGCCCGGACCTTGTCCGGCGGGTTGCTTCCCTTGATGACAAAGCTTTTGTAAGTACCGGATGGGCTGGTACTGCTTTCGGTGAAATATTGTTCATAAGCCTCCAAAACCCTATCAGCAATGGATGAAGTAGTCTCAATGGCAGAAATTCCTGTGGTATGGTGGTGGATGATCCTGTCTTTCAGGCTAATGGTATCTCCCTGGGCATCATAGCCGCCAATACCGGCCCTGCCTGAGCCACCCTGCTCTATGGTCATGCCAATGGCTCCATTGTACATGGGGTAGGTGTCTCCATAACTGGGATAAAGCAGGTCAAACCTTTCTTTGGTAAAATAAAACCAGTCCTGCTTATCAAAATAAGCAGCCGTATTCCTACCAAAAATTTCCTGGTATTCGTGCTGGAAGGCCGTCAGCTGTACGTGAAGGGGTTCTGCTGCAGGAGCAAAATAATAAGGGGAATTGATACCCTGCTCGTGAAAATCCAAATGAACCTGTGGCAGCCATTCATTGTATAAGGTCAGTCTTTGCTGTGTTTCCACTTGTGTCTGCCAGGCCCAGTCCCGGTTCAGGTCAAAGAAGTAGTGGTTGGGCCTTCCACCAGGCCAGGGCTCTCTGTGCTCGATAGATTGCAGGTCAGGCTGAAGTACCTGATTCATTTTTTGCTGATACCAGTTGACATACCGCTCTTGCCCGTCGGGATTGACACAGGGGTCCAATACCACCAAAGTATTGGCCAGCCAATCCCGGGATGATTCATTTTCGGGATCCACAAGGGAAAAAAGTGTCATCATGGTGGCTTCTGAAGAAACCGCTTCATTGCCATGCACATTGTAGCTCATCCAATGCACGGGAATGGAAAGTTCCGGACTTCCTTCCATCAGGCCGGCCCTTTTCAGGTTATCCGTACGGATGGTTTCCAGTTGTTCGATGTTTTGTTGAGAGGAAACAAAGGCAACCATCAGGGGGCGCAACTCATTGGTTTTCCCATATTCCTTCAACAACACATTGTCATTGGTAGCAGCTACATGTTGATAATAGGCGACCACCTTGTGGTGGGGGGTAAACCTGTCTCCCAGTTCATAGCCTAAAAATTCAGCAGGACTTTGTGTTTGCGCCAAAATTTGGAAATGCAACAGCATAAATCCGAAGATTGCGTATAATTTATTCATAAATAATTTAGTAATGAATGAAAGCAAGACATGCTCCCTCTTAATTGACTTAATTTTCAGTGCAAATATAAAAGTAAAAGCCTAAATGCTGCTTTGGGTAGAAAATAATCTGCCCCTACATATTCTTCACCACTTCTTTTTTGGGCAGTGAAATGCTCCACATGCCCCGTAGTTCGCCCACTTTATAACCAAGAGCTTTATCCTCAGGGTAAAGTGATTTGATTTTTTCAATGGTGGCATCACTGACTTCTTTTCCCGGCTCCCCGTGACAGTTGAGGCAAAGTCCTCCTGGTATGGTGATGGCTTTGGTATATAACAACACTTCGCCATTCTCTGTTTTTTGGATATTGGGACGGTTTTCTATTTCATTTTCAACGTTGTAGGCGTAGGCATCCAGCAGGCTCTTTTCCATGTCAGTTGGATTATTTTCCGGGTTTCTGTTTTTCACAGATACCCTCCGTATGTTGACTGCATGTTTGTCAGCAACTTTTTTGGTAATGGGCAAGGCTTCCAGGTGGCAAAAATCTATGGCTCCCGGGACCCCTTTGTCTTCAATGGCCTTCTGCAAGGCACCTATGAGCTCTGCCTGGGCTTCCTGACTGATCTCATCGCCCCATTTCATGGCATAATCTGTAATTTCAGACTCCGTAACTTTTTTTACTTCATTGGCCTTGTTTACCTGATCCACCACATCCCGGTCAATTTTTTTATTGTCACCACAGGAGGCCAGTAACAGCAAGGGTACAAACAGGAGCGTTATCCACTTTGTATTTCTCATTTGCTTTAACATCAGATTCTTTATTTAAAGATAATGACTAAACTTGAAAAAAGTTCAAAAGCTGCCCATAATCAACCCTTCTTTACCTGTCTGCTCCGGATACCATAATCTGGCATTTGTCGGGATTTCGTCAACAATATTGTTTAATTTTGCCTTCCAAATAAAACGATGCCATGCAGGACAAACTGGAAGCCATAAAAGAAAGATTCGAAGAAGTAGCTCAACTGATCATTCAGCCTGATGCCATGTCTGACATGGGCAAGTATACCAAACTTTCCAAGGAATACAAAGACCTGGAAAAGGTGGTAAAGGTTTACGACGAATACCGGTTGATTCTGGATAACCTCAGCAGCACCAAATCACTATTGGAAAAGGAAAAAGATCCTGAATTCAGGGAAATGGCCAAGATAGAATGGGAAGAGCTGAAAAACCGAAAGGAGGAAATAGAAGGGGAGTTGAAAAAAATGCTGATTCCCAAAGACCCGAATGATTCAAAGGACTGCATTCTGGAAATCCGTAGTGGTACTGGGGGAGATGAGGCAGCCATTTTTGCAGGGGATCTGTTCAGGATGTATGAAAAGTTTTGTGAAAAGCAAAACTGGAACCTGACGGTATTAGACCTTACCTTTGGTACTTCCGGGGGATATAAGGAAATTATCAGCTCCGTTTCCGGAGCAGATGTGTACGGGATGTTGAAATATGAATCCGGGGTTCACCGCGTGCAACGTGTACCTGCTACAGAGACGCAGGGCAGGGTACATACCTCAGCTGCCACGGTTGCTGTCTTGCCGGAAATGGAGGAAGTTGACGTGCAAATTGACATGAACGATGTCCGTAAAGACACTTATTGTTCCTCAGGTCCGGGCGGACAATCTGTGAACACCACTTATTCCGCCGTAAGGCTCACCCATGAACCTACCGGGCTGGTGGTGACCTGTCAGGATCAAAAATCCCAAATCAAAAACTTTGAAAAAGCCCTGAAAGTACTGCGATCCAGGATTTATGAAATAGAACTGGCCAAACACAATGAAACGGTAGGCGCCCAAAGGAAATCCATGGTGGGCAGCGGAGACAGGTCAGATAAAATACGCACTTACAATTACCCCCAAAGCCGGGTCACAGACCACAGGATCAACAAAACTGTCTATAACCTGTCTGAAGTAATGGAAGGAAACATTGAAGACTTTATCAGTGCCTTGCGATTTGCTGAAAATGCAGCAAAAATGAAGGAGGGTGGAGCAAATGATTAAAACACCAGGATTTTTCTTTTATATTCCGCATTTCTGGTCCGAAAAACCAACACATGAAGGCCTTTTGGTAAATTGGTGACCGAGTATACAAATTGCCCTTCCCGGGTGGGGATATCCAGGATCTTCTGTCCCTGCGTATTGTAAATACCCAGATAGGTCAGTGAGGGTAAGCCCTCAATGGTGATGTTTATGTCTCCAAAAGAAGGGCTTGGAAAAACCCCAATATGGAAAGGCCCTTTTTCCTCCGGAAGAGCCGTAATTAGGTTCACATTAACTGAAAGCGCCTGGCTGGGTCCCTGGTTGCAGGCATTCATTGGGGTTACCACCAGCTCATGGTCGCCTTCATTGGTCCAGTTTACCCTAATGCTGCCTGTACCTTGTCCGCTTATGATTTCGCCACCTTCACCAATGGTCCATTGATAATTGATATCCTGCAATGCTTCCACTTCATAATCTGCCTCCTGAAAACCAACCCTATCCGGCCCTTGTATAGATGATGGCTGATCAGGGATGGTAATCACCCGGATCGGTTTTTGGGTTGTGGGTCCCTGTCCACAGGGATTAGTAGTAGAAACGGAGATGGATTGATCGCTCAAATTGGTCCATTCAAGGGTAATTCGAGCGGTTCCCTGTCCGGATCTGACCACACCTCCAGTCGCCTCCCAGAAATATTCCGTTCCTGGTATGGAATCCACATGGTATTCTTCCAGGGTATTGACACAGACCACTCCTTCGCCTTGAATATCAGCAGTTTGTTTTGGCTCTTCTGAAACAACCACCTCCATGGCAGTAGTATTCCCGTTTCCGCAATTGTTTTGTCCTCTCACCAGGACGGCATTTCTTCCGGGATCATCCCATCTCACTACTACCCTGGTACTTCCCTGCCCTTCAATAATGGTGCCTCCATCAACCCTCCATTCATAGGTAGTCCCTTCTTCCTCCAAATCCTGGATGGTGTAAATTTGCTGGCTCAGGCAAATATTGTCTTCACCAAATATGGTCGCAACATCCTGAGGAACCTGGCAGGTATACTGGTAAAGGATACCATTCTCCCCTGCGGCATAGCCTACATTCAGGTCCCCGAAACTCACTCCGGTAAAGTTCTGAAAAGTCCCTGTAGGCAACTTTTCCCAGGTAGCACCTGCATCAAATGTCCTCAAGATCAATCCTTCATAACCAGTAATAAACCCTACGGACTCGTCCAGAAAAGCCACATCTGTGAAATTTTTCTCATGAGCAGTCTGAATCCTTCTCCATGATTGCCCTTTATCGGTTGTTTTAAAAGCATTCCCCGACTCGCCTACAATAATGGCTGTCTCTTCATCCAATAGGGATATGGCATTTAGTTTTGCTGTACTATTCAGGTTAATTTGCTGCCATTCACCCCCTCCGTCGGAGGATAAAAGGACATGCCCCCCATCACCTATCACCAGTCCATCACTTTCATTGAAGAAAAGGATGTCATGAAAATCCGTCTCATTCCATCCAACAGGAACAGTCTGCCAGTTGACTCCCCGGTTTTCTGTTTTGCTGATCAAGCCCCTTTCGCCTACTGCAAAACCCCGGTTGAAATCAAAAAAATACAAGCCATTAATATCCCTGTTCGTTCCCGGATTCAGGGTTGTCCAATTGGCTCCTGAATTTGTGGTGTTGATTATATTTCCATTGACCCCGGACACAAAACCAGCACCATTCGAAACAAAATACAGCGCATTGAAGGAGAGAGAAATTGGCCTGGAACGATCTACAAAGGAATTGCCTCCATTACCAGTAAGTAAAATTAATCCCCTTTCTCCAATGAGGTAGCCCCGCAGGTCTGTAGTAAACTGAATAGAAGTGTAATCATTGGCCCTGCCCGATAGACGAATAGCCCAATTCGCACCTGAATTGTTAGAAGAAATTAAAAAGCCACTTGAAGCCACTGCCAGCACATTATTGGTCCCAGGTCTGAAAGCTAGTGAACTGACGTCCTGATTCGTACGGGAATTGGCAGCCAGAAAGGTCAGGCCGCCATTATCAGTTCTAAGGATGGTCCCATTTCCACCTGTAACCAGTCCAATTAAAGGAAAGGAAGGATGGAAAACCACATCCGTCAGGTCAGTGTCTATGCCGCTGTTGATAAATTGCCAATTCAGGCCTGCATCAACGGTTTTAATGATTGCTCCCAAATCTCCTACTGCATAACCAATAGAATCGCTGGTAAAATACACACCATTTAGGGAAACATCGAATCCGGTAGGATTCTCCAGCCAGTCCATTCCTGCATTGACTGTCTTTAGCAATGACGCATCGGATGTGACCGCAAAGCCAAGCGTATCGTTTACAAAATGAAAATCATTGATATCAGCGGGGCTTACCTGATTGCCGGATTGCCAGGTGATGCCCCCGTCTGAGGACCGGATGATATTTCCTGCTTCCCCAGCCACTACTATCAGGTCATTGTCAAGGTGCCGTATTTTTTTCCAAAGAATATTTTCAGGATGCGTGTAACTTGACCAGCTAAGGCCTCCATCATCCGTTCGAAATATCTCTCCCTCTTCTCCAAGCAACAGCCCTTGTCTGTCATCGAAAAAAGATAAATCCACAATGAGTCCCCGGCTTGGTGATTTTAGCTCAATCCAGCTCAAACCACCATCAATGGATTTCAACAGGATATTCTCACCGGCTATAAATCCTACCTGCTCATCTACCCATTGGACGGCAGCATAATTATTCCCCCAATCGCCTACCCTTCTCCAACTCTGGCCATATCCCTCCTGGTACAGGAAAAGCCCAAGAAAAACTAAAAATAAAGCCCGCTTCATACAAATCCCTAAGTTTAAATAAATTATGCCTACAAAAATAAGATTAAATTCAGGATTTTATAGCAAAATCAGCCAATATCCCCAATTGCTTTTCGAAAGGCTTTTTTCTAAATAACAACAGGAAAAAACAAGGCATAAAAAAAAGGGTGAATCACCCTTTTTCATTTCTTATCAGATATTTCGTTAAAATTTTACCTGTCTTTACCACCGACAGCTATCATGGCACACCTAAATCCAATGTGGTTGGAGGCTGAATCCTGATGCATAAATCTCCTTGTTCCGGGTGCAAGCCAGTAGGCAACATCCCTCCAGGATCCTCCTTTGTACACCCGATAATTATCGTCTATCAAAGTGGTGTTGTAGGTATTTTCTTCATCGTAGACGCCATCTTTCCGCAAAGGGTTCAAATCGTCAAAATCCTGAAAGGAAAGTGGACGATAAACATCCTGAACCCACTCGTTCATATTTCCCGCCATATTGTACAATCCGAAATCATTTGCTGGAAAATCATATACATTGGTGGGGATAATTTCTCCATCATTGGAGACGCTACCAGGAATACCGGCATAGTCACCCCTGCCCCGCTTAAAGTTAGCCAGAAAATCTCCCTGACGTGATTTTCTCTTGATATTGTATGGGTTTCTGGGTCCACGACCATCCCAGGGGTAAATCCGGCCGTTTTCCTGATTTTCATCCATGTATTGTGTTCCAATCATTGCCTTGGCGGCAAATTCCCATTCTGCCTCATTTGGAAGCCTGTAGTCAGGAAATACGGAACCTCTTTCGATTAGCTGGTCTTTTGTAAGAGTTGAATCCAATTCATTCTTTTGCCTTTCCAATTCGTTTACATAAGCGGTCCGCCATTCACTATAGGCATTGGCTTGTGTCCAACTCACACCTGCTACAGGATAGAAATTAAAACCAGGGTATCGGAAATAGTAGGTGGCATATACATCATTGTAAGACATGGTACCATCCCATACATCTTCCTTAGGTTCCAGTTTTTGAATGGAATCTGCACTGACTCCGTCACGCTTGGCCATGTTGAACAAGAACTCTTTGTAATCGACGTTGGTAACTTCGGTCTCATCCATGTAAAAAGAAGCGATGGTAACGGTTCGTTCCACATTGTCCCGAAAGCCCATGATATCCTGTTCCTGAGAACCCAGTACGGCCCTTCCTCCCTGAATAAACACCAATCTGGGTCCTACCACCTCACTGGGTAGCCTGAAAACCTGAAATGAAGTAGAATCCTCCTCATCAAAACTGTAACGTGCCCCTGTCGAAGCACTTACCCCTCCAGGATCACTGGCTGTTCTTCTGCCGGATTTATTCCCACAGGAAGTAATCAGCAGCGCTAAAATGGCTACTGCAGCAAAAAAACTAATTTGAAATTTTTTGTTCCCCAATCTCATGTGACAACTTTTTGGTTTTGCCCTATTAAAACGCTAATATATGATCAATAATACATTATACCAATAAACTTTCTTCTCCCCAGAAAAGCCCATAAGTCAATTTTGGCCGATATCTGTGAAATAATACATTAATTTTCATGCCATTGTACTTATTTGCTTCATAAAAAATTTCAATATATTTCAATTTTGTTGGAATAAATTATCTTTTCCTTCCCGACAAACTCCTTAACCTTAAGGATATAAGTCCTTTTGATCCAAACCGCCACTTATTGAGCGAGCATATCCGAAAGCCATTTTTTGCCGGCAGGAATGCTGTCCACTCCTTTGATTACCAATAATAAACGGTCTTTGGTTTCTTTTATTTTACAATACCTGCCTTTGACCTGAATAAAGTTAATGATTGCCTTGAATACCGCGGAATTGAAATATCTATCATTTTTGGAAGAAACGAAATAACATTTCATTTGTTCATTTTTTAACACCAGCTTTTCAAAGCCCAGGTTTTCAGCCATCCAGCGAAGCTCCACTGTTTCAAACAATGCCTGGACCCGATCGGGAATAGGACCAAAACGGTCTCTGATTTCTTCCTTAAAGCCTTCGAGTTCGTTTTCTTCTTTTATATTATCCAACTTGGAATAAAGGCTCAATCGCTCTGAAATATTACTAACGTAGCTTTCTGGTATAAGCAATTCCATGTCCGTCTCAATGACGCAATCCTGTACCAAAGGAGCCGTTTTTTCTTTTAGATCTACCTCAAAAAGAGCCGAAAATTCTGTCTGTTTTAGCTCATGAACGGCTTCATCCAGGATTTTATGGTACATTTCAAATCCAAGATCCGTAATAAACCCACTTTGTTCTGCTCCCAATAAATTCCCGGCGCCTCTGATATCCAGGTCCCTCATGGCCACCTTAAATCCATCCCCCAGATCAGAGAACTCTTCAAGGGCTTGCAACCGCTTTCTTGACTCTGTGCTCAGTGTAGCTGTGGGAGGTGTAAGCAGGAAACAATAGGCCTTTTTGTTGCTCCTGCCCACCCGGCCCCTCATCTGGTGCAGATCGCTCATGCCAAACATGTGGGCTCTGTTAATTATGATGGTGTTGGCATTGGGAATATCCAGGCCCGACTCAATGATATTTGTGGAGACCAGCACATCATAGGATCCTTCGATAAAGTCAACCATGATTTTTTCCAGTTTTTTCCCGTCCATCTGCCCGTGTGCTCCAACCACCTTTGCATCAGGAACCAACCTCAAAATCAGGTTAGCAATGGAATCAATTTCTCCCACCCTGTTATGAACAAAAAACACCTGCCCCCCCCGGCTAAGCTCGTTTGCCACTGCATCCCGGATGATGTCTTCTCTAAAAGTGTATATCTCTGTGGTCACCGGTTGCCTGTTTGGGGGTGGTGTGGCGATTACGGAAAGGTCCCTGGCCCCCATCAGCGAGAAATGAAGCGTTCTTGGTATGGGTGTCGCGGTTAAGGTAAGGACATCTACATTCACGCGAAGTTGCTTGAGTTGGTCTTTTACCTTCACCCCAAATTTTTGCTCCTCATCAATGACCAGCAGCCCCAGGTCCTTGAATTTAATATCTTTATTTACAATTCTATGGGTTCCTATCAATATGTCGATTTCGCCTGAAGCCACCCGTTTAATGATTTCCCTGGTGTCTTTGGCTGAGCGAAACCTGTTGATGTATTCGATTTCAACCGGAAAATCTGCCAGCCGCTCTTTAAATGTTTGGTAATGCTGCATGGCCAATATGGTTGTTGGCACCAAAACAGCCACCTGCTTGCGATCATTTACAGCCTTAAAAACAGCCCGGACGGCCACTTCGGTCTTCCCAAAGCCCACATCACCGCACACCAACCTGTCCATTGGGTATGGTTTTTCCATATCCAATTTGACATCAGAAGTGGCTGTTGCCTGATCGGGGGTATCCTCATAGATAAAAGAACTCTCAAGCTCGATTTGCAGGACACTGTCCGTGGAAAACTGATGCCCGGGAGCCGATTTTCGTTTGGAATATAGCTTGATCAGGTCTTTGGCGATATCTTTTACTTTTTTCTTTACCCGGGTTTTTTTATTCTCCCATTCCGGCGACCCCAATTTGGACATGCTGGGCATAGTGCCCTCCTGGCTGCTGTACTTGGAAATTTTATGTAAAGCATGGATGTTTACATACAGCAGATCATCATCCCGGAATACCAACCGAATGGCTTCCTGCAATTTCCCATTGACCTCCACCTTTTCCAGACCTGCAAATCGCCCAATGCCATAATCCACGTGCACGATAAAATCCCCGGGGTGTAAACTCTTTATTTCTTTCAGGGTAAGCGCTTTGGATTTAGAAGAGGCTTTGCTGGTTTTGTACCTGTGAAATCTTTCAAAAATCTGGTGATCGGTATAGCAGGCCAATTTTAAAGAATCATCAATAAAGCCTTCGCGCAAGCTTAAAGGCAAAGTTTGAATATTTAAAGTGGGATCCAGTTCAGAAAAAATATTCAACAAACGGCCGATTTGCTTTTCACTTTCCGAACAGATGATGTTGCTTAGGCCTTTTGCTGCATTCTCATTCAGGTTCTGAACAAGTAAATCAAAATGCTTATTGAAAGAAGGCTGGGGCTTACCCTGAAATTTAAATTCAGCCACGTCTTTCCACTCAAACCTATGACCAAAAGCCACCTGAGTGAAGGCAGCAATTCCTTTTTCAAATTCGTCTGCAGCCAAAAATAGCTTTTCAGGGGCCATTAACAGGCCATTCCCTGCAGTATCCCCATCTCCGGAATCCTGAAAGTACCCTTTTGCTTTGTCAAACAGGCTTTCCAGTACACCCAGGCAATGTTTGTAATCCTTTATCCACAAGTAGGTGTCCGGAGGAAAAAAATCCATGACAGGCTGCCTGAATTCCTTCTTCATTTTGGTTTGAATATTGGGGATAATGCTAATTTTGGCTATTTTTCCGGTAGACAATTGCGTCTCCGGGTCAAAGGTTCTGATACTGTCAATCTCTTTACCAAAAAGTTCAAGGCGGTATGGCATGTCATTGGCATAAGAAAAAATGTCAATAATACCTCCCCTAACGGCAAACTGGCCTGCTTCGTAAACGAAATCGGACTTTTCGAAACCATAGGTATGCAAAAGCTCTTCCACAAATGAAAGGTCTACCTTTTCACCTACTTCTACCGTAAAGGTATGATCTTTCAGACTTTTCTTGTTGACTACCTTTTCATAAATGGCTTCCGGAGAGCTGATCAGCAACTTACCTTCGGTAGGTGATCCGGAAAGCTTGTTCAAAATTTCGGCCCGCATCAACACATTGGCATTTTCAATGTCTTCATGGTGATAGGGCTTTTTATAACTTGCCGGAAAAAGATAGGGTGTTTCACCTGTCAAAGCCTGCCAATCACTTGCCAAATAAGCTGCATCCTCCTTGTCATAACCAATAACCACATGAAAACCTCCCACCAATTTTGTCATGGCCTGGATTAAAATCATATCCATGCTGCCTGATAGCCCTTTTACCTGCAATCTTGAATGCTTTCCTGATTTAATTGCCAATGCCAGGTTACTGACAAAGGGATCTTCCTCGTATAGAGACAAAAATGCCCGCCTATCCAACTGTTTTTTTTTTAATGGTCTTAAAATGATTGTCGCAATTTATTAATTTCCCTTGTATAAAATGGCCATTTCCTTCAAAATAGGGAATGGACCGATGGGACAACAAAACAAATCCTGGAAAAAACCAACAAAATTTCAATTTGTAATGTTTCCAATATAGGTTTATGCAAAAAGAAAAAAATTCCCATTGGTTCGAAAAAATTGAAAACCTGCATCCCTACAGGACCATCATGTATTTGGGTATGTTTGGTAGCGGATTGATTTTTTTATTTCTGATGACGGCCTTTGTGCTTTCACAACCGGAGGCAGGAAGGTATGATCAGTTTGCTATTCCAAAATCGTTTATCATCAGCAGTATGGTGATCATCGTCAGCAGTTTTACTTCCGGAAGAATACTTCCCTACTTTAACAGCAATAACATTGAAAAAACAAAAATTTACCTGCTTGTAACCTTACTGCTTGGCCTGCTCTTTTCTACTTTGCAGTTTACCGGATGGCGCGAGCTTTCCGGTATGGGAATAGATTTCAGAGGACTTCCTTCCGGGAGTTTTCTCTATCTATTAAGTGGCATTCACCTGTTCCATTTGGCGGGTGCCCTGATTTATGCATTTGTGTTGCTGATTCAATTACAAAAATCAGAAAAGGATCCCGTTAGCACCCTGATTCTTTTGGCAAATCCCTACGAAGAAATGAAACTGGGACTATTTTCTGTGTATTGGAAATTCATGGATGCGGTATGGTTGGTATTGTTTATTTTATTCCTTTGGATGTTTTAAAGGTAGCTATTACTGAACTTCCAAATGATAACAATTAACTGATGCTATTCAGTCAATAAATCGTAAATTGCCGAAAAATACAGTATTTTATGTCAGACAATCAATTTGAAATCAATATCAATCCGGATTGGATCAAAAAGTATTTATCCAGGATTATCCTAATAGTAGTCGCAATCATTTTAATATTTTCTACAATAAGGACCGTTGGTCCGGAAGAGGAGGGTGTGGTCATCCAATTGGGAGAGTATAACCGAACCGTTATGCCTGGATTGAATTTCATCATCCCATTTGCAGAAACCATGTATAAAATTCCTGTTCAACGCCAGCTCAAACAAGAATTCGGATTTAGGACAAGTAGTGCCGGAACACAATCTGAATACGTGAAATCCGGTTATGGAGACGAAAGCATGATGCTTACCGGTGACTTAAACCTAACCGACGTTGAATGGGTGGTCCAATACCGGATAGTGGATTCCTACAATTACCTGTTCAAGGTCCGCAATGCCGAAAAAACGCTGAATGACATGTCAGAGGCCGCCATGAGAAAAATCGTAGGTGACCGAACTGTAAATGAGGTTTTGACAGTCGGCAGGCAGGAAATTGCCACCAGTGTAGAAGTATTGTTACAAGAATTGTGTGATGAATACGAAAATGGCATTCGGATAGACCAGGTAGTATTGCAAGATGTCAACCCACCTGAGCCGGTAAAACCGAGCTTCAACGCAGTGAATGAAGCACAACAAGAACGTGAAACCTTGATCAACCAGGCTGAGGCCGATTATAACCGGGTGATACCAAGAGCAAGAGGGGAAGCTGAGGAAACCATCCAATTGGCAGAAGCATATGCCTTGAACAGGGTCAACGGGGCCAGAGGAGAAGCAGAACGCTTTAATTCGGTCTTTGAGGCTTATGTTTTGGCACCTCAGGTGACCAAACAAAGACTCTATCTGGAAACCCTTGAGAAGGTGTTACCCAAAATTGGCAACAAAATCATCACTGATGAGCAAGGAAGCAATGTTTTACCACTGCTTAACCTGAATAAAAGCAGTGTCAATCCAGCCCCATAAGTTTATTTTTTTAACCTGATGATAAAAATAGTTACTCATGAAAAAAAGTAAAGTAATTTATATAATAGTTGTAGTAATCGCCCTGATCCTGGTGGGACAAAGCGTTTTTATTCTGGATGAAACAGAGCAAGCCATTGTTACCCAATTTGGAAAACCTGTTGGCGAGCCCAGGACAGATCCTGGTGTTAATTTTGTGGTCCCCTTTATCCAAAAAGTGCAGTTTTTTGACAAGCGCTATCTGGAGTGGGATGGAGATAAAAACCAAGTTCCTACCAGGGACAAAAAATTTATTTTTGTAGATACCTACGCCCGTTGGGAGATTACGGATCCCCTTCAGTTTTTTATCAGGCTTCGGGACGAAAGATCTGCCCAATCCAGACTGGATGATATTCTGGATGGCGAAACCCGGAATGCCATTGCCAGTCATGATTTGCTGGATATCGTGCGGTCTACCAACAGGGACCCAGAAGTGACAGAGGATTTTATGGAAGAATTGGAAGTTCTGGAAGACATAGAAGTTGGCAGAGAAGCCATTGAAGAAATCGTATTACAAAAGGCCAATGAAAGAACCTCTGATCTGGGTGTTAGAATCCTGGATTTCCGCTTCAAAAGGATGAATTATGTAGATGAAGTAAGAGATAGGGTTTATGACCGAATGATAAGTGAAAGGAACCGAATTGCGGATCAATTCCGATCTGAAGGCCAGGGTGAGGCAAGAAAAATACAGGGGGACAAGGAGAGGGATTTGGCACAAATCCAGTCTGAAGCCAAAAGAGAGGCCGAAGAAATCAGGGGTAGGGCTGATGCAGAAGCGACCGCTATTTATGCCTCAGCTTATAACAAAAATCAACAATCCATTGCATTGTATAAATTTTTAAGATCCATGGAGGCCCTTGAAAATTCTTTGGATGAAAAAACCAATTTGGTTATTTCGTCGGATAGTGATCTTTTTCAGTACCTGAAACAAATGCAATAAAGGGATAATCCCGGATGAAAATCAATCTATCTACCAAAGTCAATCAATCCTACCTGCAGGTAAAGGAGGGTTTTAATCAGGACTTGTTTCAAGCACTGAACCCTCCTTTTCCTCCGGTAAAATTATTAAGGTTTGATGGTTCATCCAAAGGAGACCTGGTAAGCCTGGAGTTAGATTTTTTGTTGTTCAAACAAGTTTGGACGAGTGAAATAATAGCGGACAAGACAGATGATAAAGCGTTCTTTTTCATTGATGAAGGTAAAAAACTTCCTTTTTTTCTCAAGTCCTGGCAGCACAAACACAGCATTATTAAATTACAGGATAATCAATCGATTATCAGGGACGAAATCTGTTTCAAGGGACATCATTTCCTATTGGACATACTCTTGTATCCTGCTCTTTATCTTCAGTTTGCCATGCGTAGGCCAATTTACAAAAGGGTGTTTTCCAGAAAGTAAATTAAAGCCAAATAAAAAATGGATATCAGATTACTTGTAAATTTTCACATTCTGGAATCTCGCAGTCACCATACAATACCAAAGAATGGCTGGTAATATGGGAAGAAAATTCCTTTCCCATGGCTTCCTTGATCAGGTTGATCCTTTGGTCAGAAAACTCCTTTATTTTCCTGCATTGGTTGCAAACATGATGGTCATGATGTTTGTAGGTAAGGGCTTGCTCATATAAGGCTACCTTGTCCTTAAATTGATGTTTGACAGCAAGACCACATTCTACCAACAGATCAAGGGTATTGTAGATGGTGGCCCTACTGATGGAATAACCGCCATTCCTCATTTTTAAAAATAACCCTTCCACGTCAATATGCTCGTCTTGTGGCAGTGCATACAATTCATCTATGACGGAAAATCGTTCTGGGGTTTTACGGCTTCCTTGTCGAACAAGGTAATTTTCAAATATTTTTTTTGCTTTTTCAACAATTGACTTATCTGCCATGGTTATATCATTCTAAATATTAAAGATGAGGTATTTTTTAGATTTATCAAACCCAATGACATTCCAAGAACAGACCAGAAGAGTTATTTTCATTCTTTCTAAATAACTTCACTAAAAATCCAAACTTCAGCAAAGAAAAGGGGTTAAGGTCTTAGTACTGAAATATATTTTATATATTAAACCTGCCAATTCGAATCAAGCATCTATGCACCCAAGCATCAAAAGACCATTTGTATTTTTGTTTTTATTTTTCTTTGCTTTTTCCCTGAAAGGCCAGGTCCCCGGCTTCTACATGAAAGAGGAGAAAAGAAAAGTCAAATTGCCCTTTGTTGACTCCAACAGCCTGATCATTATGCCTGTTTCCATAAACGGTGGAGAAGAAGTCAATTTCTTATTTGACACGGGAGTGAAATCGAATATTTTCTTTAGCAAAACCCTGGCCGATAAAATGCAGATGCAATATACCCGAAAACTCAATTTGGTTGGAGCGGATGGAAAAACCGTTTTGAGTGCCTCTGTATCACCCAACAACCATTTTGATTTGGGGCCGGTGGAAGGAATATTTCAGGCCATTCTGGTGTTGGATGAAGATTTTCTAGAGCTAGAAAAGGTAATCGGAGTCCCTGTCTACGGCGTAATTGGTCATGAATTTTTCAAAAATAACCCCGTTAAAATTGATTACGACAACAGTACTGTAGTTTTTTACAGAAGGCCTGCATTGAAATGGCGCCCTTTCGGGTATAGAAAAATGGAGATAGAGCTTCAGGGAAACAAACCCTACATTGAAACTACTATCCGGCAATTAAGCGGGCCTGACTTAGCAGCCAAATTACTCATTGACACAGGTGCCAATCATGGTTTACTCCTGAATATGGAAACCAACGAAAAGATTGTACTCCCGGAAAACAACCTGGAAAGTGACCTTGGCCGTTCTTTGGGAGGAGATTTGTTTGGGCATGTAGCCAGGGTTAAAAGGGTTACTATTGAGGGATTAAGGTTTAGAAATGTCATCACCTCCTATCCGGAAGAAAATGAATTTTCGGAGGTAATCATTGAAACAGGAAGGGAAGGTAGCCTTGGCTCGGACATTCTTAACCGAATGAAAATCATTATGGATTATCCCAGGGAAAGAATGCTTTATAAAAAAGGAGCAAAATTCAGCGATGAATTCAAATACGATATGAGTGGTCTCATGGTGAGGGTTTACTCTGCCGAAGACAAAAGATTTTACATCAGTCAGGTTAGGGAAGATTCCCCGGCAGATCGTCAGGGTGTAAAAATGTTTGATGAAATCATTACCATCAATAAAATACCAGCCGTCTTCTGGGAACTTTCAGAGATCACTGAACTATTAAGATCGGAGGAAGGCAAAGTCATTTCCCTGGAACTTTTGCGGACCAATCCATCAGACCAAAACGAGAGCACCATACATAATATTACCTTTTTACTCGAAAAACAATTGTGATTTTTTATTCATACATATTATTTAATGAACTTCCTATATAAAATTTTGATAATCAGATCTATTTTGCGGTTTTAATATAAATTTTCTTAAATATTTAAGATATTTGTTTACAGATCAGTAGTAATCCATTCAAAGCTCTAGATGCCTGATAAGATTTTTAACAATTTATTACTCACTTTTAAGAAAACAGGTGATGAGAATTTTGAGACCCTTTACGTATCGAAAGGTTTCTTCAGAATTTTCAGTGATCCGTTGAAATTTTACCAATCAGATTTTTTTAATCAAATTTTCCCAACGACCAAAAATCCTGTATTTGAAACCATTTATGATTTTATGGGGCGCGGGGAGAATTTGGAAGTACCCTTTTTTCTGAACCAATCTACTTTTAATTGGGTGAGAATAGAAGGTTTTACCATGGCCCAGCCAGAGGGCACCTATCTGGTCAATGCCATGATCAATCCTATTCGACCTTCGCAGATTCATTCGTCCTGGATAGTCCATGCCGAAACAAAAAGGATTTTCACTGATTTCAAGAATCCTTCAGGCTATTTTCCAGAGAATTTGGAGGCTTTTTGCAGGTACCTGCATGAAAAATACAGCATATCAGATACCGGCAAACTAAAACAACTTTGTGAAGGTCATTTAGAAGGCCTGGAATTGGATCTTGGTATTTTAAAACTTGATATCAATGTCCTGGAAAATGGCTACCATTTACTTACCTTAAAAAAGGATCCCAAAAGGCCCGGGGTCCCAAATCTTATTGAAGAAGAATCAAATTACCTGAGCAACAGCTTTTTGGGTATCATTTATTTTGAATACTTGAAAGAAGACCGGGAAATAATTTGGTCTGGAGCCATTAATGAGTTACTTGGGTATCAGGAATCCAGGTTCAAAAGGTTTTCCGTCTGGGATTGGCTGGAGATCATTCACCCTGATGACAGAAACAAGGTCAGAGACTTGCTCTTTACCGACCACTATGAAAAAGATGCCTATACATTTACCTACCAGGTCAAAAAGAAAAATGGAGAATACCTGCACCTGAAAAACAGTTTGAAGGTTTTTTATAATATCCCCTTAAAAAAAACCATACTGGTAGGCATTCTTAATGATGTTTCAGATATAAGACAAGCCCAAAAACACCTCAAAGAAAAAGATGGATTGCTTCAACATCTTTCTGATAAGGAATTTATCCAGAAAACACTACAGGAAGTATCTGAAATTTCCACTCTTTTTAAGGGTTCCACCCTATTTGATGAAATCAACCAGTTGATCTTTAAAAGATTGGGTTTTACCTATGGCATGATCGCCAATCTTAACCCAGTAAATCATTCATATGAGTTAATTTCTGTAAGAAAATCTGGTAAAAAGTTAAAAAACACTTCGGAAAAATGGACAAAATTTATCAATGAAGAACTCTATAAACCATACCCTCAATCCAGCCTATTGATCAAGGACATCCATGACCTGGACTTACCCATCTTCACTTCATTTTTGGAAAAAAATGGTATTTCATCACTGATACGGCTAGACTTATTAGACAAAAAAAATATCAAAATTGGCAGCCTTTGCTTCCTACATGATAAACCATTATTAAACACAAACCTTTACAAGGAATTATTTCGCATATTGGGGGACTGGATAGGTAAAGAATTGCTTCAATACCGATTTGAATCCACCTTACAAGAAACCAACTTCATGCATGATGCCATCCTAAATGGCACAGCATATGCCATTTTTGCAGTCAATCATCAATTTGAGACCACGCTGATCAACAACAAGACACTGCCGGTTTTTAATCTGAAAAAAAAGGATAATCTGATGGAAACCATGTTGATCAAAGATGGAAAAAAACATAGTTTGCAAGAGGTTATCACCCAATTCTCTAAATCAGAAAAAAATACAGCATACTACTTACTTCCCCATGGCGAGGAGGACTTTAAGGAGCTCAAGATTTCCTTTACCCGAATAAAATACGGAAGGAAAAACAAAGTTACCTATGTGGTTTTTGTCGATGATATTACCGACAGGACGCATTCTGAAAAGAAATTGATCGCATCCGAGCAACTGTACAGAAGCATTGCGGAAAATTTTCCCAGAGGCACGATCGATGTACTTGACAAATCTTTTAACTATATCTTTACTGACGGAGAGGAGTACAGACTGTCCAATACAGACCCAAAAAAACTGTTTGGAACCAATCATCTGGACCAATATTCCGGTGAAAATTTAGCCATTACCAAAAAAAACCTGGAAAAAATCTTACAGGGAAAAACAGTATCCTACGAAATTGAAGCCAACCAACAAAGGTTTCTAAAAATAGGTGTTCCATTGACGAATCATTCCCAGGTGACAGACCGGATTCTTTTGGTAAAACAAAACATCACTGAAGCTAAAAAACTGGAAGCGGAAAGAGAAAAGCTGATCAAAGATTTAAAATCACACAATGAAGAGCTGCTGCGCTTTGCCTATATCGTATCCCATAATTTACGTGCTCCAATAGTCAACATTTCCCTTTTGATTGATCTGTTTAATGAAGAGGATCCTGCGGACCCCGAAAACAAGGAAGTTTTGGAAAATTTAAAAATCTCCACCAATCTTCTGGACGCAACCTTGCAAGACCTGATCGAAGTGGTTTCCATCAAAAAACAAAAAATCCCGAAAGTAGAGCCGATAGATTTCAAAATGCTGCTTAACAATGTCGAAAAAAGCCTTTTTAACCAGTTGAAAGAATCAGGGATAAAGATTCACAAGGATTTTTCCGGTTTGGAAGTAATGAATTATGTCTATGCCCATTTAGAAAATTTTTTCATGAATTTTATGACCAATGCTGTAAAATACAGGCATCCTGACAGGCCCCCTGAAGTTTGGATTTCTACTTATAAAGAGAAAAATTATTGCGTGATCAGGTTTGAAGACAATGGCATTGGGCTTGATCTGGAAAGGTATGGGGATCGTATTTTTGGTCTTTACCAAAGGTTTCATAACCACGTGGAAGGAAAGGGATTGGGCCTATACCTGGTCAGAGAGCAAATCCGGGCCAATGATGGTAAAATCAAAATTGAAAGTGAGGTAGGGAAAGGTACCGTTTTTAAAATTCACCTCCGTAACCTGATCATGAACCAGCCCACCCATAGGGACTAGACACCTATCGCCCTTCCTCCCAATCACCTATTGCAACAAGGCCGCAGCTTCCTCATCCAAATACAATGTTACATGCTCATGCTTTTGGAGTATGCTGGCAGGAACCGCCTCCGTAACCGTCCCATTCACCATGTCCCTGACGGCTGCTGCCTTATGGCTGCCATAGGCCAGAAGAATAATTTCCCTGGTCTCCATGATGGTTTTAATTCCCATTGTCACTGCTTTTGAGGGTACTTCTTCCGTTGTTTCAAAAAAACGACCATTGGCTTCAATGGTCTCCTTTAATAGCGGTGCCACATGAGTGCTGGTTTCAAATGAAGTTCCCGGCTCATTGAAACCAATATGTCCATTGATTCCTATACCCAACAATTGCAAATCAATCCCGCCTGCAGCCTGGATTTGGCGCTCATATTCCTCACAATTGGATTCCAAATCTCCAACACCTATCGGCACATGTGTCTGCTCCAGGGGAATATTGAGCTGGTTAAACAAATGGCTATTCATAAAGTAGCGATAGCTTTGCTGGTGACTTCCTTTCAATCCTACATATTCATCCAAATTAAATGTCACTATCCTGTGATAATCTGTCCCATTTTCTTTGTGGTCCCTGACAAGTAAGGTGTAGGTTTCCACTGGAGAACTACCGGTAGACAAACCCAATACGCTGTCTGGCTTGGTTTTTACCGTTTGGATAATCTTGTTTGCTATAGCCTGGTGAAGTTCTTTACTACTTTGAAAAATATTGATTTGCATAAAATTAATTAAGTTTGATTGTACCTTTAAAGATATACCCTATTTGATTAAAATTTACCCCTGCCGCTTGTCATTTTATCCTTCCACTTTTCATTTCAGGGTAGGTAAGCTAAGTTTGAATCTTACAGCAATGAGTCTGATCAAAATGATCAGGGCGATGGAGGATAATAAATTGATGTTTCTTCCCAGACCAAAATAATCCAGCCCCAAATACAATACTGCCCCAGCCAAACAGGCAGAGGCATATACCTCTTTCCTGAATAAAATAGGCATCACGTTGGTCAGGGTATCCCTGATTACCCCTCCCATAACTGCACTGAACATGCCCATGATCGCTGCTACTTCTGGCCTGAAACCTAAAAGCAAAGATTTTTCCACCCCTAAAATGGTGAAAAAAGCAATACCAAGGGTATCGAATAAAAAAAACGTTTTTCTGAGTCTTCCTACTACCGATGAGAAAAGAAAAGTAGTGATCAGCCCGGCAAATATGGCATATAAAAAATTCACATTCCCAATCCACACCAAGGGATAAGCTCCCAACAAAATATCCCTTAGACTGCCTCCTCCGATAGCAGTAATAAAACCGGTAAAACCAGCTCCAAACAAATCGTGTTCCCTATCCTGAACAGCCAGCGCACCGGAAATGGCAAAAAAATAGGTGCCGATCAGTTCAAGGGCGTATTGTAAGTCCATTTGTATCACCATAAATTCCCACATATTTATTGGTGTTAATCCTTTTGGAACATAAAGACCCCCATAGCCCTTTGTCCGTGTACTATTACGGATTTCATTGGTTCTAAAGGTATCAACCGGAATTGTTGCATGATGGTACAGGTCAAGTCTTCTGTGAGAATAAAACGCTCCGTACCGTCAGGAAGCTGTTGTTTTTGTTGCACTTCAGTACCCAGTGAAAAACAGCCCCCTGCATCGGTACACATTCTTAACCAAAACAATCCTCCTTGTGCCAGCACACGCATTTGTTCCTGCATCATGGCCATAAAATGTGTCAGGTCATCGGCAAAATGCATCACCGCACTGCTTATAATGGCATTTACAGCACCATCATGGAAAGGAAGCTCCTCCACATTGGCTACCTGAAAACGCTCCGGATCAAAGGTGGGATCGAGGGTTTTTGCGGTAATTCTTGCCATATTAATGGCCGTAGGATTCCTGTCAGTACCGAGGATTTTATACCCCTGCTGAATAAAGTAATGTGTATTTCTTCCTTCCCCGCAACCGGAATCCAGAATGATCATTTCCTTATTGAACCGGCCCTTCAGCAATTGGTCCAATAAATAAATATCCATGTTTCCAAACAGTTTGTTTAGTGCATTTATATCCATGATTACCTCGGTAAATTACAAACATAACAATTCAGATCACTTCATTAAGTCCAAAATAAAAAGCAGCCTGGTCCCCATATGCAAAATCAATTCTCAAATGAAGCCCTTCGTCATTCAGTCTGTACCTAAAACCTACCCCACCTGCAAATCTCAGATTGGGATTAACACCAAATTCTTTCAGACTGCGACCTACCTGACCAATGCTTCCGAATCCAACCATTTTAAGCTTTTGGTAGACCGGAAACCTCCATTCCAACTGGTAAACCATCGCATGCTTGTCCCGGTACCTGCCTTCAAAATACCCCCTCATCAGGTCACTGCCCCCTATCAAAGAAAGATGTTGAAAGGGAGCCTTCCCTTGCGTAAAACTAAATCTCGCTTGCCCCACAAGTACCTGCCTCTCTTTGATGGGCCAATATTTCCTGAAATCTAAAATCCATTGGCTAAAATCAAAATTACTGCCAAAAAAAGAATGAAACTTCATCCATGATATCTGGTGATATACGCCACTGCCAGGCTGAAAAATATTATCCCTTCTGTCAATATTCAAGGCCAGGCCCAAACCCGACAACCGCTGCCCATTACTTCCGGGTATATTTCCTGCTTCCAGCAATCCTCCCGGTGTTTTATCATAAATGTCATCAACCCTGAATTCATACCTGGGCCCAAGATAAATTCCTTTTCCAAGCATTTTTTCATAATAGAGATGAAAATAAAAATATCTGGTAGCATAATATTCAGCTGTTGTAATTTCATTCCCTATACCGGAAAATTGAAAGGGATAATCTGAAAAAGCTATCCTGCTATTTAAAAATGACTTGTTTTCATTCATCCAAAGTTCCAATTCCCCTGTGAGAATCAATTGGTGATTTAGGGTATATAGCAAAGTCAGAGGTAGGGAAGAAGGCCTGGTTTCAGTCAATTCCCCCTGACTGGTACGGAAAATCTTCACTGCCCTCCCACCTACGCCCAGGCTGGTTTCGGGGGAATAGGTCAATGCCGGAATAAAAGTCCAGGTATCAGTACTCAAAGCCTCTACCACCCTGTCAGCCAAACCAAAAAGTTTGTCTACTGTATTGGTTTTAACTTGAAGGCTGTCTGAACCTTGTATATCCTGAGAGGCGACAGGCACAATAAAGAAAGGAATCCAGGCCAAAATAAAGAGGTAAAATTTCTTCATCAAGGCCCGAAGATACTACATTGTAGGTTTAAAATTCTACAATCAGACCAATTGTTGGTAAAACTGTACCGGCCGGATTAGGAACTTCGCGCAAAAGGTAGCGACTTGGATCTTCCGGGTCTACCACCAATTCATCCTGGTCATTCCGCTGCGGCACCAGATCTGCCTGCTGTTCAGCTTGAAAATTATAGGCATTCTGTATATCAAAATACCAGTTCAAACTCCATTTATCAAAAAAGTATTTTTTGTCTACCCGAAGATCCAACTGGTGAAAACTTTTGAGTCGCTCGGCATTGATACGGGTAAAATCAAATCGTCCTCTATTAAATAAGTCCCAATTGCTTCTTAAAGAGGATGCCTGAAAATCATAAGGAGTATAAGGTGTACCTCCCAAAAATCTCCATCTACCCCCAATTTCCCAATCTTTAGGCAATCGCTTACCCGCCGTAAGACTTACTATAAACCTGTTATCCCAGGAAGATGGCAGATAACCTGTATTTGGATTGGTAAACTCACTCCTCACCAAAGTCAGCGCAGCAATGCCATAAAAATCATTGAACAGCCGTTGTTGGGCCAATAATTCCAAACCATAGGCCCTACCTTCCGCATCAGAATTCACCGGTTCATTTCCGATTACGCCAAAATCCGCACCCAAATTTGATAATGCTATCCCGTTCCTGATGGAACTGGGATAATTACCGTATTTTTTATAAAAAACTTCCGCAGAGACTTTCCTGTTTTTTGCCGGAAACTGCCATTCAAAACCTGAAATTAAATGGGTAGCCCGGATAAAGCGAACATCATTTTCCTGATTGATGAAAGCCCCTTCATTATTTTGAAAACCCAGGACGGTATAGGGGGGCTTTTGGTAGTAAATACCCGCATTGGCGTTCCAGAAAAGGTTATCATTCAGTTGATAACTGGTAGAAAACCTGGGGCTTAGTTGATTCAAAGGATTACTGGCTGTTTCCCCAAAATCGCTTCCGTCCATGCGTAAACCCGCATTGACCAACAACCGCTCATCCAAATATTTCTTACTTGCCATGGCAAATGCCCCATAACTATTGAAAAGTGAAATGGATGAAATATTTAATTCCTGCCCCTCATCAACCAAAACCTGCCGGTCAAAATTTTCTATCAGGTATCGGCTAAACTCATAATTCACGCCATATTGAAAAGTTAAACCATCTTTAAAAATACTGTTTTCGGCACGGAATTTATTCTCACTCTCCTGAGAGAGGTAGTCAAACAAGAGGTTTTCTTCCCGGGAATCATCATTTTGGGAATACTTATAGGACCTGTTATTTAACATATTCCTGCTAAGTACAAATGTCCAGAATCCGTTTTCCCGAAACCGCTTTAATTTCACTCCGGTAGCATAATTCCATTGGGTGGAAATGGGGAGATTATCCAAAAGGTAAAGCCTGTTTTCCCTTTCCTCTGTATTTTCCTCATCCGGAACATCAAAATTCAGTGAGAACTGATCAATCGCTCCCACTCCGAGAACTGTCAGTTCTGTCTTATCATTGATCTTTGTCTTGGTTTTGAAAGTAAAGTCATTAAAAGTGGGTAGAAAAGGAAGTCCCAACAGCCGAAAAAGACCCTGTAAATAAGACCTCCTGGCAGAAAAAATATAAGTAGTATTCTCTCCTATCGGACCTTCGTTGGATAGGGTCAATTCGCTGGCGCCCACCGTAACCTGGGTAAACATCTTATCTCTCCGGCCATCTTTTAATTGAAATTCAAAAAAGGAACTCAGGGAATTCATCCTGTTAGCGGGAAAGCCACCACTGATCACCTCTACATTTTTTATCAGGTTTACATTCAAAATACCCACAGGCCCCCCTGATGAGCCCTGAGTAGCAAAGTGATTGATGACAGGTACCTCGATTTCATCGATAAAAAATTTGTTTTCGCTGGGAGCCCCTCCTCTGATAATGATATCATTTCTAAAACTGGCAGTACTTGCTACTCCGGGTAATGACTGAATCACCCTGCTGATATCCCTATTCCCACCCGGATAGCGTTCTATTTCATTCGCGTTTAGTTTCCTTGCAGACAATGGCGTTTCCTCTGACCTGGAAAATTCAGAATCGACAACCACCTCTTCCAAATTGGAGGCATCTTCTTCGAGTTCAAAATCCAACTGCACAGGCCTGGCCCTACCTACTTGTACCTCGTAAAAAGTTTTTGATTTAAATCCTACAAAAGATGCCTTCACATTATAAAGGCCAGGCTCGATTCCAGTAATGGAGTAATTACCTTCCTCGTCGGAAACCGCCCCCGTCTCCAGACCCTGTACGATCACATTGGCAAAGGGAATGGGGTTGTTGTTAATAGGATTGGTGATTTTACCCTGAATAACTCCATCCTGGGCCTGTGTCAAGTGGATCCCAAAAAATAAGACCAGCAACAATAAATGATTTCTCATGAAATAGTATTTTTATTAAGCATAATCAAAATGAAGCAAAAATGTTTGTCAATAAACGGTAATTTTATCGCTATAAATTCTTTTTTGTTCTCCACAGTCTCCACCAGGGAGTATTTGGCGCTTCATGGTGCTCAAAGTGATAACCAAAAAAATAACAAGACAAAAAAGCCCATACATGATTTGATGTCATTGTGCCTGAATGGTGTTTGTTATCGTGAGTTCCCTTGTGTGGCAGATAAGTGCCAAAATAAAATAGCTGCAAGGTAGAGAGTACGGCTGGCACCATCCAGAATAAGACCAAATTTGAAACGGGAAAAAATAATTTAAGCAGATTATACGTACCTGCCATTAAGAGGATTTGCCAGATATTTACATAATTAGAAATAAAACTGAAATACCAGGAAAGAAACCGATTTGAGGCATGGTAATCCGGGTCTTCATCGGTGGCCACATGCCTGTGGTGTTTGTGGTGATTGGGAAATAACCTCCAATAGAAATTGTAAGAAAACAAAATGGCAGCCAACCAGCCAATGGCATGATTCAATTTTCTGTTGGTGGAAACCACTCCATGCATGGCATCATGAGCAGTAATGAACAAGCCCGTGTACAGGTGGGTTTGCAGTAATACACCTAAATAAACTACAGGATTTTTAAAATCAACAGGGAGATAAAGTAAAAAAACAAGAGAAGAAACCCATAACAATATTATAGCTGTGGCTATAAGCAATCCTTTCGGATCAATATTATTTCCTAACCTTTGCTTTTGGTAAACATCCATCATTGATAAGGAACAAATTAGAAATTTAAATCATTCAAAAATCTCTTAACCTGTCCTGTACTCTTTCCATTAACCACATGGGGGTGGAGGTCGCTCCGCAAATACCTACACTCTGTCCCTCGGAAAACCAGTCCGGATAAACTTCCTCCGGACTGGATACGAAGTAAGTTTGAGGATTTTTTTCTTTACATACATTGAAAAGAACCTTACCATTGGAGGATTTGGTACCACTTACAAAAATTATATGGTCAAATTTTGAGGCAAATTCCCTTAATTCCTTGTCCCGGTTGGAGACTTGCCTACAAATCGTATCGTTGGAATTTACGGTAATGCCGTTTTCCTTAAGGATTTCATTAATCTCATAAAACTTGTCCGTACTTTTTGTAGTTTGGCTGTAAAGCGTAATGTTTTTGGGGAGGGAGGGAATATCCAGTTCACTAATATCCTGGAAAACTATCGCTTTATTACTGGTTTGCCCCATTAAACCAATGACTTCAGCATGCCCATGTTTGCCGTAGATGTAAATATTTTCTTCTTTATCGTAGGAATTTTTTATTCTGTTCTGCAATTTTAATACTACCGGACAACTTGCATCTACCAGTGTGAGATTATTCTTTATTGCCAATTCATAGGTGGAAGGTGGCTCTCCATGGGCCCTGATTAGAACTTTCTCGTTATTAAGCGTCTTGAGAGATTCATGGTCAATGATGATCAGTCCTTTTTGTGTCAGTCTTTTTACCTCTTCATCATTGTGCACAATATCCCCCAGACAATACAAGTGACCTTCGTCGTCTAAAATCTCCTCAGCCATTTCTATCGCATAAACCACGCCAAAACAGAAACCGGAATGTTGGTCAATATGTACATCCAAATTTAACATAAACTATAAACCAGGCTTTCGATCAAATGTTTTCCGATTGAGTAACTTTTCATAAATACTGATATTCAATAGCAACATACCCAATAAATAAACACTATCCTCTATAGGGACAGTTCCTAGCCTGATGCCTAAATTCTCTTCATTATTATAGCCTACAATCGGTTCATCCAACCAGGATCCGGTAAGTACTCCATTAACCAGCATGAATGGAATCAATGTGATCAGATATCCAAACAGAAATCTCCCCAGCAGCTTATCCTTAAAGATAAGAAAATGAATCAACAGAATCAGAGATGAGAAAATAAAATTAAAGGCAGTGTACAATTTATCCCAGGATATCAATCCCAGAATAAGCAGTGCCGGTACGAGTATGTAAACCATGGGCTTTCCCAATGGTTGCAACCAGTCTTTGGGAAAGAAATAAATCAATACTTCGTAAATGAAAATACAGGCGAATGGGACTATAAAGAAAAAAGAAATCTCTTCAACAGGTAAATCGAAAAGATAAACGCCTAAAATATAACGTTCATTGAACCACCAAACCCCCTGCACTGTAAACCAGTGGTCCCAAATAATATAAACCAATGCGGTAAAGAGGGTAGCAGGCCACAGAGCGGGCCATTTCTTATAATATTTGATTCTGTGTTCGAAGGATTGACTCAGCGGATACAAAATGGTGAAAACCATTAATCCCAAATAGTAATATTCCTCTTTCATTTATCCTAACCCTGTTTTGTAACCCAAATAGGTACCTGCAAGAAGCATCATCTTCCTGGAATTTGGAATTCTAATGCGCTTTTGAGTGATGATTTCGGGTGAAAGATTTTTAATTTTCTGAAATAACTTCCGGTAATACAGGTAAGCGATTTTGACTCCAAACATGGCTCCTTTGGGCAATTGCCGTATACCTATCAGTGCCTCTTCAAAATCCTGCTCAATATCCGCTTCGATCTCGGATTTTATGGTCTGGTCGAATGTCCTGAAATCCACACCAGGAAAATAAACCCTGCCCCTGTCTTCATAATCGCTTTTCAAGTCTCTTAAGAAATTAACTTTTTGAAAAGCAGAACCCAATTTGCAGGCTGCATGCTTTAGTCTATCGTATTCCTTTTCATCTCCTTCACAAAAAACTTTTAGACACATCAAGCCCACCACTTCTGCGCTGCCGTAAATATACTCCTTGTACCTGGAGTCGTTATACGTAGTAAAGTCTAGATCCATCTCCATACTTTTCAAAAATGCGGCAATCAACGGACGTTCAATGTGGTATCGATTGACGATCAGCTGAAAGGCATGGAGTACGGGATTCAAACTTATTCCTTCTTCTATGGCTTTGTAGGTGTCTTGGGTAAAAGCTTTCAGTAATCCCTGCTTGTCTTTGTCATGAAATGTATCAACAATTTCATCTGCATAGCGCACAAAACCATAAATGGCATAAATAGGCATGTGAAACTTTTGATGCAAGGTCCTTATTCCCAGGGTAAAGGAAGTACTATACCTTTGGGTTATTATTTTGCTACATTCCAGCGCAGTGTCATCAAAAAGTTTTTGTTGATCAATCATAACATGCTCAATTTATGGAAATTATTTAGATTTTTTTTATGGACTTCATGACTTCATTGGCTACTACCTCCCCTGATATCAAGGAGGGGGGTACACCAGGGCCAGGGACAGTCAGCTGCCCTGTGTAAAATAAATTTTTAAGCTTTTTATTTTTTAAAGAGGGCTTTAAAATTGCCGTCTGCATGAGGGTGTTGGCCAAACCATAGGCATTCCCTTTAAATGCATGGTAGTCTTTCTTAAAATCGCTATGCGCATAAGATTTTTTGTAGACAATATGGTCTCTGACAGACTGCTCAGTGAGTTTTTCCAACCTGTCCATTACCTTGTCAAAATAGTGCTCTCTTATCGAGGCTTCATCTTCCAGTCCGGGTGCCAGAGGGATCAGGATAAAAAGGTTTTCCATTCCTTCAGGAGCAACTGCAGGATCTGTCTGAGAGGGTGCTGAAACGTAAAACAAAGGTTTTTCCGGCCATTTGGGATTTCTGTAGATGGCATCGGCGTGAGGCCCCAAAGGTTCATCAAAGAAGAGATTATGGTGACGAAGATTTTTCAACTTTTTATTGATACCCAGATAAAAAAGCAATGATGAGGGAGCCAAAGTTTGTTTGTCCCAATAATCATCGGAGTAATTACTGTATTTAGGTGGCAACAGTCTTTTATCGACATGTTGGTAGTCTGCGCCGGCAATTAAAAAATCAAAGTTAATGATCTCACCATTGGATAATACAAGATGCTTTGCTTCTCTCTCACTGCCAACAATCTGACTTACTTCTGCATTGGTGCGTATTTGAACTCCCTTTTCCTCGGCTAAGGACACCATTCCTTCAATAATTTTATGCATGCCACCCATTGGATACCAGGTTCCTAAAGCTATGTCCGCATAATTCATGAGGCTGTATAAAGCCGGAATCCTTTGAGCTGTTTCTCCAAGGAACAACACCGGAAACTCCATTAACCTGATGATTTTATCATGGGAAAAATATTTTCTGATATGCCTGGACATGGATTGGAAAATATCCATTTTGAAAAGATCCTTTAACAAAGAGAAATCTGCAAATTCCATCAATGAAAGACTGGGGCGATGCACCAAATCATGGATTCCCTTCTGGTATTTATAAGCTGCCTGATTTAAAAAATCATCCAGCCGCTTACCAGATCCCGGCTCCAGGCCTTCAAACAATTTTTTCAATTCATCAAGATTGGCCGGAATATCCATGAAGTCGTCTTTACCAAAAATCACGGCATAAGAGGGGTCTAGCCTTATAAGGTCATAATAGTCGCTGGTCTTTTTGCCAAATTTATTGAAATACCTGTCAAATACATCCGGCATCCAATACCAACTAGGCCCCATATCAAAAGTAAAACCCTCGGCCTCGAACATTCTCGCCCTTCCACCAAGGGTGTTGTTTTTTTCCAATAACAGTACTTCCTGGCCTTCAACTGCCAGGTGAGTGGCTGTAGATAATCCGGCAAAACCCGAACCAATAACTACAACTTTGCGATGTATCATTTTTTAATTTTTGGTAATGTACACCTGAAGTTCGTCTTTTAATAGTTTGCGTGCAATATGAATTCTGTTTTTTACCGTTCCTATCGGAATATCCAATTTCTCAGCAATCTCATGATATTTGAAACCCTTATAATGCATCATAAATGGTGTTTTATACACGCTATCCAGATTATCTATGGCTCTTGTGATGTCTTTCATGGCAAATTCACCAAACGCATCATTTTCAATGACCACTGATCCCGAATTGATAAAGTGTAAGTTATCGGAAGTATCCACAAAAGTACCCCTACGCACCATTCTTTGATAATTGGTAATAAAAGTATTTTTCATAATGGTATACAACCATGCTTTAAGATTGGTGCCTTCGGCAAACTTGTCTTTGTTTGTAAAAGCCTTGACCATGGTATCCTGTAAAAGATCATTGGCATCATCCATGTCTCTGGTTAATTTCAAGGCAAAAGGCTTTAAAGTTTTACTTAACTTATTTAAGGAGTAGCTAAATTCAAGTGTCGTCATGGTTTTTGTTTTTTGTTTAATCAAAGCTAATATTTGTTAAACAATAAAACAAACATTTTGTGTAGTTTTTTTAATTTTTTATTAAACAATAAAACCCTACACTTTATGGTAACAACCAAAAAACCCCTTTTAAGATATTTAAAAGGGGTTTTTTGGTTGTTGCGACTTTCTCTCTATTTATACTTTTTGTTTAATTTTAATTCTATTTCGTTAACAAACTATACTGACCAGGCCTTTCTTAGGAACCTTAGCCAGTTACCATGCATCACCAAACGAATATCTTCTTCGCCATAGCCCCGTTTTTCCAGCATTCCCGGAATGCGGCTTATATCCGCAATGGTTTCCAGATCGTAGGGACTTTGCTCCCTGCCATAGGCTCCATCCAGGTCGGTACCAATGCCAATATGCCTGGCATTACCGGCAATTTGACAAATATGGTCCATATGGTCGATTACCTTTTCCAGATCACAATTCATTTCTCTGGGCATGGATACACCTTTTATCCAATTGGGTACCATCATCCACGCATCCAAAGCACCTCCAATTACCGCACCCCTATTGATCAATTCCTTCAATTGCTCATCACTAAATTGCCTGTTATGATTAACCAGGGCCCTGCAATTATTGTGACTCGCCCAAACGGGCCCGTTAAAATGATCCAAGGCTTCCCAAAAACTTTCATCACACAAATGGGTAGCATCTAATATTATATTCAAGCGTTCCATTTCCTTTAGCAAGTCCCTTCCTTTAGGCCCGAGAGGCCCGGAGGCATCTGTACCCTGGGCATACCTCCCGGGACCATAATGCGCAGGTCCCAGGGCTCTCAAACCTTTTTCATAGGATTTTTCCAGGTAGCTCAAATTGATGATGGAATCTGCCCCTTCTAAAGATAGCATATAACCAATGGGCCTTTTTTCCTGAGACTCCCCATTTTGCCAAAGGCTGATGTGAGCCTCCAGGCTTTCCCTATCCCTGATCTGAATCATCTCCCCCTTTTCTTGCATGGCTTCATACCAGGCCAATTGCCCCTGCGTCTGGGCCCATGCCTGCTCCGGACTATGCCATCCTGGTAAAGGATTGCCGGGAGCCACATACCTGGCAATTTGGGTAGCCACCACCATCCCAATGCTTGCCTCCCTCAAAGCAGGCAATGAAACCGTGGCATTTCCCCTGTCAGGTTTATCTGTTAATCCTTCCTCTCTGGCATTGATTTCCTTTACCGAAAGCGTCAAATCCCTGTTCCACTCCAGCGCATTCATACTGAGGTCAAGGTGGGCATCTATTGTAAACATGAATCGTTTCTTTACTTGATTGAAAACATTAAATTGAAATTTTCCGGTCCCGGGAAATGGTCTTCCACCTGCCCACTTCATCACCATCCCGGATAACCACAGCTTCCTGATGCAAGGCAACAGTAGGACAGATGTGATAAGGAACACCATAAAATACATCCCCAATCTGATAATCATGCTCCGGAGAAGTCTGTAAAACAAGGTGCTCCTCACTTTGGCTCACCGCTGTCAGGTCATTGGCATTGATAAATCGGATCCTTTTATCCAGCGGGTTTTCAGAAGCGATGGCCTTATGCCCAAGATCCACGCAGATCAGGTTTTCAGCAGGAAAAGAAACCACTCTGCTGATTAGCAGTGCCGCAAACAAAAATTCCTGTTCCGGAAGGGTTGCTGCATAGCCATCGTCCCAGTAAATGAAGGTTCCCGGACCACAGGTCACCCTTTCTCTTTTCGCATGAATAGGAAAAGTAGTGGTACCCCCTGCAATGATTTCCAATGAAAGACCATGATCTTCCTCCAAACGCTTCCGCATGGCGGATATGGGTTCAAAACCTGCATCGCATTCCTTTTTTCGAATATCGAATACGGGATTTCTCAAATGCCCGTCATAAAGGTGAAATCCTGTAATGCGCAAACCTTTCAGGAGCCTAATGGCCTTAAAAAGTATTTCCGCCTTTTCACCCGGACTTACCCCGGTTCGGTTAGTTCCCGCATTCAGGTCAATGTAAACCGACACTTCCAGCCCCTTTTCCCGGGCTTTTAAATCGATTGCCTTAGCTGCCTGTTCATTGTCTGTCAAACAATGGAATTGTATATCCGGATGACTTTTTACCAGATTTAAAAACCTGTCAATTTTTGGTCCTACTGGCTGATAGGCCAATAGTATATCCCGGGCACCTGCCAGGGTTAACATCTCAATTTCCGCTATTGTAGCTCCTTTGAAGGCTTTTATTCCAGCCTCCATCATCATCCGGCAGGCTTCTATGGATTTATTTGTTTTCACATGTGGTCTCAAGCGATCCGGAGAACCTGCCACATCAATGGCTCTTTGTATATTCTCCCGTGCCCTGTCCTGATATACCAAAAGGGCCGGACTATCAATGTTTTCAGGATGATTGAGTGCGTACCATTTTTCGCTCATGGGATTTATTGATTTAATTCAAAGGTAGCTTCAATTTCAACCGCAATATTTCCTGGCAAGGAACCAAAACCCACAGCACTCCTGGATCCAATGCCATTTTCCTCTCCCCAGATATCCCTGAAAAGTTCCGAGCAGCCATTGATAACATAGGGATGCTCCTCAAAATCCAAGCTACTGTTGACCATTCCCAATACCTTGATTACCCGCTTTACTTTATTGATACTACCCAGCTGGGCCTGCAGGGTAGACAGCATGGTCAGTGCCACCTGTCTGGCGGCGTCCTTACCCTGATCCTTATCCAGATCTATTCCTACCTTTCCTTTGATAAGGCTACCATCTTCACGAACAGGTCCGTGTCCTGAAAGGTAGAGTAAATTACCAGTAATGATTACAGGCCGGTAAACGCCCCCGGGAGGCGGAGCAGGGGGTAAAACCAATCCCATTTCTTTTAACTTTCCTTCTGCTGACATATCTAAAATTTTTTATGAAAATTATGAAACAAACAAATCCATTATCAAAACTCCTGCTAATCCCAGCATGGAAACAATTGTTTCCAACAAAGTCCAGGATAAAAAAGTCTGCTTGATACTCAAATTAAAATATTCCTTGACCAACCAAAAACCTCCATCATTAACATGGGAGAATATCAGGCTTCCACTTCCAATAGCCAATACCATTAACTCAGGATCGGACTGCCCTGAAGTAACCAGAGGGGCGATTATGCCGGCAGCTGTCAATGCCGCCACAGTGGCCGATCCAACAGATACCCGGATAACCGCAGCAATCAACCAACCCAGCAATAAAGGATTTACGGGTAAAACTTCCAGGGAAGTTCCTATCTGACTGCTTACCCCGCTATCCACCAAAATTTCCTTATACGCCCCGGCTCCGGCAATGATCAACAGGATCAATGCGATATCCTTCACTGCTCCAGAATATCCCTCCATGATTTTGGTGATCTTAACTCCCTTTATTATCCCCAGGCTAAAAGTGGCCCAGATTAGGGAAACCAACATCACTACATTCGGATTACCAATAAATACCATAAAATCGAAACCCCAGCTTTCTTCGGCAACGTTTAATTTAACCAGGGATAAAGTAATGAGCAAAAATACGGGAAGCAAAGCCGTGAAAAGACTGTTTAACAAACCCGGCAGTTCTTCAACCGGCTTGGGTTTGGCACTAAAAACCTCCAGAGGCTTCACCTTCATGGTTTGAAAATAAGGCCATTTTCCCAAAAGCGGGCCCGCTAAAATCACTATGGGTATGGCCAGGATAAAACCATAAATCAGTGTGGTTCCCATATCTGCGTTAAACTGTGCCACCAAAGCAACCGGTCCCGGATGAGGTGGTAATAAACCATGGGTTACAGAAAGAGCCGCCAACATGGGAATACCTATTGCCATGGCCGGAATTTTATATTGGTAGGAGACGGAGAAAACAAGAGGTACGAGTAATACAAAACCCACATTGAAAAATAAGGGTATACCAACAATAAAAGCGGTTAAAGCTATGGCCCAGTGTACCCTCCGCTCCCCAAATTGTTTCATGAGAAAAAGGGCTATCCTTTGGGCAGCCCCGCTGTCAGCCACAATTTTACCCAACATGGCACCCAGGGTAATGACGATTACCAGGGCCCCCATCAGGTCCCCTATGCCGTCTTGAATGGAAGTGGCTATGGTTTCCATGGGAATTCCCAAAAATAATCCGGCTATGATGGAAGTAATCAAAAAGGCGATAAAAGGCTCCACCTTAATCCAAACGATCATCAAAACCAGCAATAGAATACTGAGGGCGACAAATATAATAGTCATCATGAATTCAAAATGAATCCAAAAATTACAGCATATTCTGCTAAATGCCTATTCGGTACTGAAAAACCTGGGAATTAATTTTATTGGTTGTTCTTTTGCCATTTAAGGGTATATGCTTTGCCTGAGCCCTCCAGTTGAATCAGGTAGGTTCCGGAAGGGAGCAATTTCAAATGTTTTTCTAAAATAAGCGGATTAAAATTTTGTTGAAAATCAAGGCTTTGGTGATTGACTCCTTTCATGTTCCATATCTTCAAACTGGTAATGTCCCCTGAATTCCAATTGCCAAAATTAATTTGTACAGAACCTGAGTAATAGGGGTTAGGATATATTTTAGGATTTTGTCCGGAATAAAAGGGGTTGGAAACCCTGAGCACCGGGCTATAACTGACTTCAGCCTGGCCTTCTTTTGCCAACACCTGATAGTACCAATATGGCTGATGTTTGGGAAAAGAAAGGTCTTCGAATGTGATTGTAATTCCGTATCGGCTTTCCTGAATATCACCGATAGGGAAAAATTCAGGTTTTTCCCCATTGGTTCTTGAGATGGTGTAATCAATCAAACTTTCAGATGTACTCTTCCAGGTAAGCCTTACCCTGTCTCCTAACAAAGTGGCCTCAAAATCCAACCATTCGACCGGCAATACGCTTAATTCGCTAATGCTTCCAATAGTAAGAAAACTACTTTGAGTCTCATCAAAGTCAAAAACCCTGCCGGCCCATAGCATGCCACCTTTAAGTGAGGCGGGCACGTGGTTTCCAATGGCTTGCTCACCTGCCCCCACTATCCGAAGGTGATTGATATCCTGTACCGCCAGATCCTCGGCAAGTATCCAGGCACTTAGCTGATCGGTATCAGCGCCGATCCCATTAAGCTGAAAAAAGCTGTTTAAATGATACACAACCACTTCCCCACCATCAGAGAATTCAGGATCGTAAGTCACCCCGGGAGCTTCCGTAAAACTGATTTCCATAGTCTGTCCGGGGGTGGATAAATTACCTTCCAGCAACAAATGTCTTGGCGCATCAAAAACCGTATCAAAAATGGGGAAAGTAGCATTTGTGGCATCCAAAAACAAGGGCAGGTTTCCATAATGCAATTGTCCCAGGTTGAGCCAATTTCCTCCTGAGTAGCTGTAACTTCCTGTAGCCCCAAAATCAAGGGTCAAATCCTGGTCATGAAAATTTACCGTTCCAGCCACCTGGCTGAAGGAATCAAAAATGGTTAACCTATGTCTTACATTCACTGTACCCGATGCTTTATCCAAATACAATCCGGACAATTCCAATCCTGGCACTTTCAATTCCTGATCCATGCTTCCCGTCAGTTGCAGTTCGGTGTCTAGCCCATTGACCTGCCCACCGAAAAGATATTCCATATCCCCCTGAACTGAAAGCTCCTCCGGAAGATTTTTGGTAGCCAGTCCCTCGAAATAAAGGTTTTGGTACGGGAAATCTGATTGGGAGTCGGCCATGGAGGCTTGTAAAAACTCCTGTGAGGCCCCGTCAGCTTTATAATAAACATCACCATCCAATACCACATTGACCGCATCGATGACGGGTTCCTCTCCCAACATCACAAGGCTAGCCCCCTCCTCCAGGATAAAAGAGCTTGCGGGTTTGGTATCTGACCTTCTAATCAATTGGTTAAACTCACGGGTAGCTTCTGAAATAAGCGTTGCCCCTGCTGCAATTCGAAATTCCCCAAAATCTCCTGTCCCAAATACATCGTCGGTTGTGAAAGAAAAGGTGGATGAGGCAGGAGTTCCTTCGGTATTAACAGTTTGTCTTACTGTACCATTCTGTATCAAAAAACTGCTTGCTTTAAACACTGCGTTTACAACGAGTTCCTGACCCGGATTTGGATCAAATACCACAGCATACCTGCTAGCCAGGTTTTGCCCGCTCCAGGAATTCCTATCCACAACAATTCTTGAATCGCCTTTGAAAACAATCCTGCCCTCCTCAGGATAAATCCAATCGTCTCCCAACCAGGCACTACCATATAATATGAAGTCATTTTCATCCCTATCAAAACTATGGAGACTCCCGTAAATGTCCAGATCGAAATTTTGAAGATTCAATTTTTTCCCAGCGTCAGCTGCACCAAATAAATAAAGGTTATTGACTTCTTCATTTCCCGTCAATCTGATTTCATTTTTTTTGATTATGAAAACATCGTGATCCCTATTGGGTGAAATGGCAGCAGCCACCCAGCCCGTGCCATCATAAACCAGCCAGCTGCCAGGATCATCCCAGTCACCAACACCACCTTCAGGCAGATTGGATTTATAGCTCAGTGTTGATAAGGGAATCTGCGCTTCTGCCGAAAGCACTAATACCAACAACAAGCCAAACACCGCAACCGCCCTGGCCAATAAAAGCCAGTGAAGGTCTTTGAGGGAATTTTTTTTATAAAAAATATCCATAATAAAAATGAATAGATGATAAAAATAATTATTCCCCAAATAAATTCAAAGTATGTAATTCGTATATTTTTATGTAAAATTCATTTTTTTTGTTTCAAACCAATATTTTCACGTAAAAGTTACCAAACAGGATTTACTTAAACCCTTATCGGAAAACGGAATTAAACCAGTAAATTTGGCCTGTCGAAATGGTTTTACCTGATATACACCTATGCAACTTGCTTTTTCTCCCATTACCTCCTTAAAAACCTGTATGATGAGCATGGGGCTTTTTTTGCTCCTGGTAGCTGCGATACCCTCCCAGGCACAGCAATATAAAATCAGCCTGCTCACCTGTGATCCAGGAGATGAACTGTATTCTACCTTTGGACACAGTGCCATCCGAATACGGGAACTGGATTCAGGACAAGATCTGGTTTTCAATTATGGCACATTTGATTTCAATACACCCTTTTTCTATGTCAAGTTTGTCCGCAGGACCCTGGATTACCAATTGTCACTTACCACCACAGAGCAATTCCTTTATGAATACAATTATTTCAAACGAAACGTCAGGGAACAGGAACTGAACCTCTCCAATAACCAGGCTAAAGCAATAGTTGCATTTTTGCAGGAAAATTACAGACCTGAAAACCGAAAGTACCGGTATGACTTTTTCTTTGACAACTGTTCGACCAGAATCAGGGAAATGATGGAAACCGTCCTGGGTTCCTCCCTTAAGTGGAACCTGAGCGCGGAAGGGCCTGAAAAAAGTTTTCGAAATCTCATAGATGAATATGTTTACCCCCTTCCCTGGTCAGATCTGGGAATTGATCTTGCCTTGGGGGCTGTAATCGACCGGAAGGCCGATGAAACAGAGAAAATGTTTCTGCCGGATTATCTGGAGGCTGCCTTTGAAAGTGCCAGCATCATCGGGGATGGCCCGGAAAGGCCCCTGGTCAGCCAAAACAACACCGTTTACGAATTTCCGGATGATGGCTCACAAAACTGGAGTGTTTTCAACCCCTATATGGTTTTTTGGGCGTTGGCCATCGCCACAGTATTGCTCACCTTTCTGGGCTTTAAAAGGAAAAGGCTTTATTTGGGTTTTGATATTGGCCTGTTTACGGTTTTGGGCTTGTTGGGGCTACTGTTGGTTTTTCTTTGGTTTTTCACAGAGCATTCTCAGACTAAAAATAACTGGAATATTTTCTGGGCCTTTCCCCTGCACCTTTATCTGGCCCTAAAATTAGCCCTCAATTCCCAACAGGCCTTGGTAAGAAAACTGTTGCTGGGGGCCATGATCCTTGCTGATCTTGCTTTGGTTATCTGGATTTTAAATTTCCAATCCTTTCATCCCAGTATTCTTCCCCTACTGCTCATCATTATTATACGCACCAATTTCTTGTATTATAACCTCAACATATTCAATCGTTTGGGTAAAAGTACCTGATTCCGAAAACTATTTCCTGCCTTATGGGCGTTGTATCTAAGTAAATTAAAATTATATGGATTTTAATATCATTTCGGATTATGAACCTACAGGAGACCAACCTACCGCCATCAAAAATCTGGTATCGGGGGTAAATTCCGGGGAGCCGGCGCAGGTACTACTGGGTGTAACAGGTTCCGGCAAAACGTTTACCATTGCCAATGTAATCCAGGAGGTACAGAAGCCTACATTGGTCCTGAGCCACAACAAAACATTGGCTGCCCAGCTTTACGGGGAATTCAAACAATTTTTCCCGGAAAATGCAGTGGAGTATTTTATCAGCTATTACGACTACTATCAGCCGGAAGCCTTTATTCCTACCAGTGGAACCTACATTGAAAAAGATTTATCCATTAATGAAGAAATAGAAAAGTTGCGCCTTTCCGCCACTTCCGCACTACTTTCAGGCAGAAGGGACGTGATTGTGGTGGCTTCGGTTTCCTGCATTTACGGTATAGGAAACCCGGAGGAATTTGGTAAAAATGTCATCAAAATCCAGGAAGGTGACAGGATTCCCAGAAACCAGCTTTTATTCAAACTGGTGGAAGTACTATACAGCCGGGCTACAGGTGATTTTACCCGGGGCACCTTCAGGGTTAAAGGCGACACCGTGGATATATTTGTGGCCTATGGGGATTTTGCCTACCGGCTTTTTTTCTGGGGAGATGAAATAGAAGCCATTCAGCGAGTAGATCCTGCAAGTGGCAAAAAAATTTCAGATGAGAAAATTATCACCATTTTTCCTGCCAATTTATTCGTTACAGGCAGGGACGTGATCGATACCGCTATTCATGAAATTCAGGATGACCTTGTTTCACAACTTAGTTTTTTTGAAAAAGACATGAAATTGATGGAAGCAAAAAGGCTGAAAGAACGGACTGAATTTGATCTCGAAATGATTCGTGAGTTGGGGTATTGCTCCGGTGTGGAGAATTACTCCAGGTACTTTGACCGCAGGCAACCCGGCACCAGACCCTTTTGTCTTTTGGATTATTTCCCGGATGATTTCCTGCTGGTCATTGATGAAAGTCATGTCACCCTGCCCCAGGTAAGGGCCATGTGGGGTGGAGACAGGTCAAGGAAAATGAACCTGGTGGATTATGGTTTTAGGTTACCTTCAGCTTTGGATAACCGGCCTTTGAAATTTGATGAGTTTGAGTCACTGACTAATCAGGTCATTTATGTCAGTGCAACCCCTGCAGACTATGAGCTAACCAAATCCGAAGGGGTGGTGGTGGAACAGATCATCCGGCCCACCGGACTACTGGACCCGGTGATCGAAGTCAGGCCCAGTGGGAATCAAATAGATGACCTTTTGGAGGAAATTGACCAAACCATTAAAAATGGCTTCAGGGTATTGGTCACCACTCTTACCAAGCGAATGGCTGAGGAATTGGACAAATACCTGGCCAAGGTAGGGGTCAAATCCAGGTACATTCACTCAGAAGTAAAACCACTTGACCGGGTGGAAATTTTGCGGGAGCTGAGATTGGGCATTTTTGATGTACTCGTGGGCGTGAATTTGCTGCGGGAGGGTTTGGATCTTCCCGAGGTAGCCCTGGTAGCTATCCTTGATGCGGATAAGGAAGGTTTCCTCAGGAACGAAAGAAGTTTGGTGCAGACCATAGGGCGTGCCGCCCGAAACGAAAATGGCAAAGTGGTCATGTATGCCGATAAAACCACCGAAAGCATGCAGCTGGCCATCGATGAAACCAATCGGCGAAGAGCCCGGCAAAAAGAATACAACGAAGCACATGGCATTACCCCAAAAACGGTCATTAAATCCCACGACCGGATCATGGGGCAGACCAAGGTGGCCGACAGCAAAAGAAACGCTAAAATATATGTGGAAAATAACCCTGAAGAAGTGGATGTAGCGGCAGATCCCATCATTCAGTACCTAAGCAAGGATAAATTGGAGAAGCTGATCAAACAAACCCAAAAGAGAATGGAGGCTGCCGCCAAAGAATTGAATTTTATGGAGGCTGCCCGGCTCAGGGACGAATGGATGGGGCTTAAAAAAAGATTGGAAACGTTAAACGGGGGCACCTCATGAAAAAAAAACTGATTCCCACTCTTTGTTTATTGCTGTTACTTGGCGGAATCACAATTGGGCATGCCCAGCAGGCTGCCGGCAGTTTTTTAATCAGTGGGGGAATGGATCTTATCAGGTCTGATGTCAGGGGAATATTCCAAAAGGCTCAAATTGGTGCCGAAATCAATTATTTTCACCTGCACCACTTGTCCTTTTCGGGCGGATATGAATACAATACAGAAGGACCCAACCAAATTACAGGTGGTCTGAGGTTTTATCCGTTGGAGGCGGCATTCATTCGTGCCCGGGCCCTGGTGGGCAACAACGCTGACTTAGGCTTGGGAGCCGGATATACCTACAATTTTACTTACCGGATGCGGTTGGAAGGAATGGCAGATTATTATGTACAAAACCAGACACTTGGGGCGAGAATAACGCTGGCGGTTTTAATAAGATGAAAGGCAATGACAATTCAGGAAATTGGGAAAATAGCCAGAAAAGGAGAAGGTCTGCATGTGGAATTCAAAAAAAAAGCAGCCCACCCTGAAAAAATTGTTAAGGAAATCGTGGCCATGGCCAATACGGATGGTGGACACCTGCTCATTGGAGTGGATGATGATGGCACTGTAAGTGGTCAGCGCTATATTGAAGAAGAGGTTTATGCCATGGACAAGGCCATTCAGGACTTGATCCTACCTTCCATACAAATAAAAAAACATGTCGTCCACCTCAACCCGAAAAAGGGGGTTGCGGTTTATGAAATTCAAAAAAGTAAGTCAGGTCCGCATTTCATATGGGATGATAAGCGAAAGAAGGCGTATATCAGGGTAGCCGATAAAAGCATACAAGCCAGCAGGGAAATGTGGGAAATTATGAAGCGAAAACAAAGACAAGAGGATATTATCTTCAAATACGGCAAAAAAGAAGAATTGCTGATGAAAGAACTGGCCGTCCGATCGCACATTACCTTGAAAGAATACATGTCCATGGCGAAAATCCCCATTTATATCGCCTCCAGGACACTGGTCAAATTGGTATTGGCCAATGTCATAGATGTCATTCCGCAGGAATCGGAAGACCGGTTTATCCCTAAGCAATAGCCAGCCTGTCCACCACTTCCTTAATCAGGTCCGGTTCGAAGCCCCTGAACAACAAAAAACGGGATACCTTGGCTTTCTTTTTATACAAGTCGGACTCTTTGGTCAATTTCCACTTTCTTTCCGCAAGGAAATTTAACGTTTCCTCATATTCCCTTTCATCCAATGCCTCAAGAGCTTCCAGGATCATTTCATTGGGTATTTGCCGCATTTTCAATTCCTGACGTATCCTTACCTTTCCCCATTTCTTTAACCCAAACCTTCCTTTGACAAAACTATCCACAAATCTTTTTTCGTTTAGAAAATCCTGTTCCACCAAACGGAAAATCAACTTCTCAACCTCCTCTGCATGCAAACCCCAATCTTCCAATTTACCCCTAACTTCAAAAAGACTACGCTCCTGGTAGGCACAAAACGAAGCTATTTTTTTTAGGGCAGTGGAATAACCCAGCTTCTTTTTTGTACCTGGATCCGAATTTTCTTTTTCTGGAACTGACATTTTACGTAATTTTAACCTTTGGTAAATGAACGGGATAATCCTGACCAAATATATAAATCTTAACTAATATATCATGCGAAAAAAAATTGTTGCCGGAAACTGGAAAATGAATTGTGTTCAGGAAGAGGGGCAAAAGCTTACTTCTGAGATTGTAAATATGATCAGGGATGAGCCCTCAATGGATGTAACTGTTGTTTTGAATCCTCCATTTGTTCATCTTCATGGGGTCAATAAATTGATATCGGGTGTTAAAAATATACATTTGGGGGGGCAAAATTGTTCCGATAAAGCCTCCGGAGCTTTTACCGGTGAAATCTCAGCCGAAATGCTGGCTTCATTTGGAGCAGGTTATGTTATCATCGGTCATAGTGAAAGACGGGAGTATTTTCAGGAAACCAATGCTTTGCTGACTGAAAAAACCAAACAGGCACTTGCCAATAAGCTGGTCCCCATTTTCTGTTGCGGTGAACCTTTAGAAATAAGGGAAGCCAATACCCATGAGGCCTATGTGAAAAATCAGCTTACCGAAAGTTTATTTGGCTTCTCCGAGGATGAAATCAAAAACATTGTCATAGCCTATGAACCCATTTGGGCCATTGGAACCGGAAAAACTGCTTCGGCAGAACAGGCACAGGAGATGCATGCTGCTATTCGCAAACACCTGGCAAGTAAATACGGAGAATCTGTAGCCAATGAAATTTCCATCCTTTATGGGGGAAGTTGTAAACCAGACAATGCCAAAGAGATCTTCTCCAAGCCAGATGTAGACGGCGGATTGATAGGCGGAGCATCACTGAAGTCAAGGGATTTTGTAGACATTGTCAAATCATTCTAAAACAGGTGCCATAATTATGCCCGGACTAAATTGGTCCGGGCATAATTGTATTGAAACCGAATCAAAAAACCATTCACATGGAATACCTGGAATTCAAAATTACCTGCAAGGAAGCCTACAGAGAAATTCTAATGGCAGAAATGGCCGGAATTGGTTTTGATTCATTTTTGGAAACAGAAGAAGGATTTGATGCCTATATTCTCCCTGGGGACCTGGATAAAAACGAGTGGAAAGAGCTGCTTGCCCAGTACACAGGCCCGGCAGGCATTCAGATCTGTGAAGGGATATTGCCAAAGGTCAATTGGAATGAAGCATGGGAAAAGCACTATGACCCAATAACGGTGATGGACAAAGTTTATGTGAGAGCTACTTTCCATCCATCCAAAGCATCGGCCTTTGCCCATGAGATCATCATCAATCCAAAAATGTCTTTCGGAACGGGACACCATGCCACTACCTACCTGATGTTGACCTGGCAATTGTCCCTTGACCACCAAAATAAAAAGGTGATGGATGCTGGCTCAGGCACGGGTATTCTGGCCATTATGGCCAAAAAACTTGGTGCAGAAACAATTACTGCATTTGACATTGACGACTGGAGTGTGGCCAACGGCAATGAAAATTTTGAAATCAACGGCTTGCAAAACATCAGCATGCAAAAGGGAAATGTCCGAACCGTAAATAAAGAAAGGTATTATGACCTGGTACTTGCCAATATCAATAAAAATGTATTATTGGATGAAATGGACACTTACGCCCAGGTCCTGGACAAAGAGGGATACCTGGTATTAAGCGGTTTTTATGAAGCTGATATTGCCGATATCAGAAAGGAAGCCGAAAAATGCGGGCTGCTTTACAAAGACAAAAAAAGCAACAACCAATGGGCTGCTTTACTATTCAGCAAAACCCATTGATTCCCACTTGTTACCTGATTTTGGTATAGTATACTTTTAATTTGATATTGTTTTTATCGACTACAAACTCCCTGAGTGATCTTTTAAATGCATCAGAGTTTACCGGCGCCCTTTCCGTACTTGGGGTATTGGGATATAGGAACAAGTCTGTTCTGACCAATCCGGAGCGGTACAAGGCATTCACGTAAGAGGTGATTTGGTTGGCATAAACCCTGTTTTCAGTATTAAATGCCAAACCTGTCTGGTTATTCGTTGTGGGCACGACGTTTCCTTGCTGATCCAACCCGGTATGATTGCCACCTTCGGCCTGTACAGCTACTTCCGATCCATCAAAGCGACGGTAGATTTTATTGTCTGCTGTAGCAAAATACATCACCAATGCGTTGTAAGGTGCCTTAAATTCCGGGTAGGTTTCTATTGGACCTACCTCCAGCATGATCTGATTAAAGGTAATATTCTCCAGGGTATCCAGAAAGTCATGTAGTGGACTCATGCCTAATTTCACCATTAATCCCAGACCGGCTTTTACACCTAGCCGATCCCCGGTCACTTCATATGCTTCTCCTCTTTCAGAGACAGCATCAATTCCTGATCCCTGCCTTTCACTGATCACCCCTGTAAAATGCCGGGACTGAATGGTATTGATGGGATAGGCCGTGGACACGGTATCTCCATCATAATGATAATAAAGTGTCATACCTGTACCACTACCCGTTGCCAATGAAAGCGAGGTGTTCTGTTCTGGCTCTCCGGTGATCACGATGCCCGGGAAATAATCCCGGAAGGCAAAAATATTGTCAAATACCGGATCATCTGATTTAAGCTTATTGAAAAAATCAGCAGAAAGTTCCGGATTAACCTGCATTCTTAAAAGGTTGGCTGTATCTGGTTCCAATAAAAAGGAGCCCGATGCTATGTTGGCCTCTTCTTCAAATTCCAACTGGCTAAAATTATAATAGGCGGTATCCAGAATAGGTTCGGTCAGCCGGTGAACACTGAAAGTTTTTTCCTCGTCAAAATCCTCTCCTATAAGGTCTACCACATTCATGGTAAAAATCGCCGAGTCGAAAATCGCCTCTTCCTCGGGAGGTATCCCGTTTGGATTGAAGGAGAGCCTGCTGTAACCAATGGATCGGGTAGTCCCAAACAGATCGCTTTGGTCTCCACCTACCACCATCCTTCCCTGGCTGGTGGTATTGAAAGAATCTGCCAGCACCAAATAAGAAGAAAGGGGTATTTCTTCGTAGAAAACCCCTATCTGATTAGAGTCCGGATCCAGTACCAAACCTATCTCTGAAGGATCGGAACAGGCACCGGTGAATAAAATGACGGATAATAATATCCCGAAAATCTTAGCCTGCCAGGTCGGTGTAGATGTTGTAATAACTTTCAAAAAGCTGACCTTCTTCTTCACTATTAATTTCAAACTGTTTGTCTTTAGATGTTTCTTTAATCATGGTAGTAAGGCTTTCAGAAATATCCTCACCCTTGACGACTACATCTGCATACTCCATCCCAAGTTTAAGGAAGCCCTCATAATCTTTGGATTTTAATGGAGCAAGCAGTTTATCATCAATATCTACCATTTTGATTTTTTCAAATAAATCGTCCCCAAATTTATGACTAAATCCGTTATTATAAATGGCAAACACAGATTTTGTTTCCTTAAAAAGCGGTTCATTCTTGTAGGTTGTTTTTAGATACAACGGAATCAGGCTGGTCATCCAGTCATTGCAGTGCACTACATCCGGTGCCCAACCCAATTTTTTTACGGTTTCCAATACACCTTTGCAAAAGAATATCGCCCTTTCGTCATTGTCTTCGTAAAACTTATCCTGCTTGTCAAAGAAAACGCTCTTCCTTTGAAAATAGTCTTCATTATCTATGAAATAAACCTGAAGCTTCGCATTGGGGATAGAGGCCACCTTGATGATCAGGGGTTTTTCTTCCTCTCCCACTGAAATATTGATTCCGGAAAGCCTTACTACCTCATGCAACCTGTTCTTTCTTTCATTGATCAAACCGAATCTTGGTACCAGGATACGGATTTCCATTCCCTTTTCCTGCATGGCCTGAGGCAGTGCCCTTACAAAATTGGCAACCTCTGAGGTTTGAAGAAATGGATTGATTTCACTTGCTACGTAAAGGATACGAAGTTTAGACATATCTAGTGTGTTTTGTTAAGGGATATAACGGGACTACAAAATTACAAAAAAAATAAGGAATTCCCATTGTTTTTAATCAAAATAATATACTTTTGCACCTATTTTGCTACACCATCTCAAGGAAGCCTTTGGAAAAATTTGAAACCATACCCGCTGTAAGGCAACAAATTAAGCATTTGAAGAGCCAGGGCAAGTCTATTGGATTGGTACCCACTATGGGAGCCCTGCACAGAGGGCATATTGAGTTGATCCGAAGTTCCAGAAAGGTTTCAGACATTACTGTGGTTTCAATCTTTGTCAACCCCATTCAGTTCAATAACCCGGAAGACCTGTTAAAATATCCGCGTACTTTATCTGCTGATCTGGAAATTCTTTCCAGCGAAGGTACTGACCTGGTGTTTGTTCCCAACGAAAAAGAATTGTACCCGGAAGCCATTACCACTGAATTTGATTTTGGGCCCATGGAGCAAGTTATGGAGGGAAGGTTCAGACCCGGGCATTTTAACGGGGTGGCAATTGTAGTGGCCAAGCTATTTCACATACTTCAACCAGATGTTGCCTTTTTTGGCCAAAAAGACCTGCAGCAGGTATCCATTATTCGCAGGCTTACAAAAGACTTGTCTATAGATACCAGCATTGAAATGATCCCCACCGTCCGCGAGGAGGATGGATTGGCCTTATCCTCCAGAAACCTGAGGCTCTCTGAAAACGGCCGTTCCCTGGCACCTAAACTTTACCAGGCACTTCAAAAGTGTAAGACTGAACTTTTAAATGGAGGAGATTGGTTTAGCATACGAAAGAAAGTTATTGAAGAAGAGCTTTTGCCTGCAGCCATACAACCGGAATACCTGGAGTTGGTGGAGTTAAAAAGGTTCTCTTTGACGTACAAGCCGGTAAACGGAACGCCCTTTGCTATATGTATTGCCGCCAACATAGAAAATATCCGCCTGATAGACAATCTTGTTATAGGCGAATAGCTCAACATAAATTGCCATGCACATCCAACTCTTAAAATCAAAGATACATCGGGTAAAAATCACCCAGGCAGAACTTCATTATGTGGGAAGTATTACCATAGACGAAGACCTTATGGATGCTGCCAATATCATTCCCAATGAAAAAGTACAGGTTGTCAATATCAATAATGGCGAAAGATTGGAAACCTATGTCATTAAAGGGGAAAGAGGTAGCGGACAAGTCTGCCTGAACGGACCCGCTGCCAGAAAAGCCCAGGTGGGGGATGTTGTGATCATTATCTCCTATGCATCCATGGATTTTGAAGAAGCCAAAGGCTACAATCCCATCGTCATATTTCCGGACGATCAAAATCAATTGATTTGAGCAAAAATATAAAACAGGGAATTCAGGTAACCGTGTCCCTGCTTATTGCGGTATTCATCTTTTATTATTTGTACCGGGACATTGATAAGGATACCATCCTGAGCTCTCTTAGAAACACAGATTTGCTTTTGTTGACTTCCTCGGTATTGGTAGGCATTCTGGGTTACTGGTTGCGTGCATGGAGGTGGAAAATCCTTATTGAAACCGGTGAAAAAATCCCTGTCAGCACAAGCAATGTTTTTTGGGCTTTAATGTTTGGTTACCTCATGAACTTGCTAATCCCCAGAGCAGGAGAATTGGCCAGGTGTGGAGCAATAAACAAGACCTACCCTATCAAAATAGGAAAATTGTTTGGCACCGTCGTTTTGGAGAGAAGCATAGACATGGTCTTCATGTTCTTGATGATTGCCCTGGCTTTCTTACTTCAAGGAGGTATATTTCTGGAAATTTTCGGCTTGCTGGTTTCTGTTCCCGCATTGACAGCCTTCATGAACAATTATTTCTCCATAGGCCTGGTTATTCTGGCAGGGGGAGTGGGACTTGTTTACTTTACGTTCCGCAGGTACAGGCAGTCCGGATGGGTAGGGAAGGTAAGACAGTTTTTACGACAATTTGTCAGTGGTCTGGAAACGGTCTTTCAAATGAAAAAACAGTTCGGATTTTGGGCCGTCTCTGTATTGATCTGGATAATATATTTTTTCATGATGTATTGGATCGCACTAGCAATTCCCTCAACAAGCTCTTTATCAGCATCTTCGGTTTTGATGGTATTGGTAATGGGGAGTATAGGAATGGTGGCCCCGGTACAGGGTGGTATAGGAACTTTCCACGCCATGGTGGCATTTATACTCTTGTTTTATGGCATATCTGAAGAGCAGGGCAAGATATTTGCAATGATCGTTCATGCCTCACAAATGCTGACCATAATGGCTTTGGGAGGGCTAAGTTTGCTTCTTTTAGCGAGTAAAAAAGAAAGCAACCTTCAGCATTGATGGTTCGTTTATGTAGCAAAAAATAATTATAAAAAGAAAATGGGAATCATATTAATTGTAGTTGTATTTGGGATCATTGGTTATGTGGTGAGCAATAAGCTCAAGAATAAATTCAGGAAATATTCTCAGACCGCCTTAAAGGCCAATCTTTCCGGAAAAGAAATCGCAGAATTGATGTTGGCAGATCATGGTATCCATAATGTAAAGGTAAACTGCGTCGAAGGCCAGTTGTCTGACCATTACAATCCGATGAACAAAACGGTAAATCTTAGTCCTGATGTCTACTATGGCCGAAATGCTGCGGCAACAGCCGTATCAGCTCATGAGTGCGGACATGCGGTACAACACGCCCGATCTTACACCTGGCTTCAATTGAGGTCTACCCTGGTGCCAATTCAAAACGTCAGTGGTAAAATTCTGAATTTTGTACTGATTGCCTCTTTGTTTGGAGGGATTGCTTTGTTGGGGCTACCTTATGAGGCAGTGGGAGTAGTCATCGTAGGAGCCTACAGTATGCTGACCCTTTTTAGTCTGGTAACATTACCCGTTGAATTTGATGCCAGTAAACGAGCTCTCGCCTGGGTGCAGGAACGTAATATTGTCACCCCTGAGGAATATGGTATGTCAAAAGATGCATTGAAATGGGCCGCGATGACCTATGTGGTGGCAGCAATTGCTTCCATGGCCACTTTGGCGTATTATTTCTTTATTTTCTTTGGTGGCAGAGAATAACCCAATTCGAAACTATATGAATTAAAGGGGCATAAATTGCCCCTTTTTTATTTTTTAGCGTATATTATCCAGGTTTTGACTTTTAACTGACCAGACATGGATTTCGAATATACCCAAGAGCAACTGGCTGTCCGGGAAGCTGCCAGAGATTTTGCCACTACCCAATTGTTACCTCGTGTCATTGAAAGAGACATTGCAGCAACCTTCCCGAAGGAGCTTATTCTCCAAATGGGGGAAATGGGTTTCTTGGGCATGATGAGCAGTCCGGAATACGGAGGAGGGGGCATGGATACCATTTCTTATGTTTTGGCCATGGAGGAAATTTCCAAAATCGATGCCTCTGCTGCTGTCATCATGTCTGTCAACAATTCCCTGGTTTGCTGGGGCTTGGAAAAATATGGCAATGACCAGCAAAAGCAACAGTATTTAAAGCCGCTGGCCTCCGGAAAATCATTGGGGGCTTTTGCATTATCAGAACCAGAAGCCGGATCAGATGCCACCTCTCAGAAGACCACTGCCACTGACATGGGAGACCATTATTTGCTCAATGGTACCAAAAATTGGATAACCAACGGGAATACCGCAGACATTTACCTGGTAATTGCCCAAACGGACAGTACAAAAGGCCATCATGGTATTTCTGTTTTTATTGTAGAGAAAGGCTGGCCTGGCTTTGAAATTGGCAAAAAAGAGGATAAAATGGGTATCCGGGCATCAGACACTCATTCACTGATGTTCTCGGATGTAAAAATACCCAAAGAAAACCGGATAGGGGACCTGGGTTTTGGGTTTAAATTTGCCATGGAGACCCTGAACGGAGGTAGGATCGGCATAGCGGCTCAAGCATTGGGACTGGCTTCAGGAGCCTTTGAAAGGTCATTGCAATACGCCAGGGAAAGATACACCTTTGGAAAACCCATCTCAGAACATCAGGCCATCCAGTTCAAACTGGCTGATATGGATATGGAAATTGAAATAGCAAGACTGATTTGCATGAAAGCTGCAAAAACCAAAGATATGGGTAAAGATTATTCCAAACTCAGTGCCATGGCCAAACTGTATGCCTCAAAAGTTGCCATGGAAACCACAACAGAGGCGGTACAAATCCATGGAGGTTATGGATATGTAAGGGAATACCATGTAGAACGCATGATGCGTGATGCCAAAATCACCCAGATTTATGAAGGCACTTCAGAGATTCAAAAAATAGTTATATCCCGGAGTATTTTAAGATAATTGCATAAGCTATGGATTTTTAAAAAAATATATTAATTTTCATATCGAAATTTAGTTTATTCTAATTTTTTATCTATAATTGTCCTAACAAATCAAAAAAATAATATACTTTTGCTTAAGTAAACCTAAAGGCACTAATCATGGAATATTACAATAAGGTGATCGAGTCGGTTGGAGTTAGGTACGTTAAAGGAAACAACTTTAAAATAGAACGGCCCGTTACCATCACCGATTATTCAGATTCTGAAAACACAGCCATCCTTCTTCACAGGGGTTCTTTAAACTTTGGAGAGGACCAAGAGTCTGTAAATGAGGGAGAAATACTTTTTATTCCTGCTGCCAGGTCTACGAAGGTTTCTTTTGGTACGGTCACCAAAAGGAACGAAACTAACAATGAAAGTTTCCTGGAGAACAAAAAGAAGTACCTCCAAACCATAAGTTTTAAAGACATTAAAAATGAGGAAAATGACTGCATCACCTCACTTTCCTTTGAAGCGAAGGTATTTGATGTGGTTAATTTTTTTAATTCTCTCGGGATTCCTGCATTTGTAATCCGTTTCAATGACAGGATCGCATCTATCATTGAAGATGTGGTAAAAGAATCCGAACAAGCTACCCCAGGTAAGGAAAGGGTGATCAAGTTATATACCGAACTGCTGGTAGTAGAACTTGTCAGGCATATCTTAAAAAACAGGCTTTTTGTTGAGGAATTGTCCACAAATAGCACCTATTTCAAAGATCCCAGGCTTATTGACATGTTTAATTACATCAAAAAGAACATTGGAGGAGACCTTTCTAACAAGGTTCTTGCAAAAGTGGCCAATGTCTCGGAAGACTATGTTGGCCAGTATTTCAAAATGCTTACAGGGATCAACCCACAGGATTATATCGAATACCAGAGGATGGAAGCTGCCGTAGAATTACTCAGAACCACCAAAAAAAGCATCCGGGATATAGGCAAGGAAGTAGGGTATAAGGATACAGCTTACTTTTGCAGAAGATTTAAAATGATGTATGGACTTCCTGCCGGTAAAATGAGAAGGAGAGAATCTTTAATTAACGTTCAGTGAGGCATTATAACATTTGGCATAATGAAGGACCTCAGCTATCAGGCTGGGGTTTTTTTCTGCCCCATTGCCAATGACCAGCACATCAGCACCGGCCTTCCAGGCCTGCTTTGCCCTGGCCAAAGAATTAATCCCTCCCCCTACAATCAATGGGCATCCTGTATGTCGATTTACTGCATGGATCATTTCAGAAGAAACCGGTAGCTCTGCCCCACTCCCGGCATCCAAATAAAACACGGATAAGCCAAGGTACTTTCCCGCCAGCGCAGTGGCCACTGCCAAATCGGGTTTGTCATGGGGAATCGGGATGGTTTGACTGATATATTCCACACTGGTTGCATTTCCCCCATTGACCAGCATGTACCCGGTAGGGATGATTTCCAAAGCACTTTTGGCCAAACTTGGCGCTGCAAGTACATGTTGTCCTATCAGCAATTCCGGATTTCTACCGGATATAAGGGATAGAAATAAAATACCATCTGCCTCTTCTGAAAGCTGCATGGCGCTTCCAGGAAAAAGGATGATGGGAACGCTTCCTGCAGCAAGTCTTTTGACGCGTTGAAGACAGGCTGTCAGTTTATCCCGGTTTACCAGACTTCCACCCACAAAGAAAAAGTCAATGGCAAAGTCAGAAGAACTTTGGATCAGTTCATCAAAAGAAGTTTGTTGATCCATTTTTTCAGGATCAACCAAAAGGGCCAGGCATTTGGACCCTTCCTTTTTTCTTTGGAGAAGAAGGTCTCTTAGTTCACTTCCCTGGTTCATTCTCTTCACTAGCTTTTGCCACCAACTGCTCCAAAAGCCTTGACTTACCATAATCAAGGGCCATCCAAAAAAACCTGTTTCTGATATTTCGCAGTATGCTGAATTTCTTTTTTTGTTTTCCTTTGCTCTTTTTTATCGCCTGCTTTTTTTTGCCGCTTCCGGAGAATAACCTGACGGTACCCACAGCCAATAGCCCTCCCATCAGGGCTATACCTCCTACTTTGATATACACCCTGGAATCCTGCTTCAACAACTCCAGCTGCTTCTGAAGGGTTTGTTCCAATTCCTCAGATTGCCTTTTTAATGCTTCATCCATGATCAATCCTTTTTACTCTTGAATAAAAACACGTACCGGGAAAGTGAATTTTTAAACCCTTTTTGAACAAAATTGGCATTCCTTACCAGGTATAAGATGATGAATAACAAAAAGTAAATTCCCGTCAATAATAAAAACCCCACGGAAGTGCTGCCATGAAGTTCGCTAAAATAAAAAGCTAGCGATATACTGCCAAACAACAGGATAAAGGACGCTGCCAAAACCATTAGCAGTAAGATGCCTACCCTCGCAGCAATGCTACTAATCTCATCCAGGATTTCAGATTTTAAGATTTTAAACCTTACTTCTATCAATTTTTTAATGGTGGTAATGATCTCTGTCATACTACATCAATATTATATGGAAATAAAATGCTATTCGGTTGATCAAGTTAGTATATTTTATATCAAAAACCTTGCTGAAGGTGATTAGTACCTCCATTTCGTGAAAATCTGTGGCTAAAATGCCAAAACCTGTACACCTCAGGTTACTATTACCCTTTTATGGTTTCTTAAATAATCCGCATAGACTGAACCGAAGCCAGCCTATCAATTGTTTGTTCTGTGGATTCGGGATTCGATGTTATTCGCCCTAAAATTAAGTACGGACATGCAAATAGAAATTTGGAGTGATATTGTTTGCCCCTTTTGCTACATAGGCAAACGTAAATTTGAAAAAGCCTTGCAGACTTTTGAGCTGTCTGATGAACTGCAGATAATTTACAGGAGTTTCCAGTTAATGCCCGACATGCAAACAGATCCTGATAGTTCCGTCAATGAATTTTTGGCCAGGGAAAAAGGCATGACCCTGGAGCAGGTTGCCGAAATGAATGTACATGTCGGGAGGCAGGCAGCTGCTGTCGGCTTGGATTATCAATTGGAAAAAGCCATTGTCGCCAACACCTTTCAGGCCCACAGGTTGTTGCACCATGCCAGGGACCAGAACCTTCAGCAACAGGCGAAGGAGCGATTTTTAAAAGCCTATTTTACCGAGGGGAAAAATATTGACGACAAATCGACCCTGATTCATTTGTCGGAAGAAATCGGATTGAAAGTAGCTGATAAAATACTTGCCGGAGACCGATATGCTGCTGAGGTAAAAAAGGATATCCTGGAAGCCCGGCAATTGGGGATTAAAGGGGTTCCATTCTTTGTATTTGACAGGAAATATGCCGTTAGCGGTGCTCAGGAAGCCGAAGTATTTCAGAACACCCTCGCCCAGGCTTTCAAGGAATGGAAAACGGAATCCCTGATTTAGCCTGAACTCTTCCATTTCCTTTTAGTTTTACAAATATGGGAAAAAAAGCAATTGTAATCGGCTCGGGAATTGCAGGACTGGCGGCAAGTATCAGGCTGGCCAATAAGGGATATCAGGTACAGGTTTTTGAATCCAATGCCTACCCGGGAGGGAAACTTTCTGAAATTTCCATCCAGGGCTATCGCTTTGATATGGGCCCATCCCTTTTCACCTTACCCGAACAGGTGGATGAACTGTTTGCCCTTTCAGGTAAAACCGCCAGAGAGCATTTTCACTATAAGCGGCTTGAGGTGAATTGCCATTATTTTTGGGAGGATGGCACCCGTCTCCGGGCTTTTGCCGACAGGGAGGCGTTTGCAAATGAAGTAGAAAAAAACTTGGGGGAAAACCCTGAAAATATCAAAAAGGCACTTGACAAATCCGCATACATTTACAATTACCTCGCTCCGCTTTTCATGCACAGGTCCCTGCACAAGTGGGGCACCTGGATAAACAAAAAAGCCTTGAAGGCTTACCTGAGATTGGGCAAATTGGGCTTGTTCAATACCATGAACCAGGCCAACAAAAATCATTTTGACAATGAAAAGCTGGTGCAACTTTTTAACAGATATGCCACCTACAATGGCTCCAATCCCTACCAAACACCCGCTACCCTGAACATCATTCCCCATTTGGAATTTAACAGGGGAGCCTATTTTCCTGAAAAGGGAATGCATGCCATCACCCAAAGCCTGTATACGCTTGCCACTGATCTGGGAGTAAGTTTTTCATTTAACAAACCTGTGGATAAAATTGTGGTTGAAAAGCAAGTGACCAAAGGCGTGGTGGTTCAGGGCAGGTTTCAGGCTTCAGACCTGGTAGTCAATAATATGGATATGGTAAATGCCTATAAGACTATTCTCAAAGACCAGAATCAGCCCACCAGGTTATTGCAACAGCCCAAATCCAGTTCCGCATTGATATTTTACTGGGGCATCAGGAAAGAATTTCCTGAACTGGACCTACACAATATCTTGTTTAGTGAAGATTATGCAGGGGAATTTGACCATATTTTCAACAAAAAAAGCATTAGTGAAGATCCTACCGTTTACATCAACATCACTTCGGTTCATAAAAAAGACGATGCCCCGGAAAACTGCATGAATTGGTTTACCATGATCAATGTACCCAATAACCAGGGGCAAAACTGGGAACTGTTAAAGGCCAGGGCCAGAGCGTCCATCATCCATAAAATCAACCGCACGCTCCATACAGATATTGAACCCCTGATTGCGGTAGAAGAAATACTCGATCCCATTACCATAGAGTCTAAAACGTCTTCTGCAAATGGGGCACTTTATGGGAACAGTTCAAACAACAGGTACGCTGCATTTTTGCGGCATGCCAATTTTTCTTCAAGTATAAAAGGACTTTATTTCTGTGGAGGAAGTGTGCACCCAGGAGGGGGGATACCCTTATGTCTGCTTTCTGCCAGGATCATGTGCGACCTGATTCCCAAAGCCTAAGATTCCACCAATACCTTGTAAGACTCATACAAACCATACACCTCCCGAACATACCTTACTGTAACATGCCCTTTGGCATAGCCACTTTTTACCCAGGGATCTCTATAAATTTCGGGTTGAGATTTCCTTTCCAGGTAATAGGCTACATTTTGCCATCGGCGGGTATCTTTTCCGTATTTATAAGCCAGTCTCCATGCATCCTGTACATGCCCGTGCCCCACATTGTAGGAGGCGAGAATAAATTTAATCCTTTCGGTGTTGTCCGGTACCCTCTCCATCCAAAATCCATCCAGGTATTTGAGGTAACTTACACCACCCCTTAAGCTCTCATTGGGGTTATTGGGATCATTGACACCGAACCTTTGTAAGGTGACGGGCATCAATTGAAGCAAACCTACGGCACCGGCATAGGAAACGGCTGAATTATTGAAACGACTTTCTTTGTAAACCAGCGCAGCAAGCAAGCGCCAATCCCAGCCGAGTTGGTCCGCACCATCCTTTATGATATCATCATATTTGGAAATTCTCCCGCCCGAAACGGATGAAAAGGCAGAAGAGGTACGGTAATAACTGTTTTTCTTGTTCAAAAAATACTTGTGATAGAGAATGGCTTTATATCCTGTTCGGTCTATACGGGCAATCCACTCATTGATCCGGTTTAGTAAATCCGGAGCATTTTTTCTTATTGCCCATGAAACCGGGTTTGCCTGACTAACCATAAGGCTAACATCTAGATTGTCATAATAAGTCGCATTGACCAAAGCCACATCATCATCCACAACCGTATAATCAATTTCTTCTTGTACCACTTTATTGATGAGATTCTCCAGGCCAGTATTTTCTTCTTCCAAAGTAAAGTTCAACTGGAGAGAATCCTGAAGAGAAAGCAGGCGATCCTTGTATATCGTTCCTTTCTTGATATAAATTTTCTTTTGGTCCAGTTCAGCAAGGCTATCTATATGGGTCCTGTCTTTTCTTTGAACGACCACTGTTTTCATCATCCCAACAGGTTGGGTAAAAGCGGCATATTTTTTCCTTTCCTCATTTACTTCAAAATTAATGGCTACAATATCAGCCTTTCCTTCGTTTAATAACCTGAAGGCATCCTCTATATCATGCCTGACAATCAACCGCAAACCTACTCCCAGTCTATTGGCAAGGTTTCTTAGCAACTCAAACTCGTAGCCCATTGTTCTTCCCCGATAGATGTAATAGCTGGCGGAAGAATTATCCACGATGGCCCTGATAAATCCCCTGTTTTGAATGGCATCAAAATCAAGCTCTGCCGGAAACTCCCAAAAATCAGGCTTGGATTCTTCTACATCTGCTGACTGGCATGCATCCAAAAATGGCAGCAAAAAAATGATCTGAAGAAAAAAAAACCAAGTCTTTCTCATACTTTATAGCTCCCTATTGGGGCGTTGGTCAAATCAATTATAGCCCATTATCCTCAATTAACCAAAAAAGCCCGGTATTATCTACCGGGCTTCTACGGATTTCCCATTTAGGGAAAATAATGTTTTATATATCCTGCGGGAAATATATTTTTCCTGAAATCCTCATTAATTCTATTTCGTTTTCCTTAATGGTATACAAAGATTCTATCAATCTGCTTTCTGCCTGCAGGCGGTTTACCTGGGCATCCCTAAACTCCAGGTAATTGGCTATACCCAGTCGAAACCTGTCCAGGGCTATATCAGCATTTTCTACAGCCACTTCATAATTCTTGCGTTCTATTTCCAACAACCGTTTGCTGTTTTGATAAGTATTGTAGGTCCGCTGTAAATCAGCCTGCATTTGGTTTTCATACTGCTCCATCAAATGCCGCTGGTTGTTGATTTGAATTTTGGCCCCTTGGATTTGGCGGTTTAGGGAAAGTCCACTGAATAGGTTCAAACTGATGGTGGCACCAAGATTAATTCCCTGTTGTTGGTTGCTTAAGAGGAATCCTGCATCCGAGTTGAGGGTATTGTCATTGTAAGAACCATTAAGCGTAATCGTTGGCAGTCGCTGTGCCCTCAATTGCTTGAGCTGCAGGTAGGCAACATTTTCCATGCGTTGTGTCACCAAAAACATCTTGTTCTGGCTGTAGGCATTTTCCCGCAGCTCCTCCATGGAGAGGTTTTCTTCTATGATAATGGTATCCCTTACTGCGAAATTATCGTCCAGGCCCAGTGCTAGCAATTCATTGAGATTAACCCTTGAATTTTGAATGACCTGTTCCTGGGTTACCAGAGCGGTAAGGTCTGCATTGTAATCCACCTGAGCCGCTAAAAAATCGCGTTTGGAGGCCCTGCCAAATTCATATTGTGCTTTGGCAATTTCCAACCTTTCATCAGACAGCTCCAGGGTATTGTTCAACACATCATACCGCTGTTGCTCCAGGACCAATCTGTAATAGGCAGTAGCTATCGCCGCTACTGTATTTTCAATGACCACTTTGGCTTCAAGCTCACTGACCTCTGTCAGTTTCCCTAACCTTTGCAAAGCTACCACAGCATCTGCACTAAAGCCATAAATTGCCACGAGGCTGTAATTATTCGTTCTTGTCTGCGCTCCTGGAATGATCCTGGGATTTTCCGGGTCACTGACGAATGCCTGCTCCGTATCCTCTCTGCGATAACCCCTGGTATTGTTTAGGTCAATGGTAGGCATCAATAGGCTGGTGCCTAATTTTCGATCATTTTCCGTCAAAAGGACCTGATTGGTAGCTATTTTAACATCCAGGTTATTCTCCAATCCAATTTCAACCGCTTTTTGAAAAGTCAATATTTCCTCTTCCTGCGCAAAAAGGGGGAAAGAAAAGACAATCAATACGTGTAATAATAAAAATTTCTTCATAATTAGACTCTTGTCAATCTGCCTTTTTTAGATGTCAAATAAGAATAAATTCCAGGGATGACAAACAGCGTGAGGATAGTAGCCAAAAGCAGGCCTCCGATAACGGCCACACCCATAGGCACCCTTCCCTCGGACCCGGCTCCCAAAGCCAGGGCAATGGGCAGTATACCCAGGATAGTAGATAAGCTGGTCATCAGAATCGGCCTGAAACGGGCTGCGGCAGCTCCTTCAATAGCTTCGGAAATACTCATCCCGGTGGCTTTCCTCTGGTTGGCAAACTCAACTATCAGAATACCGTTCTTCGTGACCAGACCTATGAGCATGATGATTCCGATCTGGCTAAATACATTGAGTGTAAAATCAAACAACCACAGAGAAAATAATGCCCCGAATATGGCCAAAGGAACCGTAAACATTATGGTAAGGGGGTCCATAAAGCTTTCAAACTGAGCTGAAAGTACCAGATAAATCAATACCAGGGCAAAAATGAAGGCAAAAACCAAACTGCTCGAACTGTCCCGGTATTCCTTGGACAATCCTGCCACATCAGTAGAATAGGTTTCATCCAAAACTTCGGCTGCTATCTTGTCCATTTCTTCCAGGCCTGTTCCCACTGTTTCTCCTGCCGCCAATTGGGCTTGCACGGTAGCACTTACAAAACGATTGAACCTGTAAAGTTGTGGTGGCGTACTCCTTTCAGAAATTCGGACCAGATTATCCATTTGTACCAACTGACCATCCTCTCCCCTTACATAAAGCATTCTCAGGTTAATGGGTTCATTTCTGTCCTCTAATCGCATTTCCCCTACTACCTGATATTGTTTCCCATTCATGATAAAATAATCAAATCGCTGTCCGGAATAACTCAACTGAAGAGTTCTGGCTATTTCCTGTACCGAAACACCAATATTTCTCGCTTTCTCTCTGTCTATCTCTACTTCAATTTCAGGTTTTGTGAATTTCAGGTTGACATCCGAAAAACTAAAGGCAGGATTTTGACCTACCCTTTCCATAAAGACAGGTATTATTTCCTTCAATTTTTCCAGTGTCTGTGCCTGAATAACATATTGAATGGGTAATCCGGCTCTCCTGTCACCTATAGAAGGTTCCTGGGCTCCAAATGCCCTGACCGCTGTTTTGGTTTTCAGGTATTCAGAAACATCATCAAAAATCATTTGCTGTGACCTCTCCCTTTCTGAAGCATCTTTGAGAATCACTCTCACGAAACCTGAATTGGTACTGGCACTGCCAAAACCAGGAGAAGTTACAGAAATCAACCCAGCTCTTTCCGCATCGGGTACTAGTTTCATCAGATCCTCGGTCATTTCGTCTATGACCCTATCCATATAACCAAAGGTTGCTCCTTCAGGTCCTGCCAGGTTTATTCTAATTTGTCCCCTGTCCTCAAGAGGTGCCAATTCGGATGGAATGTCATTGAACAGGTAATAAGTGCCCATGCCCATAATGGCCAATAGAACAAAGGAAACCCATTTTACTTTCATAAAACCGGATAAGGCTCCTGCATAGAGGTCATTCAACCATAAAAAGAAGGGTTCGGTTTTGGTGTAGAGCCAATTTTTCTTTTCCCTCTTTTTCAGCAATTTGGAACTGAGCATGGGCGTCATGGTAAGTGCCACAAATGAGGAAATGATAACAGCCCCTGCTACCACCACGCCAAATTCTCTGAACAACCTACCTGTGGTGCCCGTAAGGAATATTACCGGCAGGAATACCGCTGCCAATGCCACCGTGGTAGCAATCACCGCGAAAAAAATCTCTTCAGCTCCCTTTTCAGCAGCCTTATCGGGATCTTCTCCTCCTTCTATTTTGGTGTAAATGTTTTCCAATACCACAATGGCATCATCCACCACCAATCCAATGGACAAAACTATGCCCAGCAAAGTAAGTACATTGATGGAAAAACCGGCAAAGTACATGATAAAGAATACCCCGATCAAACTGATGGGAATGGTAAGTACAGGGATAAAAGTAGTTCTCCAATCCCGCAGAAAGAGGAAGATGATCAAGACTACCAGGACAAATGCCAGCAGAATGGTTTCCTGTACCTCGCTGATGGAACTTCTGATATATTTGGTCGTATCAAAACCTATTCCCAACTCAATATCCGGCGGCAAATCCTTTTGAATAAAATCCAACCTCCGGTAAAATTCATCCATAATTTCGATGCTATTGGAGCCTGGCAGCGGAACCAGTGCCACCCCTACCATGGGGACACCATCTCTTTTCAACACCGTCTTCTCGTTTAGCGGAGCAAGTTCAGCATTGCCAATGTCCTGAAACCTGACCACATTGTTGGACTCTTCCTTTATGATGAGCCTGTTGAATTCATCCGGAGTACTCATCCTGCTTCTGGTCCTGACAGAAAGTTCTATGGATTGTCCTTCAATGCTCCCTGTAGGCAATTCTACATTTTCACTTTGCACCCTTGTAAGCACATCCAGGGGAGTAATACCATAAGATGCCATCCTCAAGGGATCCATTCTCAACCTGATGGCATACTCTTTTTCTCCCCAAATCCGGATTTCACTTACCCCATCTATGGTTTGAAGCCGCTCCTTAAAAATATTCGTGGCGATATCGGATAAATCGAGCAGGCTGCGCTGCTCACTTTGAACATTTAGAAAAACTATGGGCTGGGTATCGGCATCTTGTTTGGTAACTATGGGAGGTTCAGCATCTATGGGAAGATTCCGCTGAGCCCTGGACACCCTGTCCCTGACATCATTGGCTGCAGCTTCCATATCAGCTCCAACTTCAAATTCCACTGTAATACTGCTACCCCCATCGTTAGAGATGGAAGTCAGGGATTTGATTCCCGATATGCCGTTGATCCCTTCTTCAAGGGGTTCGGTTATCTGTGCTTCTATTACGTCTGCATTGGCACCTACATAAGTGGTTCTGACATTGACCACCGGAGGGTCCACGCTTGGGAATTCCCTTATGCCCAGAAAAGATATCCCGATGATCCCGAAGATCATGATGGTCAGGGACATTACTATGGACAATACCGGCCTTCGGATACTGATGGTGGATAAACTGGACATGAATGATCAATTAATTTGGTTGACGTTTACAGGCATTCCATCCCGGGCTTGCAATACTCCGGTAGTTAAAACCAGCTCTCCCGGAGCCAGACCATCTATGATTTGAACCCTGGTGTCCGAACGCTGACCAATTGTCACCTTTCTGGATTCTATTTTTCCTTCTTTGGCTACATATACCTTGTATCCCTCAAGTTCGGGGATCAGGGATTCCGAAGGGATCAGTATGGCATTGTCTATTTCGTTCAGCACCAACCTTACCCTTACAAACATTCCTGGCAAAAATTTCTTTTCCTTATTCGGGCTCATTGCCCTTATTTTAAGGGTTCTGGTGGCTGCATCCACATTGGGTTCAATCGCATAAACCTTTCCATCTGCCTCCTCAATGCTGTTGTTTGCTCTAAAATGAATGATAGAACCTTCTTTGATTTCATTTGCGTACCTTTCCGGAATAGAAAATTCGATCTTAATGGGGTCTACATTGACTATACTGGCAATTACATCAGAAGTACCGATAACACTTCCCTCAGAAACCTGCCTGAATCCCAATTCCCCGTCAAATGGCGCACGAATGACCATTTTGTCAAGTTGTGCCTCTATCAGCCTCAGGTCGGCAAGATTGGTATTGTACTGATTAAGGACAATGTCATACTCTTCCTGACTGATGGCTTCTCTGGCCAACAATTCTTTTTGCCTGTTCTCCTGGCTCTCGTACAATTTTTTGGTAAAAGTCAGTCTTTCCCGCTGGGCATCCAATTCCTCATCATTGAGGTAGAGCAAGGGTGTTCCTTTTCTCACAAACTGGCCTTCATTGAAAGCAACTTTTTCCACTAATCCGGCTACTTCGGGCCTTAGGGTAACTATTTCATTTGGAATCAAAGAACCTGTGATGTTGAGGTTATTTTCTAACTTCTCTTGTTTGAGTTCCACCACATTCACGGGCAAACTGGATTGGGCTCCCCCATTTTGTGAAGTGGTGGCTTTTTCCTCTCCACCAGTTAAAATATCCATCCTGGGGTAAAAAAATATAACACTTATCACCAACACGATGATAAGTATCAAAATAATTTTGGTCTGTTTTTTCATTCCTGTCTCAATAGTAAATAATTCCCAAAATCCAGCAATTCCGGATCGCTATATTAAATAAGTGGTTTTCACTTGAAATGTTTTTTTAATTTAATTTTAAAAAGTCCTTTTTGACTTACAAATAAACAAATACGTACGGGTTTTAAATCCATTTGTCAACAAAATAAATCATGTTTTTTAAAGAAAGGAAACAATAAAATATAAAAGGCGATACCCAGCCACCAATGGCATATTCGTGATAAAAAAAAGAGATTTCTGGTTGTTTTGAAACCTGTTTTTTCAAAATTCTAATAAAATTCATCAAACAGATGTAATTTTTTAGCACAATAAAAAAAAGCCACCCTTCGAGAAAGGATGGCTTTTTAGTTCGATTTCTATATTTAGAATATGTATCTCAACCCTACCTGCATGCTCCAGGTAGTACTTGTAGTGGTGATGTTTCTGAAGGGAGTGGTGGGCAGGATGGTTTCTCCATTTTCAGTAACCGTATTCATCCTAAAAGTAGAAGGACCATCTTGTTGCACATCAACAGGAACCAACAAATTCTGGGCATTATTGAGTGTCTTGGCCAGCCCCCAATCAGAGTTCAATAAATTTCCCACGTTCAACACATCCAAACTGATTTGAAGGGTGTTTTTCCTATTCCCCAAATCTGTAAACAAATCCTGAAGTATACGAACGTCCATCCTGCTGAGCCAGGGAAGTAAGTTGGCATTCCTATCAGCGTAGTCTCCTCTTTTTGAGCTTAAGTGGGAATCATTATCCACGTATTCATTGAAAGCTGCCAACTGCTCTTCCGCAGTAAATTGTACAACTCCGTTGTCGTCGACGATATCTGTGAAATTTATTTCACTATTGTTGGCAGGAACATATAATAAATCAGAATTGATGCCATCGTTATTGATGTCATTCAGGTACCTGTAACTAAATCTACCCTGGTGAGAACCACTGTAGAACAAGGACAAGGTAGTTGATGCATGGTTCAGATAAGTAAATTGATAAGACAAACTACCTACAACCCTGTGTGGCACTGCGAAAAATGAAGGGTACAACAACTGCTGGTTGGGATTATTGATATTTGGTCCTGCAAAGGCAGAATTTGCGGAAGACCCAGGATTACTGGACACTTCATCTGCATAAGTATAGGTATATGCAATGGAACCAAAGAACCCATTTCCCGCATTTACATTTGCACTAAAGGTAGCGTTGAAAATATTTCCCTTTTCTTCCGTATTGGAAAGGATAAATACATTATTGGCACCTACAGCAGGGTTGAATCGGGGAGCACCATCAGGGTAAAATTCCCTGTTATCGTTACCATTGTTCATGAACTCAGTTGCTTCAGCCCTGTTGGCAAGAAACTGGTAAACCGCATTCACGTCTCTGGTATACATCAAATCTGTTGTCAGGGTAATGGGCAAGGTCGGCATTTCATAATCCAGACCAAGACTTGTCCTCCAAACACTTGGCATTTTGAATTCGTCATCAACCAGGGCAATGGTACCAGGTACTCCGCCTTCAGCACTGGTCAGAAACACATCTTCCGCTCCGGCAGGGGGGTTGTTTGGCCAATAATATTGGTCGGGATTAAAGGTGATACCTTCGATCCAGTCTTCTACCTGGTCATAGCCATTGGGTTCCACATTGTTTTGGTATCCACCTGCTCCTGACGGCATATTGGTAAACCAAACAAATGGGATGTTTCCAAAAAATATACCCGTACCACCACGGAGTTTGAGCATGCCATCTCCCGTAATATCGTAATTGAAGCCCACTCTGGGGCTGAGGTTAAGCCTGGACTTGGGCCACTCCCCGGAAGTATAATTTTTACTCCCTCCATCAATAGACCGGAATTCCAAAGCGTCTATCTCAGGATTGGTAGTCAGATCGTTTAAAAATAATGGTAGTTCTCCCCGCAATCCAACCGTCAAATCCAGTTTCTGGTTGACATTTATTTTATCCTGAATGTAAAGCCCTCCAGTTCCCAAGGTAATACCACCATAAGTGTCTGCTCCTTCATAAGGATACGTTATTCCGAACATTATGGGAGAGACTTCATTGGGCGTACCGGTACTTAAAAAATCCTCAACAGATGCATACCGGTAATAAGATGCTCCGATCCTCAAAAACTGGTTGCCAAAATTTTGGGATTCAAAAGCTGCTCCAGCGGTAATTTCGTGTTTTCCAGCAATGTAGGTTAGGTTATTGACAAAATTGAAATTATTGTTAATAACATCATTGCCAAAGGTAAAGGGGTCATAACCTGCAGTGATATAGTTGCTTCCACCGTCTGGTAAGCCGGTATTCGGATTGGTCCCTACACCAGACCAGATATCGATGGTAGGAAACACCCTGTCACTGAATGAAGATCGGGTGGTCTGAATTTTTGAATAGGACCCTATAAATTGATTGGATAGCCTTGGTGAAAAATAACTGCTCAATTCGACAGCATAGGAATCTACTATATCATCAAATCCATACTGAGTGGATTCAAAAGCAATGGACTGGTCACTGACCCTGTTGGTAGCCGACCTGGGTCTGGGGCCAGAGGACCCGTTGACCAGTGAGGATCTGCTACCACGTACATTACTGAACCTGGCGGATAATTTATGCTTATCGTTGATATTCCAATCCAATCTGGCAAATAAGGAAAGGCTCTCATCACCGGCATCATTGGCATAACCCTGGTACCTTCCCGGATCGTAACCCCATTGGTCAATCAAATGCTGTCTTACAGCAATCAGATCCGATTCCCTGGTTCTGGAAATATTTTGATCCGGAACAGCTACTCCATCTTGAGAAGGCCTCCACAAATTGACCGCATTGGGGTTGGTTCCTTCATTTCTGGTTTGCTCAGCATTTACAAAAAAGAAAAGCTTGTTTTCAATAATTGGTCCCCCAAGTCTAAAACCCAGAATGCGGGTGGAAGCCTGGTCTTGTTCATCTAATTCGAGATCACCAACTCTCCTGCCATTAAAATCCTGGTTCCTGAAAAACCCGAATGCCGATCCTTTAAAAGTATTGGTACCACTTCGGGTGATCGCATTCACTCCTGCTCCGGTAAATCCACTTTGCCTCACGTCAAATGGGGCAATATTTACCGTAATTTCTTCAATGGCATCCAGGGAAATGGGTTGGGACCTTCCACCGGGAAGCAAGCCGTCACTAAGTCCAAATCCATTATTGAAATTCGCACCATCTATCTGAACATTGTTATACCTGCCATCTCTACCTGCAAAACTGTTTCCATTGGATTGAGGTGTCAGCCGGGTAAAGTCAGTTAAACTTCTTTGGATGGTCGGAAGTGAGTTAACCTGTTCGTTACTTATATTGGTAGCTGCACCAGTTCGGGAAGAACTGAAATCACTTGACCTTATGGCTGTAACCACCACCTCTGACAGATCCGCGCTTTCGTCCAGAAGGACAACATTCAGGGCATAAGGCTCACCTAATCTCAAGGTGATGTCCGTGTAAGATTGAGACCTGAAACCCACAAAACTAATTTGGACGGAATAGGGTCCGCCGGTTCGTAGGTTAGGTAAAGTAAACCTGCCCTCAATATTTGTAACTGTTCCGTAGCGGGTACCTGATGGCTCGTGTACCGCTACAACATTTGCTCCGGGAAGAGTTTCGCCCTCTCCGTCAGTGACGATACCCTGAAGAAAACTCGTTGTAACCTGCGATTGGACAGCTCCCACCGCAAAAACGAATAACAGGGTAACCAATAAAATTTTTTGTAGTATTTGCCTCATTTTTAACAATTAATTTGGTAGAATTAAATAACTTTAATTTAGGTATAAGGTTATCCGGGCAGGTACAAAGGTAAGCCTATATGGAGACTATTTTTTTGACGAATTGTTATATTTTCAATTGATACCGTAAAAATAGTTAACAAAATCTTAATATTAGAAATTAGAAGTAAATTTTTTAAAGGGCTCCAAATACATCCTTAAAAAGTCTTTTTATACTGAGATTTAAAAAAACACGCTACAAATGTTCTAAATCCGCTTTTTTCATGATCTGCCTCGCCTTATCGGTCAAATTCTTATCCGAAAAGATTCTCTTAAAATTGACAGGACAAAAATAATCATGCTACCAATCATTGATTTGAATTTTTACTGTTAAAGTCTTTATCTTATGGATTCAAAAAAATTCCCATCGAAAACGAATAAAATGTACAAAAAAGGAATTGTCTGGTTGTATCTATTCTTACTATCTGCTTTGGCAGACATGGCTTTGATCATCCATGCAGTGCCCAATTACAGGATACTTTCCAAACCATTGATAGTAGCGGCCCTGCTGGGCTATTTCCTTTATTCTACGAAACTTATCAAAGGAAGTCTTTTGAGAATAAGTGTGGCTGTGGCCTTATTTTCATCCATTGTAGGCGATATTTTACTTTTATACCCACATTTATTCCTGTATGGTTTAGGGGCTTTTTTTATGACACACATCTGCTATATTGTTGCATTTAAACTTACCCAAAACCATACTTTCAATCCATTGAAAGTAAATTTTATCAAGATGTTTCTATACAACTTGCCCATCTACATTCTTGCAGCCTTTGTCTACTTTTTGATACAAAAACAACTTTTTGATTTGAAAATTCCTGTGGTGATTTATCTATTGGCCATAGTCATGATGCTGACCATCGCCAGAGAAAGATATGGCAGAACCAATAATTCCAGTTTTTGGCAAGTGTTTTTGGGGGCTTCCCTCTTTTTTATATCCAACGGCCTTCAGGCCATGGACAAGTTCTTTTTTCCTATACCTGATGGGAAAATATTGATCATGGGATCATATGTACTCGCCCAACTATTAATTGTCATGGGCATCAGAAGCCATTTGCTACAATTTAAATGACCTTCCAGGTAGGTTAAATGAAACATGCATGGCCTAACTGCGCCACCGCACACAGGTATTACGAGGTAAAACTGTTTTCAATCAGTCCCTAGAATTCCCGATTTGAAGATCGGGACTGATTTTGTTGAAGTTTCAGCTTTTCCCCTGGTCGCGATAGGCTATATATGCTTAATCTCGTTTAATTTACAGTTCTTTTTTCTCCCTGATGGCTATGGACAGCTCTTCAAGTTGACTTTCAGAAACAGGGCTTGGGGAATTGATCATTACATCTCTTCCTGCATTATTTTTTGGAAAAGCGATGTAATCCCTGATAGAATCACTACCTCCAAATATGGCGCAGAGCCTGTCAAAACCAAAGGCAATACCACCATGGGGCGGTGCTCCATATTCAAAGGCCTCCATCAGAAAACCAAATTGGGACTGAGCTTCAGCTTCGGTAAAGCCCAAATGTCTGAACATTAGTTGTTGGGTTGCCTTATCGTGGATACGAATAGACCCTCCTCCGATTTCTACTCCGTTAATCACCAGGTCGTAGGCATTGGCCCTAACTTTTCCGGGATCGGCATCCAGTAAGGGGATGTCCTCCTTTTTTGGGGAGGTAAAAGGATGGTGCATGGCGTGAAACCTGGCAGTTTCCTCATCCCACTCCAGCAATGGAAAATCCAATACCCAAAGTGGCTTGTAGGTGAATCTGTCTCTCAAACCCAGGTCTTCTCCCATCTTCAGCCGGAGTTCGGAAAGTTGTTTCCTGGTAGCATTCAGCTCTCCGGACAAAACCAAAATCAAGTCCCCTGCTGCTGCCCCTGCTTTATCCGCCCAGGCTTTCAGGTCCTCCTGGGTATAAAATTTATCCACCGAGGATTTAAAAGTACCATCTTCATTGCACTTTACATATACCAAACCCCTGGCGCCAATCTGAGGTCTTTTTACCCAATCCGTTACCGCGTCAATTTGTTTTCTGGTGTATCCAGCAGCACCAGCGGCACAAATACCCACCACCAATTCGGCATTGTCAAAAACATTGAATCCTTTTCCCTGTGCCAAATCCGTCAATTCAAAAAAGGGCATACCGAATCTTACATCAGGTTTATCGTTGCCATACAACCTCATGGCATCTGCATAAGTCATGCGGGGAACTTCTTCCAATTCCACTCCTTTAACTTCCCGAAACAAATGCCTGATCATTCCTTCAAAAATTTCCAAAATATCCTCCTGCTCCACAAAGGACATCTCACAGTCTATCTGTGTAAATTCAGGTTGACGGTCTGCTCTGAGATCTTCATCCCTGAAACATTTGACAATCTGAAAATAACGGTCAAAACCACTGACCATCAACAGTTGCTTGAAAGTTTGTGGTGATTGTGGCAGGGCATAAAATTCACCCGAATGAATCCTGCTGGGCACTACGAAGTCCCGGGCACCTTCAGGCGTAGATTTGATCAATACAGGTGTTTCCACCTCCATGAAGTTCTTTGCATCCATGTATTTCCGGGTTTCCTGCATCATTTTATGTCTCAGGTGCAATTTTTCGCGGATCACATTTCTCCTCAAATCCAAATACCTGTACTTCATCCGCAAATCTTCCCCACCGTCTGTATCGTCTTCGATAATAAAAGGAGGCACCTTTGCCTTATTCAATACTTTCAAACCATTAACCCGTATCTCTATATCTCCTGTTGGGATCCTGTCATTCTTGGCTGTACGCTCAATAACAGTACCTTCTGCCTGAACTACAAACTCCCTGCCTAGTGAACCCGCCTCTTTGAGCAAGGAAGCAGCCACTTCCCCCTCTTCAAATATCAGTTGGGTGATGCCATACCTATCTCTCAAATCTACCCAAACAAGCCCTCCTTTATTTCTTACCCTTTGGACCCATCCGGCCAGGGTTACTGTTTTATTTAAATCCTCTAGACGCAGCTCTCCACAAGTATGTGTTCTATGCATAAAATTTAATGTTTGTTTGCAATTAATCGCCAAAGATAATCATTCAAAAGAGAGATTGCTATTTTAGCTTGAAGATAAAGCAATAGACAGGACTTTTTATCCGTTGAAACATTCACATGCTTCATGTATGTTTATCCAAAAAGCGTATCTTTAGGAAGAAAAGTAAATTTCAATTGTAATTTATCAGGAAAATTGACTTATTTTGCATAACATTTATTATTTAAACTTGATTTTATGAAAAAATTTTGGACATACAGTGGAATCCTCTTGATTATCGGGATGGTATTCTGGGTAGTTGAAAGGAAAGAAAATTCACCCGTAGAAAAAGAAGAGCCCGAGCTGGCAATTGTTGAAGAGGTTATACCCATTGAAGAGAATTTACTTTATGGCATCAACGTGGATGAACTGGACATTACAGAAGGGATAGTCAAAAGAAATCAAACCTTGTCCGCTATATTGGCACCTTTCAATGTGCCTTATCAAATCATCGATGAAATTGCCAAAAAATCATCCGAGATTTTTGATGTGCGAAAAATTGCTTTCAACAAAAAATACACGGTGCTCACTCCTAAAGATTCTTTAAAAGCCCAGTTTTTTATTTATGAGCCCAATCAAACCGAATTCGTAGTCTTCAAACTGGATCAACCGGAAATTTACAAGGAAAGCAAGCCAATGGAGATCAAGGACAGGGAAATTGGTGGCACCATCACTTCTTCCTTGTATGTCAACATGGTCGGCCTGGGCCTTACCCCTGATTTAATTGACCAGTTTGCGGATTTGTACGGTTGGGTGGTTGATTTTCAGCGACTCCAAAAAGGGGATAAATTCAAAGTAGTATTTAAGGAACAGTTGGTAGAAAACCAAACAGTAGGCATAGAGGATATTGAGGCAGCTTATTTCGAACATATGGGACAGGGATACCATGCCATACCTTTTGAGCAGAACGGTATTGTTTCTTATTTTGATCAGGAAGGCAATAGTTTGAAAAAAGCATTTCTCAGGGATCCGCTGAAGTTTACCAGAATCAGTTCCAGGTATAGTTTAAGCCGTTTTCACCCGGTACAAAAAAGGTATAAGGCCCACCTGGGTACAGATTATGCTGCTCCAAGGGGCACAGAGATCCGTTCTGTGGGTGATGGCACCGTGTTGGAAGCTGGCTATAGCGGAGGCAACGGCAATTATGTTAAAATCAAACACAACGGCACTTACTCTACCCAATACCTTCACATGTCAAAAATCGGCAAAGGCATCAAAAGAGGCACCCGGGTGAAACAAGGACAGGTAATCGGATATGTGGGAAGCACCGGACTGGCAACCGGACCTCACCTTTGTTTCAGATTCTGGAAGCACGGCAAACAAGTTGATTGGCTAAGAGAGGACATCCCCCCCGCCGAACCTATTGCAAAGGAAAACCTGACAGCATTTGAAAAGGTAAAATTGGAAAAATTGGCACAGCTGGACAGTGTCTCCTACACAGAAAACGTGGAATTGCTTACAAGCCTGGATGATTAATCAAAAGTGGTCTTAAATTAGACCACTTTTTTATAATAATGCTATTTTAAACCATTTTTGAGTTAATTATTAGAGAAGCCTTATTTTTAACCTTTTCATAATCATATGATATTATTTTTGCGTTTTTTATTTAATTAAATTCCATTATTGCTAATTTTTGAATTCAAATCCATTTTTATAATTATTTCGCAAATATTGACTTAACATCCATTTTATTCTAACCATAATTTAAGCTATTGGATGGGTTTTTCTACTTCTTAAAAAACAAAGATTTCCCAGGCGACAACATGGGGATGTATATAGAATTATTCTTTTTTATTTTATTTTTTTGCTATTTTCATTCTATTAATCTTCAAAATTTAATTATCATAATTTTTTATTCTGTCAGTAAAGCTGATAATGACATTTAGCATGTATTGAAAGGCTATTTAATGGCTTAATATTTAAATACCTGTTTATCAACTATTTATAACCAATATTCATCCATTTGCTTCAGATTGCAACCTAATGTGATTGATATTTTTTAACATTAGGTAAATTTCAATTTCCACTAACAACTAAAACATGAGAAAGAATTTACCAATAATTTTATTATTGGGTCTTTTTGTGCAATTTTCTTTTGCACAGACCCAGGAGATTAGCGGAACGGTGGTTTCCGCAGAAGACAATGCCCCAATCCCCGGGGTTAGCATATTGGTCAAAGGTGCCAATATCGGTACCGTTTCTGATTTGGACGGAAAGTACGCTTTAGATGTACCACAGGGAAATGGAACCCTGGTTTTCTCCTTTATCGGAATGGCTACCAGTGAAATAAATATCGGTGGCAGGTCTGTCATTGATTTATCGATGTCCCCAAATATAAATGCCCTGAATGAAGTGGTCGTAACCGCCATAGAAATAGAGCGGGAAAAGAAAGCTTTAGGCTATGCGGTTTCGGAAGTGGACTCCGACGACATTACCCAAAGGTCAGAACCTGATGTAATCCGTGCACTAAGTGGAAAAGTGGCAGGTGTGTTGATCCAGGGTTCCGGCGGAGTCACGGGGGGAAATACCAATATCACCATAAGGGGTAGTTCCTCACTTACCGGTAACAACCAACCCCTTTTTGTAGTGGATGGAATTCCCTTTGACAATTCAACTCAAGGCTATACCGACCAGGGAGGAAACAGCGTTGCCAACCGGGCATTTGATATCGACCCCAATAATGTAGCTTCCATGACCGTCTTGAAGGGTGCCGCGGCGGCAGCTTTGTATGGGTCCAGAGCTCAAAACGGAGTTGTCATTATCACTACCAAAAGCGGTAGCAGTGCTTCCAAAAAAGGTATGGAAGTAAATTACAGTACTTCTTTTGGCATTGAAGAGGTTGCCAAACTTCCTGATTACCAAAATGAGTATGGACAAGGGGGTAATGGAAACGTCTATATTGAGAATTATTTTGGTTCTTTCGGAGCTCCCTACACGGCATATGATTCGGTCCCCCACCCTTATACCAACCCTGCACTGGGACCATATTTAAACTCTCCTTCTTACCAAAACGTAGCTACCAGAGGAGACAATGTACTTTACCAGCCATTTACCGACAAATACCGTAATTTTTTCAACAACGGCAAATTACAGGAACATGCCATTTCGGTTCAATCCGGTGGAGAGAAAACAAATCTCTCCGCAGGTTTGTCATGGATGGATAACACGGGTATCATCCCCAATTCATCTGTGAACAGGATATCTGCCAATGTAGGCGGAAATGCAACATTGGACAACGGGTTGAAATTGAGTGCAGGACTGAATTACGTCAGCACGGTACAAACTAACCCAGCCCTGGGTAGTGGGAATTTCGGAGGGTTCAACCAGTCGGCTTCACAGTTGGTCTTGTGGGCACCAACCAGTTTTGATTTGGATGGCTATCCTTATCAAAGAGAAGAAGATGGAGGAGCCATGTATTACCGAACTGCGAACAACCCTTATTGGGTAGCCGACAATTCAATGAATGAAAGCAATGTGGACCGGTATTTCGGCAATATTAAAGTAGGATACGATATTACCGATTGGATGAATATTGGTTATCAACTGGGATTCAATGCCTACACAGATAGGAGGTTTTTCATGATGGAGCCTGGTGGCTTCGGATCCGCCATAGAACAATCCGGCTTCATGCGCCACTCCACCTATTACAATGCAGAATTGGATGGAAACTTACTGATCAATATCAATAAGGCCCTGAATGATGATTTCTATTTGCGCACCATAACCGGCTGGAATATCAACCAAAGAACCAATACCGCCAGCCAGTTTGGCGGAAATGGAATCATTGAAAGGGGAATCCAATCCTTTTCCAATACATCATCACAATTTATCATTGAAGACCGGTTTGTCAGAAGGCGTTTTGCAGGCTTGTTCACAGATATTTCCCTGGCTTATCAGGAGTGGGCATTTGTTAATGTGACAGCGAGAAATGACTGGTCTTCCACTCTACCGGAAGATAACAGGAGCTACTTCTATCCCGGAATCAGCACATCCATCATTTTAAGTGATGCGCTGTCGCTGAATAGCAACTTTCTGGATTATGCCAAAATCCGTGCTGGAGTCGGACAGGTGGGTAATGATGCAGATCCCTACCTGACCAACAATAATTTTCTTTTGAACCAACCGGTAAACGGGTCAGGAGGAGCAACACAGTTTCCATTTAACAATCAATTTGGAACCATTAATGGCTCTGCGATCAACAGTAACCGGGGAAATCCCATACTGAAACCTGAACTTACTACCGAAACAGAAGTGGGTGCCGAACTCCTTTTCCTGAAACAACGCATAGGCCTGGACCTTACGTATTACAACAGGACCACGGAAAATGGCATCACCGCCATCGATGTGCCCCCCTCCAGTGGATCCGCGACACAGGTGGTCAATATCGGAAAAGTAAGGAACCGGGGCATAGAAATCGGACTGAACCTGAAAGTTCTGGAAAGACCCAATGGGTTAAATTGGAATATTTTTACTGCCTTTACCCGAAACAGAAATGAGGTACTTGAGCTACAGGAAGGGGTAGACCAAATCGTGTTGACCAGCAGTGCAGGTAGCAGCGAGATTGTTCAAATTGCCCACCGTAATGGTCAACCCTTTGGTGTTTTGATCGGGAGAAGAGCCATCCGGGACGTTGAAGGAAATTTGCTGATCGATGGTCTTCCCGGAACTACCTATGGCAAATACATAGACAACCCGGAACCACAGATCATCGGAGATCCGAATCCCGACTTTGTGGTAGGCGTCACCAATGATTTCTCTTACAAAGGTTTGTCCTTAGCTGTGGTACTGGATTGGGTACAGGGAGGAGATCTTTATTCCAAATCCAACCGGGAAATCGTGGGCAGGGGCCTGACCCATGACTCCGGTGACCGTATGGTTTCCAGAATTATGCCCGGTTACATAGCGGCAAGAAACGAGGATGGCAGTCTGGTCAGGGATGAAAATGGCAATTACCAGGCAGCGGTAGATGCCAACGGAAATAAAATCAGAAATAAAATCAACATCACCAATTTCAACTGGTGGTATGACAGGGGAGGCTTTGGATGGAATGCCGCAGAGGAATTTCACACCTTTGATGCCACCGTTCTCCGATTAAGGGAAGTAGCCCTAAATTATAACTTTCCATCCAGATGGCTTGAAAAAACACCCTTTGGCACAGCCAGGGTAGGCGTATCCGGAAGAAACCTGTGGTTTATCACTCCCAATATGCATGAGGGCTTAAATCTTGATCCTGAGACCAGTTCATTCCCAGGCCTGAGAGGTATTGACTTTATTGGTGTTCCCTCGGCACGGAGATACAGCATGAACTTATCCTTCACCTTTTAAAATTCCCTCAACATGTTGAAATTAAAATTTAAATACAATATCGTCCTTTCCTTGATAATTGGTAGCAGTCTGCTCCTGAATTCCTGCAGTGAGGATCTGCTGGACATCAATCAGGACCCCAATACATCCACTCAACTGGCCTTGCCAAACACGCTGGCCTTTGCCCAGGTATCACTTGTGTCCAACCTTTTGGATGATCCCAATACCAATGCAGGTTCCTTTAGCAGAATGTGGTATACCACTGCTATCAGGAACTACGAACAAAACCAGGGCACTTACAGCAATTCATGGGTGAACCTGTACTCCAGACCTTTGGCTAACCTGCAGGCCATTTTGGATGGTGCCCAGGAGGATGAGTCCGGGTATAAGGGAATCGCCCGGCTGCTGAAGGCCTATACTTTCAGTATATTGGTAGATCTATACGGTGATGTGCCCTATTTTGAGGCCTTGAACCCTGAAATTACCTTTCCGGAAATAGATCAGGGAGAGGAAATCTACGCAGATCTTTTCCTTCAGGTAGATCAGGCCATACAGGAACTCAATGCGTCTTCAGCCATGATTCAGGGAGATATGATTTATGGAGGTGACAGGGCTAGTTGGATCAAAATGGGTAATTCCCTAAAATTGAAAATGTATGTCCAAACCAGAAAAGAAAACTCCATAAATTCAGTGCAAGGATTTACCCAGATGCTGAATAGCGAGCTGATTAACGGATTGGCAGATGATTTTCAATTGAAATACGGATCTGAGCAAACCCCAAACCAAAACCGTCATCCCCTTCATGTAAACCATTACAACCAGGCTACTGCTTATTGGATGGACAACTGGACCATGGCAAACCTGCTGAATGATGGCACCATCAGTGCGGTAACCGGGCAAAGGGTTTCTTACCGGAACGTGCAGGATCCCAGGTTGAGGTACTACATTTTCCGTCAGGTACCCGGTGATGGGGGCGGATCCGTGGTTACTTGTGCAGGCGGAGGTTGTCCTATCGGCTTAATCGGAAACGGCTACCTGGGACGAGATGCAGGTGATCCTTCGGCTTTTTCCAATGAAGGAGCCCTTATCGCAACCTTTGGTGTGTATCCCATAGCCGGCCTTGTGGATACCGATCAACCCAGAACTGTATCTGCTTCGGATGGAAGCGGGCGAGGGATTTTCCCCATGCTTACCTCTTTTATGATCAAGTTTTTGCATGCCGAGATGGCTCTGACCACCTCGGTTGAAGGGGATCCGCTGACCCTGTTAAGAGAAGGGATTACTCAGTCCATGGAAAAAGTAAGGGATTTTGGTGCAACAGAAATGCCAGCCATCTCCGGAAGTGACTATGAAATGACAGATGAGGCAATAGCAGCCTATATTGCAGATGTATCCACCCAATACGAGGCAGCAGAAACAGATGAAGAAAAGCTGAATATCATTATTACGGAATATCAGTTGGCCCTTTGGGGCAACGGAATAGAAGCCTATAACAATTACAGGCGCACCGGCTTTCCGGATTTTGCAGAGACCTCCCCGGTAATGGGAAATCCTCCCTATCCGCAAAGGTTTATTATACCCGTTTCTGAGCTGGAAACCAACCCTGCCCTATCCGATTATTCTCCAGATCCATTTGAGCCGGTATTCTGGAGCCAGCCCTGATTGTCTATCCACTAAAATTCAAAGCAAAATGAATATTAAATCATATACCTTAATACTATCCGCAACCCTTGTCCTATTGTTTACCGGTTGCATCGAAGAAGATTCCATCAAGGAGCCCGATTATGAAGTGGGCATCATTGCAAAGGCCAGCATTGCACCGGGAAAATACTGGTTTAACATCAATGACCTGCCCAGCTCTGAGGTATCCTTTGACCTCAGCTACGAAGGTTTTGACGTACATACTGCTTCTTCCATCGAATTATTTCTTGGCAGGGGCTCCGGCCAGGTTTCTTTGGGCACATATACCGACTTTCCTTCCACCATTACCATGACCGGGGAAGAAGCCTATGCCTATTTCGGGGAGACTCCCGCCACCATTATGGCATCAGGGATTTCCAGGGATGAATTTAGGATTACCTATGAAATCACTACAAGTGAGGGGGAAACCTATTCCGAATATGGTCAATATTACAATTATAATCCTTCTCTGGATGGGCGTTTCACCGGCAGATATGCCCAATATTACACCAATTTACCAGGTTTTGGCACCCTGGTTTTGGATGTCAGGCCTCCCAATCCACAAAATCCGAATGAGGAATAGAAAAAGAAAATTCACAACTTCTTAAAATGCTAAAACCAAAAAACCAGTCCAAGAAATTTGGGCTGGTTTTTTTTGATATATATTATTTTTGAACCAATCCAGAAGTTAAGTATCTTACTTTGAAGTTAATTCATCGAAACCCTCAGGTGCTCTACGGTGGTTAGTCTGCTGCTCATAACCATACGCGATACCAAAAAGCAATCCTTCGCTAAATGGCCTGCCCAGAAGTTGAAATCCTGCTGGATATTTATCGTATGAGTAACCCATAGGTACGGAAATAGCCGGGAAACCGGTTGGCGGAGAAAGTTTTCCACTAGTATCCCCCCTGGGACCATTGAGATCTCCAATCAACCTTGGAGGATAAGTGAAAGAAGGATAAATAAGTGCATCCAGATTTAAACTGTCCATAACTGCCAAAATCCGATCCCGAAGGGTTTGTCTTAGCGCCATATTTTTATCCCAATCGGGATGGTCTTCAGGGACATCCACGTCATCCTGTGCATCAAGTAACCTCTTTTCCAGATAGGGATGATATTCCTCAGAATCAATGATATCCTGGAGCGTCTTAAACCTGGAACTATCTCCCAGGCTGGCAAGATAGGCATTGTAGTCTCTTTTGAGTTGGCGGATACGGGTGCCTGATTCATTTAAAGAGTCTAAATCATCGATCTTCACACTATCGATTAAAATGGCTCCTCCCAGTTTTAAATCTTCGAGAGCCTGGAACATAAGCGCATAAACACTGCTATCAGAATCGTTTTCCGGAAAGAGTTGATGGAGCACACCAATTCTTTTTCCCTTAAGGGCATCAGGGTCAAGAAAGGACATATAGGATTCCTCTCTGGATGCTATACTAGCCTCTGTGACGGGGTCAGCCTCATCATACCCTGCAATAACATCAAATACCCTCACTGCATCCTCCACTGTCCTGGTCATTGGACCGCCCACATCGTTGGTAAGGGCAAGTGGAACTATCCCATCTCTGCTGGTTAGCCCCATGGTAGACCTGATACCTACCAAGGCCTGGTGAGCAGATGGTCCCCTAATTGAACTTCCGGTATCCGTCCCCAAACCCACGACTGCCAGGCTTGCGGCTATGGAGGCAGCGGTACCACCACTCGATCCTGCAGTTGTTCTACGGGTATCATATGGATTACGTGAATATCCAGGCAACACCGAACTCACCGAAAACTCCCCACTAGAAGCAAATTCGGCCAAATTTGACTTGGCTATGATGATGGCACCAGCCTCTCTTAACTTTCTGATTTGAAATGCATCATCCGGAGGATAAGAATCCTTAAGAGCCAGTGTACCATTACTGGTGGGCATTCCAAAATAGTCGTAGTTATCTTTGATGATGACAGGAATACCATGGAGAGGACCTACCATTCCACTTTCGTTGTAGATACTGTCCAGGTACCTTGCAGTAGCCATTGCCTCAGGATTGATAATAATGATAGAGTTGATGGAGGGCCCTTGTTTATCGTAAGCTTCAATTCTGTCCAGATATCCCTGGACTAAATATGCTGCGGTAACATCTCCATTTTCCATAGCGTCATGAATACCTGCTATTGTGGCCTCCACAAGAGGAAAATCAGCAGATTTTTCTTCTTGTGAAGCACAACCATTCAGAACCAGCATTCCAATCAATGAAATCTGTATTGTCTTTTTTGTAAGTAGCATTATCTTCTTAATGGGTGTGAAAAACGTCCTGATACAATTTGATCTTGGCTTTGATGGCCTCCAATTCTTTAGCCGTTGGATTTAACGGATCCTTTGCAGGTGGATAAGTTCCATATCGAAGGATACAAGCCATTAAAAGGACTCTGCCTTTGGTGGATGTGGTATTGTGGCCCTCAATAAACAAATTATCGGGATCAGTATTCATAAAACCATCTGCATTACCTCTAGCTGCTTTAAGTACTGGATATCCATGCAGTGCAGCTAGTTCTAAGGCTGCATCCATTGGTGCTATCATGGAGCCATAGGGGGCCATTCCCTCTCCAACAAAGCCAGCTAGCGGATATTTCTTTAGATTGTCGTTTATTCTGGCAAGAATATCTATTTCACCAGAGGGGTCATCTCTGCCATCATCTTCCGTTTTCCAACGGGCACTTTTGAAGATCGAAACCATCGGCATAGACTCAGGAATCAACTTGCCCCCGGCATCTTTAACCGCAACCTCAACATTTGAAATGGAACCTGCTTCTGAAACTGTTATACCTGGAACAGTATTGGGAATTTTAGTGAAGTTTACTTCCGAAAGGTGAGTATGCTTCCTCAAAGGAAGAAATGTCAATTTAGGTCCATAGCCCATGGATCCTATAATTCCGCCATAACCTCCTGTGGTCACATATCCACCCGGCCTTGCATCTCCCTTTTGTACTTCCCGGGAAGAAAATATTATTTGATCCTGGATCATCACTGAACCAACCCGCGTTACCCCATTTTCATCCGCCCATACCCCGGAAGAAATGTAATTGATACCGTCGATGATGTTTTGATCTCCATCGGCACTCACCAGTCCACGCATCCGTTGCGCAGCATTAAATACCAGTGGGGCTTTCGAATCGATAAGTAAACCCATCCAATAGGAAGTATTTTCAATACTGGGGCTTCCCTCAAGCCAGATAGAGCCATCGTATTCACCTGAAGCCATAACCTCCTGCACCATGTTGGTGGCTTTTGCCAATTGCATCCGGTTTTGAGAGGCTCCGTAGGGGCCATAAGTGAAAAAGTCCTTACCCAAGGTCTCAGGTGGAATATCCCCATCACCAGTATCGGTTCGCTCTTCAGCTGGCAAACCTTTGGTATATCCCCCTGCAGGAGCCGGTCTGTAGAAGTCATAGTCTGCTACCCCATAAATATTACCGCCATTCCGTTCGATCTCTTCTAAAATTCTGGAGGCATTGGGGTAGAAAGTTTGTCTGGACTCTGAAAACGGTGCACCTGGATAGGCAGCCGTGGCATCCCAGGGTTTGCCGTCGGCCTGAACTGCCATGTAAGGCAAGGGGTATAGACCGTCTTCTGGTTTTAATTCCACCTTTAATACGGGTTTGTCGGAGGGAGATTTCCTGGTTTTCCGGAATTTCCCATTTTCATCAACATAGCCATCAGGTGCGCCATACAACTCCTTTACGTCACTTTCAAGGGGATGGGCAGTAAACATCTCAATGTACAAGGTTACGGGAGCTGCTATCTTTTGATAGTACAACCGATCAAAAGGCATCTTTTCGCCTTCATCGTTGGTCAATAAAGATAGTTCGTTCTGCTCTCTGGCTTTGTTACTGGTGATTAGTGGGTGACTATTTTGAATCGTTGCAGTAGGGCCTGAAAAAATAGCAATACGGGGCTTTTCCTGGGCATTGCCTACCTTGTAGGAAAACATCAAAAGAAGAAAGAAAACGAATTTAGGTGAAATCGGAAATTGGTTGGTGGTTGTCATATTGTAAGTGGGTTTTAAGAGGAGTACCAATAATCAAATTTTTTGTTGGTGAAGATGGACTTAGGTATCATACCGTGTACTCCCTCGGTGCGATCAACGACTTGCGTGACCTCAAAATCAACTGCGGTACTGGATATTGACATTGCTTCCTCGTAGGTAAAACCGAGTTTTTCATGAATGAACACTACGGATTGTTGAAGTGCCTGCTTCATTGCCTCGTCCAAATCAGGGTTGAGCCCAAAAACAATGAAATGATCCGGCGTTTCGGCTACTGGCATCTGGATGGATTTTTTATGAATAATGAACTCGGCTACCAATATCATAGACGTTTCTATGGCCGTACCACTCACCTCTCCATTTCCTTGTGCTCCATGAGCATCGCCGGTAGTGAAAAGTCCGCCTTCTACAGACACCGGCAAGGTGAGTGAAGTACCTTTGACCAAATGCTTCAAATCCAGGTTTCCCCCAAAAAAATCCGGTGGAATAGAGCTTACGCGTCCCGTTTCAGGTGGCGGCGAAAGAGCCATTACCCCCATAAACGGTTTCAATGGAATTTCTACGCCGGGAAGAAATTGAGCACTGGTTCTTTTTTTATTGTATTTATAAACAAAGCTTTCCTGGTTTTTAATTTCCAAAGGAACATCATCTCTGCTGCCAGGCCTTACGTGATTTACCCCATAGTCACTTCTCAGCCGTACATCATGAATGCGGATCTCAATACTATCACCGGGCATTGCACCTTCAATATAAACAGGCCCAGTAAGCATATGCCCCCTAATCCCTGAGGGCTCTGGGGGAACATTATTAATGATATCAATAAGCTCTTTTGCATGGTCATCTAAAGGCAAGTTATTTTCTTTGAAAAAAGCTTCCGGGTCTTCCCTCGAAACTCCAGAGGTACTAATCGAATGGATCTCTACGATTTCACCTTCTTTTACGGAGATTTTGGCCGGAACATCCGCCCCAAAATAACCCCAGACCATGTTTTCAGGAAATGAACGAAGGACTTTATCCGGTTTGATTTTCTTGAAGGTATTGACACCATTTTTAACAGGTGATTCTGCAAGGTCTTTGCCGAGTACCATACCTGGTAATCCGGTAAGGGCAAGAGCACCCCCGTAGAGCGATTTTTCTAAAAACCCTCTTCTTGAATTTTTTTTAATTTCCATATTATATTATTTTTTATTTCGCTTGTCGAGAAAATGAAATTTATCAAAAGGACCGAAATCCCTTAGGTCAAACCGGTAATAGCACCATCGTATTCCTTTCCTAATGGAATAATTTATTTGCCCAGGAAAGAACTATGGTCGATTTTTTTTAAAGTGGTATTTCAGCCGATTTTAATTTTGATAAGCATGGACTGAAAAGCTACTAAATCATAGGTTTTCTCCAACCCCCTGATCTGCTTTCGAGATATTGGGCAACAGCCAATGAAACATCCTCTCTCCATGGATGAGCCACACATTGAACTCCTACGGGTAAAGCGCCATTTGAATCTCCTCTTACCACGGTTACAGGCCATCCTGTTGTATTGTAAGGTCCACAGTAGCTTGCCCCAGGTTTGCTACTGGTCCACTCACTGCCAATACCCTGGTCGATTTCTTCTGCTGGAGTGGCAGTAGTAGGACAGAGAATCACATCATATTTTTGAAACCACTGAAGCATCCTTGATCTATTTTTATCCTGAAGCGTTAAAAGTTCCGAATAACGATCTGCTGAAATTGGATTTCCATTGTCTAGTCTATTTTGAATGGATTCACTAAGGGTTTTACTTCCATGTAAATCACCAGCCCTTTTAAGAAATGCCCAACCATCTCCGGCAACCAACTCTCTTCTGATTTCACCAAGCTCGGTAAAAATTTCCAATGGCATATCCTCGTTGACTTCTGCTCCAGCTTCTTCCATCCATTTGGCTGCTTGTCTGATGGTATTTTGGGTCTCCTCCGCGGTATCCGCAATAAGGTTGGAGGGATAAAAGGCGACTTTAAGCTTTTTGATATCAATTAGCGCAGGATCGGGCCAGGGCATGGGTACTACAGCTGCGTCCATACCGTCCGGACCACTCATCAGTGGCGTAAGCATGATCAGGTCTTCTACCCTGCGCGCCATAGGGCCAGGCTGTTGCCAGGAATCAAATACGCCTCCGTAATCCACAATATGACCGGTGCGGGGACATCTCACGCTTGTAGGTTTGAGTCCAGCTATTCCATTTGTGCTGGAAGGCAACCTAACACTACCTCCCCAGTCTGTCCCAATGTCAAATCCCGATCCGCCGGCAGCTACAATAGAACCCGCTCCTCCGCTACTTCCAGACGTACCTCTTGTAAGGTCGTACGGGTTTTTACTAAGTCCGTAAATAATATTACCTGTGGTACGTACCCCTCTCATACCACCTCCTGCAAGGGTAAATTCCGGGGTATTGGTTTTTCCTATCAATATGGCCCCATTGTTTCTCATTCTGGCCAGCACTGTTGCATCTTTTTTACCAACGTAATCGATTCTGCCAAGCGTGCCCCCAGTACTGATTACACCCTCGGCTTCGAAAGAGTCTTTAAGGGTCATGGGAACACCGTGGAGTGGTCCCATTAATTGTTTTTTCTTTAATGCTGCGTCTGCTGCTTTGGCTTCATCCATGGCCCGGTCAAAACACTGCATCACTACTGCATTGAGGTGATAATTAACATCTTCAATGCGATCGATATAGGCTTGTGTCAATTCCACTGATGAAACCTTTTTGGTCCTGATCATCTCTGAAAGCTTTACCGCTGACATATAGATTAAATCATCTGTCTTGTCTTTTGAAGCAAGGTATTGAGTAGAAGAGGGATTTAAGCTGGCTGCCGATAGGTTAGAAGTTGAAAAAGTCATTGCCGTGGCGCTACCAGCACCAATCAATGACAAAAATTTTCTCCTTGACTGAATACTTCCGGCTTGCTTTAATATATTCTTTTTCATTTGGTGACGTTTTTAATATTTTATAATCTATTGAATTCTAATGAAGTAGATCTTGAAAATTCGCATTTACTTTTTTTAAAGTACAAATGCTGAATAGCGCATAAAACATAATGTTCCACTTATCCGCTGGTTGATAGACGGCATGATCAAATTCCTCTAGTAACCTGTGGATTGGTCGGATTGATTTATAAAATCGAATTGGCAATACAGCTATTCATACCCATCAGTTAAGTAAAGTAATGTTATTATATATTTTCTGGTTTGGAGTACCCTCCAAATTTTCTCTCCAAATCAGCAGCTACCGCCAGCACTTTATCTTCCGTCCAGGGCTTTCCGACAATTTGTATTCCAAGCGGTAAACCCTCATTTGAAGTGCCTGCACGTACCACTGCGGCTGGCCATCCGGTGGCATTGTATTCTGATGTATACCAATGACCCGGTATTCTTTCGTCATCCAATTTCATGGCTGCTGTGGAGGTAACCGGACAAAGCAGTATATCAAAGTCATCCATAAAATGAAGCATTTTGCTTTTAAGGGCATCTATCTCCTCCACCAGTTTGGTGTATTGTGAGCCAGAAACTACTTCACCAGAAATTTTGAGATTGGGTGAAATTACGGTGGTACCGCAAGCCTTAATAAGTCGCTTGATGTGAGCTTTACCATCTGCGCTGTTTAGCTCACTCCTTTTTTCGGAAAGTTCATGAAGAACAGGTGGTCTTGCTTCGTCTACGCTGCTAACCGATGATCTGAGTTGGTTGGCGCAATCAACCACCATTTTTTTGATTTCAGGAATAGGCTCTGCCAAATCGTTTGTAGTGTAATAAGCTATTCTCAGTTTTGAAAGATCCACCTCGGCAGGGTCATAAAGTGGCACCGGGCTTATGCTCGCATCCATTTGATCAGGACCTGAAAGTATAGATAACAACAAATACAAATCTTCCACTCTTCTGGCCATCGGACCTGGCTGTTGATAACAACCATAGCGATCACCATAACCCGGTAAATGGCCTGTTTGAGGTATCCTTCCGCTGGTAGGCTTGATACTGGCCAAACCACAGACGTGGGCAGGAGCCCGTACACTACCACCGGAATCTGTTCCTATGTCAAAATAAGAACCGCCGGATGCAAGAATAGCCGCTGCTCCACCACTGCTCCCTGATGGATGACGGGTGAGGTCGTAAGGATTCAGTGTCTGACCGTATATTAGGTTGGAGGTAAGATAAGACATGGTAAATTCGGGGGTATTGGTCTTGCCCAGCAATATGGCTCCTTCCTCCCGCAGTCTGGCAACTACCGTAGCGTCTTTGCCTGGCATATAATCCTTCCGCCCCAAGGTACCGGCGGTTGAAATAATTCCAGCCGTGTCAAACGAATCTTTTATCGTCATAGGCACACCATGGAGCAGACCCAAAGTTTTGCCTGCCTTAACCGCTTCATCTGCCGCCTTGGCTTCCAAAAGCGCTCGTTCCCGGGCTAGCTGTACCACAGCATTGATTTGGGGATTAACCTCATCAATTCTTGCCAGACAGCTTTCCACAACTTCCTGGCTGCTTATTTCTTTATTCCTGATCATTTCAGCCACTTTTGTAGCTGACATGTATAAAAGTTCATCTGTTTCATCCGAGGAAACAAATTGTTGCTGAGGTAGCACTACTCCCTCCGGAAGCAGCTGACCATAAGCCGGCAAGATTGAGCCCAGGGATCCCATTCCCAGAGTGGTGATAAATTTCCTTCGGTTGTTGGTGGTTTGTTTTTTCATTTGGCTTTGGATTAGTATTGGTTGGAATATTTATTTTTACACCTTCCTGTTTCACCTTATTGATAATGACTTATTTGGAGTGATTAAAATGGTGAGGTGATTTCAATTATTACCAGGAAAGGTATTTTTGAAATGAAATTTTTAGATGGGAGGTTTTTTCCAACCACCTGACTTTAACTCAAGGTAACTGGCTACTGCCAGGGCCACATCCTCTCTCCAGGGCTGAGCCACTACCTGCACGCCTATTGGCAAGCCATCTTTATTTTGTCCACACCTGACCACTGCTCCGGGCCATCCACAGGTGTTAAAAGGCTTGGTGTAACTCTCCCCGGGATTATCCATATACCTTGATGATTCATTAAATCCACTATTAATGTCTCCGGCTGCTGAATTAGTTGCCGGGCAAATGATCACATCATATTGTGCAAACCATTGGAGCATCTTGCTCCTGTTGGCATCCTGCATTTCCAATAATTTGGTGTATTCAGCAGTGCTTATCACATTTCCCTGTTCTGCAAGTCTTTCTCTCAGAGAGGCTCCATAAGTCTTAGAGCCTGCCCGCTCGGTAGCTCTTTTAAGCCATTGCCAGCCATCCCCGATTATCAATTCTCGCCTGATGGTTCCCAACTCAACCAGTAGGTCTTTGGGACAATCCTCTTTGACTTCCATGGCTACCTCATCCATCCATTTTGCAGCCATTTTAACTGTTTCAATGGTAGCCAGGTCTGTATTGGCTATTCCGTTTTCCGGGAAAAATGCCACTTTAAGTTTACCTAAATCTACTTCTTTATAATCCGGCCAGGGCATGGGCACAACTGCCGCATCCCTAAAATCAGGGCCAGCCATGATAGGGCTAAGTAAATCCAGGTCCTTCACATATCTGGCCATGGGTCCGGGCTGCTGCCAGGAATCAAAAAGCCCACCATAATCTACAATATGTCCAGTGCGGGGTAACCTAACCGATGTTGGCTTTATACCAGCTATTCCATTGGTACAGGAAGGCCCTCTCACACTTCCTCCCCAATCAGTACCCACATCAAATGAAGCTCCACCAGATGCCACTATGGCGCCGGCACCTCCGCTACTTCCGGATGTACTTTTATTAAAATCATATGGGTTTTTACTGATGCCATAGATGATGTTATTGGTAGAGTTGACTCCCAAAACACCTCCAATGAGTGTGAATTCCGGAGTATTGGTTTTGCCCAATAATATGCCTCCTGCTTCCCTCACCCGGGCTACAACTGTCGCATCCTCTTCAGGGACATGGTTCATTTTACCAATAGTGCCACCAGTGCTCACCACTCCTTTCGTCATAAAAGAGTCTTTGATCGTCATTGGTACGCCATGAAGCAAACCATACGAGTCTCCTTTAGCCATAAGCTGATCTGCCGTTTTTGCTTCCTCAAGAGCTCTGCCGAAGCATTCCATTACCACTGCATTCAGCTGGTAATTTATGTCATCGATTCTATCAATATGTGCCTGAACCACTTCCAATGCTGACACTTCTTTTTTGCGAATCATTTCAGCTATGGAGGTCACAGATTTATAATGAATCTCAGCAGGTTCTGCATTAGGACCAAATTCCCTGATAAGCAAACGTTTATCACTCCCATTGGCAATGTATGGCAAACATGCCGTCACTAAAGCACCAGCCGAAAACTTGGTCATGAAAGCCCTTCTGGTATTTCCCTTAATATCTTTTTTTGATGATTGTTTTTTCAGGTTGTTCATTTATTTAGTTGTTAAGTGGTCAATTATCATAGCAAGATTATATTGGCGGTGCCTGCCAGCCTCCCAGTTCTTTTTCTAAATACTGAGCAACGGCCAATACCTTGTGATCCTGAAAAGGCTGTCCCACTATCTGAACTCCTATTGGCAAACCTTCTTTACTAGTCCCTGCTCTTACAACTGCAGCAGGCCAACCCGTGAGATTAAAAATTCCCATATATCCATACTCATCAGCAGCTCCTGAAGATCTCTCGAAAACCGTAGGATTTGGCGCTGCACCATCAAAATGAACAGGACAAATGACAATGTCATAATTTTGCATCCATTGTAATAACTTACTTCTGCAAGCGTCTAATTTTTCCACCAACCCGGTAAATTCGACTGAAGGAATAGCAGTCGATGGATCAGATAACCTCAGAAGGGGATGCGTTTGTTTGGTACCGTATCTTTCTGTGAGCCTACTTACCCATGCCCTACCATCAGCACTGAATAGCTGATAACGGACTTCTTCTGCTTCCTGGAAATCCTTTATGGGTGCATCTTCTTTAACTTGAATACCGGCAGTTTCCAAAGATGCTACAGCTCGGGTAATGGCTGCTACAGTTTCCACTGAGCAATCCTTCGTGCTTCCATGCTCTACAAACCAGGCATATTTCAAGTTTTTTATTTGGATGGTGTCAGGATCTGTCCAGGGAACCGGGTGAATGGCTGCATCTATTTGATCCGGCCCCATGATGATTGGAAGGATGAGTTTCAAATCCTCCACATATCTGGCCATAGGCCCAAGTACCTGATAGGCATCAAATAATCCTCCGTAGTCTACAATATGGCCGGTACGCGGCACCAATCCGGTAGTGGGTTTCATACCTGCAATACCATTGAAATGAGCTGGTCCTCTGATACTCCCGCCAAAATCCGATCCGATGTCGAAAGGAGAGCCTCCAGCTGCCACGATGGCTCCGGCACCTCCACTGCTTCCCCCGGGACTGTACCCCTCTTTATAAGGATTGCTCGTCATGCCGTAAATCAAATTGGCCGTGGTGCCTGACAGGGTAAATTCAGGAGTATTGGTTTTACCCAAAAGAATGGCTCCCTGAGAACGGAGTCTGGCTACTAAGGTCGCATCTTGCGGGGGGATATGATCTTTTCGGCCCAAAGTACCCCCTGTACTGAGTACTCCCGCTGTATCCAGAGAGTCCTTGATGGTCATGGGTACTCCATGCAGAGCGCCCATCAAATTACCTTTCGCCAGCATCTCATCAGCCTTTTGAGCTTCCATTAGTGCTCTTTCTTTACAAGTCAAAACCACTGCGTTGATCTGGGGATTTACCTCCTCTATCCGACTGTACAAGATGTTAACCAATTCCACGGAGGAAATTTCTTTATCCCTGATCATTTGCGCCATCTGCACAACAGAGGCAGACTTAACGTCTTGTGAATGGTAATTGGATTGATAGAAATGGGAGGAATTGATGCTGTTGGCTGCGCTAAAAACAGGGGGGGCCATCAGGCCAAGCCCCCCCTTACCAAACAACATGAAAGATGAACTTATGAAATCTCTTCTGCTATTTTTCTTTTTGAAAATCATAATCCTATTTTTTAGTTCAAATGTTCTTTATTGTCTGTCCCACCATACCCTGGTTAGCAGATCATCCGAACCTTGTCTGGCCAGGGCCTCCTCATAATTTGATTTATTCAAATTGATTTCACTTGGCGGATAGCCCCTACGTCTCGGGATCGCTTCGATAACGGCATCTTTGGCAACATCCAGCTCTGGATATTGTAATCTGCGCCATTCACTCCAGGACTGCACACCCTGCATGTAAAGAGATATCCACTTCTGATTTCCAATTGACTTGAATGGATCTGTACTGTCATACCTTACATCACCCTGAGACAAATAACTTTCTATAGCTGAGGGATCCGAAATGCCCCATTGTTCCATAGAAGCCGAAATTGCCGAATTGTAATAATCCGAGGCATTGCCAGAAATCCAACCCCTTTCAGCCGCTTCAGCCAAAATGAAATTTACCTCGGCATAAGACATGATGGTAAAAGTTGAGGTGGGTTGTAGGATATTTTCAGCATTTGGCCAGGATACTGCAAAGTCACTTATAGCACTTCCAGAAGCTACGTCAAGCCCCACAGGCTGCCCGATATATCCTCCTCCCAAATCCTGATTGAAAGCAACATCTGCATACTTTTCAAGCCTTGGATCATTTAATGATTTGAGCATATCCACCAAAGTGCTACCTACACCGTAGTTGGGGACACTTAATTCAAATCGGAAAAACCATGGATTGTTGTTTGGCTGGGATTCTAAAAATTTGTAGTAAGCATTGTCGTCTACCGAAACCATTGGTCCAGCTGTAAACGCTTCGGAAATGTGATTTTCAGCTACTTCCGGGGCGACATTGGACAAGCGAAGGGCAACCCTCATCCTCAGGCTATTCGCAAACCTGTACCATTTGTCCATGTTACCATCAAAAATAATATCTCCGGCTATACCCCCCCCTGCAATATCAATCATTTCAGCTGCTTCAGAAAGTTCCTTGAGCAAATCCATATAAATGAACTCCTGGGTAGTGTAGGCAGGAAGTGGAAAATTATTCCCCTGGAGTGCCTCTTCATAGGGAATATCCCCCCATACATCCGTTATATTTTGATAGGCCCATGCTTTAAGAATTCGGGCTACAGCAATTTGATTTTGATTTGGTCCTGAAAGGGCTGCATTGACCATGGTTTCCGGATTGGTGTTCAGAAGAATGATTTCCTCCAAATCCCTGAGTCCACTGGTGTAAAAGGCGGAAAAATCTGCCTCTACGGTCGCATATGTATCGGTGGCCCCACCCCTCAAACTAGCCATTTGCTGAGCGTAAATCATACCCGGTAGACCAATTCCATCAAGCTGACTATGATTCCCGAATATATTTGCAACCAACTCCCGTTGTGCACCAGTCAATAGACTTGAAGTTGGCACTTCCAAAGGCTGATTTGGATCAATATTTAAATCTTCAAAGCCTTCCGTACAAGCCGACAAGAGAAGCAAAAAGCCTGTTGCCAGCATAATCAAACTTTTATTTATGTTATTTTTCATTTTGATAACTCTTAGATTTTAAACATTAGTTGTAAGAGATTTTAGCCTCAATCACTGTGTAATATTTACTATGGATTTTACAGCTTGAGGTTGATATTAAAACCAACCACCCTTGGCGCAGGCAGAGAAGCACCTTCTAATCCTTGAACATTACTTGACCCATAAGCAATTTCTGAGGGATCAATATGAGGCACATTACTGTGGAGCAATGCCACGTTCCTGGAAAAAACAGAAAGTCTGACTCCTCTAACAAATAAATTGCTTAACATTCTGGCAGGTAGGCTGTAACCCAGCCTGATCTCACGTAACTTGATGTAGGAGGCATCGTAAACATGCAATCCATCCAAATTATAATGTTGCTTTAAAAAATTCTGTGCTTCTAAATAAACCGTATTAGGTTCTCCATTTTCAAAAACGGCATCTGCCCTGATTCCTCCTCCTTCGGCAACAGGGTTTCTCATGGGAACCCCTCTGTCATTGTCGCCTACCGATTCAATAAACTGCCCATTGGCAATGCCATTTTGTACGGTTTCTGACCAAAAGCTCCCTCCAGACTGAAAATCAATCAAGGCACTTAAACTGATCCCCCGGTAGTTAAAGGTATTGGATAGTCCACCGGTTACATCAGGCATAATATTTCCTACCACTTCCCCAGGGTTACGCAAATAAAACCCGTTACTTCCAACAATCGGTTTACCAGTCTCCTCATGGTAGATGACGTTTGGCGTGATGATGGTTCCATAGGGCTGTCCTACAGTAGCATTGATAGAGTTTGTGCCGTCTCTTCCTCCAAGCTCAAAATTGTCCTGCCCGGCAGCCAGTTCCAGTACCTTATTCCTATTACGGGCAATATTAAAATTAACGTCCCAGGAAAAATTACTTGTTTCTACCGGAGTACCGCTAAGCATGACTTCAATGCCTTTATTCTCCATTTCTCCCGCGTTGACGATAAGGGATTGAAAACCTGTGGTAGAGGAGACCGGAAGTGCTAAAATCTGATCAAAGGTATTTACCTTATACACGGTAAAGTCCAGTCCGATCCTATTTTCCAAAAACCTCAGATCCAGACCTGCCTCCAGATTGGAAACAATCTCAGGTTTGAGGTTGCTATTTTTCAAAACATCGTCTACAGTAAATACAGAGGTGTTTCCATAGGGATCTCCATTAGCATAGGTATTGATTAAACGATACGGATCGGTATCATTTCCCACCTGTGCCCAACCAATTCTCATTTTTCCAAATGAGAAGAAATCAGCTCCGGTCATCAAATTGGAAAAAACAAAACTGCTGGATACTGCTGGATACAAATAAGAATTGTTATTCACAGGCAAAGTGGAAGACCAGTCATTTCGCAAAGAAGCCTCGAAAAAGAGGTAGTCTTTATACCCAATGTTTCCACTGGCGTAGATACTGTGAACTTCCCTTTCAGAAGTAAAGTCTCTTATCTCAGGACGCTGAAGGGATGCCATCAAATTGTAAAAATTTGGGACACTTAACCCTCCCTGGGTCCTTGTATAGTTATTCTTAAAGGTGTTTTTCCGAATGTTTCCGCCAAAAGTAACCCCCAAGCTAAAATCATCCCCAAATTCTGTATTGTACTGACCCAGCAATTCCAGGTTATCTTCTCTAAAGTTGTAGAGGTCTTTTTCGTAGGCGTTTTGAAGGTAACCCCCTATTGAGGCCCTGTCCTCTCTTACATCATTATAAAAATCTGTCCTGGCATATAGCGTCAAAGATAATTCCGGCAGGATTTGGTAGGAAATATTGATGTTACCAAAAACCCTGTCTTTCAAATCATTATTATAACTTTCATACAGGGTGAAGTATGGATTGTTGTTATAACTTTGTTCCAAATGACGTCCCAAACCCTGGGTATTCCAGGTCATGTGGTAATACCTGTCTGATTTATAATCTCTCATTCTTGCAGGATCAATCTGCCGCTGTGTCCAGGCATACCAGTAAGTCAACACATTTACCGGCCGCTCCGGAGACCAATCTCCCGTTGCTGGTCTTCCTATAGCCTCCGTCCGAATGTAGTTGATTTTAGCACCCGCTGAAAACTTATCAGAAAGCTGTGTATTGGCACTTACAGCAATGGTGTTTCGGTTCAGCGAACTATTGGGCATAGTCCCGGTCTGGTCCAAATTGGTGTAAGAAAGCCTGAAAGAGCTCTTATCATCCCCACCGCTAATGGAAACATTGTTTGACAGGGTCACCCCGGTTTCGAAGAAGTCCCTAACGTTATTGGGTGTTGCCACCCATGGGCGTACTTCTCCATAATTGGGTTCTCCCGGGTACATGCTGTCCCAATGCCTTACCAAAGTACCATCAAACCTGGGTCCCCAGCTGTTATTCGCGTTGGTGTTGACCACCTTATACGTCTGTCCATCTAGTGGATCTACCACCTCATCGAAGGTGAGGGCAAAACCACCCCCATACTCATTCTGCATTTCTGGCAACAAAAATACGTTGCTAAACATGGTGGATGAATTGACACTAACACCTATTCCCTTCGTGTTTTCACCAGATTTTGTAGTGATCAAAATGACACCATTAGAGGCTCTGGATCCATATAGGGCCGATGCACTGGGTCCTTTGAGGACTGAAATAGACGCTATATCATCAGGGTTAATGTCTTGAGCGGCATTGCCATAATCCCTACCCCCATTTCCAGAAACCTGATCGTCAGAATTGTAATTGGAATTGTCAATAGGAGTTCCATCCACGACAAATAATGGTTGGTTATTGCCAGAAATAGAGTTAATTCCCCTGATGGTGATACGGGAAGAGCCCCCTATATTTCCCGAAGAATTGGAAATTTGGACCCCCGCAATTTTTCCCGTAAGGGAGTTTACGATGTTGGTCTCCTTGGCCTCATCCAGACCTCTCGTGTCCACTTGCTGAACGGTGTATCCTAAAGCCCGTTCATCTCGCTTTACACCCAAGGCGGTAACCACCACCTCGGATAAAGCCGTTTCTTCAGAGGATAAAGATACTGTCAGGTTGCTTTGGTTCCCTACTTTGACTACCTTTTGATCGTAGCCAATAAAGGACACTTCCAATTCATTTTCCGATTCCGATAAATTCAAAGAGAATTCACCATTGATGTCTGTAGCGACACCTTTTGTTGTACCCTTGACCAGCACACTGGCACCCGGAATGGATTCTTCATTTTCGTCAATAACTTTTCCAGTTACAGTCTTGTCCTGCGCATGAAGTGAATGAAATGCGAAACAGGCGATGAGAACGACCATCCCCATAAATGGTCTTATTCCCCAGGAACGTCGTTCCTTTGAATTAGTAAAATTTTTCATAATTTGTTAGTGGTTAATGTGTGATAGAACGGCACTTTCGGAATATACCGGAAGTACTACAGGAAATCCTGCGTTCAAGCTTGAACAGATTATTCTGGGGGGGCTAAAATTGGGCGATAAGAAGGTGATATAATCAGACTTCAAAAACAACAATGCTATAACGTCTGAGTCAAATTAAATCTTTAAATTTCGACAGCTGCTAAGTCCTTCTTGATCAAATATATACGCAGTAAAGAAAACAAAAAAATAAACCATCTATTATTTTTTTAAACTAAAAGGTAATTATTCATTATAGTATGGCTTTTTTATACAATTTTATATTCTTTTAATTTATTTAAACTTATTATATTTTACTTATTATTTAATTTAAGACTTTTTTTATTTAATTTTTATTCTTCGATAATTTTTTAACTTTTTTTT
>NZ_JABURL010000021.1 GCF_014762705.1 Cyclobacterium sp. | reverse complement strand
ATATCCGTCGTGTTTTGGTTGGTATTTTGTACCTTCATAGCTATATGTTTTAGACGACATAATTTACTTAAAGTAGGCCGGTTTTCATAAGGAAAATCGGCTTATTTTGCTTATAAAGCCACTTTTTTTCTTAACTTAATAGCATTGACCCCCTTTTAAAGGGGGATTTTGTGCAATCTGGATTCTTTACTTTATTTTTTGATTTACATTTTTAAAAACCTTGTCTAGAATCGAACTCAGGTTATTAAATTAGATCATCATCAAGTTATTAAAAATAATAAGATTTCACCAACCACCTGTTTGGAATTTGAAAAGGTGACCAATTTCTCCCATGTAGAATTTTCAGGAAAACCAGAAATACATGGTGCCTGATAGCGGAAATAGCTGTTCGCAAACACCTTTTGAGCAGAATTCCCTGTTAAGCCTGGTAAAAATTCTGAACTGTTCCCTGCTTTGGCAGCTGCCAAATGTCAATCTGGTTTCGCATCATTGACCGTGGTGGCGTATAACCCTATCAAATTTCCTGTAAAGCCTCCTGCCACATTGGTAGAAAGAATATCTCCGGATACAGGCCCTCCCAAACTGACAAAATCAGCTCCCGGTAAAGCATAACTAAACAGGTAATCATCCCCCTCAGCCTGCACCCGAAGCTGAACCGGGCCATTGAAGGTCAGTTTGCGGCTGGCGATAATCCTGGAAACCCCGTCCTCGGTCCGCTCCAGCAATACATGAAAATCATTGCCTGTTTTGGTGACGCCAAAAACGTAGTTGAACTCTTCGCTTTGGAGACAGGTAATTCCTGCCAATTCATTTTCTGCCCGGGGCTGGTATTCCATGCTGGCTGTAAAGGAAAAATCCTTATGCTGTTGCCTGTAGAAAAGCGTAGAAGTGGGTTTCACCTCCTTGATATTCACCCCAAAGGGATGGATGTGCAATCCTTCCTTGTCCAGGGAAATAAAGTCCTCTCTAGGCCCTCTAAGTCCAATCCAGCGGAAATCCAATTGATTCGAATTAAATTCCTCTTTATAGGTAAAGTTTCCATTGGGAAAAAAGCCATCTTGCCCTGTTTTGTTTTTCGTAACACCACCGGGCATTTTAAGCCTGGGTTCCAGGGGGATTAAGCCATTTTCAAATACAGGGAATTCACCAGACCAATCTACCGGAAGGATAAATGTCTCCCTACCGGTATTCACCCTGTCTTTATCATTGGGCCGGATACCTAAGAAAACCCCATAATATTGGTCATCAGGTCCCAATACCAGGTCTGCATGTCCTGCCCAGTCCACTTTGTTTTCCCGGTCTTTGGCAAAGTACCGCTGTGTAAGAATGGGGTTACCCGGAGCGGGAACATAGGGCCCTTTAGGGCTGTCGCTTACAAAAATCACTTCGCTGTGCCAATCTCCGGTACCTCCTTCAGCACACATCAAATAATACCTGCCGTCTTTTTTGTATATATGTGGCGCCTCAATCCAAATGGGTTGCTCCGTGATATCAACCCCTCCATCCACAATGATCTTGTCCGTGCCTTTGATCACCTGATCGGCCTCCACATCATATTCCCAGATTTTGATCACCCTGTGTCCGGTATACTGCTCCTTGCCCGGATCGGGCGCATCGTTGTGCACCACATAAGCTTTGCCATCTTCATCAAAAAACAGGGCAGGATCAATACCCCCAAAATCCAGCTTGACAGGATCAGACCAGCCCTGTTTAGGATCCTTCGTTTTCACGACAATATTGCCCATGCCACCTGCAAACTGGGTAGTAATCATATAGAAAGTCTCGTTGTAGGGATTGTAGAGAATATCCGGTGCGTAAATACCCGCACTGATCCCGCCATGCTCCACTTTCAGTTGGGATTTTCGGTCAAGTACATGCCCGATTTGCGTCCAATTTACTAAATCAACGGAGTGAAATAGGGGTACACCAGGAAACATGGAAAAAGAAGAACAAACCAAATAATAATCCTCCCCTTTACTCGTGATGGAAGGATCCGGATAACAACCCTGAAGGATGGGGTTATAAAATTCACCTTCACGCAATGGGTATTCCTGATATACCTGATCATTCCCCTCATACACCACCTTTGAGAATACCGGTGAGTTTTTCTTTATTTGTTGGCTATGGGCTGCGCAAATAGAGATCAGCGTCATCAAAATTACCAGGATTAGTGTTTGTCTGTTTCTCATGTCGTTAATTTATTTAAGGGCATGTATTGCTTTCAAATTTGGCATTAAATCGTTTGGAGCTTTGCCTGGTTGCTCATCAAAAAAGAGCTGCACTTTTTACATAAATTTTAACTACCGCTAGTAAAGCGGGGTTTTGATTGACTCTTGTGTAACGAACTGCCCAGGAGTATACCTGAGTAAACCAAGGGGCTGTACCCTGTTATTCCACCAATTCCATAAGGGCATGAACCACAGTTTTTGGTTGGTAATTCCTGTCAAACATCAAGGGGTAATCTGTCCTTCCCCTGACAGGCCAGTTGTTTTTCCAGGAATGCTGATCCGCTATGCCCCAAAAGGTGACCCTTGATATTTTTTCCTGGTGTTTGAGAAATAGTTTGAAAAAATCCACATACCGTTGATCAAACTTTTGCCGAACGGAATCAGGCAGGCCTTCCTGATAGGGATTGATGCTTTGCTCATAGTCAAAGTTTGTTCCCACATCGGCTCCGGTATTTCTTCTGGGGGATGGAAGCACCGACATATCCAGTTCCGTGATCATAACGGTAAGGCCAAGTCCAGAATAAGCGGCAATGCTTTTTTCAAATTCCTCAATGGCAGGATGCTCCAGACCGATGTGACCCTGCATGCCTATTCCGTCTATTTTTACGCCTTGCTCCTGAAGTTTTTTGACCATTTTTACTACGCCTTCCCTTTTGCCCGGCAAGGCCATGGAATAATCGTTGTAATAGAGCTCCGCCTCCGGGTCAGCTTCATGGGCAAATTGAAAGGCCAATTTCATAAAGTCTTCTCCAATGATTTCGTAAAACTTGCTTCTTCTCCAGGAACCATCATCCAGTATGGCTTCATTGACCACATCCCAGCCATCGACCTTACCCTTGTACCTGCCGACCACCGTCTTGATATGGGTCTCCATTCTGCCTATCAATACTTCTTTGGATACCTCATTGCCTTCCTCATCCACAAAAAACCATCGGGGTGCCTGAGAATGCCAAATAAGGTTATGCCCTACCACGTGCAGGCCCAACGCTTCACCTAAAGCCACAAACTTATCTGCCGCAGCAAAATTGAACGCTCCTTCTTCCGGCTGTATGGGACCGCTTTTCATTACATTCTCCGCAACAATGGAATTGAAATTTGCTTTGAGCAATTCAATGGATTGCTGGTCCCTGCCATTGATTTGAGCCCCATTCAGTGCCGCCCCGATAAGGAATTTTCCTTCAAAGGCATCTTTCAGGCCCTTGCTGTCCAAATCCGCATTTTGGTACACCATCCTGCTCCCCATTCCAAGGGAAAGAATTGCCAGAGAAAGTAAGCTGATTGTTTTTATCCAATTTTTTTTCATGGTTCTTGGGTTTGGTAGGTTCATTGGAGGGTTAGGAAATTAAACACCAGACCTTCACTTTCAATTTAACCTGATTAGCAGATTCTGTCTCCCCAAAAAGGAAGTCCTATCAAATATAAAATGTATTTATTACACCAAAAAATTTTTGTGGAAAAAAA
>NZ_JABURL010000034.1 GCF_014762705.1 Cyclobacterium sp. | reverse complement strand
ATACCTATCGCTTCAACAGGCATAAGATGAAGGAGGGAATCTTTGAAAACCTCATGAAAAGAATGGTAGAAAAACCACCATACCCTTACAAAGAATTTTATTTATCATACGCCTAGTTCAAATGTTAAAATTGGTTTGATTCATAGCTTTTCTTTTTATTCAGTCTTTATCAAAAATAAGTGGATTAATGCAGGATCCTTTTTCGAAATCTTGTCTTTATTGTATGAGATTAAGGTTATCATTTTCAACCCATTTTTTCGCCAGACCCATCTCTCAACTTGTCAGAAAGTCTCCTGAACAAGGCCCTGTTTTGAAGGTTGCTATTGTCAATGAGTAGTCCTTTCAAACCATCTTTTGTTTCGATCCCATAAATAACAGACTTGCCTGCTGCATCTTCATTTTCATCAAACCGGTAGAACTCTGAAATATTCAAGTCCTCAATTTGAAAACTGGCGCACATATCCTTACATTCCAGGCAATCTTCCTTCCTGTTGAAATTATAGGTGTAGCCTTTTTCTCTTAAGTCGCCCAGCGCTTCAGATAAGTTCTTGTAGTACCGGTTCTCGTTTCTCATTGCTTCTTTATAATCAGATACAGACAGACCGGTAACACGCTTAAACTGACTGGATAGGTAATGGACGGAACTGTATCCGAGCTTAACAGCAATCTCACTTAAGTTCAGTTCATCATACTTTATCAGCTCTTTTACCCTGTCCACCTTTCTGTTTATGTAGTAGGTCTCTATCGTAAGCCCCTCAATTTTGGAAAAGAGCTTACTAAGAAAATTGTAATTTTTACCTATTTCGTGTGCCAGAAAATCAGACAACATCACCTCTTTGGTAGATCTTTCCAGCATTTCTATATAATGTTGAATTCCAAGCTTAATCTGTTCCATCAGGATTTCTTCTTTGTCTTCAAGAAGTTCAAACCCGTAAGTATTTAACCTGGACGCGATTTTGTCCTTGTTCAGGGTCTCAGGTATTTGCATTGTAACATTCCCAAGCCGGATCGTTGAAATAATTGCTCCGAGTTCCTCTAATTCATTTTGTACAACCAAAATACATCTTGGGCATACCATATTTTTTATATTAAGAATTAATGTTTTCATCTGTTCAATGGGTTAAACTGAAAATATGCAATCGACAATTTTACTCGTGCTAAAATCACATTAAAAACAACAAATTGCTTGCTGCTTTCCTGTGATTGCAATGCCGCTCCATTCAACACGAGAAGGGGTATTACGAATACGATTGTATAATTTGAGTTAATCTTTTTCTATTTCGGAATAAAATCCAGTGATCGCGAAAGTCTATAACCGGTTAAAATCGTATTTTTCATTGTCAAATGAGTGTTATTAACGATAATTTAAAGCCGGAAACACATCGCTATGCATAGAAAAAGTGGTTAAGAATAATGGAAAAAAAATAAAAATGACTGCAAAGTATACGAAATAGGATACCGCAAACTTCACAATCAACCTAACAGATGAATGCTAATTGAGGAAGGATTGAATAAAAATACGAATATGGTTACCACTAACAGGTGGCGGCAGATTGGTATATAAAAACGGGAGTAATTGCTGATTAAAAGTTTCACTCTCAAAATCTACAGCGTAAACCTGATAAAGCATGTGAAAGACGGGAGTCTCAACCGGTATTTGCTTTAGCTCATATTTGATTAATGAGGCATAGAGGTTATTCACTACTTCATCACAACACTCATCCTCCTCGCTATCATCATGGCTATGCTGATCATCATGATGATGATCAGTAGCGGCTTTGTGATGATTGTGGGCATGTGTGTTTTTTGGGTGAGGATCAGCTTCTTTAACAATAGTAGGATAATTCCCCCACGATATTAACCCCCAATCACATAGTGCATCGCATACAAATACACTAATAAACCCTGTGAGGAGCAGGGTTACTATGTATTGTTTCATTTGATGCAATTTTTTTATCATGACCATTGAGGACGATAATTATTGCATAAATGTCGGTAAAAATCAGGTATAAATCAAATGATAAATATTAAGTGAAAACACGATATAAGTCACTATTTTGACTAAAAACCTCAATGAGCACGCCCTTCTTCGGATTCAAGAAATTTACCCTGAGGCCCTACCGCTTCTATATGTACCAGTTGCGCCCCGTAATGACCGGTACGCGACACGGCATAGCCGGAAGCAATAAGTAACAAGGCAACCACTGCTACAGCCCACCGTTTTTGTTTAAAGAAAAATTAACTAACCGCCTGAGCCACAAAGCCGGCAATGCTCAAGTATATGGTCCAGTCGGCCCATAAATCATGCTGAGCAAGCACCTGTTTCGCATGCGCTGTTAAATCATGGGTGTGTGGGTGGAACGTTCTCCCTGAAAAATAAGCACCCAGCGCACCTACGAAAACCGTTCCCGTGATGACCCAATCTATTTCCTTTTTTAGAAAAACAACATTTGCAATGGTCAAAACGGCTCCAATCAATAACAATACGATTGGGAAGTGAACCATAAGCGGATGCAGATTGGGGAAGTCATCCAGGTCTGCTGTGACTTTCTCGGTCTCATGCTCATCGTGTTCATGCTCCTGTTGTGCTTGTTTATGGGAATAATCCTCTTGGGACTGCTCCAAATGCGTGGAATCTTCTTTAGTGCTTTTTTCATGTTTCTCCCCTTCATGAGCAAAAAGCATGACAACATGAAGTATAATAGTAGTCCTAACTTTTTCGTAGCCGTTCAATAATTTAGAAAATTTAAAGCTATGCCCATTGCCTGGAGACATCAGTACGAAATCTCATCTTAGATGTATAATATTCGTCAGCCGACTAGCGGTTAACAACCAATTTTTTGATCATTGCTTCACTCAACGCTTCGGAGTAAAAACCAAAGGCATCTACTAATACGCCTTTAAGACCATTGGTAGATTCAATGGCGTAAGGAATGGAGTTATCATCCGGGTTTCTCATGCCTTCAAACCGATATATTTCTTTTACTTCAAACTGCTCAGGATGTAGCTCGAGCTTATGGGCCGGGCATTCAATACAATGCGGTTTGAGATAAAAATCGTTGGAATAGCCTCTTTAGTTCAGATAGTGTTTCGTAGGTTTTCATTTATATTCTTTTTTAAATTTATCCCAGCCGTCACTTTTCAGTAAGTTATCAATTTGCTGCTCACGGAAATTTTTGATACTCATTTCACTCCTTGTAGCATAATCTTGTGCTTTAGGAATAAACGACTGCCCGATGGTCTCTAAATAGCCATCAATAGCCCGTATTAACGGAATAACCTTGTAGGTATGGTATTCAGATTTGTTTTGAATTGCGGCTAACAGTTCGTTTAAATTCCATAGGCCTACTGAAAAAGATGCCTCTCTATCTATACTGAAAAAGTAATGCACAACAGGATAAGCCAAATGGTTTTGATTATGTCGGTTAACCATAGTCCTGAGAATATTAGCATTTTCATATATACAATTTATCTTATCCTGTTCTTTATCAAAAGCCATCATATCTGAGATATAAAGGCCAAATGACCTCTTATAAATAACCGCTGAGGACACTGATATAAGATAGGTCATGGCGGTAGTTATAAAAATAAATCCTGAAAATGAAAAAACGGCTATTACTATTTGCCAGCGAGAGGATCCAGGTACAAAATCCCCATTGCCCATGGTTGAAAGTACATATCCACTGTAATAAATCTTGTCGAATGCATCAGCCGCAATTCTAGTGGAGGCCGTAAAAACCGAAAGGTCATCGGACAGTATCAATAGATAAAATCCTAACCATAAGCCTCTAATCCACCAAATAGTAAGTGCAAGTATGACAGAAACCCCGGAATACTTAAGAACCTTTCTTGTTTTTAACGCAGATTTCATTTTTAAAAATAACGTTGAAATCAAGGCAGAAAATTTGGAAGAAATCGGACCTGCTCCATTTATTGATATGACAGTAAAGAAAAAATCGTGGATAACCGTAAGTAGTAATACCACAGATGTTATAAATAATATCCAATTCATACGATTAGCTAAAACTCATATATTATTATATATAGAGTGAGGATTATAAATATGCCAGCCAACACCATAAATCGTCTTTTGTCGAACCAAAATGTCAAACTGAAATTTTTAGACTTTTTTCCAAAGCCACCATGCACGCCATGATCTCCAGGCACCGGGTCCCAGAGATTATTATTTCTTTCTTTATTTTCCCGCTGATCTGTTTGCTGACCTGAAATACCATTTCTGGAAAGCGTCCAGTCCACCAACCAGGGCGCCAGCCTGTTTCCCCATATGGTTTTTATGGTAGAAAAACCTACAAAATACTCTCTTCTATTATGTTTTGCTGCGTGTACCATGGCTTTGGCAGCAACTTCCGGCTGATAGATTGTACCCATGGGTTTTGGTTTGTTTGGCAATCTTGACTTTACAAACCCAAACTGAGTGGTATTCATGGCTGGTAATTCTACCATACTAATCTTTATATTACTTTTCTCATGCATAAGTTCAGCACGTAGGGATTCATAAAACCCTTTTATTGCATGTTTAGAAGCACAATACGCTGATTGTAAAGGTATTCCTCTGTATGCCAATGCTGAACCCACAAATACGATCGATCCTTCATTTCTGGCTTTCATTTTTTTAAGAACAGCCAAGGTCCCATACACTTGCCCAAGATAGGTTACCTCGGTCACTCTGAGATATTCCTCAGGCTGCATTTTACTTACCGGGCTAAATACACTTACCATGGCATTATTTACCAAAATATCAATCTCACCCAATTCCAGTTCAATTTTATCTATGGCTTGGGCTAAAGCTTTAGCATCTGCCACATCTGCCTGAACATACATTCCTTTGTTGCCATAACTTTCAATTTCTCTCTTTACCGATTCAAGTGCTGAAGTGTTTCTTGCAATTACAGCAACATTGTGGCCTTGGCTAGCAAACTCTCTTGCACATGCCCGACCCAGCCCTGCCGAAGCCCCGGTTATGACTACTGTTTTAGAAGTGATTTGATTTTTCATAATTCCTTATTTTTTTCCATCTGAATCATATCAAGCACCAATCCTGACCAGGTAAAATCTCTTGCCCCATGTCCCTCACCTGTAAAAGGGTTATAATATTCTCTAAACCCACTCATCTCTATAAGCTGTTTAATACTTTCTATTAGCCTATGCGCTTCTTTCTTATAGTCGTTTTCCAACAAATACTTATGCATAAACCAATTGTAAAGTATCCAGGTAGGACCTCTCCAAATATATAAGGACATATCAGGATTAAATGCCGGATGATTTATTGAAACTGAGGGTATAGGGTACCTGACATCAAATTCGTTTTTATTAAAAAAATGATTTTGAAGCACTTTTTGGGATATATCAGTGGGTATATCTTTTATTACTGTAGGGAAAAAAACGGTTGGTGTTAGTACTTTTATTTTTTTATGGTCTTTGCCATGTACATCATAGAAGGCTGCTGTTTCTTTATCGTACATTACTTCAAGTATGCTTTTTACAGTCTGGTTATATCTCGTTTTATAGATTGGCGCATCTGGGTCTGACACTTTTTTACATAGCTGATGTAATGCTAAAAGATTTTGTGCGTAAATAGTGTTAAACCCTACCTCTTTGACTATAAAATATCCCTTTTCATATATTTTTTTATCATTGTAATTGTTGAGAAAATTCCGGAAGTCAATACCAATAACTTTTACAAATAATCGCCAATCAGCTTTTCCAGGAGGAAAATTAACCACTTCATCGAAACTGGGCTTCCAGTCAATACCGGACTCAAATGGAGAAATAATTGAAATCATACCTTGTCCTTCAAAATCCCTATTGAGGGCTATCCAATTATAAAACTTTTTCAGGTTGGGCAGCATCTCTTTCAGAAATTCAAGATCATTGGAAGCCATGACTACTTTCTGCACTGCCTGAGCTACCAGCGGTGGCTGTAACAATGCACTCATATGGGTCTTAAAAAGCTTCCATTTCAAACCGGGTTTAGATTGGAAAATATCTGTATATCGCTTTGGTAGCGTGTTATTCCAATAAATCATGTGTCCTACAAAACCATCCTCTTTCTGTAAACAGAAAAGACTTTGCAAATGCCTTTTTGCCATATCCGCTCGATTTAAAGCTGTAAGAATATAGGCGTGAAAGCAAGTATCCCAAAAAAATTGAAATGGATAGGAAAACGGAGAAGGTTTAGTATAGTGGAAATGACGGCCGGCGGTTTTAGAATACCCCTTAACCATATTCTTATCCAAAAGACCATTCACTTTATCACGTAGTTCCTTCTCTGTCATCTTACCAATTTATTTTACATATTGATTCCAAAGTCCATAGCGCTCAGCAATTTTTCCCTGAGGCAGGGACAAGACCGCTATGGCTATTCCTAACACTGTATCGATTATGGAAAGTAATAAGGCTCCATCCTGTACAAACCAAGGCAGGACAGCTATTGCCAAGCCTAATAACACATTGAAATAGCGTCCGATCCTAAGTGGTTCTGCCATGCATACTACTGCTGTTACTACCACTAAAGCACCCCCCAGGTGATTTATATCAGCCGCTTTAGTTTCTATGCCCACACCTAATTGTGCCGGGACAAACATCAGCCCCAAACCCAGGATGGTAGTCAGGGTAAGCATCCATGGTGAGCTCATACCCCAAATAGAAGCTTTAAATACCTTAAGGGGCTTCTGGGGAAAACTCAGTAAAGTGGGTGACCGATCATCACTTTTAGTAGTAACAGGCTCTCCACCTTTCCAGAAAACCCTCCAGAGTGAATCGCCCTTGCGTTTTCTTTGAACCATGTGCTGCCCCATGGCTATCACTTCATCTATCTGCAGAGGTATCATGGGCAACATAATAATAGCTGTTGCCAAGCAGATCGTACACCAGGCTCCTACGCTAAGTGGCTGCGAAATCACTAAGAAGATACTGACAAACCCCAAGGGTATCACTAGGATTCCAAAAAAGGTGACCATCCAGGGCATGGTACGCCAACGTGATGTTCCACCCATGCAACCCATTAAAAATTCCAATGTGTAGGCCAATGTACCCAAAGCTGCATCAGATATAGGCCAGGAGTGCGACATATCGGAATTCAGCACCTTTATTGTGCTATTTCCAAAAAACGGATCCCAGGCATAATCAACGTACCCCAACTGAAATGCTGCCAGGTAGCGGGAGGCAATCCAGCCCACAAAAGCCAATGCGATCATGATCCATCGCTGTGGCCAGCTTGATGGATTGTAGCTCCATCCATCTGGAACATCCCCTCCCATCTTCATGAACATTATCATATTTGGCATTCCCGGTATAAGTATGGAAAGGGCAATAACTAATACTCCCACCATTGTTCCATTAAGGTATCCTACTGCGGTGGGCGACCAAAAAATCAATGGAGCCATACTGATCCAAATCCCGATAAAGCAACATATCCAAATGCTATAGGGCCGGTTTGGGGTCAATGCACGCCAGCCAAAAAAAATCAGGAGTATTCCACTAATGATATCACTCCATTTCATAGCGGCAATTCGTCCACTCATAGATAACCACACTTCCCTCCCGCCACTTGGCTCAACTACATTCTTTGCATAGTTAAAGGTCAGTGGTGAGGCCACCATCCAAACGCCTAACATGACTAGTGACCAATATATCCAGAGTGTATTGCTGTGGTGCATGTTTAGCATTTCTCTGCGTTGCCCGCTATCCGTCTTCATTCCTCCATCATTCTCCTCTTTATCATCATCGTGCTGGTCCTTTTTCATGGACGTTTCCGCCATTGGCCGGGTAACGCCTCTCTTCCCCATTCCTCCTTGGTTTTGGTGCTCATTTTGATCTTCTTTTTCCATTGCGTCGTATGGTTTAGTTGATAAAAAGCCTTTACTTCATTAGTCCTTTTCCTTTTTTAATTTTGATGGAAGCCAATACACAAAAAGAAACAGGTTCAAAATCGTATTGAAAATTCTTATATAAAGGTCCTTGAACTACCTTCCTGAAAAAATGGATATATAACGTAATAATCAACGTTAAGGTAATAACCGGCACAACGAAAATACCAAAGCTAAGGTCCATTGTTTACACGATTTTAAAATTCCGCATCATGCCCATATCCTCATGCTCCAGATTGTGGCAGTGGTATACAAACAAGCCTTTAAAATTTTTGAACTGCATGATAACTTTGGCACTCATCCCAGGCATCAACAAAACGGTATCGTGCCAGCCTTCATCTACAAACCCATCTTTTATGGCATCCCATAATTGGGGATCCACATTAGCGACATCTCTTTCTAAAATATTGAACTGCACCTGGTGGATATGGATCGGGTGAGGCATCTGCATCCTATTGCCCATCATTCCCTGGTTGTTCATCATACCATTTTCATCGCCCATCATACCGTGACCATCCATCATGCCTCCACCATCATCATCACTCATCATACCTCCGCCATTGATCAGTTTCCAAACTTCGGTGCTTCCGAGCTTTACAATTTCTTCATCGGCTACTTCCGTGGTTTCCCAGGTTCGCCCGTTGATCGTCCACTCCATGTGGCCCATAGCGAAAGTAAATTGCCGCGGGGCGTTTAGATTTACAGCAGTTGAGGGATCAATATAATCCGGATTGGCTAATTGCCGTGGCAAGGTATAAGCATTACTCCCTGAACCGCTGGCAAGTACGGTAAACACAGGATATTCGCTACCCTGTGGCAGGTCACTTTCAGCACCTTCCATCATACCTCCATCGCCCATCATGCCACCAGACATCACCTCCAGTGGGAAAGATGCGTTTTTCATAGTCAATTCAGTGCCTTCGGGCTTGTTGGTTAGATCCAGCCAAACGTCAGCTCTTTTTGCCGGGCCGAGCATGAGATAAGGTAATTCTTTGGGGGTACTTAACAAGCTCCCATCAATGCCAAAAACTATCACAGGGTTACCATCTCCCCAAGCCAGTTTATAGATCCTTGAGTTGGAACCGTTCAGTAACCTCAACCTGTATTTACAGCCCGCTTTCAGACTTAGCGTTTGTTCAGGACTGCCATTGATCAATATCCGATTTCCCAAAAAACCGGCCATGCGGTCCATCTGACCATTGTTCAAATAAACCAGTTGATTGTATTCATCAAAAGTGCGATCCTGGATCACGACCGGCAGGTCAAACGCTCCTTGCGGTAAATTGAGTAGTTGTTCTTCGTCATCGGTGACCAGTAACAGTCCTGCGAGTCCATTATACACTTGTGGGCCAGTGCGCCCATGTGGATGGGGATGAAACCAATAGGTGCCGGCCCGGTTCATTACTTTATATTCGTAGATGTATGTTTCCCCACTATTAATTACGTCTTGCGGGTGGCCATCGTACCGTTCTGGAACATGCATGCCATGCCAGTGAACAATACTCTCTTCCGGCAAGTCATTTTGGAAGCGAATACGGACTTTCTGTCCTTTACGTACTTTGATTATTGGCCCCAGATAGCTCCCCTCCAAGGGTTGAAGCGCCTCTTTGTTGCCTTTAATTAATTTCGCTTCATACACCCACACCTTTGTTTTTGGGCCTGGTAAAACGGATAAGTCACGTTGCACCGCTTTCAATTCTACATCTATATCGGGCTGAAAATCCTTACTGAGCTCAGGCTTTGCTGTAGTAGAAGTTTTAGTATCACAAGAAGGAAAGAATGGCCATATCATGGTAACTGTAGCGCCTGCTCCAGCCTTTGCCAAAAATTTTCTTCTGTTTATTCCGAAAGGTTCTTTCATATCTCTTTAGGTGTAGATTATTTCCGTATCTGCTTTACCAACCAGACAATCAATAGCACCAGCACTACCAGCAACAGCCCCCAAAAGAGCCACATCCAGCCCCCACCGTGCATACCAAAATTTGTTCCGTGATCCATCATAGTTTTCTGCTTTAGTTTTTACTTAATTCAGCATTGTCTTTCCTCATTTTCAAAAACCACTTTTCGCCTACGAAAATCAGTAGTAATAAAACTACCGATACAATAATAAGTAGCATATCACTCTGTGCTTTCATCCATATAAAGGCGGCCAAAACAACTATGTCAAGCACAATAGTGGTCAAAAGTATTTCTCCGTTTGCCTTGATTTCTTTTCGTAAATGTTTAAAAACACCCCATTGTATAATGATATCCATGATCAGATAAAAGATTGCTCCTAAAGATGCAATCCTGCTGAGATCAAAAAATATGGTTAAGGTGATGGCGATGACTATGGTATAAGTCAACATATGCTGTTGCAGATTACCAGGCATTCCGAAGTGTTTATGGGGTATCAATTTCATTTCGGTAAGCATAGCGGTCATCCTCGAGATAGCAAACACATTGGCCAAAACACTGGATACGGTAGCAATGATTGCTATTCCAACGGTGAACCATAGGCCATATTTTCCGAAAGCAGGCCTGGCCGCTTCAGCCAGGGAGTAATCTTTTGCTTCTATAATCTTTGGAACAGAAAGATTGACTGATACCGCAAATGCGACCAGCAAATAAACAAGGGTGCAGATAAGAAGTGATATCCATATCGCTCTTCCTACGTTCTTGTGGGGCTTTACAATTTCTTCACCGCTATTGGTGATGGTAGTAAATCCTGCATAAGCCAGGATAGAAAGCGCGAGGGCGCCTAAGTAACTTCCTACGGAATAGTCGCCTGAAATTTCTGAAGGGATAGCTTCTCCAAATGAAAAACCAGCTGCCCAAAGACCTCCAATGGCAAAAATGGCTATACCGCCAACCTTGATAATTGCCATGAAGAAAGAAACTCTGTCGATGACCTTATTGCCCGCAATGTTGATCAAAAAAGTGATGACCAATAAAAATACCCCCAGTAGGGGAATCCAGAAATCGTTCTGATTTCCATCAAATAATTGCATGGTATAAGATCCGAAAGTCCGCGCTACCAAACTCTGGTTAATCACCATCGCGAAAGCCATCAATAGCGCGGCTACAGCTGTGATAACACCTTTTCCATAAGCCTTATTTAAGTACATGGCAATACCGCCGGCAGATGGATATGCATTTGACATTTTTATGTAGGCATATGCACTAAACCCGGCTATTATTGCTCCGACCAGAAAGGCTATCGGAAACAAGGATCCGGATAATTCAGCCACCTGTCCCAGCAAGGCAAAAATAGCTGCACCAATCATCACCCCGGTTCCTAAAGAGATAGCTCCTGTAAGTGATAGGCTGTTCTTCTTATATTTATCCACTGTCTATTTGGTCTTTTCCAGTTCTGTTTTTCTTTCTTCAAACTCCGCTTTGTCAATTTCTCCTTTGGCATAGCGGTTTTTTAGCGTCTCCATCGCTGAATTATTATTAGTGTTACCGTCATCAGTAGCGCCAGTATTCCTTTGAAATATGCCGCCTTTGCCCAGTGCCACAATTAAAACTACCACGAGTATTATCCCGATGACCCATCCGTACATCATAATGTTAGTGTTTAAATTTTAAGCCTGTCAAATCTTAAATTCCTGACAGGCTTGAATATTGAAAAAGAAGAGCTATTAGTTCTGATCCTGACTGCCCTTTCCTTTTTTCTTTTTATCCATCATTTCGTGTCCCTTCATCATGGAGTTCTTGTCCATCATGCCTTTGTCATGCATCTTTTGCATCATCTTCTTCATCATGTCAGGGTTATCCGTCATTTTCTCCATCATCTGCTCGTGATGTTTTTCCATCATTTCCTTCATCATCATCTTTTTCATGGACTCGTCCTCCATCATCTGCTTCATCATTTGCTTTTTGGCCTCCTTGTCACCCATCATTTTTTCCATCATCATCTGCTTCTTTTCTATGTCAGCCATCATCTGTTGCATCATCATCTGCTTGTCCTCCTTATTGCCCATCATATCTTTCATCATCATCTTTCGGTGCTCCGGATTTTGCATCATTTGCTGATGCATTGCCTTCATCGTTTCAGGGTTGCTTGAGAGTTGTTGCATGAATTTGTTCATCATCTCACTATCATTCATGATCATAGCAAAGACTTCTTCCTGCTTGCTTTCCTTTTTCATCATTTTCTCTACGTTTTGCGCCTGCAAAGCGGAGCTTAATGAAAATAAGAGCAGGGTAGCTATTGCTAATATTTTAGTATTCATAATTTTTATTGTTTAATGGTCTATAATTTATTTTTAATCTGGGATGGATTGTACCTGAGCCTGTACTATTGTCCCATTTCTTCGTTCATGTCCATCGAAGTGGTATCGCTCATCATGTGTTCGTCAGACTGCCCATCCTCATGCATGTGATCATTATCAGCTTCCACCGTTTCAGTTTGTTCATCATTCATCATGTCGCCATGATTCTGATCCGCATTTTGACTATGATTTCTACAGGATCTGCTAAGAGCTACCATTATTAAAAGAGTAAAAAAAATTGATGATTATTATGTTTGGCTTTTTCATAATTTGACATTTGATTTTTCTATGTGATCTAATATTTGATGCAGCCTTTCCTCGGCCTTGGTACCCATCGTGGTAAGCTTTTCATTTTTAGCCAATGAAAAAGTCACGGTTGGATCTACCACTGACACCTCTATAATTCCTTCAGGGTCCATTTCCTGAACAATAACATTGCACGGTAGCATTATTCCAGCCTTATTTTCGGTAGATAATGCTTCCAAGGCGAGTTCGGCATTGCAAGCACCCAATATTGTGTATCGATTTATTTCTTTTCCTAGATTTTCCTGAATATGATCATGAAGATTAAAGTGATTGACAACCTTAAGCTCCATCTGATTCAATGCATCTCTTACATTTTGCACGGCAACTTCAAAGGTTAGCGAGCCGTACCTTCTGCTTAAAGCGTAGGGCGTATGCATGCTTTCCTTATAATTTTCCTCAGCTATTTTATTTTTATCGCTCATGACGGAGAGTTATAGGTTTTCAATTACTGATTTCAATTTAGATTGAATTTCTTGGGCTATTTCAGACAGGCCTTCGTTTTCTACCGCCTGCATGGAAGCTACCGGGTCCACTGCCGCGACCTCAACGCCATTATTAACTTGCTGTACAATTACATTGCAGGGCAGCATCGCTCCAATTTTATCTTCAGCTAATAATGCTTTATGAGCGAGAGGCGGATTGCATGCACCCAGAATCTTGTAGGGCCGAAAGTCTTCATCCAGCTTTTTCTTCAGGGTTTCTTTTACATCAATTTCAGTAAGGATACCGAACCCTTCTTCCTTCAGGGCGTCCGTTACTTTTTGGATCGCTTCTTCGAAGCTTACGTCTTTTAATGTTTTTTCGTGGTAGAATTTCATCTATTTATATTTTTTACTTTTCGTCTTATGAGATTATAGTGATTTAAACTGTAAAATGATGTAACAATTGTTACACATCTATACAGCTAACTCTTAGCGAATGGTCCCTATCAGTTTGAGACGATCAATTATTACCTTCCAAGCTTAGGTCAGCCCGCTACTCATTCAGATTTCGTGTTTCCTCTTCAAGCAACCCTTTAAACTCGGGTAAGGGTCTGTTTTTCTTTTCCTCTTCTGTCTCCACCACACCATTTTCTCTGATGTCGTTGATCAACCATTGCATTTCCATAATTTCCCTGCGTTGGGCTTTAATAATTTCGTTAGCGAGTTTCCTTACCCGTACATCCTTTATTTGAGCGCGCTCACTTGTCAAAATTGCAATTGAATGATGTGGAATCATGCCTTCCATGTAGTCAACACCCGTGACGGTGACCTGACTTCTCACCAATCCTATACCACCGGCAATCAATACAATACCCAAGCCGACGATTGCTATGTTTGCCCCTCGCTTTTTATACATATTCAGCATAAACAGGAGCATTATTATGATCATGGAACCGGCCATGATCAGGGTCATGAAGAACCTTGTTTCGCTAAACCAGAAATGATCAATAATCTGGTAAGAATGGGTGTACATTAAAAAAAACATTGCTACCATAGCGGTTGCAATCATTGCAAAAAATTTAGCGTAATTGTTGCCGTGTTTTTGTTCGTTTTGCATCTTTTTAAGTTTTTATAATTTAATTGTTTTAAAATTTTATAGGTTGGTCAAAATCTTACGGACAGCCCTCCTCCGGCACCAAAGCGATTGTCATAGCTGGCCATTAGTGAGAAATTTCTAGACAGAAAATATTCTACGCCTGCAGACCATGTTGTTTCTCCTTTGTAGCTAATCGGCTCACTGGTACCTTCTTTCGTTAAAGTATTTACCCAGCCGAAATCGGCCTGATACTCGTAGTTTCCAAAAATGGCGGTTCGTGGGAAGATCATGATCTCCCGACTTATCCTGATTTCAGGCCGTAATTTATTATCCATCCTTACATCCAAGTTGAACATATAAGGTGTAAAGAACCGAATACCCGCAATAGCAGTTGCTGAAATTTCATCCAGGCTGTTCTCTATTTCATTTTCCAGGTTCACCCCGGCAAATACCCGGAAGTAATCATATAAATATCGTTCATAGGTAACTTCGGCCTCCATGTTTTCATTGTAACCAACCTCGGCATTCAGGTTGAATTGGTTTCTGATATTGGAGGATACGAAGTTCAGCTCAGTCATATGCGAAGCGATATCAGCCATCCCCCAGTTATAAAAGCGGTTGCCTTCCTTAAATAAAATTTTGGCCGGATATTTTGCCAAACGCGGATCACGCTCCGTATCGTAGCTCACTGCCCTGGCCATACCACCAATCATGTGATAAAGCACATGGCAATGCAAAAACCAATCACTATCTTCAATAGCGTCAAATTCAATTACCGTTTTCTGCATGGGAGGCACATTTACAGTGTGTTTTAAGGGCGAGTATTCACCATGCTTGTTGATAACCCTAAAAAAATGACCATGAAAGTGCATAGGGTGATGCATCATCGTCAGGTTATTGAAAGTGATTCGTACTTTTTCCCCTTTGGAAATCTTGATCATGTCCGCCTCGGACAGAGGGACACCGTTCATACTCCAAATGTACCGCCACATGTTACCTGTCAGGTTGAGCAATACGTCTCTTATGGGTTTGTCCTCATCTATGACGGTACTAGAAGGGGCTTTTAAATAATCGTAATTATATTCGGGGAACATATTCATACCCTCCATTTGATCTTCGGGTGAAGCTTTGTCCATGTTCATGCCATTTTCATGTCCCATTTGGGAATGTTCCATTCCTTCCATATGAGAACCCATTTTCTCTTCACCTTTCTTCATATCACGGTTCATGTCCATATGCTCCATTCCCTCCATATTCATTTCATCATCCATCTGCATTCCCCAGTTTTTCATTAATTCATGAGGTTCCTCTTCAGCAGGATTAAATTTCATAGCGGGAGCACCCATACGCATGTCCATCTGTGCCATTTGTTTCATCATACCAATTTTGTCTGGTCTTTGAACCTCAGGTGCTCCAATAACCTCACCCTTTCCTAAGAAAGCTGAAGTATATCCGGATCCATCCTGAGCAGTAGCCTTGAATTCGATTTTTCCTGTTTGGGGAATAGTGACGATAAAATCATATGTTTCTGCTATACCGATGAATGTTTTATTATGCCTTACCGGTACTACATTCAATCCATCGGCAGCTACTAAAAGCGGGTCTTCCCCTCCAAACGTCATCCAGAATTGCGAGGAAGCCGCACCATTAATGATGCGCAATCGTACTTTATCTCCCGGCTCAAACTGTGGGTATTCCTGCACTTCCTCTCCATTGTTAAGAAAGGCGGGGTAATAGATGTCGGCAATGTCAGCACTTTCCATTCTCTGTCTCCAGAAATTTAACTGAGCCCCGAAGGCTCCCCGTGCTATGACCCGATTGAGTGGTGTTGCCGTTCCTTTTTTAATGTTGTACCACTCATTACCACGCTTGAGGTTTCTCAGGACATTCATCGGCTTTTGATTGGTCCAGTCAGAAAGCACCATCACAAGTTCTTTATCATATTCTAAAGTTTCACCTTCTTTAGGCTCAATGACAATGGAACCGTACACTCCGCTTTGCTCTTGCAGCATGGTGTGCGAGTGATACCAGTAAGTACCTGATTGTATCAAAGGAAATTCATATTTCTGAATTTCTCCAGGGTGTATAGGCGGTGTAGTTAAGTAAGGTACTCCATCATAAAAATTAGGTAGTAATAAACCATGCCAGTGAACAGAGGTTTCTTCCTCCATTTCATTTTTTACATAAATTACAGCATAGTCTCCTTCCTTAAACCTGATTGTGGGTCCTGGAATGCCTCCATTTATAGTCATACCCATAACTTCTTTACTTGCTTTGTTAACCATCTCTTGTCTTATAGTAAAATTGTAGACCGTGGTATCCTTTTGCGCCAGCGCTGGGAAGTTTCCAAGTAAAAGTATGAGTGTGATAGTAAGTATATTTATTTGCATAATTATTATGGTTTAATCCTATTGGTTGCTGCTTTTTGTCTACCATAGTTTGACGATCAATCTACCAAACTCAACCATCTTTTAGTTATGATACTTCACTTTAGATGTATGATATTTTATCTTTCTAGGATTATTAAGGAAGATTTAAGTTTATGGCTCCAAACGAGTAAGTTAGCTTAAAATATCGTGCCAGTAATTGGACAACCAACTTAATCAATTGATTAACAGATTTTTACAATTATTTAAAACTTGGGAAGCGTGCAAAAAGTGTATCCGTATTTACACGCCAAGTGGTACGAGAAGTAAAATTAAAAATTTCATTTATAGATATAAGACACTGTTTTTCAATTAGTTATAGGATTAATTAAACCCAGAGTCTACTGAAGATGTATAAAATGTTTTCTTTTTTATATAAAATTCTGTCATAGATCATCGAGAAACCCTCTATCTATCCGCATTCTTTTTTTATAATCGGATATAGTCAGTCCGGTAATTCGCCTGAATTGATTTGATAAATAGTGTACACTACTGTAGCCTAACTGTAGTGCTATTTCACTCACATTAAGCTGATCATAATCGAGCAATTCCTTCACCTTTTCAACACGCACGAGTATGCAGTATTTTTCCAGTGTATGGCCTGTTTGTTTAGAAAAGATTTTACTTATGTAATTGTAATTCTTACCTATTTTTACAGAAATGAAATCCGAAAGTTTTTTGGCTTCTTTCCCTTCTTGTTCTATATGTTTCAAATACGCCAACACTGCCGCTTTTACTTCTTCAGCCAGTATACTGTCTGCTTCAAATATCAATTCAAAACCAAATTCTTTCAGTTTATCATCTACTATAGGAAGGGTGATCCCTTGGGGTAAAACAACCTGGGCATAGCCTAGTTTCACATCCTTTATATCCACACCCAGCGCTTTGAGTTCATTTTCAACAACCAGTATACACCTGGGACAAACCATATTTTTTATATGCAGCGTAGTGGTCATTTTGCTGAGACTTTAGGTTTATTACTGGGAAATTTTTTAATTCTTCGCACGGTAGGCGAAGAAATGTAAAACACATAATTATTGCTTATCAAAATAGGCATTGTAGTTTCCCTCGGAAGCAAAATACAGTACCGCTGTCTTCTGACCGGGTTTGAAAACGATAAATGCATCCGCTTTATTTACTTTCTCACCTGAAAATGGGTCTGTAGCATACCGCACATTGTCGGTATTCTCGCTAATTTTGCTTACACACATCTGGCAGCAACCATAGTAGGTTTTGCCATCCGCTTCAACTGGTATTTGCTCTATTCCCATGAATGCATCATTGACCATACACACCAATTCGTTAGGGATTTGTTCCTCTTCACTGATATCAACCGGTATTTGACTGAATGTATCCGAAAATGCCCAATAGAGGCCTCCAATAACTACTGCCCCAAATATTGAAAGGATAATTATTGATTGTCTGTCCATAATTGATAAGGTTTATAGTACCTGTGGGAATACAGTGATCATCATCTGATTTGATGAAGTGACTGCAAACTTTCCCACAGGATTTGAGTTTTAATTGATTGTTTCTTTTACACTTCCGCACTTCAGCATTTTGTCACCGAAGTATGGGTTTTTGATTTCCTTTTGATTGGATAGCCAATAGGCTCCGGCATTGTTATTTGCCATTGGGCAATACTCCAGGTACACTTCACCCATAGAAAGTTCACCACCTTTCACTAAAGTGGACATTTCATTACTCAATGAAGCAAAAGCTTTGCGCTGGCCATCTAAAGTAGTAGCTGAAACCACATTTGCCGCCTCCGTCTTAGCTTCCTGCCCGTAATCTACCGAGCCTAAAGACGTTTCCAGTTTGGTTGCAGCCTTTCTGCCCTCGTTTGTCTGTGAAGCAACCAGGGCTTCTTTCAGATGGATATAATGACCGTAAGCAATGCCCAAATCTTTGTCTTTGAACATAGGTTCCATTTTTTGGCCCATTCCCTTTTTGTCATCATGACTACCGTGATCGTGTTGCGCAAATGCTCCAAAGCTTACTAAAACCATTGAAACAATTAGAATTGTGTTTTTCATTTTTGTTTTAATTTGATAGCCTGTCAACCGACAGGCCGGGTTAACCATTAATATTAAAGATTCAAAATTTGTATGATGGCTACCCAAATCACCAGAAGAATTACTATACCCCAGACGATTCGTCCAGCCCATATTTTTAATTTTGAAGGCGCTTTTTCATCCCCTGTTTTACAGCATTCTTTCATTTGATTGTTGATGTTACTTCTCCACAAGTGAGCATAGATTCCCCGAAGTAGGGATTGCGGATTTCCTCTTCGCTACTCAACCAATTCGCTCCCTTATTATCATCTGCCATTGGGCAAAACTGGACGTACAGTGTCCGACCCATGGGCTTAAAGGCTTTGGTCATGGCAATCATACCTTCAGATACGCGCTGAAATGTAGTGCGTAGTTCGGCTATCGTTTTAAGATGCTGAACATGTTGCAGTGAATTTTTGAGATCGCTGCTATAGCTCATCCATGAATTATGAGATTCACCGGTAAAAGCAGCCATATTCACCTTATCCAATGTTGCCTTAAGATTCGCAGCGGCTTTTTGAGCCTGATCAAATTCATCAGCCGTTAAGGCATCTTTTAATCTGAGGTATTCGGTATAAAGTGGTTGCAGTGCTTCTTTCGCTTGCTGGCCGATTGCCACATGCTTGGGCTCAGTTTTCTTACCCTCTCCAGAAGAGGCCGGCATCTCCATTCCTCCTCCATGGTTGCTGTGTCCAGTCATGGCAACACCTCCTTCAGGCCGCATCATGCTGGGCTTACCAGCCAGTTGTGCAGCCGCATCTATGCTGAATGTGCCATTCACCGCTATTTCATCCCCTTCCTGTAAACCATTTTCTACGATGAAGCTTTCCCCAAGTGCAGCACCTAATGTCACATCACGCATTATGAAACTTACTCCTTTGCCTGAAGTATTTTTTACAAAGACTACCGAGCGCTTGCCTGTCCACATAACAGCAGTTTTCCGAACTACCACGTTATTTGACTTTTTAGGGAGTGACGCCTTAACTGTCCCGGAAGCAAACATCTCAGGTTTTAAGTTTAGCCCTTTGTTGGATACTTCAATCCTTGCTTTGGCCACCCTGGTTTTAGGATCAATCACAGGGTCCAGAAAAGTTATGGTGCCCTCAAAAGTCTCTCCCGGCAGGGAAGCTACCGTAAAGTTTACCTTATCGCCTTTTTTGATCCAGGGCATATCCGATTCATAGACATCCAACAACACCCATACCTTTGAAAGATCGGCAATCTCATAAATGGCTTCTCCCCTACGTATGTAATCACCCAGATTTACCATTTTCTCTGTTACATAGCCTGAAACATCAGCTTGAACTGCAAATTCCCCTTTAGGAGCCCCACTATTAAGAATCTGCTCTACCTGGCTGTCAGTAAGTTTCCAGTTTTTGAGCTTCTCTTTGGCGGAATTGAATAACTGAGGCTGTGTATCTTTGATTTTTTGCGCTTCAAATAATTCCTCCTGTGCCGTAACCAGATCCGGGGAATATATAAAAGCAATGGTCTGTCCTTTCTTTACAAACTCACCGGTGAAATTGACCATGAGCCTTTCTATCCTACCCGGTATATGGGAAGATTGAGAAAAAACCAGGCGTTCATCTTCCTGCACCTTTCCATTCAGCCTTACCTCTTTTATCGGATCCATAGTTCCCACAATGGCAGTCCTTATATCAGCCAGTTGCATGGCCGTTGGGGACATGGATATCGCCATAGGGTCAAGTTGTTCATCTTGCTCATTATCCAGTGGAATTAAATCCATTCCGCAAATAGGACAATCGCCCGGTTCACCTTGACGGATCTGAGGGTGCATGGAGCAGGTCCAGACAGTGTCACCCGCAATTTCAGTGGTGTGCTGGTGCTCTTCTTCTGTTTTGCCCTCGGACGAACCACCAAAAATCAACCAACCCAACAATAAACCGATTGCCAGAGTTGACAGGGCTATGATTATTATTTTCTTATTCTCTTTCATTTCAATAAGTTTTTGCAGTTAAGTAATTGAGCTTGGCGATGGCTATTTGATATTGTGTTTCAGCCGTTGCCTTCAACTTTTCATATTTTAGTAGCTGCTGTTGCATACGTAGGACTTCTTCAAATTCTTTCCCTGAATTACCGTAGGCCGTAAACAATAAGTTTAGTGCTTGTTCGGATTCCTGTACCTGCTGGTCGTATAGCTGAAGCAACTCTTGTTGTTGCTGTATTTCAAACCAGGCCATTTCATACCCGGAAGTAAGTGAATTGGCGTATTCATCCTTTTGCAGGGAATAGCTTTCCTGCATCAACTGCGCTTCCTTTACAGAGCCTCGGTACTTTTTTCTGAAAATAGGAATGCTGACCGATACCATCGGCATCAATACGTCCTTTCCATTGTCAGGTAATTCCATATCTGTTCGTTCGCCTACCATCACATAGTCCAGACCAACACCCAGTTTTGGGAGCCCCTGCTTTATGGCAGCTTGTTCTTGTGCCTCACTCGCCTTAATTCTAAAATCCAGTGCATTCAACACTGGGTTATTGGTCAGCAATGAGTCCTTTGGGAAATTATCGGCTAAAGATTCTGCCAATAAGGAATCGCCTACTAACACCCTTTCATTTTCATCTCTGTCCAGCAGCTTATTAAAAGTGGTGATTAGTGGTTTTTCTTTCTTATCCAGGATGTTAAGATTAGTTGTGGCATCTTTAAGCATGATATCTACCCGGAGTACATCTACCATTGTACCGGTTCCATTTTTAAACTTGGAATTGGAAATGGTTTTGTAGGATTGCAGGATGTCGATATTTTTCTGTTCAATATACCTCCACTGGTTTAGTTCGTACAAGGGATAGTAAGCTACCGCAACCTGATAATACAGTTTGTTGCGGGCGTCCAGAAAAGACTGGTACTTCGCTTCCGCCATTAAAGCTGCAGCATCTCCCTGCGCCCGTAATGTTCCAAACCAGGGGAACATCTGAGTCAGGGAAAACCGTGCCCTTTGCGGACCCACCCTGGTTTCTACCGGAGATATAAAATATCCGAAAGAAATGTTTGGGTCGGGCAGGGTACTGACCTGATCAACTTTTTGCAATGCTGCTTCAAACTCTTTGTATTTCGATTGCAATCCCGGATTGTTTTGGGCTGCTATTTTGAAATAGTCATTCAGGGTCTGAGCTTGACTCACGCTGGTTCCGAGAAAAACAAGTAGTATGATATTTATAATGAATTTCATGATTGTGTCTTGTTTAATTTTCTTTCTTCCCTCATGCTGTAAAATACGGGCACCAGAAAAACAGTAATTAGTGATATCGCCATCCCTCCAAAAGATGGGATGGCCATGGGGATCATAATATCAGAGCCCCGCCCTGTTGAGGTCAGGACTGGTAAAAGTGCAATCATTGTGGTGCCTGCTGTCATAAGAGCAGGCCGTATTCTTCGTACGCCTGCTTCAACTACTGCTTCTCGGATTTCCTTCAACTTTTGTGGTTGGTTACGTGCAAAGCTTTGATCCAGATAAGTGGCAATCAACACCCCATTATCTGTGGCAATCCCAAAAAGGGCGATAAAACCAACCCAAACGGCCACACTCAAATTGATGGTATGAATTTGGAACAGATCCCTCATGTTGGTACCGAAGATGGAGAAATCGGCAAACCAGCCTTGTCCATAGAGCCATAGCATGACAAACCCACCGGAAAATGCCAACAGGATTCCCGAAAAGATCATCAGCGAGGTAAATACGGATTTAAATTGAAAATAAAGGATAAGGAAAATGACGCCTAATACCAAAGGAACGATGATTGTAAGACGTTTCTCTGCTCTTACCTGGTTTTCGTAGCTCCCTGAGAATTTGTAACTGATCCCGGCCGGAACACTCAATTCTCCAGCGTCTATTTTATCCTGAATGGTTTTTTGGGCAGCATTGACCACACCTACCTCGGAGAAACCATCCCTTTTATCAAACAGGACATAACCCACCAAAAAGGTCTCCTCGCTTTTAATAGCCTGGGGCCCACGAACGTATTCAAAATCAACAACCTGCGAAATGGGTATTTGTGCCCCTGTCGGGGTAGGCATCAGGATTTTGCCCAACGATTCGGGATCGTCCCGCAGTTCACGTGGATAGCGTACCCTTACCGGAAAACGTTCCCTGCCTTCCACTGTTGAGGTGATCTTCATGCCACCAATGGCTGTTTCTATGGTTTGCTGAACGTCTTCTACATTCAATCCATATCTGGAGATCTCCTCCCGGTTGATATTGAGGTGCAAGTAAGGCTTGCCAACAATCCGGTCGGCAAATACCGCTTCTGCTTTTACCGAAGGTACCCCTTTTAGTATTTCTTCCAGCTCAAGCCCGAATTGTTCAATGGTTTTTAGATCAGGACCATAGACTTTAATTCCCATAGGAGCCCGCATGCCCGTTTGGAGCATGACCAGCCGTGTTTCTATCGGTTGCAGCTTGGGGGCTGAAGTGACCCCGGGGATTTTAGTCACCTGTACTATTTCATCCCAAATGTCATCCGGTGATTTGATATGGGTACGCCAGTTACGAAAATAATTACCATTGTCATCTGGTATCAGGTCTTGATAAGTTACTCCCCGGGTTAAGGCTTCTTCATTGGACAGTGTATCACCGCTCGTGAGAATGAAACCGTCATTTCTGTCCACTTCAAACCGTACCCTGCGTCCTTTTTTATTGAGCATATATTCCGGCTTGTAGTTGATGATATTTTCATACATGGAGATAGGTGCCGGGTCAAGTGCAGATTCTACCCGCCCCAGTTTGCCAACAGCTAAATCTACTTCCGGTATATTGGTCAAAAGCATGTCCAATTGCCCAAGCACCTTGCGGTTGTATTCAAGTCCCGAATGCGGCATGGATGTAGGCATCAGCAGGAAGCTGCCTTCATTAAGGGAAGGCATAAATTCTTTACCCACACCGGGGAAAGTTTCCGCCAAGCCAGACCATACTTCCGTGGTACGTATATCCCAGTTCACTATATCAAACCCCTTTGCCACAATACCAAAGACGGAATTGAATCCTATCCAGGTGATTGCCCCTAGCAGGATGAGAAAAGAAGGGATAGCAAGGAAAGTGCCCTTATGTTCCAGGCACCACTTGAGTATGGGTTTATAGAAATGCTCTAAAAGGGAGAATGCCCCCAGGATAATACCCACCAGCATGGTGACAAAAACTACATTGAGCAAGAGACTTTTGCTTGCTCCCAGTGGCAACCAGTATTTGGCCAGCAGCCATACCACGCCGATGACGACTATAAATATCTCGGCATGATTTAAAAACCAATTAGCTGATTTGCTGATCGTTTGAATTGCTGATGATTTGATGCGCTGATTTGCTGAGGGTTCAATAGTTTCAACATCTTTGGGCGGTTCCCTTCTGAATAACTTCAAAGTTCCGGCAATGCCAAAAGCCAACAGCATCATTCCTGCCCATACCTGTCCAAGAAAAAGGCAGGCAACGCCTATAGGCAGCAGTGCGATATTCAGCCATTTCTGAATCTTTTTACTTTTGATCCTTGCCCCGAAAAAAAAATGCGCCAACATAGGTAAAATAAATAATGAAACAATAAGTGCCGCTACAAGGGCAAACGTTTTGGTGAAAGCGAGAGGTCCAAAGAGTTTCCCCTCAGCAGCCTGCATGGTAAAAACCGGAATAAAACTCACTATGGTAGTAGATACTGCGGTAAGAATAGCGGAACTGACTTCTGAAGCACCGCTGTAAATGGTATCGATTAATTTTTGGCCAGGGGGTGCCTCATCAATATGCTTGATGATGTTTTCTGAAAGGATGATGCCCAAATCTACCATCGTACCGATGGCAATGGCAATACCGGATAAGGCTACAATGTTGGCATCTACCCCAAAGTAGCGCATGGTGATAAAGACCATTAGTACAGCAATCGGCAAAAGACTGGAAATAAGGAAGGAGGCCCGCAGGTTATACACCATCACTATCACTACCAAAATAGAAATCAAAATTTGCAACGAAATGGCTTCCTCCAGTGTACCCAGGGTTTCGTAAATAAGTTCGGAGCGGTCGTAGAAGGGGACAATGGTTAGCTGACTTTCCACGCCATTGGCCAGGGTCTTTTTGGGTAGCCCCGGAGCGATTTCACTGATTTTAGCCTTTACATTATTGATGACCTGCAAAGGATTGGCCCCAAATCGGGCCACAACGACACCACCTACTACCTCGGCCCCTCCTTTGTCCAGTAATCCCCTTCGGGTAGCAGGACCCAACGTAACCACACCAATGTCCTTGATACGGATGGGTACATTATCCTGCACCGCCACCACCGCTATTTCAATGTCTTCCACTTTTTTGACGTAACCCAATCCCCGGACGAGGTACTCTGCCTGATTGATTTCGATGGTTTTGGCACCTACATCCCGGTTGGATTTTAATACGGCCTGCATCACTTTATGCAGCGGGATATTGTAAGCTTTCAGTGCATCGGGATTTACGTCAATCTGATACTCTTGTATATACCCTCCAATAGAGGCCACTTCTGACACACCTTCTGTGGCATTCAGGCCATATTTCACATAGAAGTCCTGGACGGTGCGTATTTCGTGCAAATCCCAACCGCCTGTAGGGTTGCCGTTTTTGTCCCGACCTTCAATGGTGTACCAGTACACCTGGCCAAGGGCTGTAGCATCAGGGCCAAGGGCTGGCTGTACCCCTTCGGGTAACAAATCCCGGGGCAAGGCATTGAGCTTTTCAATGATGCGGGAACGTGACCAGTAAAATTCAATATCCTCAGAAAAAATGATGAAAATGCTGGAAAATCCGAAAATCGAAGTGCTTCGGATGGATTTTACGCCTGGGATTCCTAATAGATAGGTAGTCAACGGATACGAAATTTGGTCTTCTATATCTTGTGGGGATCGGCCTTGCCATTGAGTAAAGACGATCTGCTGGTTTTCGCCAATATCCGGAATGGCATCTACCGGAACAGGGTCAGAAGGTAAAGCACCTACCTGCCATCCAAAGGGGGCAGTAACAATGCCCCAGCCAATAAAGCCAATAAGTATGAGAACAGTAACTAACTTATTCTCAAGAAAATATTTAATAATAGAATTGAGCATTTTTCATTCAATTTTCTTTGAAACTGTTTTGAGAAAAGCGCACGGCAAAGCGTGCAAATATGGCGTAGCAAGAATAAGCTTCCGCAAAAAATTTGAATGAAATGTTTAAATAAGGAAGGACTGAACGAGCACAGTTATGTCACGTTCGATCAGCGGAGGGGAGTAATATTTATACTTTGCTTTATCAGCTTTAGAAGTATTTGAACTGCTTGTAAAGGTTATGACAAAAGCGGCTCCAAACTTTAAATTAAAAGAACTACCAATAACCTGAGATTTAAATTCATCTTCCAGCTCAAGAGATTGATACTCATTTTCACAACAAGGTTTTTTCTTGATTTGCTTTTCTTTTGATGAACCGCTTTCACAACTCTTGTCCATATCGGACATTCCGCAGTTTAATTCGGCATGACCGAGAACGAATTGTGATTCCACCGCCAATCCTCCACAATAATGAGTAGCTACTGCCAGACCGGAATTACCGATAAGCAAGATGAATAGTAGCGATATGGAGATTATTTTTTTCAAGAAATTGATCTTTGTCCTTGTTAACAGTTTGTGAAACGTAAAATTAAGACTAAATGATTCCAGATTCTGTTCAATATCTTGTTTTAAATGTATGAAATTTCACTCCAACATACCTTCCTCTCAAAGGTAATACCGCCTTTAAGCCATTCATTCAACTGATCTTTATTATAATTTTTTCAATTTGAGATGAAAATCTACTGAAACTGCATCTTTTACTTTTACAGCTCCAAATAATTTTTGTGGAGGTTGCAAGCCAAAATCAGAGAAATAGAATGTTCGGGTACCTTTGAGATGTTTACTCTTCTCGCTTTCCTCTTTAACTACACAAGAAACCGTATAGATTCTAGCCTCTCCTGCCAACGTAATTTCTACTTTCCCAAACAGTACGTTTTTGCGGGAAGGGTTCTCTTTTAACCCAATAAACCTGATGCTTATCTCCGGAAACTCATTTGCTTTGACGGCTTTGGCAAAATCACGGGTCATCATGGCATTATGGCAATCAAAACCAGATGATTTCATAACGATTTCACCACTGAGAGACGAACTTCCAGAAGCTTGGGAACAGTCCTCTTTCATAATGTCTTCGCCTCCATAGCCCACAGAAAGACAATGAAACTCATTGATATTGGTTGCACCCAATATTTCCAAACGGCTCATTCCTGTAACCTGCCAGCTTGTTTCCCGGCAATCTCCGGTACTACAGGAAAGAAGTGGGTTAAGGTTTATTATTATTACAAGTAGACTAAACACCATTACCTTTAATCGGTCTTTCCGTTACCTGATGACTTGTGGCAATTATTCTCAAACCTTTCATTATACCATTGATCTAGTAGATCGGCTTTCTCATCAGAAAGAGATTTCACGGCTTTTTCATACTCCTTCCCTAAAAGCGTTTTATCAAAACTCACTTTTTTAAGAATCTCTTTGCAGTATTCAAGCTTATCCATAATTTAAATGAGTGTTCGTAAAAGTGCCGGAAATAGCATCCAGCACATATTCACCTGATTAAAAGCTAATTACTGCCTCAATGTTGATACCATCAAATTCGCCGCCATTATATTTGGTAGCTATCCAGCCTTCACCTTCATATTTTTGATTTACATATTCCAGCTTGGCTATTACGTTTTTGGTCATATACCATCCACCGCCTATATTCAGCCGATTTATTTCTTGTGTTAGAGCATTTTCTACCATTTCTCCCGAAACACTATTGTATCGTCCTCCCAGGTAAAACTGTTCTGTATTTCCGAAACGATAAAGGAGTTCTCCTGCTAACTGTGTAAAAGCTCCTCCGCCTTGATCGTCACTGTTTGAGGCTACCTCGTATATACCAAAAAATTCCAAACCTTTATATTTGATAAACGAGTTGATCTGAATAGCAGTTAATTCTCTGAATCTTGGGTTGAACCTCCCTTCAAAAGGCCCTCCATCTCCATCTAAGGTCTCCATTACGCTATAATATCTGCTTCCGGCACGGTCTCCACCATAGATCCAGGTTCCTGTAGTGTTTCCTTTGTTAATATACCAGGAGCCTGTCAAACGCATTCTGAAATCATCACTCAACTGATTATCATAACCCAGTTTTCCGAAAAAGGAAGCTTTGTTGTCAGAGTTGTCATTGACTACTACATTTTGATTCAATTTACCATTAGTAATTCCAATGACTCCCAAAAAACCATTTTTCATAATAGTAAGCTCACCGAAAGCCTCGGTAGAAAAAGCATCCATGATATAATTACCTACAAATGGGTTAAAAATGGCCCGTGCATTATCACTTCTTCTGAAGTGGGCATCTCCATAATTGAACTCGTCCAAGCCAATGGTTATACGGGCTACATCCATAAAACCTTGTAAAAAACCTGGTTTTATAAAGTCCAATTTGTCAATTTGAAGATAACCTCCTTTTACCCATGCCTCCTGGTGATTTTTGGATGATAGATAAGTTCTCAAATGCATTCTCAATCCATCATATAGCTGGACATCAATGTTGAGATTGGCTGTAGGAAGGTTGAAATTTGTCCCCAATTCTACCAGGCTGTCAAAGGAGTTGGTTTGATCTATACTTTGGAACTGCATGGCAAAATCACCTCCTATGCGTACTTTAACTCCATTAAACTCCACGGTATCTTGCTTGGAAGGTTCAAATACGTTAAGCCCGGCTTTATCATTAGGCCGGAAATACTGTAGGGCAGGCTGCTGTGCATACACTGCACCTGATGTAAGAAGCACCAGTGAAAGTATGGTGGCTCTATACCAATTGTTGCACGTTTTCATAATTATCTGAATTTTAGTTTATTAACTTAAAAGTTGTTTCAAAGGAAATTTGTAGTTCATCCCCGGTTTTAATCGTGCCTAATAGGGCTTTTGGAGGGTCAATTTTATATTGTGTGAAAGTGATGGGAAATCCTCCGCTAAAAAGAATCGTCCTCTCCGAAACCTTGTAATTAACTTGAAGTGGAATCACTCGGGTGGTTCCTGCAATAGTGATTCTGCCTTCTGCCTTGATCATTTGATCCGTAATGGTTTCTACCTCTGTCAGTTCAAAGAATATTTGCGGATATTGCTTTGCCAGGAGTGCCTCATAAGCATTGTTGTCCATGCCTCCTTTTCCACTTTTTAAGGAAAAAGCAGGCAAATTTATAACCATTGAATTGATGCCTGTAATCTTATTACCCTTTAATTCAATCTCGGCATTGCCTTTAGCTTTTCCCGATACCATTTTCCAATCATGAATAGTGGAAGTACCTTTAACTTTTAACTCCTGATTAGTCGAAAGTGTAAATGAATGCTGTGCAACTGTTCCTACGCAAGCCACTATAAATAAGGCCAATAAAAAAGTACACTTCATTTGAATTTTATGTTTTAAACGCCTCTTTAAATGCATATTTCTCTTGCTTTAAATTATTTACAAATGTATTGAGGCCTCCGGAGGAGATCGGTACAGTATTATGGCTATTATGTATGAGTTTCTGGTTTGTATATAGCTTAAAGTTTATTTTCGGTGTTTATTTAAAATAGTAAACGTGAAAGGAATGGGAAAAGTAGGCTGTTGTATTCTTCCTAATAATACAACTTGGAGCTTTAGTAAAAACTGGATATCAACAGAATTGCAACAGCAATAATTAAATCACCTAATTTAAATTGGTTCTTTTCACATTTCAAGCCAAGTAAATTCATTTCATCTCAATGGTTTTATAAAAAGTTATTGAACAGGGCACTTTTTCAATAACTAAAATGCAGGTATATTGACAGGGTAAGCAGAAAATTATTGAAAAGCGGTTTAAGAGTTTGTCTTGGTTCGAGTTTCACGAGCGGTTTCCCGATGAGGAAAGCTGTGTGAAGTACCTGGCA
>NZ_JABURL010000006.1 GCF_014762705.1 Cyclobacterium sp. | reverse complement strand
TTATTGTTTATCAGTGCTACGAAATATTGGAGATTCAAACTTTTCCGAATATTCCGGAAAAATAGCCGCATAAAAAAGGCTGCCCTTTTCGGACAGCCTCTTTTTATTTTCCTTTTGATGATAATATTTTAATCTTTTTTCCAGGGTTTTCTGTTTTTAGCTTTCGGTCCGGTTACGCGCTCTCTTTTTGCGAGTTGGGCATCTACCTTGACGACTTCGAAATCACCTTTAAACCGCTTCTTGTTTTTGAATGCGGGTCCTTTCACCTTTTTATCATCTACTTTTACCATCAAGGTGCCTTTTCTGGCCTGCTCTTTCCAAGGTTTATAATTCTTGGCTGCAGGACCTTTTAGATCTTGAAGAGATTGCGCATTTGATATATTAAAGGCAAGAAAGCCTGCTACTAATATAAATGTGAACCTGATCATTGTTTTGTGATTTTGTATAAAACGTTAATTAATAATTTCCTTACGCTAATATATACGATTAGGAGAAAAAAAGTTACAGTAAAACAGATAAAAATTGCTGTTTTTCTAATTTTTATAAAATTATATCTTGATTTATACTCAAAAACAAAAAATAATAAGTATATTTTATAACCACTTGGAATTGTTTTTGCAAAAAAAAGACCCTGAAAGGGCCTTTTTTAATCCTGATATTTCAGAAATTGATCAAAAAACAAAAAACCACGGTTTTTTGGGAACACCGTGGTTTTTCGCTAAAAAATTGATTTTTTTTGTTTTTTTAGAAAGAAAAGACTCCAGCAATCAAGAAAGAGGTCAGATTTTTTGAATTTTGGTAGTCATTGTCTATAAAGAAGTCATTAGTCATAGCGTCTAGCCTTACTTCCGGAATCAGGGTGAAATTATCCGTGATTTTGGCATTTCCGGATAAAGTTGCTGCAAAGACATTTCCATCACCCATATTGTTCAATCCAACTACACCATCGAGTCCTCCATTAAATACGCTGAAGTATTCACCTCTCAGGCCAAGGGAGAATTTTTCTGAGGCTGCAGCCTGAACGTATCCGGCTATGCCATAAAAGCCATACCCGTCACCTGTCGCATCCTGAATCGAGTTGCCATTTGCAACCTGACCGGCAGATGTGGTGTTGTAGGTCGTATTAAGTCCAAGGTACAGGCTTTCGGTTACATCATAACCGGTAGTCAGATCAATTTGGAAGGTATTTCCCATGGATGAGTTACCGAATGAGGAGAGCGTGTTCATGTCAAGCTTTCCATCCTGATCACCGTACAATAAATTCAAATAGGTGCCTCCTCCGTCAGTGGTATATGCCAACTGACCGCCCAGGGTATATGAACCGTTGAAATTGAACTCTGTCATGTCTGTTGGGTTCATGACCGATGCCATAAAAGCCCAATTTTCGGAAAGCTGGAAGTCAGCTTTTACTCCTGTATGGGAAAAAGGACCATAAGAAAACATGTAAGAGGTGGAATAATTGAAATTTCCGGTAGGGGAAATTACTTCATATCCCAAATAGGTGTTGAAATTCCCTATGGTGAAGGTGACAACTTCATTGACATTCCAGTACATGTACAATTGGTTGACAATCTGTGAACTTCCTGCCTCGCCGCCAGCATACATGGGGGAGCCAAATACTGCATCCTCTCCTCTGGGGCCGAAAACCAAATCAGCGACAAACCCCACCTTTTCTCCTTCGTAGGCAGCGATAATGTTGGCCATGCCCAGAGAAAATCCGGGAAGGTTGCCAAATGAAGTTGCCGGAGCCTGAAAGGCATCCCCTTTGTTTGGCGCATTTAAATTTGTTCTAAAGTAGGCATCGACGGAACCTGAAATGGTAACATTGGAGGTTTCTTCTTCTTGAGCCAATACTACAGTGCAAGTTGATAAAAGTAGTAAAGCAATTAGCAGTTGGAATTTTTTCATTTTACTTTTGATTATTGGTTAATAACTAGGTTAACTAAGGGGAACTCCTGCCCATTAAAGAGTTCGTGGATGTTTTTTTTTGTGGGCAGGGTTCCATTTTTATTGATTCAAAGAATTTAATTTTTGTTATTCGTCATAGACGATGGTATAGCCTCTTATACCATGTTCATGGCTGTCCAAACCTGATTTTTCATGTTCCTCGGACACTCTTATGCCTACCGTTTTCTTCAATACAAAAAATATGAGTAGGGCAGAAAAGAAGGCAACCCCACCGCAAATCAGGACACCAATTAATTGAGTGAAAAAGGAATGCTCCGGATTGGTGGAGAAGATGCCTACGGCAAGGGTGCCCCATACTCCACAGGTCAAGTGAACAGATACTGCGCCTACTACATCGTCCAATTTCATTTTGTCTAAAAATATGGCTGATAAAACAACCAGTATACCTGCGACGAAACCAACCAATAGCGCAAAGATGGGGTTTATGACATCAGCTCCGGCTGTAATGCCTACCAAGCCTGCCAGGATACCGTTTAAAACCATACCCAGGTCAAGTCTGTTAAAAGCAAAATAGGCAGCGAAAAAACCTCCCAAACCACCAGCGCAAGCTCCCAGAGAGGTAGTTACCAAAACAAAGGATACCAAGCCTGGATCGGCAGAAAGCACAGATCCTCCGTTAAAACCAAACCAGCCCAACCATAAAAGAAATACGCCAATAACGGCCAAAGGAACACTGGCGCCTGGTTTTTCGATTGTTTTTCCATTTACATACTTACCAATCCTGGGGCCAACCATGATAACGCCTGCCAATGCACCCCATCCGCCGACAGAATGTACAAGTGTGGAACCTGCGAAATCATAAAAGCCCATGGCATCCAGGGCACCTCCACCCCATTTCCAGCTACCGATAATCGGATAAACCAATCCTACAAATACAACAGTAAACATCAGGTAGGCCCATAATTTGACCCTTTCTGCGATGGCTCCTGATACAATAGTGGCTGCTGTGGCAGCAAACATGGCCTGAAATAGAAAGTCGGTCCAGTAAGTATAACCACCATCCGCATAGGCTGTGGTGACATCGGCATCAGCAGGGCTGAACCAGAACATGCTCCATCCGGAACCGTCAAAGCCAAACCAACCTGGTACATCAAATCCCGGATACATCAAAAAGAAACCCATCAATCCATAAGTCACAATACCTATTATAGGTGTGACTGTATTTTTGAAAAGTATGTTAACCGTGTTTTTGGCTTGTCCAAATCCGGCTTCTACCCCGGCAAAGCCAAGGTGCATGATAAATACCAATGCTGTTGCCAGCATCATCCAAACGTTGTTTGTTGTAAGCAGATTTTGTGCTATTGCTTCGGCTAAATCCACTCCTTCTGTGCTTACCTGAGCTAATGGTGAGACAATGTTTTTCATAGAAACATATTCTTTAAGGGTTACAGTTAGAATTTTCACTTTAATTACGAATCAAAATCAAATCTAAACAATTATTGGTTAAAAAAACAACCGACAATAAAAAATACAGTGGTTTGAAATCTAATATTGGGTTTTATAATAGCTTTATTTTAGATAAAAAATGAAAAATATGGTATTTTAAAATAAAAAATGACTACAAGTAAAATCAATATGTATTATGGAATATAATTAAAATTATAAAATAAAAAATATGTTTTAAGGTTTAATATAAATCATTAAACCTTAAATAGACTATTAAGTAGATTAATAAATTTTTTCGTGTAGGTTAAGTATTATACCTGCCAAAATGTTAAAGTAGGATTTTTTTAACAAAAAATATATTTTATGAATAAGGCAAAAAAAACTAATAAAAATTTTACTTTCTTTAATATATGTATGTATACAGTCTATTATACA
>NZ_JABURL010000075.1 GCF_014762705.1 Cyclobacterium sp. | reverse complement strand
TATCCTGATTCCTTGTAGAAAAAACGGGCGTATTTCATAGCAATTTACCTACCCCACCTCTTCGAATCCGGCTTTACCAATGAATTCCCAGCTACCTGTCGAACAGGTACTGACAATTTGACACTAAAATGAATTTGGAACAAGTCTTGATTTAGCCGAATCTACAATAAGGACTTTGTTTAAATAAAAATAAAAAATACCATGCAGGAGAAAGGTACCATTTCGATTCATACCGAAAATATTTTCCCCATTATCAAGAAGTTTCTCTATTCGGATAATGAAATTTTTCTCAGAGAGTTGGTGTCCAACGCCGTAGATGCTACCCAAAAAATCAAAAGGCTGGCTGCTTTGGGTGAGTACAAAGGAGAGCTGGGCGACCTGACCATCGATGTCAGCTTTGACAAGGAGAAAAAGACCATTACCGTCTCCGATAAGGGGTTGGGCATGACTGCCGAAGAAATTAAAAAATACATCAACCAGATTGCCTTTTCCGGAGCCTCCGAATTTGTGGAGAAGTTTAAGGATGCCAAGGATGCCAATGAAATCATTGGTAAGTTTGGTCTGGGTTTTTACTCGGCCTTTATGGTGGCCGACACAGTGGAAATCCATTCCCTATCCCGCGAGGAAGGGGCAGCGCCGGCCAAGTGGGTTTGTGATGGCAGTACGGAATTTGAAATTAGCCCCGGCGAGAAAACCGAACGAGGAACAGATGTGATCCTGCACATCAACAGTGAGTCCGAGGAGTTTTTGGACAAGTGGAAGTTGCAGGAAATTTTGGACAAGTACGCCAAGTTCTTGCCTGTTCCTATCAGGTTTGGAACCAAATCAGAAAGTGTAGAAGACGGGGTAGATGACAAGGGAGAGAAGAAATGGAAATCGGTAGAAGTTGACAATATTGTCAATACCACCAACCCCATTTGGACTCAGGCACCAAGTGAGTTAAAGGACGAGGATTATCTGAAATTCTACAAGGAATTGTACCCCATGAGTGAGGATCCACTTTTCTGGATTCACCTGAACGTAGATTATCCATTCAACCTTACCGGAGTACTGTATTTCCCCAAGGTCAAAAAAGACTTTGAACTGCAGCGCAACAAGATCAAATTGTTCAGCCGCCAGGTTTTCATCACCGATGAGGTAAAGGATATTGTACCGGAATTTCTAATGCTACTGCACGGAGTGATTGATTCTCCGGACATTCCGTTGAATGTTTCCCGAAGCTTCCTGCAGGCTGACAGCAACGTCAAGAAAATCAACAATTATATTACCAAAAAGGTAGCGGACAAGCTGGGTGAATTGTTCAAAAAAGACCGAAAGGTTTATGAAAGCAAGTGGGGAGACATTGGTCTTTTTGTGAAATACGGGATGATTTCCGAAGACAAGTTTTACGAGAAAGGAAAGGATTTTGCCCTGTTTACAAATACAAAAGGAGAATATTATACCCTGGAAGAGTACAGGGAAAAGGTAAAGCCCTTCCAAACCGGTAAAGACGACAAGTTGGTATACCTGTATGCAACCGATCCGGACAAGCAGGACAGCTTTATCCAGTCGGCCAATAAAAAGGATTACGATGTGTTGTTGATGGATTCGCCCATTGACAGCCATTTTATCCAGCATTTGGAAGGTAAACTGGAAAATGCCAGCCTGAAGCGGGTAGATGCCGATGTAGTGGACAAACTGATCGAGAAGGAAGGCGGATATGAGAACCTGCTTACTGAGGAGCAATCCAAAAAGGTGAAGGAGATCTTTGAAAAAGCCATTAACAACAAGACCTATTCGGTGGAAGTACAAGGTTCCAGTCCGGAGGAATTGCCCGTCACGGTAACCATGGACGAGTTCATGAGAAGGATGAAGGACATGGCGCAAAATGGAGGAATGGGATTCTATGGTGCCATGCCAGACAATTACAAGGTGGGCGTAAATGGCAATCATCCGGTGGTGGATAAAATCCTGAAATCGGAGGATGCTGCGGAGCAGGAAAGACTGGCCAAGCAGGCTTTTGACCTGGCCCTGCTTTCTCAGGGATTACTGAAAGGAAAAGAGCTTACTGCCTTTGTGAAAAGAAGCGTGGAGTTGATTTGATACATTGGAAATGAATAATAAAAAGGGAATTGTGTAGTCAAACACTTTTCCCTTTTTTTATGTCATGATATGATTGGCTCTATATATTGACTGATACCAATCTGTTTTAATGTTTCGAACCTTTGGTCGTCCACGTAACCAGGATTGTAAATCCTGATTTATCTTGGTTCGACATTGCAAATGTCGAACAGCACGGATAGCAATTGGCCGAAACAGATTACCTGTTTATATTTACCAGCGGCCGCTTTTTATCAAAATAAGCAGCCCATCGCACGCATAATTTCTAAACGAAACCACACAGTGAAACAAATAATACTATTCACCTGCTTTGCTAGCTTTTTTCTCCTGGAACCCGATGTCCTGGCGCAATCCGGTAAAAAGACGCTGAAGGTCATGGCCTGGAACATCTTGCACGGCGGTAACGACCTTCCCGATGGGCCTGACCGGGTAATAGACATCATCCGGGAGATTGACCCGGACCTGATACTCATGGTGGAAACCTATGGCTCCGGACCTCGTATAGCTGAGACCTTAGGGTACCATTTTCATCTAATAGCAGCTGCGGGCACCGATCCGGACGACGAAAGCATCAACCTTTCCATCTATTCCAAACATCCCTTTGGCGAACGAATCGATACCGGCTATCCGTTTTACCTGGGTGGACGAGAAGTGCTGATCGACGAGCAGAAAATAAACGTTTTTTCCAACTGGTTTTACTATTTACCATGGGATGATGCGCCAGAGCAGATGGGGAAATCAGCAGATGAACTGCTGACCTGGGAAGCCGCAGGCAAACGTACCGAAATGATTCAAAACGTGCTGCCCTACCTTAAAAAATATGCTGCTGCCGCCGATTCCGTCCCCATGATTTTGGGCGGTGACATGAACTCCCCTTCCCACCTGGACTGGAACAAAGAAAGCCAGGCTCACCATAACGGACTGATCGTGCCCTGGTATGCCACCAAAGTATTGGCCGATATGGGCTTACAGGATTCGTTTCGGGAAGTACATCCCAACCCAAACTGGCATCCGGGCATTACCTGGGATGTAAAGGGAAAAGTGGATTCCCACCGCATTGATTATATTTTTTACAAAGGGCAGTTAAAACCGTTGGAATCTACTTCTTACATGGCCTATTTTGGTAAAAACCTGCGCATCAACGGCAAGGGAATACCCTACCCCTCGGACCATGGGTTTGTGGTAACCACATTTGCGCTGGAATAACTATTTTTAGAACCTAAAAATCAAACCATTACCACCTGATTCTGTGTATAAAATACTAACTGGTTTACCTGCATTGAAATTTACGAATCATCCGGTTTTATACCCTACCTGAAAAATTTGAATTTATAAGATCTCCTCTTTTTTCATAAATCGGCCAATTCACTGCTCATTTTTAATGAAAGTGATTATCTTTAATCAATACAACCATTTTTGCACGACGCATGCTTTCAAAAAAAACCAAATATGCTTTTCATGCCCTTACTTATCTGGGAAAAAACAAAGATAAAGGGGCTATATTGATTTCCGAAATTTCTGAAAAACACAATATATCCCATAAATTTTTAGAAAATATCCTGCTGGAATTAAAGAAAGCTGGTTTTTTAGGGAGTAAAAAAGGCAAGGGAGGTGGCTATTACCTCATCAAAGAGCCCAAAGAAATCCCCCTTTCCCGCATTATCCGGCTGCTGGACGGCCCCATAGCCCTGCTTCCCTGTGTGAGTCTCAATTATTACGAGCCTTGTGAAGAATGCGAGAATCAGGCGCAATGTGGCTTGAACAAGGTGATGATAGAAGTTCGAGATGAAACACTCAAAATACTGGAAATGAAGACCCTGCAGGATATTTTGTCCAACGAATAAATTTTTTTCCATTTACTCTATATAATTTGTAGGTTTTATGTACTTTTGTATTTGCAGCCCTGTATACTTTTAGAGGGTTGTCCAAAGCTTAGGGGATACAGTCCTCTGTAAATCAAAAAAGCGAAAAATTTGATGGAAGCAAATAAAATTAAGGAGTTGACCCATAAAATGGAAAGCCTGTCCATAAAGGAGGGCATGGGTTTGCTGACTGATCTTTTTCCCGGAAAGGTGGTATTCTCCACTTCACTGGGACAAGAGGATCAGGTAATCACGGAAATCATTGCCAAAAGTAACCTGCCGGTTGAAATCTTCACCTTGGATACCGGTCGTTTATTCTACGAGACCTATGATCTGCTGGCCAGGACCATTGTCAAATATGGCGTGGACATCAAACCGTATTATCCGGAGACACAGCCTATTCAAGACCTGGTCACAAAAAATGGCATCAATGGGTTTTACCATTCCATAGAAAACAGGAAGTCGTGCTGCTACGTAAGAAAAGTAGAGCCACTCAAGCGGGCCTTGAAGGGGAATAGTGTCTGGATTACCGGATTGCGGGCGGAGCAAAGCCCAAACCGGGAAAACATGCAGCTGCTTGAATGGGATGAAGGTAACCAAATCCTGAAATACAATCCCTTGCTGCACTGGACCATGGATGAAATGCTCTCCTATATAAATAGTAATAAGATCCCCTATAATCCGCTGCACGACAAGGGATTCGTCAGCATTGGTTGTGCTCCCTGTACCCGGGCGATTGAACCCGGTGAAGATCCCCGGGCCGGAAGATGGTGGTGGGAAACTTCCCACAAAGAATGTGGCCTTCATGAACAAGAACCACAGGTAGCCAACAAATCCTAATCAACAGAAAACAGGTTAAAAAACCGAAAAATCAGTACCATGCAAAGTTTCAGATCAGAGATAGAAAACCCGGTTGTAGAAAAAGATATCGTCGAATTGGCGAACAAAATTGACCTTTTTCGAAACGGTAAAATAGATGAAGAAAAATTCAGGAGCCTGCGTCTGGCCAGAGGGGTTTACGGACAGCGGCAGGAAGGCGTTCAGATGATCCGGATCAAACTTCCTTTTGGCCGGGTGACATCCTCCCAGTTAAATCGGATTTGTGATGTTTCTGAAAAGTACTCTACCGGAAGGTTACACGTTACGACCCGACAGGACATCCAAATCCACTATGTAAGCCTGGACAGGACGCCCGAACTTTGGTCCGAACTGGAACAAGATGAGGTTACCATCCGGGAGGCTTGCGGGAACACCGTAAGGAATGTAACCGCCTCAGAGACTGCGGGAATTGATCCCCATGAGCCATTTGACGTTACACCTTATGCAGATGCTACCTTCAAGTACATGTTGAGGAACCCTATTTCCCAGGAAATGGGTAGAAAGTTTAAGATCAGCTTTTCTTCCAGTGAGGAAGATACAGCTCTTTCTTACCTGCATGACCTGGGTTTTATTGCCAAGCTAAAAGGAGAAGGCGCTGCAGCAGAAAGGGGCTTTAAAGTACTTTTGGGTGGAGGCCTTGGCTCTCAACCCCGACATGGAGATGTGGTGTATGAGTTTCTGCCCACCGATAAGTTGATTCCTTTTATTGAGGGGGTAGTTCGTGTTTTTGACCGCCATGGTGAAAGGGCCAAGCGAATGAAAGCCCGGATGAAGTTTCTTATCACCAAATTGGGGGTGGAAGAATTCTTGCAATTGGTTAAAGAAGAGCAAGCTGCCCTTCAGCACCAATCCTACCCGATAGATGTAACGGATTTTGAAGCATCAAAATCATTGCCTGATCCGGCAATGCCTGATTTCACTGTTCCCACGGATGAAAATTACAGGCGATGGAAATTGACCAATGTGTTGCCCCAAAAGCAAGCTGGTTATTTTGCCGTAGGGGTAAAAATCCATCTGGGTGATTTCTATACCAAAGAAGCACGACAACTGGCAAAATTGATCAAAGATTTCGCGAATGATGAATTGCGGTTTACGCTCAGGCAAAATTTTCTGATACGCGATGTGAAAGAAGAATTGATCCCATACTTCTATCAGGAACTTAAAAAACTCGGCCTGGCCGATTACGGATACAATTCCATAGGAGATATTACATCTTGCCCGGGAACTGATACCTGTAACCTGGGCATTGCCAGCAGTACCGGAGCTGCAGACGTGATGGGCAAGCTTATCATCGATGAGTACCCGGAGTTTTTACTGGATAAGGACCTCACCATTAAGATCTCGGGATGTATGAATGCCTGCGGACAGCACAACATGGCCTCTATAGGATTTCAGGGCATGTCCATGAAGGTGGGCAAGGCAGTAATGCCAGCGCTACAGGTATTGCTCGGTGGAGCCACTATGGGTGACGGACAGGGCAGGTTTGCCGATAAAGTCATCAAAATACCAAGCAAAAGAGGACCTCAAGCCCTGAGGCTGCTATTGGACGATTATAAATCCCAGGCAGAAAAAGGGGAGAATTACGCCTTCTATTACGAAAGAAAAGGGCAGATGTATTTTTACGAAATGCTCAAGCCGCTGGCCGGAACCGACAACATTACGGATTCGGATTTCATAGATTGGGGTAATGATGAACCTTATGTGAAAGCTATTGGCGTGGGAGAATGCGCCGGTGTAGTGATCGATTTGGTGTCCACCTTGCTCCTGGAAGCCAGGGAAAAGCTGGCTGATTCGGAAGATAGCCTTAAAGCAGAGAAGTGGGCGGACGGAATCTACCAGTCCTACACAGGGATGGTCAATGCCGCCAAAGCCATCTTAACTGCCGAGGGAGTAAACACCAACAGCTACGCCAATATCGTAACTGAGTTCGAAAATCATTTTATCGAGAGCGGTAAAATCAACCTGGGCGCTCCCTTTTCAGAGCTGGTATATCAAATCAAACAAAATCCACCTACAGCCTCTTTTGCAGGTGAATATTATAAAACTGCTGAAAAGGTATTTGAAGCGATCAGCGAATTCAGGTCAAAAGAAGTACATGCATGATGAATGAGATCAGACCAAGGGTGACATTGGTAGGGGCGGGTCCGGGAGACCCGGAATTAATAACATTGAAGGGAGTCCTCGCATTGAACAAGGCCGATGTGGTACTGTATGATGCCCTGATTGACAGGACACTGCTCAACCATGCTCCTGATAAAGCCATTAAAGTTTTTGTGGGAAAAAGGCATGGCAGCCGGCAACATCCCCAGGAGGATACCAATAAGCAATGCGTGTATTATGCCCAAAAATATGGGCATGTGGTCCGGCTGAAAGGAGGAGACCCTTTTGTTTTCGGAAGAGGGGCAGAGGAGTTGGATTATATACACCAGTTTGGAATTGCTACGGATGTAGTGCCTGGCATATCATCTACTGTTGCGGTGCCTGCATCTGCAGGAATACCCGTGACCAAAAGAGGAGTTTCGGAAAGTTACTGGGTGATTACCGGCACTACTTCAAGTGGAGCCTTATCGGATGATTTGAAATTGGCCAGCAAGTCCAAAGCCACGGTGGTGTTATTGATGGGCACCAGAAAACTGGATGAAATTGTAGGTGTTTATGAGGATGAGGGCCTGTCAGACAAAGCCATTGCCATCATCGAAAGGGGCACTACCCGTGAGGAAAGAGTGGTAGCCGGTACCATCACGGACATTCAGAAAAAAGCCAGAGAAAGCAAAATAGGTGCTCCGGCCATAATCATTATTGGTGAAGTGGTAAAGGAAAGTCCACAATTAAAAGCGATATTTGAAGAGTTGGTGTGCGACCACAAAATGATTTCCTGAACGTATGAATGAATTGTATCCGATCTTTCTGAAAGTACATCAGTTGGAAACCTTACTTGTAGGCGCAGGTTTTGTGGGCCTGGAAAAGTTGTCTTTTCTGCTCAAATCCAGCCCTCAGGCCAGGGTTACTGTGGTATCTATAGAGATATCCGATGAAATCAGGGAAATAGCTGCAAATAATGCCAATATACAGCTTGTGCAGGCAGCTTACCACCCAGACTACCTGGAGCGCAAGCACATGGTGATTGCGGCCACAGATGACAAAGCGGTCAACAAGACCATCTACCATGATGCCAAAAGCAGGTATTTGCTGGTCAATGTGGCAGATACGCCTGAATATTGCGACTTCTATTTGGGGGGCATCGTGACCAAGGGAAATGTGAAAATTGCCATCAGTACCAATGGCAAGAGCCCCACTACTGCCAAACGTTTAAGGCAATTGCTGGAAGAGACCATTCCGGAGGACATCAACGAAATGGTGGAGAACATCAACAGGTACCGAGATACCCTGAAAGGAGATTTCGAATACAAGGTGGAGGCGCTGAATAAGTTGACAGAAGGATTGATCAAAAAAGATTAAATAAAAAAACAAATAAAAAAGGGGCATTTAGCCTCTCTTTTTTTTCTCACTTTTTAAATTTTTGATATACGTTTTTATCAGTTTTAATTTTTCGTTTTCATTCAGCCTTAAATTCTGCTGAAAAAACGCATCTAGACTCCAATACATCTTTTTAAATGTTTAATTAACACCTAATATAAACTATTTTTAGCTATTTTTGTTTAGAAACCCAAAAAAAAATTGCACCACAGATTACTGGGATTAACACAGATAAAAAGATCGTTGCCTGGTAAAGTATGGCAATCACCCTTATCTCTTCCTCAGGTAAACAGCTTAGAGCCACCAAAAATCTATTTGAAATGGCTGTTTCGGTGCGTTTTTGAGAACGATTTGCATTAGGCTTTTCTTTGGGGTCCGGTAAGGGCACATGACTCGCTTGCGAAAATAATTAGATAGAGTGGATATAGAACCGAAATGATATGGTTTAGATAAAATCAGAAATTTTCATAAGATGGCTTCCTGAAAAACCATTTTAAGGAAAATTTGATTCGAAAATCCGAGCGTAAAGACCGTAATTCCCGAGCTTCACAGCGTATGTTTCCGCTCAAAATGTCAGGAGTACTTCAGTCCAAACGGCAAATTTGGCTGGAAAAAACTTTCATATCTCTAGGTTTTTAAGTTTATATTTAACCCACACGCCTCATGGTGCACCGGATTAACACAGATAAAATACACTCTTTCCCCTCTTAAATACCCTTACATGCCTTATATGGTTCCCTCTTTTTTAAACCATATAAGGCATGTAAGGGAATATAAGGTTTGGGTTAGGGCCAGAAAAAAATCTGTGAAAATCGGTGTAAATCTGTGGTCAAAAAAGGGGGAACGACAGAAAAAAGAATCGCTACCGGGGAGTACAAATCCCTTTTATATGAACCACAGAATTACAAGTTCCGAGGAGCGGGTTAAAGCTTATCCAGATTCTCCAAGTAACTTTCTGCCTGCTCCAGGATTTCATCCTTTTGCTTCATTTTCGAGAGGGTGTTGTACACGAAGCCGATGCGGGGATTATTTTCCAATTTTTTCCGGTTTCGCTCGTAAAAGGCCCAATACAAACTGTTGAAGGGACAGGCCTTATCCCCCGTTTTTTTGGTTTTCGAATAATGGCAGCTACCACAATAGTCACTCATTTTGTCAATATAGTTGGCCGAAGATACATAGGGCTTGGTGCCCACTATGCCTCCATCCGCAAACTGGCTCATCCCACGGGTATTGGTGATTTCCACCCATTCGATCGCATCAATATAAATTCCCAGGTACCATTGATCCACCTCGTCCGGATCCACTCCAGCCAGCAGGGCAAAATTCCCGGTAACCATCAGGCGCTGAATGTGGTGGGCATAGGCATGATCCAGGGATTGTTTGATGGCATGGTGCATGCAATTCATTTTGGTATTTCCATCCCAGAAAAATGCGGGCAAAGGCCGCTTATGGCCAAAGAAATTCATGGTCGCGAAATCCGGCATCTTTGCCCAATAGATTCCCCGCATAAACTCCCTCCATCCCAGAATTTGACGAATAAAGCCTTCTACCTGGGCAATGCCATATTTTTCCGGTGCCTTCTCCCGGCAGACTGCAGCATTTTGGATCACCTCCAGGGGATGCAGCATTTTGCTGTTTAAAGCAAAACTGAGCCTGCTGTGGAACAGGAATGGATGTTGGGAATGCATGGCATCCTGGTACCGGCCAAAATGTGGCAATAACTTATCGCAAAAATGCGCCAGCAATTCCAGGGCTTCTTCCCTGCAACAAGGCCATTGAAAGTTTTTGGAATCCACCTCTCCAATGGTATTGACGCCTGCTTTTTTGATGGTTTCTAACAGAGGACCAATGTCCCGTTTAAAAACGGGTGGCGGGGGGATTTTGGTCTCTTCCCGGAATTTGTTCCTGTTTTCATGATCAAAATTCCATTTCCCCTCCGCCGGCTTTTTGCCATCCATCAAAATGTTATATTTTTCACGCATAGACCGGTAAAATGATTCCATCAGGAATGTTTTTTTACCCGAAAAGAAAGATTTTACCGCTAGCCTGTCGCTTAAAAAATGTTCTGCATCGTAACTCTTGGTTTCGATTTCCAGCTGTTTACAGATATTCCTGATTTGTCTATCCAGCCTGTATTCATCAGGGAGGATATAATTAAAATGTTTAAAATTATCACGTTTGATTAAAAAACGGATATTTTTTCCCAGCTCCTGCCGGTTTTCCTTGTGATCAATGCTCAGGTAAATCACCTGGTGCCCTTCATTTTCCAGCCATTGGGCAAACATCCGCATGGATTGAAAAAAGGCCAACACTTTCTGTATGTGGTGTTGTACATAATCCGTTTCCTGCCTTAATTCCATCATCAGGAAAACTACCGCATCATCATTTTTTTTAAACCAGGAATGCCGCTGGTTTAGCTGATCACCTAAAATGAGTCTTAAGGTCTTTCCCATATTTGCAATTATTGTTTTACCAATAAAGCAGTGTTTCTTCTCAAATGTTTACATAAAATTAGGTTTTAGCGCGTATGGATGTTTACTAAAAATCAGGAGCTGATCCTGTGGTCAGAGTCAAGTAGTTCAATGTAATCACTGAAATAGTGATTGAAAGTGTTGATCAGGTGATTCAAATCACCGGATCTCATTTCTTCCTGGATGCTTAAGGTATCCATTCCCAATGCTTCACTCAATGTCTCGGCATATTCCAGCAGGTCTTCCCCTATAATACTTACATCTTTTTGGTCAAGATGGATCTGCATGATTGCCTTTGTTTTGGACGCCATCATTTCTTCGCTTTGTTGAAAGTTAAATTAATTGTTTTATCTCACCTCTCGGGCAATGCCTGCCCAAACCAAAATCTACCAATCAAAAAATTGATGGTTTTTTTACTTTAAACGCTAATTACTGTTTTATACAAAACTTTTTTTGCAATTGAATTTTTGAAATATTATTTTATGCGATTAGAATACATTTTTATGAAATGCTTAAAACATGTTATATTTTGATAAATAATAGAATAAATTTTGAATTTACAAATTGTTGAAAAAAATAATTTTCTTGTGATTTTATGGTAAAAAACCATTCTTTATTTGGTGGAGGTAAAAATGAATTTTCTCCCTTAAATTTTGAACAAAATACCAAAAAGTAGGTCATAAAAAAGGGCGAAAAATTTTCGCCCTTTTTTATATTACAGATTGATTGGTTCCTGATTCCTGAGCAGGTCTTCAAACTTTTCCCTTCGCCGTATCAGGTGATCTTTGCCGTCGAGCAGCAGTACCTCAGCCGGTCTGAACCTTGAATTGTAATTGGAAGCCATGCTGTAGCCATATGCGCCGGCATTTTTGATGGCCAGAATATCGCCTTCTTTTACCTCTTTGAGCTTTCGGTCTGCAGCAATGGTGTCTGTTTCACAGATATAGCCCACTATGGTATATACCCGCTCCGGGCCATCCAGTTTGGAAATATTGACCACTCCATGATAAGCATCATACATCATGGGACGCAGCAGGTGATTTAGTCCCGAATCCACACCTACAAAAGTGGTAGCCGGAGTAGGCTTAACCACATTGGCTTTTACCAGCAGGTACCCACACTCGCTGACCAGGAATTTACCGGGTTCAAACCAGATTTCGAGCTCCTTCCCGTATTCCTTACAAAATTGCTGAAATGCCAGGGACACCTTCTTGCCTACCTCTGCAATGTCTGTGGTAATGTCCCCATCCTTATAAGCTACTTTAAATCCCCCACCAAAGTCCAGAAATTCCAGATGGGCAAATTCCCTTGCTGCATCAAACAGGATTTCTGCGCCTTTTAAAAAGACTTCTGCATCCAGGATATCAGAACCGGTATGTACATGCAAACCCACCACATTCAGCTCATAGGCCTGTACGATTTTAAGCACATGCTTTAGTTGCAAAATTGAAATACCGAACTTACTGTCAATGTGTCCTACCGAAATTTTAGAATTGCCTCCAGCCAGAATATGCGGGTTGAGCCGAATACAGATAGGTACGGTATTTCCGTATTCCGTTCCAAAATGTTCCAGCATGGGTATATTGTCCACATTTACCATCACCCCCAGATCTACCGCCGCTTTTATTTCCTCAAAATCCACACAATTCGGTGTAAACATGATATCACTGGGAAGGAAGCCGGCATGCAGGCAAATTTTAACCTCCTCTATGGATACAGCATCCACCCCTGTTCCAGCTTTTCGCATCAATTGTAAAATACTGATATTGGATAAGGCTTTGGTAGCATATTTGATTTTCATATTCACAGTGGAAAATGCATTTTTTAGCGCTGCTACCTGCTGGAGGATTTTCTGCCCATCATAAATATAAACAGGTGTATCGTATTTACGGGCCAGATCCAGGAGGGAAATCCCCTGAATGCTGTACTGCTGGTTTTTGATTTCCATAGGATTTTATTTAGCAGGCAAATATAGATAAAGCAGATTAAACTTAAAATCAAATTCGACTGCAGCTTTGGGCAGGGAATTTTGGGCTGGTAAAATGGGTTATTACACAAAAGGAGAAAATTTGCTCTTTCCTGCTGTATTGTGTTAAAAAAAGTTAAGGAAATGATTTAGAGCAGGATATCATTTAGATTTGTACCATGTCAAAAGCCAGCATTAAAATCATTGTCTTCCTGATGTCTTTGGCCAGCTTGGGACTGATTGCCTTTCAGTTTTACTGGGTGGGAAATGTGCTAAAGATCAACGAAGAACGGTTTGAGCAAAATGTATTTCAGGCCCTTGCCTCCACCTCAGAGCGATTGGAGAAAAGCGAGACCAGCGATATTCTGCTGAGTTCCCTGGCCCGGGATACCTTGTTCCAAAAAGCACTGCTTGAACCCATAAAACCCATTCAGGTACAGGTGAGGCACCGGCAGGTGGCTATCAATCGGCCATCAATGGTAGATTCATTATTTGAACTAAACATACCCCAAATATCGTCTACGTTTAAAAAGCTGATTGCTTCCAAAGAGGGAGAGCCCAAAAGTTTCAGCCAGATCGAAAAGTATTTTTATATGTCTCCCTCTGTGGCATCCACGCTGTTTACCCCTGATGAATTGGCCATTCTGCTTCAGGAAAAAGAGCGCTATCTGGAATTTCTCAGCAAGCAGGACAATTATATCAGCAAACGCCAATATGCCCATAACCGACAAAATTATATCATTGAGGAATTCAATGTTTCCAGAAATGTAGCAGAAAGCATTGTACAGGCTAACATGAAAATCGAGTTGGTTGAAGTGGTGATTCACCAATTGCTCTCCCAGGGGAATCAAAATATTTTGAACCGAATTGATACTGCCCGTGTGAGAAGAGAGGTGAGGGATCAATTGGTCAATAGAAATATCGATCAGCCCTTTGAATTGGGTATTATCAATGGGCAGGACAATATCTTTGGCATAGGTGAAGTGACGGACCTCGATTTTCTTAAAACAAAAGGGATCAGGGCAGAGCTTTTTCCCAGTGATCTTTTGGGCCTGGAAAACTTTCTGGTGATCCACTTTCCGGACAAGGAAAATTACCTGATGCAGCAGGTGTTTTTACCCTTGTCAAGTTCCTTGTTATTTATGGCGATTATAATCATTTGCTTTATTTATGCCATCAGGGTCATCATCAGGCAAAAGAAGATCTCTGAAGTCAAAAATGACTTTATCAATAACATGACCCATGAATTCAAAACGCCCATTTCTACCGTAAGCCTGGCTATTGAGGCATTACAGGATCCTGACCTTTTCGATCAGACCTCGATCCGGCACAGGTATCTTGGCATCATCAAAGATGAAAATTCCAGATTGGGTAAACAGGTGGAGCAGGTATTACAGGCCGCTACCCTGGATAAAAAGGACTTCAAACTGGAAATAGAAACCATCAATCTGATCGATGCGGTGGAAGAAGCCAAACGACACTTTGAGTTGTTGGTCGAAAAAAGAGGAGGCCTTATCTCCACCGATTACGAGGTGAAAAATGAAGAAATAGCCGCAGATCCTTTCCACTTGAATAATATTATCAATAACTTACTGGATAATGCTAATAAATATTCCAAAGATGCACCCAGAATCAGTATTTCTATCCGGGAAAGCCGGGGGCAGTTTACATTGACCATACAGGACGCAGGGATAGGGATGAACAAGGAAGTCCAGAAAAAGATATTTGATAAATTCTACCGGGTCCCAACAGGAAACATCCATGACGTCAAAGGCTTTGGTCTGGGGCTATCCTATGTAAAAACCATGGTGGAAGCTCACCACGGAAATATTATGGTGGAAAGTGAACCGGGACAAGGCAGTATTTTTACCATCAACTTACCTTCAAAACAATGAGCAAGACCAAAATTTTACTGGTAGAAGACGATCCCAATCTGGGCGATATTTTGCAGGAATACCTCGGTGTAAAAGGATTTGATGTCACCCTGTGCCGGGATGGAGAGCAGGGCTGGAACAAATACAAGAAGGATTACTACCAGCTTTGTATACTGGATGTGATGATGCCAAAAAAGGATGGCTTTACTTTGGGCAAGGAAATCAGGAAAGTAGAGGAAAATATTCCCATCATTTACCTGACAGCCAAAAACCTGAAGGAAGATGTGATCCAGGGTTTTAGAATTGGCGCGGATGATTATATCACCAAGCCCTTTAGCATGGAAGAATTGCTCATGAGAATTGGGGCCATTTTGAGGAGAACCCAGCACCAGGGTGAAAAAGTAGCCTTGAAAACGTACTCTTTTGGCAATTTCACCCTGCATTATGACAAACAGCAGCTGGAAGGTCCAGATGGTTGGCACAAACTGACCTCCAAGGAAAATGAACTTTTACGGCTGTTGGCGGCTGCCCAGAATGAAAATGTCAGCAGATCCTATGCCCTTAAACAGATTTGGGGCGATGACAGCTATTTCAATGCCCGTAGCATGGATGTGTACCTCAGTAAAATCCGAAAATTGCTGAAATCAGATGAAATGGTGCAAATCATTACCCTGCATGGAGAAGGGTTCAAATTGGTGGCCAACTAGGAACTTTTTCGGGTAAATTGATAAATCCGGAGATAAAGTTTTACTTTGTGGTTCATTCTAATGTGTAAATACCATGGGTAAAGAAATCATACATTCTTCAGAAGCACCGGAGCCTATTGGCCCTTACAGCCAGGCGGTAAAGATAAATGGCGTTCTCTATGTTTCCGGACAGATTGCATTGGATGCGGCTACCGGGGACTTGATCAACGAAAACATTACCGAAGAAACCCATGCGGTGATGAAAAATCTGGAAGCCATATTGAGAGCTGCGGGCCTGACCTTTGCCCATGTGGTCAAATGCAGTATCTTCGTAAAAAATATGGATGATTTTGGCACTGTTAACGAAGCATATGGCAGGTATTTCAAGACTGATCCTCCCGCACGGGAAACGGTGGAAGTAAGCCGACTTCCCAAAAATGTGAAGGTTGAAATTTCCTGCATTGCCGTGGCTTGAACTTTCTCCTTTCCCCTTTGTTTTGAAATGGTGAGACTGGCACCTACATACAGCGAAACATTCGTTTCCGTGATGGATCAACATCAGGTAATGGAACGATTGAACAGGGTTACCAAAAAGGTAAATTTCCTGGATGCTGTTATAGACCAGCCAGAGGAATCCATCGTCTTTAATGGAGAACTGAAAACCCATCAATTTACAATTTCAAAAAAAATTGATAAAGCCGACAGCTTTCTTCCAAGGATTAAAGGAGAGGTATCTCCCCTGGCAAAAGGATCCCTGATATCTCTCGATTACTCGTTTTTCCCCTCCACGGTTTTTTTCCTGAGTTTTTGGGGCGTGATTACCTTTGTACTTACCGTTTTGTTTCTGGCAGTATTTCAGGATTGGAAGCTGGCGGCATTAAGTACCATGGCTGGGATGGCAAATTATGGATTTGCCTTTTGGCATTTTCGGAGGAAGGTCAAAGAAAGTCAGTTGCTTTTTCATAGCATGATGGACCTGAAAGCAGGTAGGGGAGCTCCCTGAATCGGGATAAAACCCGGATAGATAAATGGGAAGTATTCCATAAGGATTTATGGATTATGCCCTGTCTGTCGTATTTTAGCAGTTCAATCGTTTTAAAAATCAAATCAACTATAAATGGATTTCAGGATAGAAAAGGATACCATGGGACCAGTAGAGGTTCCCGCCGACAAATACTGGGGAGCCCAAACCCAGCGATCTGTCAATAATTTTAAAATTGGAGGGGTAAAACACCAGATGCCCATAGAAATAGTGCATGCTTTTGCCATATTGAAAAAATCAGCTGCCCTGACGAATGCAGATCTCGGAGTGATGGACCAGGAAAAGGCCGATATTATTGCCAGGGCTTGTGATGAAATTTTAGCGGGCAAATTGGATGACCAGTTTCCGCTGGTGGTTTGGCAGACCGGTTCCGGGACCCAGTCCAACATGAATGTCAACGAAGTGGTGGCCTACCGCTCTCATGTTCTTTTAGGGGGTAGCCTTCAGGATGAAAAAAAGAAAATTCATCCCAATGATGATGTAAATAAATCCCAGTCCTCCAACGATACCTTCCCCACCGCCATGCACATTGCGGCCTACAAAATGGTGGTGGAAACCACCCTTCCGGGTGTGCAAAAACTCAGGGATACCCTTAAGGCAAAATCCGATTCATTTATGGAGGTGGTCAAAATCGGCCGAACCCATTTTATGGACGCCACCCCACTGACCCTTGGGCAGGAATTTTCCGGATATGTAGCCCAGCTTGACCATGCCATGAGGGCCATAAAGAATACGCTGGAACACCTCTCAGAACTGGCTTTGGGGGGCACGGCTGTAGGTACCGGATTAAATACGCCGGCAGGTTATGCTGAAAAAGTGGCAGAAAAAATCGCACATTTTTCCGGCAATCCATTTGTAACTGCACCCAATAAATTTGAATCCCTGGCAGCCCACGATGCCATTGTAGAAACCCATGGTGCATTGAAGCAACTCGCCGTCAGCCTGATGAAAATAGCCAATGATATCCGCATGCTTTCCTCTGGCCCCAGATCAGGCATAGGCGAAATATTGATCCCTGAGAATGAGCCGGGTTCTTCTATTATGCCAGGAAAAGTCAACCCTACCCAGGCCGAAGCCATGACCATGGTATGTGCCCAGGTAATTGGAAACGACACAGCGGTATCTATCGGCGGCTCCAACGGTCATTTTGAGCTGAATGTTTTCAAGCCCATGATGGTCAATAACCTGCTTAACTCAGCCCGCCTGTTGGGGGATGCCTGCGTTTCTTTCAATGACAATTGCGCAGTGGGGATAGAGCCGAATAAGCCTTTTATTCAGCGCCACCTGGAAAACAGTCTCATGCTGGTAACAGCCTTGAACACCCATATTGGATATGAAAATGCTGCTAAAATTGCTAAAAAGGCCCATAAGGAAGGCAGCAGCTTGCGGGAGGCGGCCATAGCCCTGGACCTGCTCACCAGCGAACAGTTTGATCAGTGGGTTAGGCCCGAAGACATGACGGGCAGTCTGAAATAATTACCGGTTCAATGAAAAAAAAGCCCCTTCGGCAGTTTAAGCGAAGGGGCTTTTATTATACTATTCTACTGCTTCTTTCTCCTCTTCTTCATACACCTCTGTAGGAATACAGCTACACATCAGGTTTCTGTCACCATACGCAGCATCTATCCTTCCTACCGAAGGCCAGAATTTGTTCTCTTTCACAAAAGGAAGCGGGTAGGCTGCCCTTTCTCTGGAATAGGGATAGTTCCAGGCATCAGAAATGATGGTTCCGGCGGTATGTGGTGCGTTTTTCAGCAAATTGGACGATTTATCGGCCTTCCCTGCTTCTATTTCCCTGATTTCCTGACGGATGGAAATCATGGCCTCACAGAAGCGGTCCAACTCATCTTTCGATTCGGACTCGGTGGGTTCTACCATGAGGGTTCCTGCAACCGGAAAGGATACCGTCGGAGCATGGAAGCCATAGTCCATCAGCCTTTTGGCAATGTCTTCTACCTCCACTCCACATTCTTTAAAGCCCCTGCAATCCAGGATCATCTCATGGGCTGCCCGGCCCTTGCTTCCTGTATACAGAATGGGGTAATCCGCTTCCAGTCGCTTTTTGATGTAATTGGTATTCAATATGGCCACTTTGGTAGCCTTGGAAAGTCCCTCCTCTCCCATCATGGCAATATAGGCATATGAAATGGGCAGTATGCTGGCACTTCCAAATGGAGCTGCTGAAATCGGACTAATAGCCTCCGTGCCACCTGTGCGGATATAGGGATTGCCAGGCAGGAATGAGGCCAGGTGTTTGGCCACGCAGATGGGACCCATTCCCGGTCCTCCACCTCCGTGGGGTATGCAGAAAGTCTTGTGCAGGTTCAGGTGACAAACATCGGCTCCGATCATTCCGGGACTGGTCAATCCTACTTGTGCATTCATATTGGCCCCGTCCATGTAAACCTGACCACCATATTCGTGAACAATACCACATATTTCCTGGATGGATTCCTCAAAAACCCCGTGTGTGGATGGATACGTTACCATCAATGCGGCAAGCTGCTCTTTGTATTCGGCAGCTTTGGCTTCGAATGCCGCCACATCTATGTTGCCTTTATCATCACAGGGGATGATGACTACCTTCATGCCGGCCATCACGGCAGAAGCCGGATTGGTGCCATGAGCAGAAGAAGGAATCAATACAATATTCCTGAAATCCTCTCCCCTGCTTTGGTGGTAGGCCCGGATCACCATCAGGCCAGCGTACTCCCCTTGGGCACCGGAATTGGGCTGCAGGGAGGTATCGGCAAAACCAGTGATTTCACTGAGCCAGTTTCTCAATTCCTGAAACATCTCATAATATCCGGCCGCCTGGTCCTGGGGTACAAAGGGGTGCAACTGACCGATTTCCGGCCAGGTAACAGGGATCATTTCTGCAGTTGCATTGAGTTTCATGGTACAGGAACCCAGGGAGATCATGGAATGCACCAGGGAAAGGTCTTTATTTTCCAGCCTTTTGAGGTAACGCAACATTTCGTGTTCCGAATGATACCGCTGAAACACCTCATGCTCTAAAAAGGAAGAGGCACGTTGCAGGGTCTCAGGGATGATGGCATCTATCTGATCAGGTACATCAGGAATTTCTACCTGAAGACGATTGGTAGATTTGGCAAAAACCTCATAGATCTCCACTACGTCAGCCCTGTTTTTTACCTGATCAAAGCTGAGGAGAATGTAGTCTTTTTCGTATCGGAAATTTAACTTTTTTGACAATGCAAACGCCCGTATTTTCTCTTTTTGTACCTCATCTACCTTGATGCGGATGGTATCGAAGAAGGTTTCGTTAACCTGTTCGTAACCCAGCCGGGACAACCAGTCTGCGGTCATGACAGCCAGACCATGGGTGCGGGAGGCAATGGCTTTCAGCCCCTTGGGGCCATGATAAACGGCATACATGCCGGCCATCACCGCCAAAAGTACCTGAGCGGTGCAAATATTGGAAGTGGCCTTTTCTCTTTTGATATGTTGTTCGCGGGTCTGCAGGGCCATGCGGTAGGCATTTTTGCCTGATTTGTCGACAGAAACGCCGATAATCCTGCCAGGGATTTGCCTTTTGAATGATTCCTTTGTAGCGAAAAAAGCTGCATGAGGGCCACCAAAACCCATAGGTACGCCAAAACGCTGACTACTGCCGATCACCACATCAGCACCCATCTCTCCCGGCGGCTTCAGCAAAGTAAGACTCAACAAGTCGGTGCTGAAAGCGGTAAAAACACTGTTTTCATTGGCGGCTTCCACCAGTTTGCTGTAATCAATGACTTCCCCATCTGCATTGGGATATTGCAGGAGCAGGCCAAAGAGTTCCGGATCCGTTAGATCCAGGTCCTTCAGGGAGCCAAAAACCAATTCTATGCCCACGGGAATGGCCCGGGTTTTAAGGATTTCTCTGGTTTGGCCAAAAACTTTTTCATCCACAAAAAAACGGTTGGCCTGTTTTTTTGACCTTGGCTTGCTGGCATGCAACATGGTCATGGCTTCACCTGCGGCTGTACCTTCATCCAGCAGGGAAGCATTGGCCAGCTCCATACCTGTCAATTCGCTGACCATGGTTTGAAAATTGATCAGGGCCTCCAGCCTGCCCTGAGCTATTTCAGCCTGATAAGGGGTGTAGGCGGTGTACCAACCGGGGTTTTCCAGGATATTGCGCTGAATCACACCAGGGACAAGGGTGTCATAATAGCCCAGTCCGATATACGATTTGTAAAGGGTGTTTTTTCCTGCTGTTTTTTTAAATTTTTTAAGGAAAGCCGTTTCTGAAAGGGCTTTTGGCAGTTGAAGTGGTTTTTTCAGGCGGATGCTCTGAGGGATGCTTTCGTCGATTAAAGAGTCCAATGAAGAAACACCTATGGTTTCCAGCATGGATTTGATATCATTATCCGAGGGAGCAATGTGCCTGTTTTTAAATTTTTCCGAAGAAGCGAGGTTGATTTTCATATAAAGATAAAATATGATTATTTTTGGCCGAACCAAATTATCCTGAATCGAACCGCAAAGGTAGAAATATTAGCTAATTTAGGTGTTAATTTTAACCTTAAATATCTTCTTATAAACCGTTTGGGCAAGGAATAGGTTTACAGTTTACCATATTTATAATCGTTTAAACAGTCATAATGAAAAATAGACCGATGATTGCAGCAATATTGCTGTTTACCGGGCTTTCTTTTTCCCTTTTGGGACAGGAAGACCTTTCTTTAAAATATGCCGCTACCATACAGGCAGGGGATTTGGAAAAACACCTGACTTACCTGGCTTCTGATGAGCTGGAGGGAAGGGATACCGGAGAGAAGGGGCAAAAATTGGCGGCCGAATACCTGGTGGATTTTTACCGGGAAAAGGGCCTTACCGGCCCGGTGTCCGGAAGTTTCCTGCAACCCTTTGAACTCTCCAGTGTGCGTTGGGAGAATGTGGAATTAAGAGTAGGGAAAAGGGACCTGATGTTGAACGAGGATTTTGTGTTTATCGGTGACGGGGATATGAAAAAAAGAACCCGAACCGATTTGGTGTTTTTGGGCCTGGCCTCTGAAGAAAACCTGGAAAAAGTAGCTGTGGAAGGAAAGCTGGTAGGCCTTTGGGCCATTGGTGCACGTTCTGCAGATGCCGTCAAAAAGGTGATGGATGCCGGAGCTAAGGGAGTAATTATTGTGACCATGGAAGGCCAGGCCAATTTTGACCGGATGGCCAACCGTTACAAAAATCTTTCTGGCAGGGGCCGTTTGGGATTTGATCGCCCTACCGAGCACAAACCGGTATTTATGGTCAGCTCCGAGCAAATGGGCCAGTTGTTCGAAACCCCGGTAGAAGAATTGAAGGAGGCCGCAAAAAACAACCCGGAATCCATTGCCTCCCGCAAGGTCAGGTATCGGGTACAAAAAGACAAGCAAATTGTAGGTACGGAAAATGTGCTGGCATACCTGGAAGGAACGGATAAAAAAGAAGAAGTGCTTGTCATCTCTTCCCATTATGACCATGTAGGCATCAATAGCAAGGGAGAAATCAATAATGGTGCGGATGATGATGGTTCAGGAACAGTGTCAGTGATGGAAATAGCTGAAGCTTTTGCCAATGCCGCCAAAGAAGCCAACAAACCCAGGCGAAGCATTTTATTCCTGAATGTGACCGGAGAGGAAAAAGGACTGTTGGGTTCGGAATATTATGCCGACAACCCGGTGTTTCCCCTGGAAAATACAGTGAACAACCTGAATATAGATATGGTCGGACGCATTGATTATGAATACCAGGATGCCGAAAATCAGGATTACGTCTATGTGATTGGCTCTGAAATGCTTTCTTCCCAGCTTAAAATCATTAACGAATACAATAATATCACCTACACCAACCTGATCCTGGATTACCGCTATGATGCGGAAGATGATCCAAACCGGTTTTATTACCGCTCCGACCATTACAATTTCGCCAAGCACAATATCCCGGTGATCTTCTTTTTCAACGGCGTCCATGACGATTACCACCAGCCAACGGATACGGTAGACAAAATCGAGTTTGAGCTGATGGAGAAGCGGGCGAGGTTGATCTTCCATACTGCCTGGGACCTGGCCAACCGGGAGCACAGGACTCCCGTGGATGGTACCAACACCCGTTTGGACAGGTAAAGCCTTTCAGGGAAAAAATTCAATTGCCGCCGGATTACATCCGGTGGCTTTTTTTATTCCCTATTTTTGTCCGGAAAGCCATATGGCAGTCCGATCTTTTTTACTTTTTCTTCATTTTTATAAAAATTGCCCTTATATTAAAGACTTATAGACAACCAATAAACAAACGCTACTTGACCATGAAAAACCTTTGTTTACCTCTTTTTGCCCTGATGCTTTTTTTTCATGCCGAAGCTCAGCAAATCCCTTCCACAGCCATGCAAATAAAAACTGCCGTTCTGGCCGCTCCCGAGGATTTGAGAGATGGAGCCATGGTATACGGTTATGATGCGGGGGGCAACTGGACCGTACTGCGGGAAGGCAGCAATGAGCTGGTCTGCATTGCCGATGATCCCAAGGCGGAGGGTTTTAACGTGGCTTGCTACCACAAGGAACTGGAGCCCTTTATGGAACGGGGCCGGGAACTGAAAAAGGAGGGCAAAAATTTCAAGGAAATATTTGACACCCGGGAGAATGAGGCGAAGGCAGGCACGCTCAAAATGCCCAAAGAAGGCGCTACCCTGTACGCCCTGACTGCAGCGGCGGAAGATTATGATGCCATGCAAGGAGAGGTCAAAAACACCTACCTGCGTTATGTGGTGTATATCCCCTGGGCCACCCAGGAAAGTACCGGTCTGGCACTCAAGCCGGAAGCCCCGGGCATGCCCTGGATTATGGATCCCGGCACCCACCGCGCCCATATCATGATCAATCCTCCGAAGGAATAGGTATTTTAATTAATTCCCACCTTTGCCTTAGGTATCTTGAGGAATTGTCTAAAATGAAAATATGTGATTGGAATTCCATATCGGAAAAAAATATCTTTTTCTGCCAATAGGTAAGGTTAAGTAAAAATGGACCCTACATCCCACCAAATACCAGATACAATAAGCAATTGGTATTTACAAAAGACAGGTATGTAGTAAAATGCAAAAAGAAATTGAAATACCGGTAATGATTGAAAGGTTTCGCTTTGAAAACCTTTAAACAATTAATTAAACTTTTTTATTTCAATCAACCCCGATAAAGTGGGAAAAACCTTTTTCTTTGAGCTAATAAGATTAATTGCAGGCAAATGAGGAAACAAATACCATTTACCCGCTCCACTTCAACCACTAACCAATAAATATGCACAAGCAAGTAGCAGCCTTTTTTCCGGCTCTGATTTTGTTATCCGGATTATTTTTCAGCACCTGGGCACAAAGCACTTCCGATCAAATTATCTTCAAAACAGGGTGGGTAACCACTTATGGTGTCCCCGTTAAATATCCCCGGTATGCCCGCAGCGAATTTCCTGCTGACCCTGTGGTGGCCCGCTTGCTGGCAGGTGAATCGATCCCTGCAGCGGACAAGCAACATCCGGAAGGAAGCTGGGAGCCAATAACAGCAGATGAAAATGGCCGGTTTAAACACGAATACCTTGCTGCCGGAGGCCTTTACCTGGAATACGAAAGCCCCTCCGACCAGATACTGATCTTTGATGCCTCGGGACATGGAAAGGCGTACATCAATGGCGCTCCAAGGGAAGGGGATCATTTTGGATTTGGTATTACCAAACATCCGGTAATGATCAAAAAGGGTTTGAATACATTTTACCTGACAGGAGGAAGAAATCCGGAGATTAAAGCTTCCCTTTACACCCCTGAGTCGGACCTGATGCTATCTGCTGATCAGCTGACCCTTCCCGATTTGGTGATCGAAGAAAAGGGATTCAAATGGGCCGGCATCAAGCTGACCAATGCCACAGGCAAACCTGCCCGGGGCTATCAGATTGAAAGTATCGTCAATGGTTCGGAAAAAATGATCAGCCAGGTGCCGGATTTGGAAAAATTGACTTCCAAATTGCTGCCTTTCCGGATCAGTGAGTTGCAGGGGCAAACCCAGAAAGAGGTAGACCTGCAGGTCAATCTCCTTGCCCAATCCGGGAAAGTGATCAGCTCCCTCAGCCTTACACTGAACAACCAATCCTTCAACAGCCAACATGACCGTACTTTCATCAGCAGCATGGACGGAAGCGTGCAGTATTATTCGGTGAGCCCCGGAAAGGTGCAGGAAGGCAAGGCACCGGCACTTTTCTTTTCTACCCATGGAGCGGGAGTAGAAGCCAGGGGCCAGGCAGCGGTCTATGCCCCAAAGGATTGGGGTCACCTGATTGCACCAACCAACCGCGGACCTTTTGGCTTTGCCTGGGAAGACTGGGGCCGATTGGATGCCCTGGAAGTATTGGAAATAGGGAAAGCACTTTTTCAGCCGGATCCACAAAAAATCTACCTGACAGGCCATTCCATGGGCGGCCATGCCAGTTGGTACCTGGGGGCAACCTATCCGGATCATTGGGCAGCCATAGGTCCTTGCGCCGGTTATGCGGAGCTCCATGATTGGATTGAGCATTCCAGAAAAGTGAGTACGGAAATGGAACGGATGTTCCAACGGGCCAGCAATCCTCAGCGCATCTTATTGTTGCAGCGAAATTATTTGCATTTTGGCGTTTACATCCACCATGGGGATGCCGATCAGGTAGTACCTGTGACACATGCCCGGCAAATGAAAAAGTTGCTGGCTGATTTTCACCCGGATTTTGCCTATCACGAATACCCGGGAGGAGGACATTGGTTTGGAAATATTTCTGCTGACTGGCCACCGTTGTTTGATTTTTTGAAAAATCATGAACGCCCCAAAGCAGCCGAAATACGGCAGCTGGAATTTTCTACTGCCAGTCCGGGTGTTTCTTCCAGTTCAAACTGGCTTACCATTTACCAGCAAATCCGTCCCTTCCAGCCCAGTCATGTAAAGCTGCAAATCGCAGAGGAGGCTTCATCCCTATCAGGGACGACAGAAAATGTAAAAGTCCTGCAATTGGATCTGAAAATGGCAGCTGTCTCCTTTCCCTTTTCCCTTCAAATAGACGAAACCCAATTGATTGTAGAACAACCCGTCAATGATATTGTTCTGGTACGCAACGAAGACCGCAATTGGGCCATTGGTTCTTTACCCGGTAAAAATGAAAAAGGTCCTCATCGAAACGGAAATTTTAAGGATGCTTTCCGAAATCAGGTGGTTTTTGTTTATGGAACCAGGGGCAACAAAGAAGAAGACGGCTGGAATTTTCACAAAGCCCGCTACGATGCAGAAACTTTTGGCTACCGCGGAAACGGTTCCATAGAAATGATCTCTGACCAGCAATTTTCACCGGAAAAGTACCAGGACAGGAACGTGATTCTTTATGGCAATGCAGATACAAACAGCGCCTGGGATGCCTTGCTAGGCGATAGTCCGGTACAGGTTATGAATGGTCAAATGACGGCTGGAGAGCGGATCTGGAGAGGTGATGGATGGGCCTGCCTTTTCATTCGGCCCCGCCCGGATAGTGCTATAGCCTCAGTGGGCGTGGTGGCCGGTACAGGGCTCAGGGGATTTAAGGCAGCCCTTGGCAACCAGTATTTTTTGGCCGGCACTGCTTTTCCAGACCTGACGGTGATAGGGGCTGAAGTATTTGAAAAGGAATACGAGGCCGTTGCAGGAGCCGGGTTCTTTGGCAACGACTGGAGTTTGGAGCTGGGGGAATTTGTTTGGGACTAGCTGTAACCCAAGCCAGGTAAAGGATTAAACATAAAATGCCAGACTGGTCAGTCTGGCATTTTATGTTTTCAATTCGTTTAAAGTATATTATTCCACATCCAGAACCTCACCAATAGGCTGTCCGGACGCTCCATTTGGCAATCGGGTATGCAACAACATGGATAAGGTAGGTGCAATATCGGTAATGGTGGCATAACGGCTGCTGCTTCCTGGCTTGATACCCCAACCATAAAATACTATGGGTACATGGGTATCATAAGTATAACCTGTGCCATGGGTGGTCCCCCTTACTGAGTTGCTTAGCCAGGCGGGCTCCAAAATCACCATCACATCACCCGATGACTTGTGATTGAAACCCATCTGCAAAAGGCTTTTCCTTCCTTTAGTGTATTCCAGTCGCCTGAGATCTTCACCGGTATAAGTTTCTTTGATGCCATCAAAACGCAACATAAAATCCGCCACTGCTTTTTGCAGCTCCCCGAAAGACAAACCTTTTTCCTCTGCCAGGGAGCGGTTTAAGAATACCTGTTCATTGGAATAGTTTAAAATCCAGTTTCCTTCTCCAAAATGCTGATTGGTGAAACCCCGGAGTTGCGTCAGCACAAAGCGGGTGTCCAGGCTTCCGGCGGCTACTCTTTCACTTTGCATGTACCTAACCACATCCGCTACACCATGATCTGCGGTCAAAAAAACCAGGTACTCGCCCTCGCCAATTTCCTTATCCAGGTGATCAAAGAAATCAGCCAGTTCCCTGTCCAGCCTGAGGTAATTGTCTTCTACCTCCACCGAAGAAGGTCCAAACCTGTGCCCGATATAATCGGTAGAAGAAAAACTTACCGCCAAAAAGTCTGTTTCTCCCCTTTTGCCCAACTGCTCTCCTTCAAGTGCCGCATAGGCCAGGTCCAGGGTAAGGGTATTACCGTAGGGAGTAGTGCTGATCAGGCCCAACCCTCCATTATTTTCTTTCAATGCCGCCAAATCATAGGGGAAAGTGGGCGTTTCCATACCTATAAAAGGGGATTCAAAATCATTATTATCAGGAGCTCCCTGTACGTAGCTTTCCAGTGGGAAGAGGGTTTCCCAAGTCTCAGACAGGTATTTTTCCGGAAGTTTTCTGGCATTAAAGGCTTTTGCCCAATCGGGCAATGCATCATGATAATAAGTAGATGTCATGAATTCCCCGGTTTTGGCATCATACCAATAAGCATCACCCAAGTGTCCTGCCGGTAAGGCAGCTCCCCGGTCTTTGATGGCAACGCCAACGACTTTCGAGCGCTTTCCGGTAGCGAACATGAGTTCGTCCGTAATGGTACTGCTCAATAAGTTTCTGGGGGAAATTTCTCCACCGGAGGGGCTACCGGCCACCCCGGAAACAGTACTGTCTTCTGCACAGTAAATGGTTCGTCCCAAAGACCGCACATACCAATCATTACCGATGATCCCATGGGTAGCGGGTGTTGTACCTGTATATACGGAAGCGTGGCCAGGGCCGGTATAAGTGGGGATGTAGTTATAATGCCCGTTTTTCATCATAAAACCCTCATTCATCAGGCGCTTGAAACCACCCTCCACAAACCTGTCCTGATAGCGGTAAAAATATTCCTGCCTCATTTGGTCTACTACTATGCCAATAACCAGTTTTGGTCTTTCCGGGCTTTTGGATTTACTGTCTTGTGAAAAAACTGAATGAGACAAGATCAGGAAGGCCAGAACAAATAAATTTTTCATGTTTTTAGATTTCTTATTTCGGCAAATATACCTTTTTGATTTATTTGAAATAAATAGATGATGACCATCTCATCTGAAAAGTGATGAGCGGAAAAATTTTAAGCGGAGCTTTACACAGTTCATTTGATGTGTTTATACCTTTTTTTTGAACGGTCACCTAGCTGTCACTACTGTCGGGAGCACCTCGCCAGAATAATCATATCAATGTGTGACGCTTTCGCCATGCCCGATTTCAGTCCCTGTTTTTCAGGTCTCCATTTTTTATGGATTTGATAAATTGGGCCCAGGCAAAAGGGTTAAGTAGCGGCAAAGGCCTTGGACCATACCTGTCCAGGGTTTGTTGGGTTTGCTGGTTGGTAAATTGCCTGAAATTCTCATTTCCCGAAGCAGGCATTTCTTCAGCCCACTTTAAAAGTAATTGCGGGCTGAGGTTACCCCTGTTGAGGGGTGGTTCTGCATCTACATTTACGGCCAGAATGGCATTTTTAAATTCTTCCTCGGTGGGATAAGGCATCACTTTCACCTCCTGAAGAGCTATTTCATCCTGTATCATGGTCAGGATATAGCTGACCTTGTCTTCGGTTATATCCGCAGGAATTTTGAGGGTCTGCCTTTTTAGTCCTATGTAGGAAAAAACCACACTGTCCCCGGCCACTACCGGCATGGAAAAATACCCAAACCGATTACTGCTGGTGCCACGGCCCTTTTTGGGAACGTAAATATTTACACCTGGAATCGCAGTGGTACTGTCTGCATTCAGGATCACACCAGATAACTGCACTACTTTTCGATCAGGGGTATCCTGAGCTGTGGCAGATTGGTGAATCCCTAAAAACCCCACTACAAAAACGGCTAGTATTGCGATAAACTTTTTCACTTCTTTTATTTTTCAGGAGGCCTTTCCTTTTCATTTACGGGAGAAAATCAAGCCTGTTTGGTTACAAAGCCAATGATTTCACGATAATAAGTGAAATACAGCTGAATTCATTAACTTCAACATGTTTTATTTGTTAAAGTTAATTAAATGCGCTTAAAAAACATAAGTTTAAATTATGGGATGCGGGTATTTAAAGCCCTTTCAGAGGAAGCAAGGGTGAGAATTCTGCACTTGTTGATGCAAAACCAGGAATTGTGCATTTCAGATCTGGAGCATATCCTGGATTTTACCCAAACTAAAACCAGCCGGCACGTAACATATTTAAAGCATGCGGGTTTAATAGGCAGTAGAAAAAAAGATCAGTGGACATTTTATTATGTATTGGAAGAAGCCCAGGAAATACTGGGTCAGATTTTAAAATTCATCCAAAAAGACCAGAACCTGTTGAGAGATCAGGAGATTTATGAAATTCTCTACTCCAATAGGGAACTGGCCAAAAATAAAATTCAAAACAATCCATATAGAAAATAAAACAATCAGCGTGAAAAAGTACCAACATATTTTTTTTGACCTGGACCATACTTTATGGGATTATGACAGCAATGTCAGAGACACGCTGCTGGAATTATTTGCCCGTCACCGGTTGGCAGAGTTGGGGGAAATCACGTTTGAATCCTTTTTTGAGGCCTTTCTGACCACCAATTATGAACTTTGGGACCAGTTCAACCGGGGCAAGGTAAATCAATCCGATATGCGAAAAATCCGCTTTATCAAGGTTTTTTCCAGGGCAAAGTTGTCGACCGACCATATTCCCAGCACCTTCGAGAGGGATTTTGTATCCCAAACATCTTCCAGGTCCAAAGTCATGGACCATACTTTCGAAATTCTGGACTACCTGAGTAATGGATATGCCCTGCACATCATCACCAACGGCTTCAATGACAGTCAATACGCCAAATTAAAATATTCCGGATTGGCGCCCTATTTTAAATTAATTGTGACTTCTGAAAGCTCGGGATTCAGAAAACCGGACAAAAGAATTTTTGTCCATGCACTGGAAAAGCTTGGCAGCAAGCCTGATGATTGTTTGATGATTGGAGACAATCCAAACTCCGATATATTGGGTGCCAAGAATGCAGCCATCGACCAGGTTTATTATAACCCCCGGGGAATAACTGATCCGGTACAATCTACCTTTACCATCAGACACCTATCCGAACTAAGAGCCATCCTGTGAACCCTCCTTTCGGCTAAGCCGTTGTTTATTTGTATATTTGTTATAAATAAACTAACCAGGTAAACAACACAATTGTATGCTAAAAGGCTTTTTTAATGTACCGGAACCAAAGAATGAACCAGTCAGGAACTATGCACCAGGATCAAAGGAACGAGCCTCCCTCCAGGACGCCATTGCTTCTGCGAGATCCCAGGTAGCAGATATTCCCATGTATATAGGAAGTGAAGAGATAAGAACGGGTAAAACATCTTCCCTTCATCCTCCCCATGACCACCAACATCTGTTGGGCAATTTTCATGAAGGTGATAAGGGTCATGTAACACAAGCCATCAATTCGGCTTTGGGAGCCAAGCCTGCATGGGAAAACATGCAATGGGAACAAAGAGCTGCCATCTTTCTGAAGATCGCCGATCTGTTGTCAGGCCCCTACAGGGACAAAATCAATGCCGCAACCATGTTGGGGCAATCCAAAAATGCTTTCCAGGCGGAAATAGATGCCGCTTGCGAGTTGATCGATTTTTTGCGCTTCAATGTGAAATTCATGACGGAGATCTATGCCCAGCAGCCTCCCATCAGTGGAGATGGCGTCTGGAACCGGCTGGAGCAAAGACCACTGGAAGGCTTTATATTTGCCATTACTCCTTTTAATTTCACAGCCATTGCCGGAAACCTCCCTACAGCCCCTGCCCTGATGGGCAATACAGTCATTTGGAAGCCCGCACATACCCAGATTTATGCAGCCCATGTATTGATGCAGGTTTTTAAAGAAGCCGGTCTTCCTGATGGGGTAATCAACCTGATCTATGTAGATGGACCGGAAGCAGGGGAAGTGATCTTTTCTCATCCCGACTTTGCCGGATTACATTTTACCGGTTCTACTGGTGTTTTCCAACATTTATGGAAAACCATAGGAAACAATATCTCCAGGTACAAAACCTACCCCAGAATAGTAGGCGAAACAGGCGGAAAAGATTTTGTCGTTGCCCATAAATCGGCCCATCCAAAGGCCCTGGCCACAGCACTCAGCAGAGGAGCCTTTGAATACCAGGGACAAAAATGCAGTGCAGCATCCCGCGCCTATATTCCCTCAAATATATGGGAAGAGGTAAAAGAATATTTATTGCAGGACCTGGCTTCCATGAAAATGGGGGGAACCGAGGACTTTGGTAATTTTATCAATGCGGTAATCGATGAGAAAGCTTTTGATAAAATAAGCGGATATATAGCTGCGGCCAAAAAAGCCCCCAATGTGGAGATAATTGCGGGAGGAAATGTGGATAAATCAAAGGGTTACTTTATCGAACCCACGGTCATTTTGGTAGAAGACCCCCTTTACAAAACCATGGTGGAGGAAATTTTCGGACCGGTATTGACCATTTACGTCTATCAAGGGGATCATTTTGAAGAGGCCCTGGAACTGGTAGACCAGACTTCTCCCTACGCGCTTACCGGAGGCGTTTTTTCCACCGATCGTTATGCCATAGAGATGGCTACTACCAAATTGCGCCATGCGGCTGGAAATTTCTACATCAACGACAAGCCCACCGGCGCGGTAGTGGGGCAACAGCCCTTTGGAGGCTCCAGGGCTTCCGGAACCAACGATAAGGCCGGGTCTATGATCAATTTGCTGCGTTGGGTTTCTCCGAGAACCATCAAGGAAACCTTCGTCAGTGCCACAGATTACCGGTATCCTTTCCTGGGAGAATCCTGATATTACCCTGAATCAAAGCACTGCCCTGAGCGGCAGTGCTTTGATTTTTTACCAAACGGACTTTAGATAATGTAGCTGATTTTCGTTTTCAAATCCCTTCAGGTGAAGCTGGGTATACCTTTCCCTGGGAAAAACCAGATCCGTCATCACCAGCTCCCCATTATTGATGAAAATTTCTATGGATGACCTGTCCAGGAAAATGCGGAGTTCCTCTATTCCCAGGCCATTCACAGCTGCGCTGTGCCTGGCTGGAAATCCATCGTTAAAATCAACCAGGCCCGATTCGGTCCTGTCCACAAACAATGTATCTCCCTTCTTTTCAATGATTACCCGCTCTCCGGCCGGGTTGCTGAATTCAATACTGAAATCGGCAGCACTGCTTTGAAGCTGTAGTTCTACCAGCTCCTGCTCCAGTGTAATGTTTTGCCCGGAAATCACCTGACTTTCTTCCCTGAGCATTTCCAATTCCTTTACCGGCCGGGAAGCCAGGTGGTATTCCTGATCGATAGAATACAACTCAAGACTCCTGGGCAAGGTATTGGCGGAGCGCCAGACTTGAGTAGGCACTACATTGGCATACATCCAATTACTCATCCAGCCTATAAACAACTTTCGTCCATCAGAAGCCGGGACATTGGACCAGGTGACACCTGCATAATTGTCCGCTCCATAATCCAGCCATTTCACGGTCTTCTGGTCGGTGGTAAAATGCTTTCCATCAAAATCTCCTATAAAATACTGGGTGGCTGAACCCCCATTGGGTCCTCCGGGATTGATGCTAACCAGTAAAACCCATTTTTGCTCCCCTTCAGGTGTTGTCAAAGGAAACAAATCAGGGCATTCCCAAACTCCACCATAAGCGGCCCAGTCCGGGTTAAAATCACTTAAATGCTCCCAGCCAAGCAAATTATTCGAAGAATAAAAACTGATTTTGTCCTTTACCGCCAGGGACATGATCCATATTTCCTGATCGATTTGGGTCACTTTCGGATCGCGAAAGTCTTTGATACCGGGGTTTTCCAGAACCGGATTGTTTTGGTATTTCTCCCAGGTACGGCCATTATCCAGGCTGAAAGCAAGTCCCTGGGTTTGATAATCATCCTTTCCCGCTTCAGCTCCAACCGGATCATGATAGGTGTAAAGCGCCACCAAAGGAGGGTTTTCCGGGGATCCTAGACCACTGCTATTGGTAGCATCAAAAACTGCCGATCCTGAAAATATCCATCCCAGGCTATCTGGTTCAATGGCCACAGGCAAATGTTCCCAGCGGACCAGGTCATTTGAAACGGCATGTCCCCAATGCATGGGGCCCCAAACATTGCTATCCGGATAATATTGGTAAAACAAATGGTATTCGCCTTCATGAAAAACCATTCCATTTGGGTCATTCATCCAGTTGGCTTCGGGGCTGAAATGATACTGAGGCCGATGTGGTTCATTGTAAATTTTTGAATCACTGGTGTCTTCTGAGCCAAGGGGTGCGCTAGAATTGCATGAAGCAATCATGGTGGTGATGAATAACAGGCTCCAAATGATGTATCTGCTCATAATGATTTTTTTAATAGATTATTCACTACTGTCCCTTACGCCCAACAACACAATTCTAAAAGTAGTCCCTTTTCCCAACTCTGAGGCATTTACAAAAATCCTTCCCTTGTGATAGCCTTCAATAATGCGTTTGGCAAGGGTAAGTCCGAGCCCCCATCCCCGTTGTCGGGTGGTAAATCCTGGATTGAAAACCTTGGCAAACATTTTTTTCTCTATCCCTTTGCCTGTATCATTGATATCTATCAGGACATATTTCTCACTTTCTTTGACAATATTTATCCTGATGGCTCCCTGCCCTTTCATGGCATCCACAGCATTTTTACAAATATTTTCGATCACCCATTCAAACAATGACCGGTTCATCTGGGCATAAATGTACTCTGCATGGGAGTTGAGCTCAATGGATACCTTACTGGATATACGGGGTCTCAGGTAATTGATCGCATCACCAATCACCTGATGTACATTTTCGGGTTTGATGACAGGGCTGCTTCCGATATTGCTAAACCTCTCGGTCACCATGCTTAGTTTTTTGATGTCCTTTTCTATTTCGATGATGACTTCCTGATTTTCATCGAAAACAGGGGAATTTTTCAGGTAATCAATCCAGGCCATCAAAGAAGCCAGCGGGGTACCCAACTGATGGGCGGTCTCTTTGGTAAGGCCGGCCCACAGCCTGTTCTGCTCGGCCACTTTACTTTGGTTGAAAAAAGCATAGGCAAGTATTCCAAACACCAAAATAACAGACAGCTGCACATAAGGATAATATTGCAGGCGGGTCAGAAGGTCAGAGTTTCTATAAAAAATAAAAGCATCGTCAGAAAGCCGTATGGGATCATACAAGGCTTTCATCGCTTCCAGCTCTTCCAGCAATTGCAGCCTTTGTTCCTCTTCGGTGCTGTTTTTCCTGAAATTTATGTTTTTATACTCAATGGGCTCTCCCTCAGCATTAACGGTGATTACCGGAATGGATTTATTTTCCTGAATGATCACCTGGAAAATAAAAGTCAGGTTATCAGAATTGACAGAAGCATATTCCAATGCTTCGGCATAAAGGTCCACCTGCCTCTTTTCCCGGATTTTGAGTTCCTCCACCAGGGTGTTGGTATAATAAATGGATCCGAGTCCAATGATTACGGAAAAAGCGAACACGCCCCATTTCACTTTACCCCTGTTTTGGTAGAGGTCCAAAGATGTCAGGTCTTGAAATTTTTTATTCATTGCAAAATAATGATTCCGAACTTAAGGAAGTTCATAATGAGAAACAATATTAAACACTCATTATTGTATCGGGAAAAATAAAAAATGATTATCAGTTTGGGAAATTGGAGTGAAACAATCGGCCGGACGCCATTTCGAGGCTTGAATGAAGGGCTTTGGTTTTAATTTAAGCAATGAGATAGCTGGATGAGTCCTTTGAAATCAATCTGATGGCTCATAAGATACACCCGATTAAAACAGCTTAAGGCATGCATTGACTTTAGCCATTATCCTTCAACCATTTCCACAAAACCTTATACCCCACTTTAGAGCCATGGACCAAAATGCCAATGCGGTAAATTTTTCCCGCCAGCCAGGTAGTAAATAAAAATCCTGCCACCAATAAGCCAATGGAAATGGCCAGCTGCTCCCAGGGCACCCCAAAACTTACCCTGCCCATCATGGCTACCGGAGAAGTAAATGGAATAATTGAAAGCCAAAAGGAAACATTGCTGTTGGGATCATCCAGGACAAAAATAAACAAACCCATATAGGCTATCAACAAGGGAATGGTTACCGGAAACATGAATTGTTGTGCATCAGAAGGACTGTCTACTGCGGCACCTATGGCGGCAAAAAAGGCACCATACAACAAATACCCACCCACAAAATATATAAGGAAAGTCAGGGTAAGCTGAATGAAATCAATTCCCTGCACCATTCGCAGGATTTCTACCAAACCCTCCTGACTTGCTCCAGGGAGAAGCTCCTGCTGTCCGGACATTTCCATCAATTCCTGTTGGGGCATTTTCATGCCGAAATAGCCCACCACTAATGAGGATATGGCACTGATCAGCAGTATCCAGATCAAAAACTGGGTCAGGCCCACAGCTCCAATTCCAATTATTTTCCCCATCATTAACTGGAAGGGTTTTAAAGAGGATACCAGGATCTCTATGATCCTGCTGGATTTCTCTTCGATGACTCCCTGCATGATCTGATTGCCGTACACAAAAATAAAAGTATAAATCAGGATTCCGGCCAAAAACCCCACAGCGTAATTGACCACTGAGTTGGAAACACGTTCACCACCGGGCTCGCCTAAGATGACGGCGCTTATTTTGATGTTGGTTTTAAGGGAAGAAAGTACATCTGGGTCTATGCCAGAGGCGAAAAGCCTGAATTCCTCAATTTTATTTTTTAGTGCCGCCTCCAGACTTGTGATCATGGATATGGGAGCAATTTCCTCGCTGTAAAAGGTAATTCCTGTGGGTTGGTCCAGGTTCAATTCAGGGATATACAATAAACCAAATCTATCCCCATCTTTCACCAGTTCCCTGGCTTCCTCGCGGTTTAATCCTCCGTAAGAAAAAGTAAAAGACTCATTATTTTCTAAAAAATAAGCATTGTTTTCGTCTACCACTTCTATGAATTTTCTGGACTCAGGGGAAACATCAGACATGGCAATCCACAAGAACAATCCCAGAATGGTGGGGAAAATTAATGGGGTAATGATGGTTGCCAGTAAAAAAGACCGCTTTTTCACCCTGGCCAGGTATTCTCTCTTGATGACTAAAAAAATCTTACCCTTCATCACTCTCGTTTATTTTTTGGATAAAAATTTCCTCTATACTGGGTACAATTTCTTCGAATCCCAGTATTTCTCCATACTGCATGAGATTGGCCAGGATTGCATTGGGCTGCTGCCCGTTGAGACTTATGGTAAATTCCACATGTCCTTCACCTGCCACCACATCTCCCCAGGGGGGCACATTTGTCTGGTCTTTAACGGTCATTTTCACCCTAAATTGGTTGGTTTTGGCTTCGTTCTTAATGGTTTTGACCGGTCCATCCAGAATTTTCCGGGACTTGTTGATCATGGCGATATGATCACAAAGCAATTCAACCGATTCCATTCTATGGGTAGACAGGATAATGGTGGTCCCCTGCCGCTTCAGTTCAAGAATTTCGTTTTTTATGATTTCGGCATTTACCGGGTCAAATCCTGAAAAGGGTTCATCCAAAATCAGCAGATCGGGTTGGTGAATAACAGTTGCTATAAACTGCACCTTTTGGGCCATTCCTTTGGAGAGGTCCTGAATCTTATTGTCTTTCCATTGGATCAGGTTTAACTTTTCCAACCAGTTGCTTATCCTTTCGACTGCATCCTGCCTGCTCAGGCCCTTAATCCGGGCAAAGTAAAGCAACTGCTCCTTTACTTTCATGGTTTTGTACAGGCCCCTCTCTTCTGGTAAATAGCCAATATTCCTTACATGCCGCATTTTAAGCGGCTGCCCATTGATCAATATTTCCCCGGAATCCTGGTCAATGATCTGATTTACAATCCTGATAAAAGTAGTTTTGCCTGCCCCATTGGGGCCCAAAAGCCCAAAAACAAGGCCCTGTTCCACAGAAAGATCGAAATCTTTCAATGCCACATGTGCCCCGTAAGACTTATTCAATGATCGGACGCTTAATATTTCCAAATAGCTAGTTATGTTAAATACAGGCAAATAAAACAAAGAAGCCCCTGAAAGGACTCTTATTCCAAAGATACTGAACCCACAGAAACATCTATCATGAAAGTCATTAGATTTTGGGCATCTGCCTGGTATCCCTTACTGACATATGTTTTTTCGCCAATTTCCCTCAGGTGGCCGGGCACTTTGGTCCTGCACATGGCAGTGGATTTAATTTTAACCACGTAGGGTAGATTTGCGGAAGGCAACTTAATATTTACCGCACCGGCCCCAACCATGGCATTTACTGTAGTGGCAGCTGCCATGGTATCCCCAAAGGATAAGTTTACGGAGCCATAGTTGACATCAAACATCAAATGCCTGGCATTGGACATTTGCAAATCATCGGCGTAAAAGGACCCCATGTTTATGGCTACCGACAAGGTGTCCATAGTGACCGAATTGGGTACCTGTTTGGAGTAATTTAAAAAAACATCCGCCGAGGCAGTTTTTACAAAACAATTGGAAACCGGCAAATTTGACAGATCAAGCCTGGCTTTTCCAATCCCAAAATGAAGCCTCAGGTCATACAGAAAATTGGCATCCAAACCAACTTTCCATTTGTGGTCAAAATCATCATCACCGCTGGAAAAAAGTCTGTAAGAGAGATTTTTGCTCAGACTTTCAGACTCTACGTTTTTATGCTCAATAAGGGCATAAAGCACTCCCTCGGAATAATTGTGCGTGAATGTGGGGAGGATATTTACCTTTCCCAATTCTGCATCGGCAATCAATGGAAAGCCCTTGTATTCTCTTTGAATGGTAGACACCCCTTTATAGCTGGAAAAGTTAAGGTGAACCAGGTTGATTCCCTCCCTTTCTTTCACCTCAAAATGCCTTAGAATTTGCGCTTCGGAGGAAATAACGAGACAAATGATCAGACAAGTGGCAAAATTCAATTCCTTAAACATACCGATTAAATACGGTTGGGATATCAAAAGGTTTTTTAAAAAAGAAAAGCCGTCAGCCGGCTATCTCTTTTAAAAGAATTCCTTGACTTTATCAAAGATGCTTTTTTCTGATTTCCCTGGATTAGGCTTAAAGTTCTCTGAATCTCTAAGCGATTCCAGCTTTTCCCTCTCCTCTCTGGTTACTTCTTTAGGAGTCCAGACATTGACATGAATCAGTTGGTCGCCTCTGCCGTAGCCATTTAATTCCTTTATCCCTTTTCCTTTCAAGCGCAGTATTTTACCTGCCTGAGTACCGGGTTCAATTTTTATTTTGACCTTTCCATCAATGGTTGGTACCTCAAGGGAGGCGCCAAGTGCCACATCCACAAAACTCAGGTACAAGTCATAGACCACATTATTGCCATCCCTTACCAATACTTCATCCGGTATCTCTTCCACAAGGATCAACAGATCTCCGGGAACTCCTCCGGGAATTTCATTTCCCTTGCTGGAAAGGCTCAACTGCATACCATCGGCAACCCCGGCGGGGATATTGATAGGGATGATTTCTTCTTTGATAACAAGCCCTCTGGAATCTGCATTTGGAGGCCTTTTGTCGACGATTTGCCCACTTCCCTCACAGGCAGGACAAGTACTGGCAGAAACCATCTGACCCAGCATGGTGTTAACTACTTTTTTTACCTGACCACTACCCTGACAGGTAGAACAGTTTTTAAAAGTAACGCCGTCGGCGATCATGTGGCGTTTCACTTTGATCTTCTTTTCGACACCGTTGGCCAATTCCCTAAGGTTCAGTTTGAGTTTAACCCTGAGATTGGTGCCTTTCTTCGTTCTTCGTGAACTTCTTCCACCGCCTCCGAAGAAGGAGTCAAAGCCTCCACCTCCAAAAATGTCTCCAAATTGGGAAAAGATGTCATCCATATTCATGCCACCTCCGCCGAAGCCACCATTGCCTCCAAGGCCCTGGTGACCGAATTGGTCATATCTTTGCTTTTTCTCCGCATTACTCAACACCTCATAGGCTTCAGCTGCTTCTTTGAACTTGTCTTCCGCTGAGGGGTCGCCGGGATTTTTGTCCGGGTGATACTTGAGGGCCAACTTTCTGTAGGCCTTTTTTATTTCTTCCGGGCTGGCATTTTTATCTATGCCCAACACCTCATAATAATCTCTTTTCGCCATAAATCTTTATTTTCCAATTACCACTTTAGCAAATCGAACCACTTTACCTCCCATCGTGTAGCCTTTTTCAACCACATCCACAATTTTACCTTTCAAATCTTCTGACGGGGCAGGGATCTGCGTGATTGCCTCATGGTATTCTGCATCAAAGTCTTTGCCTACCAGGTCCTTCATAGGTTCTAATCCCTTGGAAGTAAGGACCCTCAACAATTTGTTATAAATTAACCTGCTTCCTTCCTGTTTTTGATCATCCTCTCCGGCATCTGCCTGGGCCTTAAACGACCTTTCAAAATCATCAATAACAGGCAATATTTCCTGGATCAGCTCCTGAGAAGCCGTATTAACCAGGTCAAGCCTTTCTTTGGCAGTTCTTCTGCGGAAATTTTCAAACTCAGAATACAACCTGACATATTTGTCCTTCAATTCCTGATTTTCCTTTGACAAATTGTCTTCAGGTGCTTTGGCTTCCGGATCATTTCCTTCCTGAACATCCAAATCGGCATCCTTGTTCACATCTCCCTCATTTTTAGGGTTTTCAGCAGTTTCTGTTTGTTCCAGGTCCAGATCCTTTTCGTCTTTTGTTTTATCTGTCATGTTTAAATCCGTTTTTCAAAAATCCTTTTGATGAAAACAATTAACTTGCCATTTTATCAATGTATGCCATTCTGACACAATTACTGCAATGACTTCCAAATCAAGTCTTTGAGCAAAGGCAACTGAAAGCCACTCACAGCTGACAGAAACAAATGAGGAATGTCCTTTGGAATTTCCGATTCCAGTGCTTTCATCAGTTCAGCATCCAGCAAATCTGCTTTGGATATGGCCAGAATACGTCTTTTATCCAGTAATTCCGGATTATAGCGCTCCAGTTCTGCCAATAAAACCGCATACTGCTCGCCGATATGGGACGCATCAGCAGGGACCACAAACAACAGAATGGAATTTCGCTCAATATGCCGCAAAAACCGCAGGCCAAGTCCTTTACCTTCTGCCGCCCCTTCGATAATGCCCGGAATATCCGCCATCACAAAAGATTTACCATCTCTGTAGGCGACCACTCCCAGGTTGGGCACAAGTGTGGTAAAGGCATAATCGGCTATTTCCGGTCTGGCTGCGGATAAGCTGGAGAGCAGGGTGGATTTTCCGGCGTTGGGAAAACCTACCAAACCTACATCTGCCAAAAGTTTCAATTCCAGAATGATCCATTCCTCTATCCCCTCACCACCGGTCTGGGCAAAATGTGGGGCCTGATTGGTGGCTGTTTTGAAATGGTCATTGCCCAGTCCTCCCCTTCCTCCGGGCGTTAGCACAAATTCCTGCCCGTCTTCCGTGATCTCACACCTGAATTCCCCGGTTTCGGACTCCCTGGCTACTGTGCCTACAGGGACTTCCAAAACAATATCTTGTCCATCAGCGCCTTTTCTTCTTCCCCCTTCTCCATTTTTACCCCGCTCAGCTATGACATGTTTCTTATATTTAAGATGAAGCAAGGTCCAGAGCTGTGCATTGCCTCTCAAAATGACATGGCCGCCTCTACCTCCATCTCCACCGTCAGGGCCTCCCTTGGGTACATGCTTTTCCCGCCTAAAATGGACAGAACCATTTCCTCCTGCCCCCGAACGGGAACAAAATTTCACATAGTCAATAAAATTTGATGCTGCCACTCTATCCTTGGTTTTTTTCTGGTCTCCTTATTTGTTTGGACGGAGTTCTCCCATAAAATAAAATAGCTAAGCCGTTACGCTTAGCCATAGTACTGTATGCACAAAGGTACGAATTAATATTCATCTATTACAGCACAAATCTTTCCGAAAATCTCATCTATGGCTCCCACACCATGGATTTTGGATAATTTGCCCTGCTTTTGATAATATTCAGCCACCGGCAATGTTTCTTCTTTATATACCTTTATCCTGTTGTTGATTTTTTCTTCATCCTGGTCATCAGACCTTCCGGATGTTTTTCCCCTGTCTTTAATGCGCAGCTTTAATTCCTCTTCAGGAACTTCCAGAGATATCATTCCGGAGATATTTGTTCCTTTTTTTAGCAGCAATTCATCCAATGCCCTGGCCTGTGCCACTGTTCTAGGGAACCCATCAAAAATAAAGCCCTTAAGATCGGTAGAGGAATTGATCTTGTCATCCACCATACCAATCACTACCTCATCAGGGACAAGGTTACCTTCATCCATGTATTTCTGAGCCAATTTACCCAGTTCAGTACCCTCTCCCAAATGCTTTCTGAATAAATCTCCGGTAGATATGTGATCCACTTTATATTTTTCAATTAATTTTTCACTTTGGGTCCCTTTGCCTGCTCCGGGAGGGCCAAACAAAACAATATTTAACATAGATTTATTTTTTTTGTGAAATGGAATTTTATTTTTCTCTTTTTTGATACAAATGTCTGAGATTTCTCCCCTTGCCGCAATAATCCAGGCCGTACCCAACGACAAAAAGGTCCGGGATATCAAAACCCCTGTATTTTATGGTTACACTTTCTTTCAAGGCTTCCGGCTTTACCAACAAACTGGCAATTTCAACACTTTTAGGATTTTCCCTTTTGATCAAATCCAGTAAATAAACCATACTTTGGCCGGTATCCACGATGTCTTCTATAATGACCACATCCCGGTCTTTCAAAGATTCGCTCAATCCCAGCAATGGGGTAATGTTACCTGTACTTTTTGTTCCTGAATAAGATGCCAGTTTAATAAAAGAAACATCCGCTGTCAGGTTGATTTCCTTGCAAATATCAGACATAAACATAAAACTACCGTTCAAAACCGCCAATAAAATCGGATTTTTTCCATAATAGTCTACATTGATAGCTTTGGCAAGCTCTTTTACCCTGATCAAAAGCTTGTCTTCCGGAATAAAAAGTTCAAAGTCCAAGTCCTCTATTTTAATCATGCCAGGATATTAGGTTCACAAAAACAAATAATTTCGGGGTTTATATTCTTTCGAAGAAAAGACATTTATTAATCCATTACAAATTTCGCATCAAATATTGGTACAGTTTTATCAGGTCCTCCACATCTTTTAAACTGGCTTTTTCCTGTGGGGTATGGGGGTTTTCCTCTGCTACACCTATGAAGCACCAATCAACCGGATATGGGCTCATCTGAATCTCCCTGCCATCACTTCCGCCATATGCCTCTACTTCCAATTGATATTGCACTCCGGATGCTTCTGCCAACTCTAAAATGCTATCCAGAAATTTTTTCCTGGGAATGAAGCTATCCCGCATAGAGATAACGGCTCCTTTATTAAAATGAACCCCTTCGGTAATCCAGGTAACATCAGCCACCAAGGCTTGTCTAATGCCCCAGTTTTCAAAAATGAACCGCGTCAGAAAGGGCATGGATCCACCCCCATGCTCCTCATAAGTACTGAATACAATGATACCGTCAGTTAAAGTTTCACATAACCTTATCAGTGCATACATACCAAGCCGGTTGTCCAGGTAGGCTGCTTCAATGAATTCATTCTCTGCCTTAATCTGCTGCTCAAATGAAAGCATGGTACCTCTTTGGATACCCCTGGGAAAATCATGAAACACATTCCCATCCTTTTCATGGGCTTTGCATCGGATAGGTCCTACCAGGTCCACTCCCTGAAGCCAGGCCCCATCGCCTATTTCCGGACCCCCTATCGGTACAAGTTGGTTTTCATACCTCACGGAAAAGCCTACCGTATCCATATGAGCAAAAGCAGCGGTTTTGGGATTACCGAAAACTAGTAGTATATTATCATGGAATTCTTCACCAGAATAAATTTGGGGTGAAACATTCCAGGAGGATCTTCGTTTCAGAATTAAGTCCAGAAGAAATGAAGCTATTCTTGATTCGTCACTTGAAACGCTATTGATCTCAAGAATTTCTTTTAATAAAATGTCCATTGGCATAGTTTATGTTAAATAATTTTATAAATTTCGAGTTCAAATTCGATTTTATTGAAACAATTGAGATAGATGTTTAAAGTTCCCATAAATTAATATACATTTGTATCATATAACCGAGTAATAACTAATAGCAATCAAAATCAATTAAAACACTGAATGTTGTAAAAAATTTTTTATCATGAAAAAAATAATACTATCAACACTAATGGTTGGTGCTTTAGCTATAGGTGCTAATGCTCAAGACGATTTCAACAAATGGTCCGTCGAAGTTAACGGAGGGTTTAATAAACCAATGGCACCAATTACGCCAGGTTATTTTTCTCCTACTTTAAATTTGGGCCATGCAGACCTGGGAGTCAGGTACATGTTTAACGAGAAATTTGGGACCAAGTTGGATTTTGGTTTTGGTGGCTTCAGCAATGCAAGTGACACTCCTGATTTCTCTTCAAACTACTACCGCCTGAACCTACAGGGAGTGGCTAATCTTGGCAGGATCATGGATTGGCAAACATTCTCTCAAACTTTCAATTTGTTGGGACATTTTGGTGGGGGAATCGGAAGGCTTACCCCTCAGGAAAACCAATGGGCTGATTTTCAGGACAACCAATACAATATCATCACCGGTTTGACACTTCAAGTCAAACTTAGTGACAGAATCGCACTTAACGGTGATATCAGTAATATAGTAGCAGGCCGACAAGATGTAGCATTTGACGGTGCTTCCTCTATTAATCCTGCAACTGAAAATGGATATTACGGTGCTAATTCCGTTTGGTGGACAGGTACTGTTGGCTTAAGTTTCTACCTTGGAAGCGGAGATTCGCATGCAGACTGGTATTTGAGAGAAAACAAGTACGCTACCAAAGAAGAATTGGCTACTCAAATCGGAGAGATCAAAGATATGCTTAAGGATTCTGACGGAGATGGTGTGCCGGATTATTTGGACAAAGAGCCAAACACACCGGCCGGAGCAAGAGTTGATTCACAAGGAACCACTATGGATTCTGATGGTGATGGCATTCCTGATCACGTTGACAAGTGTCCTTTCGTACCTGGTCCTGCCTCATTAGATGGCTGCGCACCTGACGATACTGAAGAAATTGATTACTTGGCAAAAGCCATCAATGACGGTTATGTAAATGTGTATTTCGCATTTGACAGTGCCAAGCCACTGGGCTATTCAGCATCCTCTGCTCACTATGTTTCTAACTTTATGAAGAGAAATCCAGGAGTACAGGTAGAACTTAAAGGTTATGCTGATGAGTTGGGTCCTGATGACTACAACATGAAGTTATCTGAAAGAAGAGCAAAATCAGTATATGACCTGTTGATAGCTTCTGGCATCTCTGAATCCAGGTTAAGCTACAAAGGATATGGTGAAGATACCAGTGTTGACAAATCGTCTGCTGATGCCCGTCAAATGGCAAGAAGAGTTAGCTTCGAAATCAAATAAGTTTTTCAAGCAATAATATTAAAACCCGATCTCAAAAGATCGGGTTTTTTTGTTTTACTTTGTCTTGCCATGTTTATCCTAAACCAAAAAAACTCAATCGCCAACCATTTTCTCGCAGAGCTCCGGGATGTATCGGTCCAAAATGACAGGATGCGTTTTAGGAAAAACCTGGAACGCATAGGGGAGATTTTAGCTTATGAAGTTTCCAAATCTCTTACCTATTCAAAAAGAAAAATTGAAGGGCCTTTTGGAGAAATCAGTACTGAGCTCATTCCGGAACAGCCTGTTGTCATCTCTGTACTGAGGGCTGCTGTGCCCTTTTACCAGGGTATTATTAATTTTTTTGATCATGCTGATAGTGGGTTTATAGGAGCTTATCGGGAAGAGGTGCAGGAAAAAGGAGAACCTGTGACCATTAGTTTAAATTATATTGCAGCTCCGGACATTACAAATAAAACAATCATTTTGGTAGACCCCATGCTGGCTACCGGCAAATCATTCATAAAAAGCATACAACATCTCCTGGCCAATGGGACTCCCAGACAAATAGAGATTGTCAGTGCCATTGCCGCTCCCGAAGGAGTTGCCTATATCGCAGAAAATCTTGCGATCCCCCACCGGATCTGGACAGGGGCATTGGATGAAAAACTTAACTCAAAATCCTACATTATCCCTGGCTTGGGCGATGCAGGGGACCTGGCATTCGGTCCAAAAATTTAACCCATTTTTAGAAAATGAGCTATTTGCTATTGATTTTGGGTTTGGTTGTACTGCTGCTTGGAGGTAAGTTCCTGGTAGATGGCGCATCGGCTATTGCTGCCAGGCTGGGATTAAGTCCGGGTTTGATAGGGTTAACGGTTGTGGCATTCGGCACTTCAGCCCCGGAACTATTGGTGAGTATTACTGCCGCACTACAAGGTTCAAGTGACATTGCCATAGGGAATGTTGTAGGTAGCAACATTTCCAATATAACCTTGGTACTGGGCATAAGCGTGGTGATATTTCCCATTTATATCCAAAAATCCACACTGAAACTTGATTACCCCTTTACGGTGATTAGTTCTCTGATGTTTTATGTCTTCGCTTTCAACGGTTCAATTTCCCTGGTGGAAGGTATTATTCTATTGATATGTTTTGTTGCATTAAACATATATTTTTTCAAGACCATTGAACGGGTGGAATTTTCAGAAGAGGATGCTGCCAAAATGAAAAAACAACCCATGTTGCTGGCCATAATACAGCTGATTGGGGGTGCGGCCGGCTTGTATTTTGGTTCCGACCTGGTAGTGGGTAATGGAACTAGCATTGCTCAGGCATTGGGGGTAAGTGAGCGGATCATAGGTGTAACTATTATCGCAATAGGCACCAGCCTGCCCGAACTGGTTACATCCGTGTTGGCTGCTTTGAAAAAGGAAACAGAATTGGCCCTGGGAAATATTTTGGGAAGCAATATCATGAATGTTTTTTCGATAATAGGTTTTACCGCTTTGATCAAGCCCATCGGGGTGGACTCAGCATTTATTAATTCAGACTTCATCTGGATGTTGGGCTTCACCATCCTGTTGTTTCCTCTAATGAGGATTAATTATGTGATCACGAGGTTCAATGGGATTGTGCTATTGTTTGGATATTTGCTCTACCTATATTTCCTGATTTGATGAGTGATTACCTGATTACTTTTTTAGGCATTTACTTCCTTTGTCTTTTTAAGTTTATTGCCGGGCCACTATTGGGCATAGCCGCAGGTTATGGCTTATGGGAAATTGTAGCAGTGACTGTCTCGGGAATGATGACTTCCGTTTTGTTTTTTACTTTTTTGGGAGAATGGTTTAAAAAAAACTGGTCGGGTTTCACCAAAAAGGAGAAAAAGAAGTTTACCAGAAGAACCCGGGGCATTATTAAGGTATGGCAAAAATTTGGAGTGTTGGGAATAGCTTTTCTTACTCCGGTAATATTGACCCCAATTGGCGGCACTGTGGTACTAACTTCATTTGGCATTAAAAAGCGAAAAATTATTTTGAGCATGTTGATCAGTGCGCTATTCTGGTCCATCATTATGGGAATTAGCATTGAAAAACTCCTTGAAATACCACTGTTCAAAAACTTATGGACATAAAAAAAGAGCCCGTAAACGGGCTCTTTTTTTCCTTACTGGATAGCCAGCACCTCTCCTTTAAACCAAACCGGAGTAAATGGCTTGATCAAGTCTATCTGCTCACCTTTTTCAACCAAATCCAACCTGATGTCTTCAGGAAGAATTTGAATGGAATTATCATAAGCAGCAAAGGAAGTAGCCAGGATTTCAACTTTCTGCTCAGGTAAAACCCCTTTTAACCCTTCATCCAAAAAAAGCAAGCCCGAATTTCCTATGGAAAAAGTAATGGGTTGGTTCGAAGAATAGGAATCGAAAGTTGGCTCAGTAGCCCCTATTTCAAATAACTCAAAATCTATGGAAACATTACTTCCCAGTTGAGATTCAGATTTAGAATCATCACCTTCCTCTATGGTCCGGAAAAATATCCCATCTGAAATTTCTTCAAATCCTTGCAGGTTATTTTCAGCTATAAAGGTTTGAATCATTTCTTCCTCCCTTTGCTGAAGCTCCTCTTCAGTATATTTCTCAACAAATTTCAATTGAATCACAAGGTTTGAGGCTGGCAAAATTAACTGCTCATATCCATAGTTTCCAAAAGCCAGGTAGGATGGGACATACAAAGTCATTTCCTCTCCTTCACGGGCCAATCCGGCTGCGTAGGTGATGGCTATGGGCCACAAGCCATCCTGGCTGTATTTAAAATATTTAGGCTCTTTGGACTCGTCCAGATAGGAATCGATCAGCTGTCCGTCTATGGTCTTAATTTCATAATAAATGCCAATATAATCCGCATTCATAAATTGGGTAGCATCCGGCATACTAAGGGTCTTTTCATAATAAAAGCCGGACTGTGCCTTAGTAGCCTGAATATCATTGGAAGCAATGTAATCCTCCATAATGAGGTTATCCCTGTTAATTGCCCTATCCAAATCTGTTTCCGATTCCTCAATACAGGAAGCCATTAAAATAACCAGCCCAATGAGCCAGCCTGTTTTACGCGTTACAATCATGGTAATTTTTAAATTTAATAATACTAGGTTTATTTATTTTTCAGGTTAAAATTCATGCGCAGGTTTATTCCTCCAATGGAGAATTGCTGGTCTGCAAACGTGAGCCCTCCCAACGGTAATTTATAAAAAGGTTCAAAAGAAAGGTAAAATTCATTGTTCAATTGGTATTCATAGCCAACTGAAAGGTTGAGCAAACCTGCCATGTCCGTATTGCTCTGCCCTGATTGGGGTGAGATTACATTGCTGAATTTTTGGACATTCGGGGCGTATTCCAGATCTCCACTAAAGCTGTTGGTACTGAAAAGAGACTGTGCCTCTATGGTTTCAACTGAATTTTGATCCAGATACACCATACTGGAAAGACCGGTAATCAAATAAATGCCCGTTTGTTTTTTATCATAGACCTTGTATTTCAGGTTTACCGGAATATCAAGGGAAGCAAAGTTCAACTGATAATCCGTATCGATGATATTGCTGCTTGCCCTCAAATCAAATCCGGGTGAGGCACTTTGAGGCATGGGCTGCATGTTTTGATGAGAAAGACTTTGGTTGGCATAGGCGAGGCCAAAATCCAATTTAAATTTATTCGAAAGAGAAATCTCAGACATGATACCCGCTCCAAGATTCATACCCGAAACCGGATTTGAATTGGCCTGAGGGCTGACCATCACACCCAATTTAAAAGGCCTGCTATCTTTATCCAGATCCTTTTTCCCATTCTCCACTTCACCAGATTTCCACTCTTCAATGATTTTTGCCGCATCATTTTCAGTCATGCTCAGGTTTGCAGGCTGATCCATAATATCCTGCTCTCCAAAAAGAGGTAATTGCTTCAGCTTTTCTACCATTACCGCCTGGAAGTCCTCCCAGGATTCCGCAAATGGTTTTATTAAAGAAGGCATGGCGGACACCTCGGGCAAAACTTCTGATTTTCTGTTGGAGACAGGGCTCTTCGGGGTTTCCACATCTGTGTCGATCCCTGAAATTTCCTCAGTGGAACCCAATGCAGGTTTTTCTACAGCTTCTGCCATAGCCTCCAATTCGGCCTGATCGCTTTCATTTGCTGTATCCTCTTCCACTTTGCTTTGAAAGGGAGCGTCACCGATAGTAATGGAATCAGAAAATGATTTTACCTGCTGATCAATCCTTTCCTGCTCCGGAAAATAGATAAAGAAGAAAAGCAGGCTTGCAGCCACCCCTGCTGTCAGAAATGGCCAGTAAACCAACCAAGCCTTTTTCTTGGGTTTAAAATAGGCACGGGAGAACTTCTCCCAGGCCTGTGGGTCAAAAGGCTCCTCATGCTTGCTGAAGGAGTCTCTTATTTTCTCCGCAAGTTTCTTATCGAACTGCTCCTTCATTCCTTATTTGATTAATAGCGATAATTTTCTCTCTCAATTTTTCCTTTGCCCTGGCCAGGTAAGTCCTGCAGGTACTGGCCGGTATGCCAAGTTTTTCACTGATTTCATTGTGACGGTACCCTTCGATTTCATACATGTTGAAAATTACCCGCAATATTTCAGGCAACTCTCCAAGGGACTTTAAAATATCCTCTTTTGACAATTCATCTATGATATTTGGATCAAATGTCTCCGTTTCGGCTTTTTCGATATTCATAGCGGAATAATGTTTAAAATTCTTCCTGTAATAATCCACCGAAGTATTGATTATTATCCTTCTGAACCAGCCCTTAAAGGAATTTTCGATAGAAAACTGCTCCAATTTGTCAAAGGCTTTCATAAAACTGTCATTGACGATCTCGCAAGCTTCCTCCCTGCTTCCGGAATATCTCAGAGCAATGCTCATAGCATAGCCATAAAAATGCTTGTAAAGCTTTTCCAACGATTTTTTATCTCGCTTTTGCGCTTCCTGTATGAGATCTTTCTCCAAAAGCCTTTCTTTAATATGGTAGGTTCTCTACCCTGACGATAATCTTGACCCAAACGCTACAAGGCATCTGATTTTTTTTTGATTTAATCATTTACAGGAAATTTATTAAAACCGCTACTGCCTGTCAATATACAATCTCGATTGGATATCTCCGGCCCCGGCATTACACCAAAGAAAAAGAAATTCCCGGCTGCCATGTTTTTGTTTGTTGGCATAATCTGATTATTTTTAATCCTGCAATGGTAACAATGCACACAAATTTAGCGTTAAAATCAAGATCATATATGACAAAGAATATGAAATATTACATTTTCCTGATTTTGATTTTTGCCGGTATTAATACCTCATTTGGCCAAAGGGGCGATGCAGGCGATTATGATTACGATAAAGAAGTCCTTTTTGGGATCAACAAGAATACCAATGGGGGATTGATCGGAGGAGTCAGCTTTAAGTTGGGGTCCAGAATAAATGATAATTTATTCCAATTCTTCAATCTTGAGTTGGCCAATGTAAAAAACCCAAAAGAAGTAAGGTATACTACCGTATTGGGCAACAGCTTTATCTTCGGCAAATCAAATTACCTTTATGCCATACGCCCACAATACGGAAGAGAAGTTTTGGTTTTTAAGAAAGCTCCCCATCAGGGCGTGCAAATCTCACTTTTGGGGGCCATTGGTCCTTCTATAGGTCTTATTGCCCCTTATTACATCGAATATTCCTTAAACCGTACTGAAACGGTGAGGGAACAATATGATCCCGAATTACACCCTAGCCCCAGATTCAACGCTCTAGGGCCGGGTAGGCTTTTTGAAGGTATAGGGAATTCGGAAATCGCCTTCGGCGCGAATGCAAAAGCCGCCATGGCATTTGAATTCGGATTTTTCAAATCAAACGTCACCGGCGTGGAACTAGGATACCAATTGGAGGGTTTTACCAAAGAGATCGTGCTCATGCCCACCACGGAAAACAGACAGGTATTCCAGTCTGTATACTTTACCCTGTTTTATGGGTTTAGGAAATAGGGGGACAACATAGAGCTATTCGTGAAAAACCATTAATTTTGACTGGAATTAAATCACCGATATGATAGAACTACCGGTAATCTCTAAGGAACAAACGAAAACAAAAAAGCCTAACTGGTTGAGGGTTAAACTTCCGGTAGGTAAAGAATATGCTAAAGTCCGCAAGTTGGTAGATGAACACAAGCTGCATACCATCTGCGAAAGTGGCAATTGTCCCAATATGGGAGAATGCTGGGGGGCTGGTACGGCAACATTCATGATTTTGGGAAATGTATGTACCCGGTCCTGTTCATTCTGTGCTGTGGCTACTGGCAGGCCTCCCGAATATGACCAGGATGAGCCCCGGCGGGTGGCAGAAGCCATACAACTGATGGGTGTAAAACATGCCGTAATCACCTCTGTCAACAGGGATGAATTGAAAGACAGAGGGGCTGATGTTTGGTACAGAACGGTTACTGAAACCAAAAAACTTTCTCCGGAAACCACCATTGAAACCTTAATTCCCGATGTAAAAGGCAACTGGGAGGCATTATACAAGATGATCAGTGCCGGGCAGGAAGTCGTTTCCCATAACGTGGAAACAGTAGAAAGACTTTACAGAAGGGTGAGGCCCCAGGCCAAATACAATCGTTCTTTGGAACAAATTAAGCTGACCAAGGAATATGGAAAAAGAACCAAAACCGGAATCATGCTGGGGTTAGGGGAAAAAGAAGACGAAATTTACAGGGCCATGGATGACCTTGTGGCACATGGCTGTGATATCTTGACTTTGGGCCAGTATTTGCAGCCTACCCGCAGACACATTGAAGTGGCTGAATTTATTCACCCGGAACAATTCGATATTTACAGAGAAGAGGGATTAAAAAGAGGACTCAAATATGTAGAGTCCGGTCCACTTGTCCGATCTTCCTATCACGCCGAAAGGCATGTCAATGTATGATTGGGGTGGGTTTCTATAATTAGAAGCCCACCATCCATGTTTTTTTGTTAAAAAAAAGGATAATGGTTTATTTTTCGTAATTTAAGGATGTCGTTGATTTACATAAAAACAAAGTTTAAAACAGGCATCGAAATGGCTCTAATCAAAACGTTTTTAGTATTGGGAATCGCAGGTTTCCTTTTCAATTGCTCTCCCAAAACCATGGGTGGGCTAAGCAAGGAAGAATACGACACCTGGAATCAAAGAAAAAAAGAAATGAATCCTGAGGATTTCAAATCCCTGGTAGAAGAGAAAGAAAGGCTGGCAGAAGCGCAGTCCGATTTATCGGAAAAAGAGGCCTATCTCAATCAGGTAATTGAAAGAAAAGACAATGAAATCAACCGGTTGATGGACCAAATTTCAAAAATAAAAAATTCTATGGAATCCCCTAATACCACATCAAATCAAGTCCAAACCGACGACTGGGACAGAGGGGTGGTATTTAAGGTTCAATTGGCTGCTTTTGATGATTTTGATTTGCGTGATCTGACGGAAAATGGCAGTGACCTGAAAATTATTGATCAGGACGGTTATATCAAATACATCCTGGGTCAGTTCAGAGATTATGATATGGCAGATAAATTCAAAAAGAAACTCCGCAAAGTTGGGGTGAAGGAAGCCTGGATCGTCCCTTACAAAGACGGAAAAAGGGTCCCGCTAAAAGATGTTTTGACGGACGCTATTGAATAATAGCAATAGGTTCATAACCTGACATATAGGTAAATCAGAAATTTTTTCTCGCAAGGAATCAAACTTTTTTCTCTTTAAACACCCGTTTGTTTTGTAATTTACACCATATGGATTTTAGATGGAAGCTTAAGGACAAAGCAAAACCCGAATCAGTCGCCTACCTCAGTCATGAAATAAATGTAAATACCACCCTGGCCAATATGCTGGTCAACAGGGACATACACGATTTCCAGCAGGCCAAGGATTTTTTCCGCCCTGATTTGGATAAACTTCATGACCCCATGCTCATGAAGGACATGGATAAGGCAGTTAAAAGGCTGGTGGATGCCATTGATAATAAAGAAAGCATATTGGTATATGGAGATTACGATGTAGATGGGACCACTTCGGTGGCCTTGTTTTATGGGTTCATCAAAGCATTTTATGATAAGGTAGCATTTTATATTCCGGACCGCTATAAAGAAGGTTATGGGATATCTGAAAAAGGAGTAAGATATGCTGCTGAAAACGGTTTCAGCCTGATCGTTTCATTAGATTGTGGAATAAAGGCCATTGATAAAATTAACCTGGCCAATGAATTGGGTGTTGATTTTATCATTTGTGATCATCACACACCGGGAGAGCAACTACCGGAGGCGGTGGCTGTACTGGACCCAAAGCGCAAAGACTGTCCCTATCCGTACAAAGAGTTGAGTGGATGTGGCGTAGGATTTAAATTGGTGCAGGCCTTTTCGGAATATACCCAAAGGAGTGAAGCCAACCTCTACACCTACCTGGACCTGGTGGCTATCAGCATTGCCTCTGATATTGTACCCATATCAGGTGAAAACCGAATTTTAGCCTATTATGGACTAGACCGGCTAAACAACAATCCCCGGCCGGGTATCAAAGCACTCATTTTAAAGGGGAAATTAGAAAAAGATCTCAGTATCACAGATATTGTCTTCAAGATTGGACCCCGTATCAATGCTTCCGGAAGATTGGAACATGCCAAAGCTTCGGTGGAATTATTAATTTCCAAGGATCTTGATGAAGGCGTCAGAAGGGCTGAATTGGTGGAAGATGTCAATGCGGCACGGAAAAATTTTGATGAAAACATTACAAGGGAAGCACTGGAGATGATCGAAATCCAGGAACAAACGGGGACTTTTAAAAGTACCGTCCTGTTTAAAGAAGACTGGCACAAGGGAGTAATAGGCATAGTCGCTTCCCGGTGTATAGAAAAATACTACAGGCCTACCATCATATTAACCGAATCCAACAACAAGGCCACTGGAAGTGCCCGTTCGGTTTTCGATTTTGACATCTACGAGGCCATAGAAGCCTGCAGTGAGCTTCTGGAACAATTTGGAGGGCATAAATATGCTGCAGGCCTTACGCTTCCTGTAGACAAGGTACCTGCTTTTCAGAAAAAATTTGAAATGGTGGTCAGTGAGCGGGTGAGGGAAATTCACCTGAAGCCCATACTTGAAATTGATGATGAGTTGATATTGGATCAGATCAACTATAAATTCTATAATATATTAAAGCAAATGGCTCCTTTCGGACCCGGCAACCCAGAGCCGGTGTTTTGCGTCAATCAGGTACACGCTGAAAACGTCAGGATTTTAAAAGAAAAACACCTCCGATTTGAAATTATCCAAGATGGGCAAAATACAAGGCCGGTTTGTATTGGTTTTGGCTTTGCCAAATACTATGAATTGCTAAATAGCAAAATGCGTTTTAATATCGCATTTGAAATCAGAGAAAATACCTTCAGGAACACAAGCAGCCTTCAGTTGTATGTGAAAGACATCAAATTTGACTAAAATGATTTTAAGGGCAGAGAACCTGATAAAAATTTACAAGAAAAAAAAGGTAGTCAACGACATTTCCGTATCCGTATCACAAGGGGAAATCGTAGGCTTGCTGGGGCCCAATGGGGCCGGTAAAACGACCTCATTTTACATGATAGTAGGGTTGATCAAACCCAATGGCGGAACCGTATACCTGGATAATGACAACATTACCCCTCTTCCCATGTACAAAAGGGCTAAACTGGGGATAGGTTATCTGGCACAAGAGGCATCGGTATTCAGGAAACTTACAGTGGAAGAAAACCTTTTGGCCGTTTTGGAAATGAGCAAAACCCCTAAAAAAGAACAAAAAGAAAAAGTGGACCAGTTACTGGAGGAATTTAGTCTTACCCATGTGAGAAAAAATCTGGGTATGGTACTTTCGGGGGGAGAGCGGCGCAGAACAGAGATCGCAAGGGCACTTTCGGTAGACCCAAAGTTTGTACTTCTGGATGAACCATTTGCGGGTGTGGACCCCATTGCTGTAGAGGAAATCCAATTCATTGTAGCCAAACTAAAAGATAAAAATATAGGCATTCTGATCACAGATCACAATGTAAATGAAACCCTTTCCATTACCGACCGCGCCTACCTGATGTTTGAAGGAAGGTTGCTTAAAGCCGGTACTGCTGAAGAACTAGCGGCAGATGAGCAGGTGAGAAAAGTTTATCTCGGTAAAAACTTCGAGTTGAAAAGAAAAATTTAAACAGAAACCCTTAATAATGGAAGTGATCAATACTTTTATGACCTGGATATTTAAAAACCGGATAGGTCAAATTGAAAAGTTTAAGAATAATCCGCTGGAAATACAAAGGGAAATTTTGTTTAAACTTATCCATACTGCCAAAGACACAGAATTTGGCAAAAAACACCATTTCAGACAAATTTCATCCTACAAGGATTTCAATCAATGGATTCCTGTACACGATTATGAGGCCATCATGCCATATATACAACAAACCATGAAAGGCAGGCAAAATGTTATTTGGCCTACACCCATTAATTGGTTTTCCAAATCTTCAGGCACCACCGGGGCACGAAGTAAGTTTATTCCCGTCTCGCCTGAAAGTTTGGAGGATTGCCATTTTAAAGGAGGCAAGGACATGCTTTCCTTATATGTCAACAATTATCCCGAAACGAAATTATTTACCGGAAAAAGCCTTTCTATAGGTGGAAGCCTGCAAACCAACCCCTTGGATGTCAACAAAAACAGCTCCTCCGGAGACATATCCGCAGTGATCATGCGCAATTTACCCAAATGGGCTCAACTTGCCCGGACACCAAGTCTGGAAGTGGCCTTAATGAGTGAATGGGAAGAGAAAATAGCCAAAATGGCCCAGGAGACCATAAAGGAGAATGTTACCAGCCTTACCGGAGTGCCCACCTGGACACTGGTATTGATCAAGAAGGTATTGGAAATAACCCATAGTGACAATATTCTGGAAATCTGGCCAAATTTGGAGGTCTTTTTTCATGGGGCAGTGGCATTTGGACCGTACAGAAATCTCTTCCAAAACCTTATCCCCTCAAAAAACATGCATTATATGGAAACCTATAATGCTTCTGAAGGCTTTTTTGGCATACAGGATCAGAAAAATAGTGAGGAACTGTTGTTGATGTTAGATTATGGCATCTTTTATGAATTTATCCCCATGGAAGACTTCCAAAACAACGATCCGGAAATTATCCCGCTTGATCAGGTGGAAACTGGTAAAAATTATGCCATTTTAATTACCACCAATGCTGGACTATGGCGCTATAAGATTGGAGATACGGTAAAATTCACCTCCACCCGTCCTTACCGGTTTAAAATTTCGGGCAGAACCAAGCATTTTATCAATGCATTTGGGGAAGAGCTGATCGTGGAAAATGCAGAAAAAGCGATTGAAAACACCTGTAAACGCACAGGCACAAGTATCAGCAATTTTACGGCCGCCCCGGTATATTTTGGTGAAAACCAGGAACAAGGCACCCATGAATGGATCATAGAGTTCGTTGAATTACCTAAGGATAATGAGTTTTTTACCAGAGTGCTGGATGAAGAGTTGCGTAAAGTAAATTCAGATTATGATGCCAAGCGCTACCGTGACATGGTACTCAAACTCCCCATCGTTCACTTTGCTGCTCAGGGATTATTTGAAAAATGGCTGAAATCAAAAGGTAAATTAGGGGGACAAAATAAGGTGCCCAGATTATCCAATGACCGACAATATCTGGAAGAAATCTTACAATTACTGTAGCGAAAATTTCATATACCACTTCTGCAGACCCTACAAATCAGGCTTCCTCTTTATGAATATTTCACCAGAATGGCTAAGGATTGGCCTGACCATGTGGCAGGAAAGTGGTTTAATTTGACTTAAATTGAGGAATGAAAAAAGCAAGCGTTTTTTATCCACATTTATCCAAACTTATCCACACAGGCTCCCCGTAAAGGCTTATTTTATTGATTGTTAAACGTTTACAAAAACTTAAAAAAATACAATTTGTGGACAAAGTCGAATAATGCCATTTGTAACCCCCTCTGCTACAGGTAAATTACCAGCTTTTTTTTTGGCAGCATGCTGTTAATTTATGAACCAGATCTATTTCTTTCAAAAGGTTCGCTTTTTGCTTTTTCCCAATGAACATCCATTTCGGCCAGGCTCATATCAGCCAAGGATTTTCCGGTTGCTTTTGCCGCTTTTTCAAGATACTGAAAGCGATGGATAAATTTTCTGTTGGTTCGTTCCAGCGCCTCTTCCGGATTCACCTCAATAAATCTGGCATAATTGATCAGTGAAAAAAGCAAATCACCAAATTCGGATGTAGCTTCTTCCTTATTCAGGTCTTTATCATTTACACCATCAAAGGCCTCTTTAAATTCCTGCATTTCCTCCTCAACCTTCTCCCATACTTGTTCTTTTTCCTCCCAATCAAAGCCCACACCCCTGGCCTTCTCCTGAATACGCATGGCCTTGATCAATGCGGGCAATGATCTGGGTACTCCTCCCAACACGCTTTCATTGCCTTTTTCTTTCAATTTGATTTTCTCCCAGTTCTGTTTGACTGCTTCTTCATCATCTGCCCGCACATCCCCATAAATATGGGGGTGCCTCCTGATAAGCTTTTCATTCAACTGTTGGATTACTTTTCCTATATCAAAGGCATTTTTCTCAGATCCTATCCGCGCATAAAAAACAATATGCAGCAAAATATCTCCCAGTTCCTTGCCAATGGATTCCAGGTCTTGATCCAGGATGGCATCAGAAAGTTCAAAGGTCTCTTCTATGGTCAGGTGCCGCAGGCTTTCAATGGTTTGCTTTTTATCCCAGGGACACTGCTCCCGGAGTTCATCCATTATGGTGAGCAAACGGTCAAAAGCAGCCAGCTGGGATTTCCTTTTTTCGGACTTGTTCATAAATTGACAGGAAACTTAAAATTAGGTATCAACGTTCTGAAAGTAATACGTAAATTTGCAGAAATAATATTGATATGACAACTGTATATTTAACATTGGCTTTTCTGGCTTTGTTTTTCATTTTGATGTCTGTGAGGTTGATCTTTCTTAAAAACGGGCAATTTAAAGGTACTTGTGCCTCTCAAAACCCATATTTAAACAAAGAAGGGGGAACTTGTGGTTATTGCGGCAAAAAGGTAGATACCGATGCGTCTTGTGGTAATCCCGACAACGAAGTAGACAAAGTAATGGCCAAATTCAAATAAATCATCCCCATCTTAGCCAACTTTTATATTTTCTTACCAAATTCTTTTACGTGGCATTAATCAAATCAATTTCTGGTATCAGGGGTACCATAGGGGGAAAACCCGGCGAAGGCCTATCCCCTTTGGACATCGTTAAGTTTTCAGCAGCATACGGTGCCTGGGTTTTGGAAAACTCCGAGAACAAAAAAATCGTCATTGGCAGAGATGCAAGACTATCAGGCGAAATGGTTTCCAATCTGGTGGCCAACACCTTACAGGGCATGGGCATTGATGTAGTAGACCTGGGACTCAGTACCACCCCTACAGTGGAACTGGCAGTCCCCAAAGAAGCTGCAGGAGGCGGCATTATTGTCACTGCCAGTCACAATCCCGTTCAGTGGAATGCCCTGAAATTACTCAATGCAGAAGGGGAATTTATTTCAGATCTTGAAGGCCAGGAGGTTTTGAAAAAAGCCGAGGCTGGAGATTTTCAATTTGCCGAAGTCAGGAAATTAGGAAGCTATAGCCTGCAGACGGATTACCTTGACTATCACATACAGCATGTTCTGGATTTGGAGTTGGTGGACAAGGCAGCCATATCCGAACGAAAATTTAAAATAGTAGTGGATTGTGTCAATTCCACGGGGGGTTTGGTGGTACCCAAGTTGCTTCAAGCCCTGGGAGTGGAAATCATTGAAGAGATGTACTGTGAAGCCGATGGAAACTTCCCGCATAATCCCGAGCCCCTTCCCGAGCACCTTAGAGATATATCTTTAAAACTAAAAAACGGAAGTTTCGATTTAGGTATTGTGGTAGACCCGGATGTGGATCGACTTGCTTTCCTGAATGAGGATGGAAGTTTTTTTGGAGAAGAATATACGCTTGTAGCCGTAGCAGACTATGTACTCTCTCAAAAGCAAGGCAACACTGTTTCCAACCTGAGCTCCACAAGAGCCCTGAGAGATGTAACGGAAATGCGCGGGGGCACTTACCAGGCAGCAGCCGTAGGGGAAGTAAATGTGGTGAATCAAATGAAAGCCACCAATGCCATTATTGGTGGAGAAGGGAATGGAGGGATCATCTATCCAGCCTCACATTACGGGAGAGATGCTTTGGTGGGCATAGGCTTATTTCTCACGCACCTGGCCAAATTCGGCAAAACAGCCAGCCGCCTGAGAGCCACCTATCCCAATTATTTCATTTCAAAAAATAAAATAGAACTGACTCCGGGCATCAATGTGGACCACATTTTAGATAAGGTAAAACTCAAATACCAAAAATACCCGATCAATACCATTGATGGGGTCAAAATAGAGTTTGATAAAGAATGGGTTCATCTTAGAAAATCGAATACAGAGCCCATCATACGCATCTATTCAGAATCCGAAACGGCTTCCACTGCTGATCATCTGGCCAATAAAATCATGTTGGATATCAAGGAAATCATAACTGAAAAAGATTAAAACCTTTCTTTTTTATGCCAGATCTGTCATCCATATATTTTGATAATGCGGCCACTACCCCAATGGATGAAAGGGTCCTGGAAGCCATGTTGCCCTACTTTACCTCCAATTTTGGTAACCCATCTTCCGTTCACAGCCACGGTAGAAATGCCAGGGTAGAATTGGAGAAAGCCAGAAAGAAAATTGCCGCACTGCTTCATGCCAGTCCCGGGGAAATCACCTTTACTTCTGGTGGTACTGAAGCAGACAACACGGCCATTTTGGGGGCCATTGCCGCCTATGATATCCAACACATCATTACTTCCCCTCTGGAGCATCATGCTGTACTGCATGTGGTGGAGCAGGTTGCCAAAAGTAAAAACATCCGGTTAAGTTTGCTCAAGGTTGATGAGCATGGAATTATTGACCTGAATGAATTGGAAGAATTGCTTCAGAATAAGGCCAGCACAATGGTAAGCCTGATGCACGGCAACAATGAAATTGGAAATGTATCAGATCTCAAAACCATTTCAGACCTCTGTCAGCGCCATTCAGCTTATTTTCACTCTGACACCGTACAGACTGTAGGACATTATCCATTGGATTTACAAAGCCTCCCTGTCCATGCCATTGCCGGTTCTGCCCATAAATTTCACGGTCCCAAGGGGGTTGGATTTTTATATACCAATAAAAACAAAAAGATACCTCCAATGATCGCAGGAGGGTCTCAGGAAAGAAATATGAGAGGTGGTACAGAAAACATTGCTGCCATCATCGGAATGGCCCAGGCTTTGGAGATTGCTGTTCAACATCAGACCCATCACCGGGAGGAAGTGGAAGCCTTAAAAAAATACTTTAAAAAAGAAATCCTGGCCGCCATCCCCGGGATTGCTTTCAATGGATTATCAGGAGACCTGGGAAATAGCCTCTATACCGTGCTAAATATAAGCTTTCCACCATCAGACACCAATCAGGGCATGTTGTTGTTTCATCTTGATTTGGCAGGTATTTCTGCTTCAGGAGGGTCTGCCTGCAGCAGTGGTGCCAGGTTGGGCTCACATGTTTTACAGGGGATTGGCGCTGACGCTTCCAGGGAAAATGTCCGGTTTTCTTTTAGCCGTTTTAATACCAGGGAAGAAGTTGATTATACTGTGAATCAATTGAAGGAATTATACGCTTGAATCTATTTTCAAAAAGCTATTTACTTAAAAGGAAGCCTGGTCAAATCCACATTTCCTCCAGATAATATTATCCCCACCTCCTTACCCTGAAAATGCGATTTGTTTTTCAATAAAGTTGCCAGAGGAACAGCACAACTGGGTTCGATCACAATCTTCATCCTTTCATAAATCAATCTCATGGCAGCAATGATCTCAGCATCATTTACGGTAAGGATATCGGTTACATATTTGGAGATAATTTCAAAATTGATCAGACCCAACGAAGTAAGTAGTCCATCAGCAATGGTATCCGGGCTTTCCATGGGAATTCTTTTTCCAGCCATAAAAGATCTTTTGGCATCGTCGGCTCCTTCGGGTTCGGCACCGATCACTGCCGTCCGGGGAGAATAATAATGGCTGGCCAGGGCTGTCCCTGACAACAGTCCCCCTCCTCCTACCGGTGCCATCAACACATCCAGGGACAATCCCTCCTCAAAAATCTCATAAGCACAGGTGGCCTGTCCCTCTATTACATCGGAATGGTCATAGGGTGGAATGAAGGTGGCCTGATACCTGTCAACCAATTCTTTCAAGCGCTCTTCTCTGGCCTGAAGGTTTGGGGCACACTCAAATATCTCTCCTCCATATTCTTTTACTGCCTGCTTCTTTATCTCCGGTGCATTAGCCGGCATGACGATGTAGGCGGGAATACCGGCCTCAGCAGCCGCTCGGGCAAGGGCCGCGGCATGGTTTCCCGAAGAATGGGTTGCTACACCATTTTTACGGTCAGATTCGGACAATTTAAGGACTGCATTGGCAGCACCCCTGGCCTTAAAAGCTCCTACCTTCTGAAAATTTTCACATTTAAAAAAAATCTGGCATCCTGCCAATTTATTGATTGCCGAAGAACGCAGCAGTGGGGTCCAGTGGATCATATGATCAATTCTGGACCTGGTCTCCACTATGCTTTGCCTGTCTATGTCTTGCCAATTTCCCATTAACCAAAATTGCACATTATTTGGATAAGCAGCAATAGCAGAATTATTTTTTGCATTGAGGCAAAAAAGGCAATGCCGGGAATATCCTGATTTAACTATAATCCCTATATTGAAAATTCATTTTCAAACACCTGTATTGCTTTAAATTAAAATGCCCGAAAACCCCACTCAGTTTTTTCCAATCATGGGAGAAACCCTTAACGAAAAAAACGCAATGTACCTGGATATGAGTGCCCAAAATCAGGCATTGCAGGAAATTGATTTGATGGATAGCCATGCATTTTCGTCTCATATTCAAGATATTTTAACGTATAAGCAAAAAAAATTCGCTTTGGGCGGCTATGCCGAAAACCGAGCCATTTACAGGCGAAGTCAGGTCTTTGCCCAGGAGGGTGCCCTATTCAGGAATATCCATCTGGGAGTAGACATTTGGTCAGAATCCGGCGCAATGGTTTTTTGTCCACTTGATGGCCGAGTTCACAGCTATAAAGACAACATGGGTTTTGGAAATTATGGCCCTACCCTTATCTTGGAACACTATTTGGAGGGACAGGTGATATATAGTCTCTACGGACACCTTAGCAGGACAGACTTGAAATACCTAAAGCCAGGACAGGTTTTTTTGGGTGGAGAAAAAATCGGACATTTGGGTGATACAGAAGAGAATGGTCACTGGCCTCCCCATTTACACTTTCAATTGATCCATGACATGGAAAACAGGAAAGGGGATTATCCCGGAGTATGTGCGGAAAAAGAAATTGAAAAGTACCTGAACAATTGCCCGGACCCCCACCTCTGGCTAGGGCTTCCGGTACTTTCTTTTTAAAAATTTAAAATGAATTGTTGATGAAGGATTCCGATAAGCTAAAAAAAATAATTGACTTAAGAAAAAACCTACACCGGAAACCTGAGGTTTCCGGAAATGAAGCCGGCACCTCTGCGATAATCAAAGCCTTTTTAAAAGAGTTGGAGCCGGATGAGATCGTTGAAGAACTTGGCCCATATGGGCTCGCAGCAGTGTTTAAGGGGGAACAAAAAGGGCCCACTACCCTGATCCGCGCAGAGCTAGATGCACTGCCCATTCCGGAAATAGGAAAGATTGCTCATAAAAGTGTCCACCCGGGAATTTCTCATACCTGCGGGCATGACGGACACATGGCCATTGTTTGTGGAGTAGGACTGAATTTGTCCAAAAACCGGCCAAAGAAAGGAAAGGTGGTCCTTATTTTTCAACCCTCAGAAGAAACGGGTATGGGTGCCGCCCAGGTTATCAGCTCAGAAAATTACAAAAAGATAAAGCCTGATTATGCCTTTGCCCTGCATAACCTGCCCGGCCATGAAAAAAATGAAATCGTTTTAAAAAAGGGGGCTTTTACAGCAGCATCAAAGGGCATGACCATAGCGCTCAAAGGCAGGACCAGTCATGCCGCCCATCCAGAGGATGGCCTGAGCCCCGCCGAAGCCATGTGTAAATTGATTATTGGCTTGCAGAAATTGCCTGAAAACATTCAGGATTTCTCGCTTGTCACCATCATTCATGCTCAGTTAGGTGAAGTAGCCTTTGGAACTACCCCGGGAAATGCCTTGGTTATGGCCACATTGAGAACCTTTGAAAATGAAACCATGGCTTCACTGACCCAATATGCAGAAAGGTTGGCTGAATTGATCGCCAAAGAAAGCGGGCTTGAGTTTTCCATCAGCTATTGTGAGGAATTTGAAGCCGTGGTCAACGACACGGAGCCCTGGGAACTGGTAAATGAATCGGCAAAGGAATTACAGTTAAAGACAAAACATATTCGCATTCCCTTTCGCTGGTCTGAGGATTTTGGTAAATTTTCCACCCTTACCAACAGCTTGCTATTCGGACTTGGATCCGGGAAAAAACAACCCCAATTACACGAAGGCCACTATGACTTCCCTGATGCAATTATTCCGACCGGAATAGCTGTTTTTACGAAGATTATCGAAAAATTAAACCACTGACCGCATGGTGCACACTTCATATATTGAAATCAGCAGAAGTGCCTATAAAAACAATATTAAATTCATTAAAAGCCAGGTTGGGTCCCATGTGACCATATCCTCTGTAGTAAAAGGAAATGCATACGGTCATGGAATAGAAAATGCTGTGAAAATAGCTGAAGCGACAGGAATAAGGCATTTTAGTACTTTCAGCACTGATGAAGCCATACGCGTAAAAGACGCTTCTACAAAAAAAAGTGAAATCATGATCATGGGCATGGTAGAAAATGAAAACCTGTCTTATTTAATCGCCAATGAAATCAGTTTTTATGTTTTTGAAATGGACCGGCTTCAGGCGGCCATCCATACCAGTAAGGTATTGGGAAAAAAAGCAAAAATCCATGTAGAGGTGGAAACCGGATTTCACAGGACAGGTTTTGAGTGGGAAGAAAGAATCGCCTTGGCAGACACCATCCAAAAAAACAAGGAGAATTTACAGCTTTGTGGTCTTTGCACCCACTATGCGGGGGCAGAGAGTATCGCCAATTATGTGAGAATACAGGAGCAAATTAAGGTATATCATGAATTTAAACAGTGGTTTCATGAGAAAAGACTCTATTTTGACAAGTACCATACTGCCTGTTCAGCTGCATCGCTAAGTTATCCCGAGACCATCATGGATATGGTCCGGATAGGCATTGCCCAATATGGGTTCTGGCCTAGCCAGGAAACCTACATGTTGAAATTCAAACAGCTTGCCCCAAATATGAAAAACCCGCTCAAAAGACTGATCAGCTGGAAAAGTCATGTTATGAGTGTCAAAAATGTTAAAATTGGTGATTTTATCGGTTATGGGAACAGCTACATGGCTTCCAGAAACATGACCATTGCCCTGGTGCCCATCGGGTATTGTCATGGCTTTAGCCGAAACCTGAGCAATTTGGGCAAAGTCCTGATCCAGGGTAAAATCCTACCGGTAGTGGGTACAGTGACCATGAACGCCATTTCAGTGGATGTTACAGATTTGAAGTCTGTAACAAAAGGTGACGAAGTGGTCATTATTGGCAGGCAGAGAAGAAATGAAATTACAGTGGCTTCCTTTGGAGAATCAGTTCAACAAGTGAATTACGAACTATTGACACGACTTCCACACGATATTCCGAGAAAAATAATTTCCTAATGCCTTTTTAGAATGGTATTTGTGGCATCACAGTGAGAAATAAATCGAATTGTATTTAAATTAAACGACTAAATTATCATGAAATACCTTCAAATATCATTTGTATTGTTCACCTTCGTTACCCTTTTGGCTTCATGCGGTTCGGAACCTGTAGAATTATCTGATCATGAATGGAAAGTAACAGAAGTGACCGGGTCATCCGCTACCAAGGAAACGATGGAGAACTTATCTCTCATCTTTAAGGAAGGACAGGAAATTGGAGGTTTCGCAGGATGCAACGACTACAGGGGAGGCGCTACCTATAACCAGGAACAAATCAAGTTCTCCACCCTATATGCAGACAATGAATCCTGTGATTATAGCAGCCTGGAAAAAAGGTTTCTCTCTAACCTTGAATCCAGTGTCAGTTATACCTACAATGCCGGTAAGCTTATATTATATGATGAAGGAGGAAATATTTTGGTAGAAATGGAGAAAAACTAAAGCAGGGGTTGATTGAAACCCCGCTTCCACCACTCAGTAGATCCGGTTCATGTGAATATGATGGTCCTGTTGCCGACCACTTTTATTTTTTGTACCAAATGGTATTTGATCGCTTTGGAGAGTACCACTTTCTCCACATCCTGGCCAATCTGAACCAACTCATCTACCGTATTGTGGTGCCTGACCCTGGCGACTTCCTGCTCAATGATGGGGCCTGCATCCAGTTCTTCCGTTACGTAATGGGCAGTGGCGCCAATAATTTTTACTCCTCGTTTATAGGCTGCATGATAAGGTTTCGCACCCACAAAAGCCGGCAAAAAGGAATGGTGTATATTGATAACTTTGTTGGGATAATTTTTGATAAAGTCAGCTGACAAAATTTGCATGTATCTTGCCAGGACAATAAAATCGATATTATTTTCCCTGAGCAATTGGATCTGCTTTTCTTCCTGGGATGCCTTGTTGGATTTGTTTATGGGAAGGTGATAAAACGGAATTCCGAAAGCCTTGACTATAGGTTCAAGGTCTGCATGATTCGATATGACAAGTGGTATCTCCACATCAAATTGTCCGGAGTAATACCTGCTCAGGATATCAAATAGACAGTGTGACAATTTGGAAACAAACAATGCCATCCTCGGCTTGGGAAAATTAAAGAATAGCGAATAATCCATTTCAAACCTTTCACCCACCTGTCTGCCAAAAACATCAAGGATATGATCCTTTGGAATATCAAAGGAATCAAGCTCCCATTCGGCCCGCATAAAAAAATCTCCCAGTTCCTCATCGATGTACTGGTCTATAGCCAGAATATTTCCATTGTTTTCGTAGAGAAATTGGGAAACGGCTGCAACAATGCCTTTACTGTCTTTGCATTGTATGATAAGAATAGCTGTATGCATGCGTTATCTTACTTCGATTGTGAGCTAATTACCAGAAAACTTTTATCAGGCAAGAAGGGCAGAAATATCTTCCTGACTGAGACTTTTGATAAAGCTTTCTTCTGTGCTGATCAGTTCCCCTGCCAATGCCATTTTCCTCTCCTGTAGCGCCATGATCTTTTCTTCCACAGTATTTCTGGTAATGAATTTGTAAATGATTACTTTATTTTGCTGGCCAATCCGGTGTGCCCTGTCTATGGCTTGTGTCTCTACTGCAGGATTCCACCAGGGATCCAGCAGAAATACATATTCTGCCTTTGTCAGGTTAAGACCCACCCCACCTGCTTTTAAAGAAATGAGGAAAACCTGAATGGAGGGATCCTCCTGAAAAGCATTGACCTGAGCCTGCCGGTCTTTGGTAGCCCCATCCAGATAGGCAAATGGAATCTGCTCCTCCTGTAAAAATGATTTTACTATACCCAAATGCCTAACAAACTGGCTAAAAATCAATACTTTGTGTCCTTCACTAACAGTGGACTTTACCATATGGGTGATGTCTTCCAATTTTCCAGAATCGCCAGAGTAATTTTCATCAGCCATTTTTGGATGATTGGCCATTTGCCTAAGTTGCATCAAACCCCTCAGTAGGGTCAGTGATTTTTGGGACATTCCCGGCAGGGCCATTTCATTCATGATTTTTTCCCGGTAATAGCCTTTGACTTCCTCATAGGCCGTTTCCTGTGCATCAGTCATGGTGGAATACTGCACATTGATCACCTTTTCAGGAAGATCTGTAGCTACCTGAGACTTTAACCTCCTTAAAATAAAGGGTTTGATCAATACATTTAATTTAAGAATTTTATCCTTATCGTTTTTCTTTTCTATAGGCAGTAAAAACTGTTTCTTAAAAGCTGCTTGTCCACCCAAAAGCCCCCTGTTGATAAAATTCATTTGTGACCAGAGATCCATTGTGCCATTTTCAACAGGAGTACCTGTAAGGATTAATTTATGCTTGCTTTTCAGCTGTACGACTGCCTTTGAAATAATGCTATCGGGATTTTTGATGGCCTGGGATTCATCCAGTATAATATAATTGAAATAAAATTCTTTCAATACATCAATATCCAGACGGGTTATGCCGTAGGAAGTCAAAATCAGGTCATATTGTCCAAATTGTGTGCAATCTTTAACCCTTTGTGTACCTGTATAAATTAAAATTTTAAGCTTCGGCGTAAATTTCCTGGCTTCAAGTTCCCAATTATAAATCAATGAAGTAGGCATTACCAACAGCGAAGTAGTCCCTTCGGATCTTTCTTTCTCCATAGCAAGCAATGCAAGTGTCTGCACCGTCTTTCCCAAACCCATGTCATCTGCCAGACAACCTCCGAAATTGTATTCATTCAAAAACCGCATCCAATTGTATCCTGCCTTTTGGTAGGGCCTGAGTTTTCCCTTGAAATAATCGGATAATTGGTAGTCATCAATAGTAGAAAAATCTTTTAGTTTCTGTAACCTTTCACTTAAAGATAGTTGAATCAGATTGCCCTTTTCAAGTTCCTGTGCCAGGGCAATATGGTGCTTCTTCAGCTTAAAATTACCAATCTCCGACTCGCCTTCTTCCATAAAGGAAAATATCTCTCCGTAATTGACAAACCAGGATTTGGGAATGATGGCAATTTCATGGTTTGGAAGCTCAATCTCGGTTTTTCCTTTCATGAGCATTTTTCTGAATTTTAAAAAAGGAATTTCAACATCACCAAACATGACAGTAGCCTCAACATCAAACCAATCAATCTTTTCCTTGATGCTAACATTAATTTTGGCAGCACCGATGAAATATTTTTTACCCTTTTCATTGCTGGTCTGTTGAATCCTGACTCCAAGATCATCCAATTCCGGCCTGTGGTTGATGATCCAGTCGTAGGCTTCCCTTTTTTTCATGGAATGCCGGCCATACTTTACAGGTAACCCGTTGTTCTTAAGCAAATCTCCGTAAAACCGTTCTTTGGGCAAGTCTCTAACCACCTTGTAAAAAGTATAGTCATCGCCATTTTTTTCCAGTTCAACATTGCTCGGTCTGGCCTGATCGGCACGGAATGTAAAATCCCCATAATTAAAGCGGAGGTCAAAAACCATTTTTTCCTCTTCCTCATCTGCGATTTCTTTTCCAAACATATCGACCGTGGGATTACCCGGTAAATCTCCCAAAAAAAGTACGGGTTGTGGGTTCGACCGCTCTACTTTTATTTCAAAACCTTTGGCAAATACATCAAAGGAAGCCACAAGTTGGGTAACAAATTTCTTGTAATACGATTCCTCAACTTTTTTGGGTATTACTATGAATTTTTTATTCAGGAACGGCATTAATTTTTTACCGTCCACATCTTTCTCAAAGCTAAAAAGACGTGATTCTACTACCAACCAGGCAGGTTGATGACAAATCAAATAACTGCCTTTGTACTGCCATTCCAATTTTTCATCTTGGTATTTCAGGGTGGGAAAATAATGGGTATTCTCCTCATTTCTTCGAAAATGAAACAACACAGAGGCTTTTTCCGGCATTATGGAGATCTCCTTCCAAACAGGATTACCATCATTACCCATTTCAAAAAGTCTTTTGTGCTTGATTTTTTCCAAAATTTGAGACCTGGTCAGTTCCAGTCTTCCTTCTATAAGTTTTTGGATTTCCTTATTGGCCTGGGTAGGATTTGCATCATCAAATACCTTCCTCAAAAATTCCTTGGGCTTATGATTTTTAGCATTAAACTTTTTGACAACAGCCTCTTGCTGCATACTGTCCATCAGCCGGATCAATTCAAAATCAGTTTCGTCTATCTTTTCCTTAAATTCGCCCGCATTTTGATAGGAAATATTTTGGTAGGCAAATGACAACCTTCCTTTTTCATCCAATTGAATTGCAAAAGATTCAAAAAGAATGCCCAAAAACTCATGACTGAACAAGGAGTATACGATTTCAAATGGCTTATCAGAAGCTACTTTCATTTAAACATTTTTTGAACAAAGTCGAAATTATTGTTTGCTGTTTTTGAAATTGGCAGTTTGCAAATTACAGAAATATTTAAAAAAAATAAACAAATCCTACACTTATTCCCCTATAAATGCATGGTAGTTTTTACCTTTGAAGCAATTAAGGCTGGTCTGTAAGAGGCGATGAGGGTGATGACTACCACACTTAGACTGGTATAAAGAAAATCCGTCCAGCGCATTTTTACGGGATAGGCATCTACAATGGAAGAAGTAACACCCAATGAAACCAATCCGTAACTGTCCTGTACCCAACAGATAAGAAATCCCAGCAACAAGCCTATTAAAGCACCGGAAAATGCGATAATTGCGCCTTCTTTTAAATAAATGGATCTGATAAACTTTTGAGTCCCCCCCATGGCCATTAGCACTGCTATGTCTTTTTTCTTTTCGATAGCCAACATGCTCAAAGAAAAAAATATATTAAAAGAGGCAACCGCCAAAATAAATGTTAGGGTAAGAAATACAAATAATTTTTCCAACCTGATGGTCATCAGCAGACTTGCATGTTGTTCGTTGCTGTCATTGACCAAAAATTCTTCTCCCAAATGATCCCTGAGATTTGATTTTACATTGTCTATGGAAAATCCATCCGCTACTTTTATTTCAAGGGCCGATCTCTTATTGCCATATTCCAATAGATCCGCAGCAAAATCCAGAGGAACAATCAGGTATTCATCATCATATTGTTTTTCTATGCTGAAAATGCCAGCAGGTTGAATGACACTTCTATTGTACATGCTGCTGGGATCAATACTCCCTGCTCTAGGTTCCTTGGGATAAAAAACCTGCATCAATTCAAAATCATCATCCAAATCCAGTAACAAAAAATAAGAAAGGCCGCGACCTAAAATAGCCTGGGGACGATCCCCCTCTCCCAAACTCATTTCACCGGAAAAATATCCTTTTTCAAAACGATTCTGCTTCAGGAAATTCTCAGAAACTCCTTTTAAGGTGGCCACTACCTGATGCTCTCCATACCTCACCAAGGCATTGTCCTCGATCACTTCTGTCAATATCTCAACACCATCCATACCGCTTATCTCAGACAGAAAATCATCATTGACCTCAAATGATTTTCCCATGACTGGCATAACCTTTAGGTCCGCATCAAATGAAGCATATAAGCCCTTGATAAGGCCTTCAAGACCATTAAAAACCGATAATACCACCACTAATGCCATGGTGCCTACTGCCACCCCAATCATAGAGATTCTGGATAGAACAGTAATGAAGTTTTTTTTCTCTTTACTTCTAAAATATCTGGCCGCTATGAAATAAGAAAGGTTCAAATGATTTTTAACTAGTCATTAATCTCATCATCGGATTCATCCTCATCCGCATCTTCCGGAATATCCAATTTGGAAATAACTTCATCCATATGCTGGGCATAGGCGGCAGATTCATCCAGGTAAAAAACCAGCTCAGGAATAATCCTCACAGATTTACCAATCCTATTTCCCAGAAACTTCCTAATCTGTCCCTTGTTATCATTGATCCTGGAAAAAAGTGCATCGTTATCGGCCAATAAAAAACTGAGGTTTACCTTGGCTACTCCCAGATCAGGGCTTATCAAAACCCTGGTCACGGTTACCATAGCCTTACCTACCAATGGCTTTCCTTCGCGTTGAAATATTTCCCCCAACTCTTTTTGAATCAATTTGGAATATTTTTGCTGTCTCTTACTTTCCATTTTAAAATATTTATTACTAGCAAATTTAGTGAAATATCCGGGTAACCTTTAATTTCGTATATTGAGTTTTAAACAAATACTAATCTTGCTGGAATTTTTCAAATTAAATGATCCATTGCGGATGATCGGAATCTTTTTCCTTTTCATTTTATTCCGCATTCCTTATTACCTGATGGATATACCCATCACTCAACCTGAACTGCTATGGCAATTATTGGGAGAAAGGCTTTCCGCCGGGAATTTACATTTTGTAGATACCATTGACAGTACCGGTCCCTTTTCTGCCTGGATCTACGGATTAAACCATATATTATTCGGTAATTCGCTCACTTCCTTTTCCATCATCTCCTTTTTGCTCATTTTGTTTCAGGTCTTTTATATCAATGAATTGCTGATTAGAATCAATGCCTATGAAGAGGCCAACTACCTTCCTGCTTTTATCATGGTCATTCTGTACCAGCTGTCCTTCGATTTCATGACCTTATCCCCCGCATTGATGGGAAACACCTTTATCCTATTGGCACTTGGGCAACTGCTCCGGCTGACTGCCATTAATGCTAACCCTGTTCCTTCTATTTTGTTGATGGGAATTTGGGGGGGAATTGCTTTCTGTTTTCATTTTTCTTACCTGGCACTGCTTCCTTTCCTCATCCTGACAGGCCTATTGGTAAACGGTTTTTCTTTTCAGCAATTGAATCTTTTGCTGGCCTCATACCTTTTGCCAATCGCTTTTTGTGCTGTTTATTATTTTTGGAAAGATAGTTTATCCGAATTTTTCCACTTGTATGTTGTTTTGGGACTGAAGATAGACCGACTTTATCATGTGGATATAAAAGACCTGCTATACATTTTTTCGCTACCATTGGCCCTGGCACTGATCGGTTATTTTTCAAATAACCTGACACACCGCATGAATGTGAACCAACAAAAACAAAATCAATTGTTTTTGTTCTTTTTGCTTTTCAATATAAGTGCATTTTTCCTAATGGAAAGGATCAGCCCCTACCAGTTTATTACCATTATTCCGGCCATTACATACTTCACCACACACCTGTTTACCATTAGCAGCAAGCGAATGGTCCGGCAGACCATAGCTTATGGTTTTCTTTTGATTATCCCTTTTATTGGCTATAGCTGGGTTTTTTACCAAAAAAACGAAACTTCCTTTAAGCGATACAAAATCGATCTATCTGAAAGCTCTTCCATTCCGGAAGAAACCGCAGTGATGGTTCTGGGAAACAATCAAAACATCTATTATCAAACCAAAGCAGCAAGTCCCTATCTGAATTTCAGGCTAACCCGCATATATTTTGACGGAATGAGCGAAATGGAAAGAAAAGTAAGGATTTATCAGGACCTCAAAAAAGAATCACCCGAACTGATCATAGACGAAGAAAAGCTCTTTGAGCAATGGGTCAGAGACATTCCCATTTTCGAATCCCTATACCAGCAGGATGGTCCTGGACATTACAGAAAAATCAGGTAAATCACAGGTACAGGAATAATCAGAAACAAGAGATTGGGAGTTCAACAAGGTATTTTGTTGACTCTCCTGGCATGCCTTCCACCCTCAAAAGCAGTGTCCAGGAAAATGCTGGCCATTTTTTCTGCCAACTCAAAGGACACAAACCTTGCGGGAATGGCAATCAGGTTGGCATCATTGTGCTGCCTGGCCAATGCCGCAAGTTCTTCGTTCCAACAAATCGCCGCCCGGATTTCCTGATGCTTATTCGCAGTAATGGCCACACCGTTGCCACTGCCACAAATGATTATTCCCCGAAAAAATTCACCGGAAACTACAGCCTGGCATAATGGGTGTACATAATCTGGATAATCTACCGATTCATCGGTAAAAGGCCCGAAATCCTTGACCTCATATCCTTTACTTTCCAATATTTTAATCAGATCCTGTTTGTAGGCAAACCCTGCGTGGTCTCCCCCGATGGCTATTTTCTTTGACATCACTTATGCATTAAAATCCGTTCTCTAAATCTTCTTTTCTACGCTTTTTCTCCAATCTTTTGGCAATGATGATTCCTGCCTCATATAGCACCAATATGGGCATGGCTATAAGAATCTGGCTGATTACATCCGGAGGGGTAATCAATGCCGACAAAACCAGAATCACCACTATGGCATGCCTTCTGTAAGTCTTCAGCATCAACGAAGAAACCAAACCTGCCTGGGTAAGAAAATAGATGACAATGGGCAACTGAAACATCACCGCTGATGCCAATACCAACATGGCCAAAGTGGACACATAGGAGGTAATGTCAAATTCATTGGCAATGGAGGGATCCAATTGGTAATTGGACAGGAAATTAATAGAAAGGGGAGAAAGTATATAATAACCGAAAGCTGCTCCAAGAAAAAACAAAAGACTGACAAAAAAGACAGCGCCGCGAGCAGCATTTTTTTCCTTGTCATACAGGCCCGGACTGATAAACCGCCATACTTCCCAAAAAACGTAGGGAAAAGCTGCAATTAACCCCACCACCAAACTAGAGGTAATGTGCATGGAAAACTGACCTGTCATCTGACGGCTTTGAATAATAAAAGGCAATTTCTCAATACAAAGTGCCGGCAGGGAGAAAAAATCCGAGACCTGACACAACACCCTGTAGGTGATGAAGTCTATTTTGGAAGGACCCAGGATTACCTGGCCAAAAACGAAGCTCTTGGAAAGAAATGCCAATACCATGAATACCAGTATAGCAGAAATGGAACGCAGTAAATGCCAGCGAAGTTGTTCCAAATGGTCCAAAAAGGACATTCCGTTATCTTCTTCCTCTTCTTCTTTGTATTGATCAAGTGCCACTTAATTCTTATTTAGTATAAAGGAAATTGAACCATCCACTCATTAACCGATGCTTTGACATCCTTCAAAGCAGCATCATCTTCATGATGCATTAACGATTGATCTATCAATTCCACAATTTTTTTCATATCGGCTTCTTTCAACCCTCTTGTTGTCACGGCCGCTGTGCCTATCCGCATGCCTGAAGTTACGAAGGGGGATTTGGTGTCAAAAGGTACCATGTTTTTGTTAATGGTAATATCCACTTTACCCAAGGTCTCCTCCGCAATTTTACCTGTCAGGTTTTTATTTCTTAAATCAATCAACATCAGATGGTTATCAGTTCCTCCTGATATCAACTGATACCCTTTTTGTACGAAAGCTTCTGCCATTTCTGCGGCATTTTTCTTCACCTGCAATACATATTGCATGTATTCATCAGAAAGTGCTTCCTGAAAGGCAATGGCTTTTGCAGCAATGATGTGCTCCAGTGGCCCTCCCTGTGTGCCTGGAAATACTCCTGAGTCCAGAATAGATGACATTTTTCTTAACTCTCCTTTTGGGGTTTTGATTCCAAACGGGTTGGGAAAATCCTCCCGCATCAATATCAATCCTCCACGGGGGCCCCTTAATGTTTTATGCGTGGTAGTTGTGACTACATGACAATACTCCAGAGGATCATTCAATAAGCCCCTGGCTATCAATCCAGATGGGTGAGAGATATCAGCCAATAGAATCGCTCCAACCTGATCTGCCACTGACCGGAGCCTTTCATAGTCCCAGTCTCTGCTGTAAGCAGATGCACCACAGATGATTAATTTGGGTTTGACTTCCAGGGCTCTTTTCTCAACTTTATCATAGTCTATCAGCCCGGTTGATTCTTCCACGCCATAAAAGTGTGGTTCATATAATTTTCCGGAAAAATTTACGGGAGAACCATGGGTAAGGTGTCCGCCGTGCGAAAGGTCAAATCCCAAAATAGCATCACCTGCATTCAGACAGGCTAAAAACACGGCAGCATTGGCCTGAGCTCCGGAATGGGGCTGTACATTGGCCCATGTGGCCCCAAAAAGCTCTTTTGCCCTGTCTATGGCTATTTGCTCAATGCTATCAACTACCTCGCAGCCTCCGTAGTACCTTTTTCCCGGAAGTCCTTCAGCATACTTATTGGTCAGCACACTGCCAGCCGCCTCCATTACTTGTTTACTTGTGAAATTTTCTGAGGCGATCAGCTCTATTCCTCTCTTTTGGCGGTCTTCTTCCTTTGCGATCAGGTCAAATATCAGTTGATCTCTTTTCATGTAATGATCTTGTCATTTTAGCGCTGCAAACCTCAGCCAAATGCGGTAAGGTCTGGCATATGCAAACAGGTTTAATTCAAATTCGAATGCCAAAATTACTTCTAAACTATCTATAATCCAATTGTCTTTTCATTTTGATTGGCATTAAAATCAATAATTATGTTCCTCCCCCATTAGATGGAAGGAGGATTGAAATTTAGCTTATGCTTCCCTAATTTTCAGGTCAAAATTTAACCTGAAGGTTCAAAGAGATGTTTCTGCCTATTTGATTTATACCGAAGGGCCTGTATAAGGACATATGGTCCAGATAGTTGGTGTTCAATACATTATTTGCTGACACAAATACATTCATCTCCTGTTGCCAAATTTGGAAGCCGCTTCCCAAATGAACACCCAAAAGATAATACCCAGGGGTGGCATCCTCCAGTGGCGCAGGACGGTTTTGATCCAATACCAAACTTCCTGTCAGGTTTACATAGGGATTCAATAACTTCCCTATGCTATTAAGACTTAAATTCAGGTCCTGATTCCAGCGAAAAGCTGGTATGTAGGGCAGGTAAGATTGATCAGACTGCCTCCTGCCTATGACGATACTGTAAGAAGTGTTTCCGGAAAGCCAGGGAACTGCCGCAGGATGAAGCTCCAAAAAAGCCTCTCCCCCAAACAGTCTGGCATTGTCCTGCTCAAAACTCCAAACGGTCAAGTCCCCCACTTTTTCTTCGGTGGGAGCAAAATAAATATAATTGTTAACCACATTGTAAAAACCCTCCAATGACAAGGAGAAATCGGCAGACCTGTACCTGATTCCCAGATCGGATTGTATGTTCTGCTCCCGCTCAAAACCTGCACTTCCCCGCTCAAATCTGGCTGTCCCGGGATGGGGGCCATTGGAATAAAGTTCCGCCAAATCAGGAGCCCGGAAGCCTGAAGCTACATTTAACCTAAACCTCCATTTATCAGAGGGCCTGAAAGTAGCGCCTCCACTTGCCGTCAATCCATCAAAAGACCTGCTGAGCATCCGATCCTCAGGTAAACCAGGCAGTTCAAAACCATAATCAATAAAATTGGCTCCGCTGGCATCCGCAGTGACCTTGCGGTAATCGTACCGGATGCCACCCTGCAAAACCCATTTGGCATTGGCATAATTGATCAGGGCATAGGCAGAACGGTCATCTTTTGTCGCATCAGGAATCAATATTTCTGCAGCATTTACATCATTATTGGTATTCAGGTAAAATCCCTGTATGCCGAATATGGTTTCGGTATCCTTATTTAGGGACTTATAATACTTGATATCGTACATGAAATTGGTCTGCCTGAGCCCCAAGTCGACCTGATCAAAATCCTCCTCTGTCTCCTCCCTGAAATTCCAATGGTATCCAAAAGTCGCTTTTATCTTATCTTCTCCCAGAAATAAATTGGTTTCCGAATTTAGGAAGTGATCAGCAACCTGCTGAAACGGCAATTGAGGGCTTCTATCATTCCGGCTTGTAACCAATAGCTCCTGGTTGTTTTCGTCCAAAATACCCAACTCCTGTTTCAGATAAGTGTACCTCAACCGGGTATCTCCCCAATTTTTCCGCAATCCCAAACCTGCTTTGATGTTTTCGGTGTTGAATCGGGTATTTCCTACCGTCTTCCCTGAGCCATCCAAATAGTCTGCATGGGACTCGGCTGCTCCTCTGACAGACCAGAAAAACCCTTTTTCTCCTGCTCCTTTAACACCTGTCTCGAGGCGTCGGCCCAGGGAATTGCCATACATGCGGAGATTCACATCTCCGGCTATTTCGCCGGAAGCTGCATCAGGGTCTTCTATAAGGTTAACTACTCCAGCCATGGCTCCTGAACCGTAAATGATGGATGCCGGCCCTTTGATGATTTCTACACCAGAAAGACCAGTCTCCGTTAATCCCAAGCCATGGTCTGCTCCCCATTGCTGGTTTTCGAACCTGGCCCCCTGGTAAACAGACAAAACCCGGCTAAAGGACAATCCCCTTATAACCGGTTTGCTGATACCTGGACCTAAAGATACCTCGCTAACTCCAGGTGTTTTGGCCAAAGCTGTCATCAGACTGGGTGCAGGATTCTTTAAAATAGCTCCCCTGTTAACTTTTTCAATTGAAATAGGGGAACTTTCTCTACCCATCACATACACTCCGGACACCACCACTTCATCTACAGTGGTCGTTGCAGACTCCATAGCCATTTCAAGGGGATACTCTTGCCTGGAAGGATTTACCTTGGACAATTCGGTAGCATATCCCAGGAAGGAAAACTGAAAAGTAAGGTTCCGGGACGGAAGATTACCCACCGAAAACCAGCCCTGTTCATCAGATACGGTCCCTCTGCTTAATTCTGGAATAAAAACGGTAACCCCGGGTAAAGGTAAATTGGTTTCAGCATCCTTGATAGTACCGGAAACGGCATTATTTTGCCCCTGAACAGTGGAAAGGCCAATGGAAAGGCCTACCATCAGGGATAGTATAATTTTCATGTTTTTTGTTTTGTGAATTAAAGAATGAACCACCCCCAAAATCGCTTTCCGGTAGGGATAGCCTTTAAAAGGTGAGTCCTGACATGCCCAAACCAATATCAGGGCATAGAAGAAATGAAAAAAAACAATGGTGGACCTCTAAGAGATAACTTTTCCCTGATCTGAAGACCAGGACTTTCAAGAAGGATAAACGGACTGGGAACCTCAAATACTCCACTTGCTCCAGCAATAAAACCCCAGATCTCCGGAACAAAGAATTGGGCATGGGTAAGCATATCCAGCAGGATGAGCTCATTTTCTGAATGCTCCCTGTTTTGCTCCTCTTCTTCAGATAAAAAAGGATGTGCATGCCTGATAGTCTCCCCCGTTTCCAGGTCATGCTCGTGGTAAAAAACCACACTATTGAGAAGCATCAGATGGACCAGGACCAATAGTCCAAAGCTTACAGGGGGCAATATTTTTCTGATAAATCTCAATGTATCCGGTACTAATGCCCAAATTTAAACAATATTACCTGACTGAACAACAAAAATGAAAGATATGTCTTATATTTTATTTAGTCTTGGCTAACTTTTAACCTGAAATGATTTTTCATTTCGAATTAGCTGGTAAAACTCCTATATTTGTCCCAGGATGAATTTCGATTACAAACCGGAAACATACTTTAACGGAACAGGAGCAAGTTCACTTTTGGTCAAACTAACCTACCCGGAAAGTCAATGGGGAGAAGAAATCTGTATTTTTGCCACTGCACTAGATGGTGAAATTTTCTTCGAAATCATTGACTTTTACGGAAATGAATACAAAACCAAGCCAGAATACAGCGATGGTCCCCTTCCACTTCAAGAACTTATTTTGCTGGTAGAGTCCCTTGAAGTAGATCCTGATTCAGAAATGGGCAATATCAATCAAACATTGAAGGGAATCCCTGTTGCCGAAAGCAAATTGTATCCCGAACTGAAGGCTTATTTCAATCAAAAGAGAGCTCATTTTGGATACATCTGATTTTCCAGCGTTTTTTTAACCTGCCGTGGGTATTTCCTGCGCATTCATCTAATTTTGGAACCTATATCTACCCATGGCCAACATACTACTTGTTATCATTTCTATTTTGGTGGGCATCTTACTGCAAAGGATCCGGGAGTTTCCCACTGATGCCCCCAAAGCCCTTAATGCTTACCTGATTTATGTGGTGCTGCCTGCCGTTTCCCTGCTGCATATTTCCAAACTGGAGCTCAGCTTGTCCCTGCTTTTGCCCATTTCTGTTGCCTGGATTGTTTTTTCCCTAAGCTGGTTACTTTTTGGTTACCTGGGAAAAAAATTTGACTGGAAAAGAAATACCATTGGCTGCCTGATCATATGTGGGGGCCTATCCAATACAGGATTTGTTGGTTATCCTATCATAGAAGCAATTTATGGCATTGAGGGCTTGAAAATTGCTGTTTTGGTAGATCAGCCGGGATCATTTCTGGTGGTTAGCAGTCTGGCCATCATTGTGGCTTCCATCTATGGTGAAGAAAAAATGCGTAAAAGAGATATTTCTAAGAAAATGCTGCTCTTCCCACCCTTCTTGTTTTTTATTTTGGCCTTGTTGCTCAACCTGTTTCAAGTGGAGATCAGAGGAATGGTGGAACATGTTCTGAGGAGTTTTTCTGCTACCCTTACACCGATAGCATTGATCGCCGTAGGGCTGCAAATCAAAATCAGGCCTCAAGATATCAAAGACAATTTCCTTTGGTTTGGTTTAGCGCATAAACTATTCCTGATTCCCCTGGTGATTTTTCTGATTTATTTCTGGATACTTGGGGATAGTCCTGCGCAAAACCTTATTTTTAAGGTAAGTGTCATGGAAGCGGCCATGGCTTCCATGATTACCTCATCCATCATCGCAACTAACTTTAACCTCAGGCCAAAACTTGCTTCGCTCCTGGTAGGCATAGGCATACCCCTGTCATTTTTTACTTTGGCAGGCTGGTATTACCTATTGGAATATCTTCGATAAGATTATTCCGGGTTTGGTTTTTCGGGTTCAGCTGTTTTCTTCCTGTTGGTAAACCCTTTTAACAAGTTTTTAACTTCATCCACTGCTTTTTCCTTAGATGATTCAATTAGTTTTTCCGCTTCTTTTTCCACACTATCCCTGGCCACACGAGCCTTCTCACTGATTTCCTGTTTCAGGCTATCTTCCTTGGCTTTAAATTCAGCAGCAATTTGTTCCTGAACATTTTCCTTTTCATTGGTCAACCTGCTTTTCAAGGTATTTGCAAGGTAGCTTTCCAAATTATCAGCAGAGGCCAGGCTTACCTCAGGTTTACTGTAACTACCCCCAACATTGAAAGTAAGTGGAATGGTTGTATTGGAAAGGTCTGTTCCTAAAGCTCCAGATACAAGGTTGTTGATTTGCGAACCGAATTTATTGGCTGGAACATCTACTGCCACCAGATAGTTGATTCTACCATCGAAACCGGTACTTCCCTGAATCCTTGTAGGGTAATCCCAAAGTTGTAACTCAAAGGGGGCGATATTCAACATCCCATCGACGATTTCAGCGCTGATATTCAAGGGTTTCAATCGCAGGGTGGCAGCATCGTTCAGTTTGGTAATGCTGGTAATCCCCTGAATAATAGGACTATCTCTGATGGCTGTCTCGGCCAGTCGAATGAGGCCTTTTCCATCCAGGCTAGACAATACCGGCATCATATCCTGACCCAATAACCCGGAAAATGAAAACTTCGTTGAAAAATTACCGGTAACATGTTGTGCAATGGGCGCGAATGCCCGAACCGTTACAAATGACTGGAAAGCCTCCTGAACCCCCAGGCTGCTAATGTCCAGTGTCATATCAAAGGAAGGGTGCAAGATATCTCTGGTATTGTAAGAACCATCAAAAGCAAGAGATCCACCAAGAGTTTTTGTCTTGAATCCTTCCAGTCGCAGTACAGCATCTTTAAGGTGCATGCTCCCGCTGGCATCTTCGAGGGTAAGGTTGTCATAGGTAATACGATCCGCTTCAACTTTCATCCTAAAATCAATATTGGCTGGTAATGCCACCAATTCCAGGGATGTAGTATCTGCATCAGTATCTTCCGAATCCGTCATCCACTCATTGACATTGAAATTACTGGAATAAAGGTTGAGATCACCTTTCAATTCCTGTCCGGCTTCACCCAGAAGGTAAGCCATGTAATTGGACAAGGTCCCATTGGCTTGTACCGGGCTTTTCCCAAACCTGGCATCCATGGAAGAAAGCTGGATGGCCTGTGGGCCAAACTCAGTACTGGCTTCATGAATGCGTATTCCCTGGGGATACTCCGGATCCGCATAGTAAAAATCACTTACTTTTAATTCACCACTTGTGGCCAATTGATTAAACCGTTTCTTTTCGATGGCCTCATAACTTCCACTTGCATCTATGTCAGCCTGAATTCTTCCCTCCAAAACCATTTCCTCCAGAGGTAAAATAGAAGCCATCTTTCCCAAATCTAAAGCACCATGAATAGAAAAATCATAATTCAATGCTTCCAAATTATCGATTAAAAGTTTCCCTGTTATCGTCTCCTCCTCCAATTCAAATCCAAAAGAAGACACATTCACTGTCAGATCCTTCATCTGCCCGGTTTTATTCAAGGCCATGGCCTTCACATTTATATTATTCAGGGGTGCTGGATAGGCATTGCTTTTGATAAATCCATCACTAAGGGAAACTTCAGCATCTATTTTTGGAATTTCCCCCGAAAGGGTATCATATCTCCCAGCTGCATCTACATCAATGGCCAACCTACCTTTTAACTCCATGTCTTCCAAAGGAAAAATAGCTGTCATCTCTAACAGGTCCAATGTTCCCTTAAGCTTGGCATCCATTTCATAGTTGACAAGGTCTTTCAGCATAAAACTACCAATGAAAGGCTGGTTTCCAAATTCCAGGGAAAATTTAGAGAGATTAATAGATGTGTAATCCAGATTACCTGATTCATTGAGTACCGTCAAATCCATGTTGACATGCTGCACGGGTCTGGGAAGTTCCGGGTATTGAAACATGCCATCATCGATGTTAAGGTTAAACTGGAAAGCCGGAAAGGAACTCTCGTTGTACACTCCCTTGACCATTCCGGAAAAATCCATTTCGCCCGAAGTGTTCAGATCCTGAAAGGATTCCGAGTAAATCCCAGGGACCAAAGACAACACACTCCTGAAATCATTGTTATCGCCATTAAAACGAACGTCTACTTCTATATCATCAGCGGGCAAGGCCAAAAATCCATCCACTCCAAAACCAAATTCATTGAGAGTAAGATTGGCATCCTTGGCTGCAAACCGCATCTCATTCAAGTCCACATTGATTTTCGAATCAATGGTCATCTTCTTCTTTGTGAGGTATTCAATACCTTCGTAGCTGAGGTTGACAATATTTCCCCCACCGGTCAGGTCCAGGTCGTAAACATCTGTGCTGAGCTCACCACTACCCTCCAGGTTCATATCTGACAAAACCATTATATAATCCAGGCTGCGGTCATCATAGATAAAATTCAGGTTGCGAACCTCAATCAAATCAATACCCAACTGAAAAGCGGAAGGAGTGGCTTCCGCTACTTCCTCCTCTTCATTTTCAAACATGATGTCATAATTGGCCATTCCGTCTTCCAGCACCTTGACATAAATTTCACCATCCAGCAGGTGAATGCCTTTCAGGCTGGGGTTGTCATCAAAAATTACAGACCAGATATCCAGGTCAACCTGCATTCTTCCCAGATGGACCAGTGTGTCATTTTGGAATGGGGAGTTCCCCTTGATTCCAAATTCACCCATACCGGCTGTCAATTGAGGGAAATTTTTAAAAACACTCAGACTGAGCATATCACGGTCATAATAGACCTGTGCGTTTACAGTCTTCGCCAGTTCCTGGTCCAATTTGTTAAAAATCTCATCCTTAAATAAATAAGGAACTGCCGCCAGTACCACCATCAGAATGGCAAATACGGCAATAACGATAAACAAAAGCTTTTTCATAAGTTGAGAATTTTCTAAAAATTACAATACGTAATCACTTTGATATATACGCATTTCTACCAATAAGGTATACGGAATTAATTATCACAAAAACGATACCGATCACATGCAGGAAATTGGTACAGGCTAAAAAATTACAATAAAATTCAATAATATCAAACTGACATCAGTCGAAAATGGCAATCCCCGGATTTGGCCATTGAAATTTCCTTACTGAGGTGGTAAACCGCTTCCAGGAGACAGGCATTTTTAATCATTCCCGCATCAATGGCTTTAAACCCTATCAGCTCAATGAGCTTCTTTAACAGTTGCTTGTCATTGGTGTTATCCCCACAAAAATAAGTTTCCTTAATCAATTCTAAAGGATCTGATTTAGGGTAATCCAATCCTAAATTATTAAAAGCTTTAAAAATTCTTTGATATCCTGTTTTTTCCCTGATATAGGTAGTATTACATTCCAGACTTTCGTCATGCACCCCATTGGTACTGTCAATGTACAATTTATCAGGGGAACCGTATTGTTTCAGGTAATCACAAACAACGGGCAAAAACTCATTCTCACAACAAATGATCACCACATCGGAAGCGGATATGGCATCCGCATAATTTAAAACATAGTGGTTTTGCATCTTGAGTATTTTCCACTCCACTTTTCTGGTACTAAAACCTTCTCTCACACCAAAAACCACATCCATTCCTCTGCCGATAAATTTATTACCCAAATTGGTCGCCAGGTTCGTACCACCTAAAATTCCTATATTCATCTTGATATATTGTTAAACTGATAAGCAGCAATCAACAATTTCTTTCAGTCTTAGCTGGGATAGACCTGGGTGATCAGCTTGTTAAATTGTCTGCTCTTATAAGTAAATGAAAGCTAATCAATTATAGTGAAAATACAAATTATTTTTTCACAGGCGAAATAATTTTTTTCAAATTACCTTTTTTGCATTTAATCACAATATCATATAGTCAAATATTTCTTCCTAAAATGCAAAATGCTCTTGAACGGCATCCAGCAGCTCTTTATGAACTTTTCCGTTGCTCGCCAGTATTTGTCGTCCGAAAATAAAATCATTACCTCCCTTTAAATCCGTTACTTTTCCTCCGGCCTGTTGGACGATCAGGGTCCCAGCAGCAACATCATAGGATTGTAAATTGTATTCCAGATAGCCTTCCACCCTACCACAGGCTACATAGCAAAGATCAACTGCAGCCGATCCCAGCCGCCTTAATCCATGGCTATTTTGAAGGAAAAACTTTAGCAAGTCTAAATACTTGTCGGTTTTCCCACCATCATCATACGGGAATCCGGTAGCCACCAGGCTATTGGCCAGGTGAACTGACTTACTAACCCCGATGGGTTTACCATTACAAGTGGAAACGGATCCTTTGTACGCGACAAAACACTGGTCAAGATTGATCTCGTAAACCACTCCCACCAGAATTTCGTTGCGATTTGCCAGGGCAATGGAAACTGCATACACAGGAATCCCATGTACAAAATTGGTGGTGCCATCCAGGGGATCTACAATCCAGGTCAATTCTTTCCCGGAATCAGCCTTAGTGCCTTCCTCTGTAATGAAACCAGCATGTGGCAAAATTTTACTTAACCCCTGAACTATCAATTCTTCAGCCCCTTTATCTACGTAGGAGACCAAATCGTTAAAGCCCTTTTGCTCCACTTTATCTTTATTGAAAGTCGCTCCTTCTTCCCGAATAAAAGCTCCGGCTTGCCGGGCAAGTTCCGCAACATTTTGACTGATCTTTTCTAAATCCATATTTATTCTTTTCCGGCAACAGTAAGTACTATCTCCCCTTTTAAAGTGTGCTCCTGATAGTAATTTAACAACTCAATAAGACTTCCCCTGATATTTTCTTCATGCAATTTTGTAATTTCTCTGCTCACACAGGCCTGCCTTTCGGGACCAAAGGCTTCTGATAGCTGTTGCAGGGTTTTCAACAGGCGATAAGGGGATTCATAAAAGACCATGGTCCGGCTTTCCGATATCAAAGATTCAATTCTGGTTTTTCTGCCTTTTTTATGCGGCAAAAAACCCTCAAATACAAATCGATCGTTTGGTAGACCGGAATTGACGAGTGCAGGGATAATGGCTGTGGCCCCGGGTAAACTACAAATTTCGAAACCAGCAGCAATACTTTCCCTTACGAGTAAAAACCCAGGATCAGAAATACCAGGTGTGCCTGCATCGGTTACCAATGCGAAAACCATACCGTCTGCCATCCTATCCAAAATACGGGAAACATTTTTATGTTCGTTATGGATGTGATAGCTTTCCAATGGACGCCTGATGTCAAAATGTTTCAGCAATTTTCCTGAAGTCCTGGTATCTTCCGCCAATATGACATCTGCTTCTTTCAATACATCCAGGGCTCGTAAAGTAATGTCTTTCAGGTTTCCTATCGGAGTGGGAACCAAATACAAACGAATGGAGGAACCCTCATCCATCAATTCAACTCGTCAATGGCTTTTGCCAATTTCCTGTCCTTCTCGGTGATGGTATTCCCCTTATCGTGCGTGGTCAATTCAATGTCTACTTTATTGTACACATTGCTCCAATTAGGGTGATGACCATAGGCTTCTGCCAAAAAGGCTACCCTTGTCATAAAGGCAAATGCCTCTGTAAAATCTTTAAATTCAAAAGTTTGCTTCAATTTATTATTCTCTTCTTTCCACATAAATAGGTTTTTTTAAAGTGATATGACACCCTCAATTTTTGCTGCCTTTTCGTACACATCAATGATAGATTGACTATCAGGCATCATGGCCTTGATGGTAGCACTGACATAATTACCTTTAGATGAAGTCTTTACCTTCATCTCATTATTGGGCAGCAATGCGGCAATTTCGCTTTCCTTGCCATTGGGCACAATAAATTTAAACATGTACAAAGCAGGAAAACTATTTTGATCTTCCAGCCTTTCTTTAAATGCCACGGTGTCAAAGTTCTTTTCCATATATTTTTTAACCAAAATTTAGTAAAATTAAATCCCTGAAAACGAAAAAATCCCATTCTTTATAAGAATGGGATTCCATTAAGGCCATATTAAGGGCAGATCAAAAGAATTTATATCGGTAATCCTTAACCCCCGCAAGTTCTTCCATTGCCATCATGATCATGTATGAAGTTCTCTGTGAAGCATTGTTGGTAATTTCGTTTTGATAACGGGTGTAATCTGCAATTTCAGGGGCTGGAATAATACTGTTGAGTTCGGCTACAATCACCCCTATATCCTCCTGAATGGGCTTTGTCATTTCACCTGATTCCTGCAAGCCGAAAATGGCTCCAACAGCTTTGGGTGCAAACCCTACTCCTGGCAATGTGCTCGCATTCAACCGCAGATCTGCCGTGGAACCGATGGAAGCATCAGGAAATGCTTCCTGCATGGCCTCTAATGTTTCCATGCCTTCAATTTTTTCTTTTATGTAGGCAGCCTTTTTGTCGTTTTTAAGTTCTTGGGTAGCCTGCGCCTTGATGTCAGGATTATTGATGCTGCCATCACCTTCCTCTGTCTTATTGGATAACAAAGCTACCACATAGGCATCCTCGAGTTCAAAAACCCTGGAAACCTTTCCCACGGATGCATCATTAAATGCCCAACGTACAATTTCCCTTGCCCCGCTAAGGTTGTTCAGGGTTCGGGATGTAGGTCCTACATTACTTGCCGATAAAATAGTATAGCCTTCTTTTTCAGCATTTGCCTCAAATGTAGATGGGTTGGAGGAGTTTGCCGCAAAATAATCAGCATTTCTAAATACATCATTCCTGGTTATATCACTGGCAATTAATTCCAATTCAAGTATGGCAACTTTTTGCGTTAGCGTCTGCTGAAGCTCGGTCACTTTAATGATATGGTATCCATACTCTGTTTCTACCAATCTGTTGATAACCCCGGTGGAATTGGCAGAAAAAACAGCATCTGCAAATTCTGTCACAAAATCATCCTTAAAAAACCAACCCAAATCACCGCCACGCTGGGAAGTAGCATCCTGCCCATATTGAGCAGCTGCCACCTCGAAGTTACCGGTCTCATTGACTTCTGCCAGGACATCCAGGGCCTGTTGCCTTACCTGTTCCTTGTCTTCATCCGTCATACCTTCTGTGCTTAACAAAATATGACTTGCCCGCATACGGGGATCCCCCTCAAATTTATCCGTTATCTTATAGGCCACATAACTGGACGTATTGCTTAAAAAAGGACCATACACCACACCTTCTTCCGGTTCATCAACATTGTTGGTGAAATTCTGTGGAAGTGGGTCTCCTGGATTTACAGTAATAAAGGGGTTAAGTGCTTCGGAGTTTCTTGCTACGAAAGAGGAATCGGTACTGGTCTCCTTAAGCTCGGCAATCAAGCCATTGATCTGGTCCAAAGCAGCTGCAGAATCCTCCGCGCTGGGATGAAGTGGAAATCGCACATACCTCAACCCCCTGCTTTCAGTAACTTTGAACTTTTCCTGGTTTTTGCTGATATAAGCCCTGATTTCAGCATCATTTATCTGAACCAGCGAATCGGATACCGAGTAGTAAGGTATGTGGATATGCCTGACATCAGCTATGGTATTTGCACTTTTATGTTGAAGTTTTGCTTCTGCATTTGTAGCATATTCTGAAACAGCCAACATATTGTCGTATTTGATCCTGAGCCTGGAGTCAGCAAACATTTTTTCCTGCTGGGCCCAAAAGGCCTGTTGCTGGGGATCTGCGTTTTCCAGGGACTGTAGAAAGGTAATCAACTGCTCCCGGTCAAATTCTCCTGTCTGGGGATTGGTCAGCTGACGTCTCAGTTCTCCAATGATGTTTTTACCCTGTACCATGTCCACCAGCTCATCATCTGACACCTGCATCCCCAGTTCTTCGTACTGTGTCGCAAAGATCTTTTCAACTATAAGGGCCTGCCAGGCCTGGTCCCTGATACTGGACAAATCGCTTTCTGACGGATTTCTCCCTGTATTCTGCTGAAACCTCATTTTGGTTTGTTCAATCCGCTGAACATATTCATCATAGGAAATGTCTTCGCCGGCAATTTCTCCCACAGTGGTCCGGTCGGATCCCAAAATCATGGAATTCGGACCCAGAATATCTCCTCCTACTAAAAAGAAAATCAGTCCTACTGCAATTACACCGATCGCAAGACCTGTTCTTTGTCTAATTTGTTTTATTAATGCCATTCTCCTGTTTTTTGAAGTGTCGCAAAATAATTACATATAGCGGTAAATTCAAAATATTACCGCATCTATAAATCAAGTATTTCCACAACACGGGTTAATCTATGTTAATTTTGATGGTATCTATCCGATGATCCTGCTTGGACACCACGGTAAAAGTAAAAGGCCCATAACTTACAGACTCCCCTTTTTGGGGAATACTCTCTGTGAGCGATAAAATAAACCCGGCCAAAGTCTCAAATTCTCCTTCCGGCAAATTCCATTCATATTTTTCGTTGATATAATCAATTTCATGCCTGGCACTTAACAGGTATTCATTATTTGAAACCTTTTGTTCAATCAGGTCATCATTATCGTACTCATCCTCGATTTCCCCAAAGATCTCCTCAATGATGTCTTCCATGCTTACAATGCCGCTTGTGCCTCCAAATTCATCCACTACCAAAGCAAGGCTTTTTCTTTCCTTAATAAACTGGACCAACAGCTCATTGGCAAGTGCAGATTCAGGCACGATGATTATTGGCGTAAGGATATCTTCAATCGTTTTAGGCTTTTTAAAAAGCTCAAGGTGGTGACAATATCCAATAACATCATCAATCGTCTCTTTGTAAATGATGATTTTGGAATGGCCGCTCTCCACAAAAACCTCTTTTAGATCTGGGATAGAATCCTCCACCTCCACTGCGACAATGTCCGTTCGGGGCACCATACATTCCCTTACTTTAACTTTTTTAAAGTCTACCGCATTGTCAAAAATCTTTGCATCAATGTCCACGTCTTCCCCTTTGGGGTCGAGGTAATTCTGAATGAAACGGTTTAAATCCGTAATGGTAAAAGCTGGCTTCTCCTCATTGTATTCCAATTTAAGTACCTTCACAATTACAAATTTGGAAAGACCCACTACTACCCAAACAACGGGGTACAGGATATAATAAATCACCGCAAAGGGGAACGAAAAAAAAGCAAGCAGGCTGTTAGGGTTGAGGATGAAAATACTCTTGGGAATAAATTCTGCGGTAATCAGTACCACAAGGGTAGACACTACGGTTTGTACAATCATTACCCCTGCCTCTGTATTCAATGAATCCGGCAGCAAAAACCCGATAGGAGGACCTAGTAAATAGGCCATAAAAATCCCGTAAAGCACCAGGCTGATGGTGTTTCCCATCAAAGTGGTCCCAATGAACTGACCTGGATTCTGGATAAAATTGGATAATATTTTACCGGAAATTTTACCTTGCTTGCTTTGCAATTCTATGTGCAGCCGATTGGCTGAAACAAAGGCTATTTCCATTCCGGAAAAAAGTGCCGAAAAGAACAAACTGACCAGCACCATCAATAAATATTGATCTCCCATCAGTTCTTATTCCTTTTTTTACTTCCGGATTTTTGTTGATTTTTGGCTGATTCTTCCACCTTGTTTTTACGGTACATGTGCCAAAACAGCAAGACGACTGCAAACATAAACAGAGGATAGGAGGCCATGATACCAGCTTTCATGGTAAGGTGCGCCCCAATGACCACTAAAGCTGCCGCCAAAGCCAATAAAATGGTACTCGTGATTTTCATAAATCTGAATTAAAGGACATTTTCAATTCTTCCTGTCACCTTTTTAAATTTATAATCATTAAAACCCTCATCTGCTTCCATTCCTGTACCTTTGATGGTTCTGTCGGGTTCTTCCACGGTTACAAATTTATCGGTATAAATTTTTTTCTTTGCGCGATCCCAAAAGAGTTCTTCGGAAGACAATTTTTGCTCTTTCAATATATTGTGGACCTGCACATCTCCCTCACCCCGGTAGAGGTTGTTTTTCCGGTCATAATAGCCCCTGTCGGCCCGGATCGTCGTGCTTAGGGTGCCATCCTTTTCAAAGAAATGAATCACAATCCCTTCTGGAAATTCATTGTCACCATTCCTGAATTCAAGTTGCTTATCTGCCATCAATTTGGTCCTTACCAGAGCAGAGTCGCTGTGAAGCAATTCCATTTGGTGACTGGTCCTTATAGGACCTTCATAGGTTTCCAACTGGCTTTTATCCACGTCTTCCCTACAGGAAACTATTCCAGTCAAAATCAACGGCAATAACAATCCATAACACCCCCTAAAGAAAAAACTGAAGGAATATGAAAATTTAATTTTCAAATTTCCGATAATGCGGTTCAAAATACGCGGTACCATAATCTTGATACAAAGGTAAGTACAATTTTTACAGTAATGCCTACTTTAACCAAGCAATACTGTATCAATTGACGAATGATGGGTAATAAGGTTTGTTTTCTATCCCAAAAACCCTTTTAGCTTCCCTTATTCGGAAACAAAAAAGGCGGTAAATCTACCGCCTTTCTTTTAGTAAATCCTGATCAATCAGGCTTTCATCGTATCAATCTCTTGTAGCCAGTGTAACAGTCTGTCCAACCCAACAACCTGTGTTGATGGTATCACCTATCTGATATCCCTCGGTAAACAATTCCTCTTTAGATGGGAACCTGGCTTTTGCATTAGCCATACCTTCATTGTTACCTGCTCTGGCATATTCGTTGTATGCGGCAATGTATATGGAATAATCCTTCACACGACTTTCACCACCTTTACATTCATTGGAAGAGGACATGATCAATCCTGCGATAAAGGAATGTGCGTCTGCCTCGCGCTCCCCATTCATCTCTGCAGCTTTCAAAGCAGAGGAACGGGCCTGGCTTTTTCTGCCAAGGTTTGCGTGTACTTTGGCCATGTCCCAATGAATTTCAGCTTTTTGCTCATCGGTTTCTGCCAGGGTAAGTGCTTTTTCGAAAAGCTCTCCTGCCTTGGCATATTCTGAATTTTGCATATAACGCATTCCCCTGACCTGAGAAGTGCTGAAAGTAGGACTGTCATTATCGATGGTCTCCAGAGCGGCCAGAAAAATATCACTGCTGGTACATTTCTCCTTAATGGAATATTGGAAAATTTGTTTTGCCAATTTCAAATTGGTGGGGTCTGCCTTCAGCTTGGGCCCCATATTATTTTCTATAAAATCACAGTCGATAATTTCCATGGCAGCAAGCAACTGCTCCAATGTAGATTTGGATCTGGAAACATCTGTTCCTGCCGCTTCATCTTCATCCAATTTGCTGGTGATAAATTCATATTTCTCAATGATTTCTTCAGGAGTGTAGGCTTTGTTGTAAGCAAAATTTCTGTACACCGCATCAAAATAAGCTGCATTGAGCGAAGATGGCTCCAATTTACCATGAATATCTATGGTTCTTTCAAAAAGATCTACAGCAATGTTTACTTTGTCTTTGTTGCCTTTGTAATACTTGTAGGCATAATAAGCTTTATTGGCAATCCAATTGGCCTCATTGTCATACAATTCTTTCCTCAAATCATAAATCGTCAATACAGAATCCTGATAGACACTTATTTTGGCTTCATCGGATGCTTTTTCAGCAGCTCCTTCGTAGACTTTTACACCATTGATGTAAAGCGCCTCATTTAAATCCGGAGCGTTGACCAACAGCCAATGCAAAGGTCCTTTGGCTTTCAAAAACTCTTCAGCTTTTAAATAGTCATTATAGGCTGCATTGTACTCTCTGGCTTTGGCTTCCATCTCTGTGTCTGCAGGCCAATTCCAACCTTCCTGTGCCTGTGCCAATCCTACAAGTAGGAAGGACAAACATCCGATAATTGCCGATTTAATTTTCATGTTTGTCAACATCATTCAAATACTTTTTTGTAAAACCAACTGTTGTCATTTATTGATATCCCTAAAGAAACTTTAAAATAATTTTCTCTAACTAATCCATCGTTTACTGTTCCTCTTGTTCCTACCTTAACTGCCAAATTCAATAACGATAAACTATATATCGGAAGAGAAGTACCAAAATTAATGCCAATATCATCAATCTGGTTTTGGTTCAGCAGATAGGGCAATCTTTCATATTCTAGCCCAGCCCTAAAGGTAGACCTGCTCAGCATACTCTCCAAAGAGAAGGCGTCGGGAATGTACTGCCCTCCCAATGATAGTTTGTAGGCATTTCCAAGGTTGCTTTGACTGGCATTAAAACCCCTGTAATCAGAAAAATCCTGAAACTGCGCTTCAACACCTATAGCAAATTTATTAATTTTTTCATAAGTTACACCATAACCTATCTTATTAGGCAAGAAAATACTTCCGGAAACGTCATCCGAAATCACATCTCCGGGTGAATTGGGAATGCTAGCTTGGCCCGATTCTCCCATTTTTGCAAATTCTTTTCCACTAATATCACCAAAAATATGATAAATGGCACCTAAATTAAGGTATTTCTGTTCGCCAAGTTGCTGGGCATAGTAAATACTTCCCTTAAAGGTGACATCACTGAAGGTCAGCCTTTCATAATATTCAGATGAAATGCCTATGCCATTTAAGTCCTCATCAAGTAAATCCAGTTGATTTGTTCTGATCGTTGAGCCGAAGGTATAAGCACCCTCTACCCCCAGACTCAAATTTTTGTATACCTGAAATCCACCCTGAAGATACACCTGGCTCAAGCCCCCTTTCCCTTCTATCATATTTTGGGAGACCAGGGAGGTATTGGTTACCGGTGAATTGACGGTAATGTTATAATCTACTCCAGTAAGTTGATTTAAGCCCAATCCCAGAGTAAACTTCCTTGGAATGACGGGAAAGGACATGGCAACATAGCTGAGGCCCCCTCCGTCCAATACTTCTGAATTGGACTCGGTGGCTGCAGACAGTTGGTTGTAATTGAAGGCAGCCTGAAAACTGTAAGCACCATTTTTAACAGAAATGGCAGGGTTCACATGGTTTACACTGTAACTGTTCCCAAAACTTATGCCCATTCCTCCCATTCCCTGATTCTGGGTGAGGCCGGAATTATTGAAAACGCCTACCCCCAGGGAACTGTAGGTTGATGAAGTGAATTGAGCAAAACTATGGGTAGAAATGGCAATAAAACCCAGGAAAAACCCGAGTGTGGCCAAAATTAATTTATTTTTCGACATTGTATGTTAAAATTCTGTCCAATCCGTACAGGACCAAATTGGGGATTACAAATATGTGGTCTTTTATTAAGCTTTCAAAGATTTCGGCATCTCCTCCACAAATAAAGACATAAACTTGTCCGAATGCTTCCCGATAATACCTGATGTATGCTTTCATTTCTCCAGCTACACCATGGAAAATACCGGACTGCATGCAGCTTACAGTATCCTTCCCTGTAATTGGAATATTTTCTCCTGTTGTCAGGTGCACCAGGGGCAACCTGGCCGTAAACTCATGCATGGATCTGGCTCTTAAAGCAACTCCTGGAGATATTGCTCCTCCCTGATACTTGTTTTCTCCATCCAGAAAATCATAGGTGATGCAGGTTCCAAGATCGATACATAAAACCGGCCCCTCACTTTTCAAGGCCCTACCGCCTACTACCGCCGCCAGCCTGTCCAGGCCCAGGCTTCCGGGACTGGCATACGCATTGAAAATGGGCAAAGGTGTATTATGGTCGAAATAAAGAAAAGGAATGTTAAATATTTCTTTCAGCTCATTTTCATTCCATTTAACAGAGACCATGATCACCTGCTCACCTTCCTTTGGTCTAAAATATGCCTGGAAAGACAATAAGTCAGTAAAGGATTTGGTTTCCAACAATTTACCATTGAGGAATACACCGCTTTTGATCCTGGTATTTCCGATGTCTATTGCCCAATGCCTTAAATTCTTTTCCATTTCTTTTCAAAAACCACTTCAAAATTAGTCAATTTACCTTGGAGGCTGCTGAATGAAATGTTATTTTTAAGTTTAGAAAGACCTTTTTAACAAACTTTAACCCATGGATGAACCAAAGTGTTATGAAGTGGTCGGGCTCATGTCCGGTACTTCAGGTGACGGGCTGGATCTTGCTTTCTGTAAGTTTTGGAAAAATGACGCCTGGTCTTTTGAGATCCAAAAAGCAACGACCATCCCTTTTCCGGAAAAGCTTGAGCAATCCCTCAAGTCGGCACACCTTTTGGATCCAGCTCCCCTTGAAATTTTAGACATTGAATTTGGTACCTGGATGGGGAATAAGGTGAAAGTTGTATGTGATTCCAGTGGCCTTCAGCCATCAGCCATTGCTTCCCATGGACATACCGTGTTTCACCAACCCAATAAGAGAATGACCAAGCAAATCGGAGATGGTTTTGCTTTGTGGCAATCATCCGGAATTCCTGTGATTAACGATTTTAGAAAATTGGACGTGATCCTTGGGGGCCAGGGAGCGCCTTTGGTGCCCGTAGGGGATGCATTGCTTTTCCCAAATTATGATTATGCCCTCAATTTGGGAGGCATAGCCAATATTTCTATGGAGGTTGACAAGCAAAGAAAAGCCTTTGACACCTGCCCTTTCAATCTTTTGTTCAATTATTTTGCCCAAAAGGCCGGCAAAGCTTTTGATGCCAATGGAGACCTTGCCAGAACGGGAAAGGTCAGTGCTGAGCTGCTTGCTGCACTGGAAAAGCTTCCCTATTACAGGCTTTCAGGGGCAAGATCATTGGGAAGAGAGGACATAGAAAAAGATTTCATACCTACCCTCGAAAGTGGGGATACCTCAGTTCCTGATACCCTGGCGACCTTGTCGGAACATTTTGCAAGATGCATATCGGAAATCCTGTTGCAACAAAAAAACACAGGCGATCAAAAAAAATTGCTGGTAACCGGGGGTGGGGCATACAATGCTTTTTTCATTGAAAACATTTCAGCAAAAATCCAGCCCCGGATCGAGGTATGCCTTCCTGAAAACCAAATCATAGACTTTAAAGAGGCGCTCGTATTTGCGTTTCTGGGGGTATTGAGATGGAGAGGAGAAATCAATTGCCTGGCTTCGGTTACTGCTGCTTCCAGAGATAGCAGCGGAGGCACGATGTACGGGTTTTTTTCCTGAATAATGAGTCTAAACCAATAAATTTATGAGAGAACTGCTTAAAAAATTTGAAAATCAGCAGCCCGAAATTGTTTTTGAATGGAGTGACAGCGAATCGGAGGCGGAAGGATGGCTGGTGATCAATTCGCTTAGAGGCGGTGCCGCCGGAGGAGACACGCGCATGAAAAAAGGGTTGGAAAAAAAGGATGTCATCCAACTCGCCAAAAATACAGCCATAAAATATACTGTTTCTGGCCCCCAAATCGGAGGGGCAAAGGCAGGCATTAACTTCGATCCGGAAGACCCCAGGAAAGAGGATGTACTCAAAAGGTGGTTCAAGGTCGTTTCGCCTATCTTAAAAAGCTATTTCGGAACCAGTGCAGGCATAAATATCGATGAAGACAAAGAATTGATTCCCTTGACCGAAAGTTTTGGCCTTTGGCATCCACAGGAGGGCGTTGTTAATGCGCATTTCAAAGCTGAAGAACCCAAAAAGATCAGAAAAATTGGGCAGTTGAGATATGGCTTATCTAAAATCATTGAAAACCCCGAATTTTCTCCTTCGCCTACTTTCAGGATTCGCACCAGTCTGATGATCACCGGCTATGGACTTGCCCAGACAGTGATCCATTATTACAAACTTTGGGGTGGCTCTCTGGAAGGAAAAAAAGCCATCATTCAGGGCTGGGGCAATGTTGGATCGGCTGCGGCATTTTTTCTTTCAAGGGCGGGCGTGAAAATTGTCGGCATCATTTCCCTTGAAGGAGGCATTATAGACAAAAATGGCCTTGATCCTGATGACATCATTAAATTGTATGTGAACAAGGACAAAAACAAGTTAATTAGTAGAAAACTCATTCCATTTGAGACCGCCAACAAAACCATCTGGGATTTATCCGCAGATATTTTCGTGCCAGCAGCCAAATCCAGGCTAATCACCAATCCTCAATTGGAAACAATGATTGCCGGAGGATTGGAATTGATTGCCAGCGGCGCGAATTTCCCTTTTGCCGAAAATGATATTTTCATGGGACCTGTCAGTACAATGGCTGATGATCAGGTATCTTTGATTCCGGATTTTATTTCCAATGCAGGTATTGCGAGAATGGCTGCCTACCTGATGTCAGAAAAAGCACAGTTAACCGATGAGGCTATTTTTCAGGATGTGAGTAAAACCATTTTCAAGGCACTAAAAAAATGTCATGATATCAATCCAAATAAGACCCAAATTGCCCGAACAGCATTGGAGTTAGCCCTTGCAAAGCTGCAATAAATACCTATATGACATAAAGCGGTCAAAAAATATCCTGATTTTTTGACCGCTCCCAAGAATTTATTTGGTACCTAATACACAAAATAGCTAGTTTAGGGGAATTTTAATTCAACCAACTGTTTTTTCAACACACTTGAAAAGACCTGACTTAATCATTCTTCGAACAATAATATCAAGTGAATGAAGAAATATTTTGCTTCATGGCTCCTTATATTAGGCCTGCTAACAACCGGAGCTATAAGCTTCACTCATGCCCAGTCATTTCGCTCTCAAGGATTTATAGCTCAGACAGATGAACAGGTAGAACCTTCCCCGGAAACAGAAGATTCGCCTCAATCTGTACTTGAACCGGCACATGAAGTTACACATGGCCATGCTCCTGGATGGTTGGTTATACCATTTGTAGTCCTGTTATTAATGATAGCCACCGGGCCATTGTTTTACGAACATTTCTGGCACCACAACTATCCAAAAATAGCTGTCAGTCTGGCGATAATAGTGGTGCTATACTATCTTTTTGTATTGCATAATGTACACAATCCGGTGCATGCGCTGGCCGAATACATACAGTTCATCGCCCTGCTCGCATCCTTGTTTATCGCTTCCGGAGGAATATTGATCCAGGTGGATAAAAAATCAACACCCATAGCCAATGTACTCCTACTGCTGATCGGGGCGCTTATATCCAACCTTATCGGTACCACCGGCGCATCCATGTTGCTGATCAGGCCCTTTATCCGATTGAATAAGAACAACATACAGCCCTATCACATCATTTTCTTTATTTTTATGGTCAGTAATGTAGGGGGCTCCTTAACACCAATTGGAGATCCCCCCCTTTTCCTGGGTTTTCTTAAAGGCGTTCCATTTTTCTGGACCCTTGAGCACAACTGGCCTGCCTGGATCCTTGCACTGACCATCTTATCGGTGATATTTTATTTTGTCGACAGGAAATTTGGTAAAAACGGAGCACAAGAGGCACTGGAGGAAGAAAATCATTTCACTAATAAAATTTCTCTTACCGGCACCAAAAATTTCTTTTGGTTACTGCTGATCATCATATCTGTATTTTTGGATCCCAATGTACTGGAATGGGTTCCTGCCATTCATTATGATGGTCAGAAATTCAGTTTTATAAGAGAAACGATCATGTTTTCAGTCGCCTATTGCTCTTTTAGGTTTGCGGACAAAAAAGCCCTTCAGGGAAATGAATTCAATTTTGAGCCAATTAGGGAGGTTGCCTATATCTTTATTGGCATATTTGGTACCATGATGCCTGCGCTTGAGCTTGTAGGTACCTTCGCCCAATCCGAGGAAGGAGCTGCCATGATCACCTATAATAGCCTCTACTGGGGAACTGGATTACTGTCAGGATTCCTGGACAATGCTCCAACCTATTTGAATTTTCTGGCAGCAGCCATGGCCTCTCAGGGTGCCGACATCAATATTATTCAACATGTGAAGGATTTTGCCCTGGACAATTATGTGGAGTCATCCTTTGAACTGATGGCCATCTCCATCGCTTCGGTGTTTTTTGGTGCCATGACTTATATTGGAAATGGTCCAAATTTTATGGTGAAGTCCATTGCTGAGCAGAGTGGGATCAAGATGCCTTCCTTCTTTGGATATATCCTGAGATTTTCCATTCCCATTTTACTTCCCATTCTATTGATTACCTGGCTGGTCTTTTTTGCTTTTGCCGGGTAGCTTGGTCTGTTCGGAATTTGCTATATGATCTTATGCATTCAGCATCCGGGAAATCGGTGTACATTCAGTCCAACACGGCAGTTTAAACACCAATCGTTTACTCTGCTATATCAGCTTGAACTTCCAGGCTGGTTCCCGCTAAAAACCAGACCTTTTGAATGCCTTCCATGCTGTAAGAAGAAAGGTTCTCATTTTCATCAAATGCCAACTCCCCATACACTTCTGAGTAGTAAAAAAGGTTGTCCTTGATCGCTACAACACCAATTTCACTAACCTTTCCACCTTTTTTGACAACTTTGATCTCCCGGATATTATTTTTCTCTCCGGGTTTCAGGGAATGAATCAGCATTTGACCTTCTTCTTTGGTCAGGTAGGCTGATGCCAAGGCCGCCTTATTGATGTCAGCCTGAAAAAAGAAATCCAATTCCTTCCTCCAGGTTGCGGTATCGGGAATAAATTTTACCCGCTCTTCTTCTTCATTAAACCGAATCGTTTTGATCACCTCATCTCCGGAACTGTTTTCAATCTTTTGCTCCAGAAAATCTGTTAAAGGAAAATAGGCATCGATCTGAGTAGGGTTGGAAAAGGGCACCTGCTCTTCCTTGTTACAGGAAACACCTGAACAAATTGCCACGAAAACCCAAAAAAAACCTTTCAGAGCGCTTTTCATGGTGCTCAACTTTTCAGTAGCACATCTCCGGTCATTTCTGAAGGCTTATCTATACCAATCAACTGAAGAATAGTTGGTGCCAAATCTCCCAATTTACCATCATTTACCTCAAGTCTGTCATGTTTGTCCACCATGATACAAGGTACCAGATTAGTGGTATGTGCAGTATTGGGCGTGCCATCGGGGTTGATCATGCAGTCACTGTTTCCGTGATCGGCAATGACAATAATGGTATAATCATTCTCCAAAGCCTTCTCTATGACAGAGGAGGCGCATTCATCCACTGCCTCACAGGCTTTTACTGCCGCTTCAAAAACACCGGTATGTCCTACCATATCCGCATTGGCAAAGTTAAGACAAATAAAATCCGCCTCCTTTTTGGGTAGTTCCTGGTTGATTTTTTTGGCTATTTCATGAGCAGACATTTCTGGTTGCAAATCGTAGGTAGCCACTTTCGGAGAATTGCAAAGTATCCTGTTTTCTCCTTCAAAAGGCTTTTCCCTGCCCCCTGAAAAAAAGAAAGTCACATGGGGATATTTTTCCGTCTCGGCGATCCTGATTTGTTTTTTACCATGCTTTTCCAATATCTCGCCCAAGGTATTTCTCAAATTGTCTTTTTCGAAAACAACAGCGATATCCTTGAAATTTTCATCATAAAGTGAAAAAGTAATGTAGTTTAGCTTCAGCTTTTTCATGTTATAATCCGGAAAATCCTTTTGGGTAAGCACTTCGGTGATTTCCCTTCCACGGTCCGTCCTGAAATTAAAACAAATCACCGTGTCTCCCTCAGCTATGGTGGCGAGGGGTTTCCCTTCATCGTCCACCTGAATTATGGGGCGGATAAACTCGTCTGTAACTCCATTTGCATAGGATTTTCTTAAAGCCGATAGCATGTCCTTGGATTTCTCGCCCTCTCCATTTACCATGGCATCGTAAGCCAATTTTACTCTTTCCCATCTCTTATCCCTGTCCATGGCATAATACCTACCCACGATGGAAGCTAATTTTCCGACGGAACCTTCGCAATGGTTTTTTAAGTCTTCCAAAAATCTTACCCCACTTTTGGGGTCGGTATCCCTTCCATCAGTAAAAGCGTGGATAAAAACATCTTCCATTCCGTTGGCTTTCGCAGCATCACAAAGGCCTTTTAGGTGGTAAAGATGCGCATGAACACCTCCATCAGATACCAGACCTATCAAATGGACTTTTTTGCCATCCCGCAAGGCATCGGCAAAAGCTTTTTTCAGCACAGGGTGTTGGTTCAGATCACCTTCCTTTACGGCTTTATTTATTTTAACCAAATCCTGGTAAACAACCCTTCCTGCACCGATATTCATGTGCCCAACTTCAGAATTCCCCATTTGACCCTCTGGCAGCCCAACAGCCAGACCTGATGCATCCAACCGTGAATGGGGATATTTTTCATACAGGCTGTCGATAAATGGGGTTTTGGCTTTATCAATCGCAGAAACTTCGGGGGTTTGGGCAATACCCCATCCATCGAGTATCATTAATAAAACTTTTTTATTCATGGCTTTCTATATTGGTTACAATCAAACAAAAATTCCGGTAGCTTCCTGAACATTGGTTCCGGTCATCCTCATGGGATAAACATCCCTTGGATTTCATTGCCCCGCAAATATAAGATAATAATACTTAGGGCTTGGTAAATTAAGCAATAATCTCCGCTGTAGGACTGCCCAATGGTATCCTGAAAGACGCTCTACTATTACCATAAAAATATATATTTGGCCTGAAATTTGTAAGCTCCAGGATATGTTGCGTTTAATCCCCATTTTTATATTGTTTCTGACGTTTTTTTCCTTCGTAGCTTCAGAGAGTATGGCCCAGAAGGAAAATTCCGTCCTTAAAACAGCCTTCCAGGAGGGTTCTTTCAAAGATATATCCAGATTCTTTGATGATAGGGTAGAAATAAGTCTTGACAATGACAAAGGGGACTATTCCAGGAGCCAGGCAGAAATTGTTCTCAGAGATTTTTTTAGAAATAATCCAGTAGAAAATTTTGAACTGCAGCAAGAGGGGCAAACAGCCAATCACTTGTCCTACCTGATTGGTACTTACCATTCTTTAAAAATGTCTTACAGGGTACTCATCAGGGGTAAAATAATGGACAATACCGATTTCTTAATTTATAGTTTGGGCTTTATCCGGCAGTAAAATTTTCTAACCTCTTGAGAATATTTCTTACTTTTGGGGTACCATGCAAGACTATATTAACCAAGAAAGTTTACAAAAATTCTTACAGGCATCTTTTCTCGAAGATATTGGAGAAGGAGACCATACCACCCTGGCAGCAGTGCCTGCCGGACAGCTGGGGTCAGCGAATCTTTTAATCAAAGAAGCAGGGGTAATTGCCGGCCTTGAGTTGGCCAAAACAATATTTCATTACCACGATCCGGACCTTCAGGTTCGCTTGTTCCTAAAAGATGGTCAATCTGTAAAATCAGGTGATATTGGTCTGCTGGTTTCCGGTAAAGCCGCTTCTATTTTGACAACAGAGCGGTTGGTCCTGAATTGCATGCAACGTATGAGTGGGATTGCCACCAAGACAAAGGAATTGAATGATCTCATCGCACATACAGGTGCCAAGCTATTGGATACCCGAAAAACCACTCCTAATTTCCGCATGTTGGAAAAATGGGCCGTGGCAATAGGTGGAGGAAAAAACCATCGGTTTGCATTGTATGATATGATCATGCTCAAGGACAACCACATTGATTTTGCGGGAGGCATTTCCAAGGCCATAAAATCCACCCATGCCTATTTAAAAAAGAAAGGGCTCCATTTGAAAATTGAGATCGAAACCCGGAGTTTGGAAGAGGTTCAGGAAGTATTGGATACCGGAGGGGTGGATATCATCATGCTCGACAATATGGATCCTCAAACCATGGAAAAAGCGGTTAAAATGATCGCCGGTCAGTATGATACCGAAGCCTCCGGAGGAATTGATGAAACCAACATTGTGTCTGTGGCAGAATCAGGGGTTGATTATATTTCTGTAGGGGCTCTTACCCATCAGGTGAAAAGCATGGATATCAGTCTAAAGGCTTTGAGGAAGCATCCGCAAACTGCAAGTTGACCAGATTGGCATAATGCCCATCAGGCAGGGCAGAAAGTTCTTCATGATTGCCTTCCTCTATAATTTTCCCAGCTTTGAGCACATATATGCGATCGACCTTTCTAATGGTGGCCAATCGGTGGGCAATGATAATGGTGGTTCGCCCTTTCATTAATTGGTCCAGGGCTTCCTGAACCAGGGCTTCTGAAGCAGCATCCAATGATGAAGTGGCTTCATCCAACACCAAAATGGCGGGATCCTTTAATATTGCCCTGGCAATAGCGATTCTTTGTCGCTGGCCACCTGAAAGTTTGATCCCTCTTTCTCCCACAAGTGTATCCAATCCTTCAGGAAAACTTTGGATAAACTCCCATGCATTGGCCTGGGTAGCTGCTGCGATAATCTCATCTTCACTGGCACCTGGTTTGGCATAGCGGATATTTTCCCTGATACTTCCTCCGAAAAGCAAAACCTCCTGAGGGACAATGCCAATGTTTTTCCTAAGTTTTTGCGGATCCCAATGACTGATGGATTGGCCATCCAGTAAAATATCCCCTTTGCTTAACGCATAAAACTTGAGCAATAATTGGATGATCGTAGATTTTCCTGCACCACTGTGACCTGCCAGGGCCACCTTTTCACCGGGAGCGATAGAAAAATTTATCCCATCCAAAACCCGGTATTCAGGACGTGTGGGATAGTGAAAAACGACTTTCTCAAAAGAAATGGCACCTGCCACATTCCGCTCCTCCTGAGAGGATTCATATTCCTCCGTTTCCTCATCCAGGATTTCCAGCACCCTCTCAGAGGAACCTATGGCTTTCTGGACCTGCCCATAGATATCACCTAAGCCGGCAATCGAACCACCTATAAACGTCGTATACAAAACAAAGGATACCAGATCCCCAACACTCATTTCCCCTGCACTGACCAAAGTGGCACCATACCAGATAACCGCCACAATGCCTCCAAAAAGTGCAAAAATGATAAAAGAGATAAAAGCACCTCTGAAACCGGCCGCCTTTAAGGCCACCTCTACCACTTTGTTCAGGCGGGAGCGATAACGCCTGGATTCGTATGCTTCTCCTGTAAAGGATTTGACCGTGACTATGGATTGAAGTGTTTCTTCCACGATCACATTGGCCGCAGCCAATTCATCCTGGGTAGTCTTGGATAACTTACGTATAAACCTGCCAAAAACCATGGCTATGATCACCAGCACCGGAATGGTAATCAGCATAAATAATGTAAGCCGTGGCGTGGTATAAAAAAGGAATGCAATACCCACCAAAAGCGTGATGACCTGTCGCAACAATTCTGCCAGGGTAATGGAAAAAGTGTCCTGAAGCATGGACACATCCGAAGTGATCCTGCTGATCAGTTCCCCCGTTCTCCTTTTATCAAAAAAAGTCATTGGCAACTGCAGCAGTCGCTCGTACAGTGCTACCCTGATATCCCGCATGGACCTCTCGCTGACCTGGGCAAATAGCCACACGCGAAAAAATGAAAATATACTTTGTACCAGCAGGATCCCCAAAAGGATGAAAGCAATACCGTTGATATCATTGAGAATCCACTCTTTACCCGAAGCTGCATCTATGAGCTTTCCCGCTACATAAGGGAAAGTCAATAACATCAGACTGGAAAAAAACAAAAAAACCATTCCCGCAATAAATGATACCTTGTAGGGAAGGGCAAACCTGAAAATACCTGATAATTTGGCCAGGTTTTTTTTATTCAATTTTCTTTTTTCCGACTCGTCCAGGGGTAAACCTCTTTGTTTGGCCATGTTTTGCTTTGCATTCAAAAGGTGAACAACCGTATGCTTTATTTCTTCGCTTTTTGCGAGAACAATCTCCCCATACGGCGAATAAATTGTTTTTCTTTTTCCCAAAAGAAAGAAAACTGCCCGAAAAGAAATCCGTAGACCAGCAGAAATATTTGGTACAATGGGAGTACCAGCAATAAATAAATGACTGTTTTAATAAAACCTCCCCCACTGGTATCTACTCCCAGTAAATCAAATATAGGCTTCTTAACGAACAGGATCGTAAATCCGGTACAGGAAAAAACCAGCAATACCAGCACAACCTGCCACAGGCTCTTCAGCTTCCATTTGACCTTAAGCCGCTCCAGAAATCCGGGCTTACCTTCCTTTGGCATTTGCTTATTCAAAATCGAATAGTCTCTGATTCAGACTTTGCAATACCCTTTCCTTCTGCTTTCCATCAATAAGCAAGGAAACATTGTGCCTGCTCCCTCCATAAGAAACCATGCGCAAGGGAATCTGTTCCAGGCTGTCCATAATTTTATTCAAAACCCCTTTTTCTTCCATGATGTTATTTCCCACTATACAAATGATGGACAGGTGATGGTCTACTTCCACTTTTCCCAATTTCTGCAATTCAGCGGTGATTTCCTTTAAATGGGAAACATCATCCATGGTCAGGGAAATGGCCACCTCAGAGGTGGTTATCATGTCTATGGCCGTCCGGTACTTTTCAAATATTTCAAACACCTTTCTCAGAAATCCATAGGCAAGAAGCATCCTGCTGGATTTGATTTTTAAGGCTGTTATACCATCCTTGCCTGCGATTGCTTTTACCCCTACTGTTCCGTCTCCCCCACCGGTAATGGTCGTACCAGGAGCATCGGGTTCCATGGTATTGAGGAGTTTTACCGGAACATTGTGTAATTGCGCAGGCCAAATAGATGCTGGATGGAGGATTTTGGCTCCAAAATAAGCCAGTTCGGCTGCTTCATCGAATGACAAATGAGCGATGGCCCGGGTCTGTTCCACAATTCGGGGATCATTGTTATGCATGCCATCAATATCCGTCCAGATTTCCACCACGCTTGCTGAGGTGGCAGCCCCTATCAAAGAGGCGGTATAATCACTCCCACCTCGTTTAAGATTATCTACTTCATTTCTGTGGTTCTTACAAATATATCCCTGAGTGATAAAAATACTATCTTCCGGATATCTGGTCAAAATGGCCTCCAACCTTTGCCTGATTTTGGAAAGTTCTGGCTCATCATTTTCATCAATACTCATAAATTCAAGTGCAGGAAGGAAAACGGCTGGAATTTCCAGTTCCTGTAACAAGGTATAAAACAGCTTGGTGGACAATAATTCCCCCTGAGCCAGGATATCCTTGTTGATGGCCTCATTAAAAGAAATCTTTAAAATAATGGTCAAAAACTCAAAATGCTCCTTAATGATCTGGGCAGCTTTGGATCTTCCCGCTTTCGATGTCAGCAATTCCAAATAAAAATTATTGTAATGCTCATTAAGAGCATCAATTTTTTGTTTGGCCAGTTCTTTTTTTCCCTCAGCCAAAGCTTCCCCTATACCTACCAGGGCATTGGTCGTTCCGGACAGGGCCGACAATACCACAATTTTCTTGTCATCATCGGCAGTAATCAATTCCTTGACCTGATGCATTCTTTCCGGTCTTCCTACAGAAGTACCTCCGAATTTCATGATTTTCATAAGAAAAAACAGTTTAAAATTTCTTGATTGATGGAAGATCCCCGCTTAAAATCCAAGCATTTTGATGGCCGTAATGGCCGCTTCATCTCCTTTATTCCCATGCTTTCCCCCAGCCCTGTCCAAAGCCTGCTGTTGGTTTTCCGGGGTCAATACCCCAAATATTACCGGTTTGTCATATTTCAAACCTACTTGAGTAATGCCCTGGGCAACGGCATCACATATAAAATCGAAATGGCGCGTTTCACCCTGTATCACACATCCCAGACAGATCACAGCATCTATCTCTTCCATTTTGGCCAGCCACTGAGCGCCTAATGGCAATTCAAAGGAACCAGGAACGTTTTTTCTGTAAATGTTTTTCTCTTTGGCACCGTACCTCAGCAATGTTTCCAAGGCAGCACCGTACAGGGATTCGGTTATTTCATCGTTCCACTCAGAAACCACCAAAGCAAATTTTTTATCGCTGATATCCTGTATGTTATTTTCCGAATGTTGACTGAGGTTTTTTAAGGATGTAGCCATATTTACAAAATTTTCATAAAAAAAGAGTAAAACCAAAAGCGGCCTTACTCTTCTTTATCAATGATCAGATTCATATCAATTAGAAGCGAGGCCTTCCAGCCTTGCCTTGTGTTTGCGGGCTTCGGTATATTCGTAGGAATCCGGATACTTGGATTCAATCTCCCCATAGGTGGCTATGGCTTGTTGCAGGTTACCAGCTTCTTCATAGGCAATGGCCAGTTTAAACAAATACTTTGGTGTGAAATATTTATTTGTTTTGTAGTCTGCGGCCCTTTGGTAAGACTTGATGGCCTGTTCTGGATTACCCAATTGCATGTAAGCATCCCCTGTAAGCGAGTATGCCTGGGCCTGAACAAAGAAATCCGACGAGGAAAAATTTTCCAGGTGATCCAGGGCGTTTTGATACTCCCCTTGAGAAAGGTAAATAGATCCTGTATAAAAATGAGACAGGTTGGCAGCGGCAGTTCCTCCGTATTCGTCAATTATATCCAGAAAACCGGGCTGTACGCCATCTCCGTTAAGCGCAAAATCCAGGCTATCCTGTTCATAATAATAAACCGCCTGAAACATTTCCCCCTGGGCCTTTTCATTCTGGTTGGCCTTATGAATTTGGTAACCGACAATTCCGGCAATGATCAATATCATCAGGCCAATGATGCCTCCTACCAATTTGGTGTTTTCCTTTACAAACGCTTCTCCTCTTCCCAAACGGGTTGCTATCGCCTCCGGATTTTCCAGGAGTTCGTTTGATGTATCAGGTGCTGCTTTTCCCTTTCTGGTCTTTTGCTTCGCCATCATTTTAAAATTTGAGTGGCAAATATAGATGATGTTTTAATCAATAACAAAAGTATTCTGTAATCAAAAGCGGAAAAGCACTACTTTAACAAACAGAAACTCAGGGAATGGAATTTATAAAATCAATTGCTATTCTGAATCATTTGGAAATTCAGCTTAAAAATAAAAATGACCAGAACGTAGCCGCCCCGGTCATTCATCTTTTTAATTAAAAAAGCCAATATGTTAACTTTTCCAGGGCCCTGTAATGGCCAGAGTAATTCCAGGACCCTGAATATTGACAAAGTAGGTTTTGCCGGATGGAGAAAACACACCCCCGGCCAACTCGGAAGCATAACCTACATTCTCTGCCAGGTGGTACAACTCCCCTTTTGGGGTAATGCCCACTAAAAACGGATGTTTGTGATCTTCACACAAAATGACATCCCCCCAGGGAGCCACAGCCAGGTTGTCGCAGTTTTTCAGGATCTTCCGATCATTGGGTTCGGCAAATAGGGTCAATTCTCCGGGTGCCTTTTCCTCTTCCGGAGAACCTTCCCACTTACTCGGCGCATACCTGAAAACCTGACCTGCTCCGATTTTACCACCATTTGTACAGGCAAAATAAACTTCCTTATCTCCCCACCAGATACCTTCACCTCTTGCAAAAACAGCTGCTCCTTTGTCAAAACCCTGGAATCTCAGGTCATCCTCTGGTGACTCAACGTTTTCAATATCTATCCAGGAAACCTTTTGGGCTTCCATTACGGGAAACTCAGGGCCTTCACTATCCTCCCAATTCCTGGTGTCCCGGCTTTTTTCTCCCAGAATAGCCAGGGCTTGTAGTTTACCTCCCTTATTTAATTTGCCGGGACTCTTGGGGACATACCTGTAAAATATTCCATCTCCCCTATCCTCTGTTAAGTAAACCACTCCTGAAGCCGGATCAATGGCCACTGCCTCATGGTTAAATCTTCCCATGGCTTTGATAGGGCTGGGAACAGCTCTGGAAATCTCCTCAGTTGCCGGCACTTCAAATACGTAACCATGGTCTTTTTCTAACCGGTCTTCATAATCTCCTTTCTTGAGGGTGCTCTCTTCGCAGGTCAACCAGGACCCCCAGGGTGTAATCCCCCCTGCACAATTCCTTACTGTTCCTGCAAGGCTGAGGTATTGCTTTTCCATTTTCCCGGAGTGCTCATCATATATAAAGGTGGTAGTTCCCCCTAATGCAGGTAAAACCCCCTTCCCAAAATCATAAAAATCTTTTTTATTTACTTTATCCAATAGCTCATAGTTAGCACCAAAGCCTGAATGTTGCAAGGCATCGGGGCTTACCTCATGATTTCGGACCACGATCACTTTTCCATTCTTCCCCTGAAAAGCACCCATACCATCAGCTACACCCGGCAAGGTAAGACCATCATCCATGGAATCGCCTGCCTGGCTGATAATTTTATAGGAAAAGCCTTCGGGCAAATTGAGAATGCCTTCCGGATCCTTTTTCAATGGGCCATAACCCAAAGTAGCCTTGCCGGATGTTCTAGAAAAGGCCGGGTTCATGAATTGATACAAGCCCATAAAGCCAATAGTGGCCATTCCTGAGGCCTTGATAAAATTTCTTCTGGAATCTTTTGCTGGATGTTTCATATTGATAAGATATTTATTGCAGTTTATAGTACTTAAAAAAGCCAAATCATACCTTTGTTAAAGGTAAAAACCAACTTTTGAATGGCAGTTTATTCAAATTTAGAAACAAATCCTATCCTTTATACTTTAGCGGTAGTTATGAAATGATCAATTTTCGTCGGCATCCTTAATGCCTTCTTCAAAATTTCATAAAACACGATTGAATTAGCGCCAAACAGGTATGTCTGAAAACATCCTATCCGGTAAATGTTGATTGCTGACTTTTCAAACCGGAATTTTATTACCCATCCCGGGCTAGTGGAAGTAGCCACCTTCCAGATCTTGTCTGACAGAACCAAACCTTCCTGCCAATAGTAGCATCCGGCTGCCATCTTGATGATCCTTTTCTTCTGCCTATTTCAAAAGAGAAAAACCTGTTGGGCTGATCCTTAATGGAGTAGGAAATTTGAGCAGAAACAATTTCAGTAAAAAAATTTTCATTTTTTTTCAAATTAAAAATCGGTCAAAATCGGCCAAAATCTCAAAAAAATAGGGTTTTCCATTTTTAGACTATTAAAAGTGTATTTTAAATTCGGTAAAATGTTTTTTGTTTTAAAAATTTTATATACCTTAGCATCATCAAACAGCGATAAAGACAAAGAAGCGAAAAGAACAAACAGCTAAAAGATTCTTCTACCTTCTTAAAATTCCGGGTAACAGCGGATAGTCTAAAAATAAAATATTCTTTCATATAAATAAACAGCATCATGTTAAAGTACACTTACGAAACAGCAGAGAGGGAATTGAAAACCTGGGTAGATCCCGAAAATGGATCCCTTAACATCCAAATTGGAAATGAGACTGTAAACATTCCCCACCAAATCGGAGCGGAAATGGTAGGCGTAATCCGTCAGAAACAAACCATCTTTCAGGAAATAGAAAGAAAGAAAAACAGCTCCTGGAGCAAGTTCATGGAGTCGCTTGCCGGTCAGAAAAATGACAACAACGGCTATCACGCTACATTAAAAGACCGGAAGTACAAGGCAGCCTAAACAGCTTCTGCCTTGACCATTTTGGTCCCTATTTTCTTTATCCATTTATTTTTATCTAAAAAAACAGCAAGATGTTAAAGTACACATTCGAAACCAATACCCATGAGTTAAAAACCTGGGTAGATCCTAACAATGGCAATCTAAACATTCAAATCGGTGATGAAACCGTAAATATTCCTCATGAAACAGGAATGGAATTGATAGCCGTAATCCGTCAGAAGCAGGTCATGTACCGCGAAGTAGACCGCAAACGTCTCAGCTCCTGGAGCAAATTCATGGAGATGATCTCAGGGGATGATAAAAACAATATTTGGAGTTCTTCTGTATCAGAAAATTAATCGATAACAAATTACAGGTTCCTTCCTGTTGTTGTAGTTGAGTTGGCTGGTGGAGTTGAAATGAGCCGAAGGGTAAGACAGGACAGGGAGGAACAATTTTTTAGGTTGATTCTTTAATACACGTCGATTGGAGGTTGGTATTTTTTATCCAGGAGAATAGACGGTCTGATTGGTCTTGGTTATGGGATCAGGCATTGGCCTGACCCATCAGTAACCAAAAGGATAGATTTGATTTTCCGGACATGTATTTTTTAATCTGGAAAAAGAAAAACAGGCGGTAACCATTTGGTTGCTGCCTGTTTTTCTTTTATGTGTTCTGCTGTTTACCAATTAATAACAGCCATCACGGGAAAGTGATCTGAAGGGAATCGGCTGTGATAGGTATCGGTCAATATCCCGTACTTTTGAACGTTTATTTTTTCACTGACAAAAATATGGTCAATGATCCTTTCGGTGCTTGTGGTGATGTCGAAACTGTTGGTGGTACCATTATTGGCATACACAATTTCGGCAGCATCAAAGGTATCCTTCATACCGGGTGCCGTCCTTAGCAGCTGGTATGCCTCTGTTTCCTGACCCACGTTAAAATCCCCGGTTAGGATTACGGGTAAAGATTCCGTATTGATTTCCTCCATTTTTTCCAGAATCAACCGCGCAGACTGGTTCCTGGCTTCCACTCCCCTATGGTCAAAATGAGTATTAAAAACATAAAAGGTTTGATTGGCATTGAGTGAGGAAATTTTGGCCCAGGTACAGATCCGGGGCAGGGCTGCGTCCCAACCCTTGTTGGGGTGATCCGTTTCGGGTGCCAGCCAGAAGGTGTCTGATTCCTGAACTTTGAATTTTTTCCTGTTATAAAAAATGGCTGTATATTCTCCTTTCTCAGCACCATCATCACGGCCAACACCTACAAAATCATGATCAGGAAGCCTTTCATCCAGATCATTCACCTGCTGAGACAAGCCTTCCTGAATACCGAAAATATCAAATTCATGAAAAAGGATTAGGTTGGCTACCACATCTTTTCTATTGTCCCAGGTATGGGGATCATCATTCGGATTATCATAGCGAATATTGAAGGTAGCGACTGTTATGTGATCGGATTGAGCAAGGGCCCAATTGCAGCATATTGCTGCTAAAAGAAGGCTAACAATTATTTTCATAGTTTTTAGGTTATTATTGATGTTACGATGATTGCAATTTAAAAAAAATAAAAAAAGCCCCGGCCTTTATTCCGGAGCTGTAATTCAAAGGCAATAAGATTACCTTACCTCTTAACCATTGCGTTTTTTCTCTTCTACCTTGGCCTTCTTTTCCGCTCTTTTTTCCATCATGCTTTTGGCAGGTTTCTTTTTATCGGACTTTTTTTCTCCCTTATCTTTACTCATGGCTTTGCTATTTTAAGCAAAATGTAGTCAGATTTTCTGTCAAAACCTATAGTTACAGGCATGATTTTTTACTCCTTCATCCAAAAATTTATGGTCGGAGGAGGCAATCCTCCGGGAAGGCTGTAACCTGGTCCGGGGAAAACGCCGCCAATATACTGCAGAGGTCCAAAAAAGGGCGTAGCCTAAAAGGATTAATCGCACCATTTTGGTATGCATGACAGAGGGCTTATCTTTGTCGCTCAAACAATTGTTATTTATGAATCAGGAGACAAAGGACAAGAAATCTTCCCTTTTTGCAGGCATTGAACGCTGCGAAAATCCATATGTCCTGGCCCAGATTGAGGCTTTACTGATCAAAGCAGACATGCTCAAGCCCATAGGTGAATTGGCCAAAAGTTATCCCTTTTTACTCCAACTCCAATCTACCCGGGATCTTTCTCTCAAAACCAGACTCGAACATAAAAACCTCAACAAACTGTCCCGGTATCAGGAATGGACTGCTGCCCCTGGTTTTTATCTCAGCTTGCTGATGTTATTGATTACTGCTGCCATTATCAATAATTTTTCTTTTGACGAACAAGGTTTCCAGTTCAATCCCTTTATAGGAAAATTGGCCATAGTTTATGCTTGCATTTGGTTGATATACCTGTTGGATTTTTTTATAATAGTATATCTTTCTTTTCAGGAAAAGTCAAAAATTGCCCAAAGTGCCTTTATCCCCAAGTTGCTGACCCTTTTGTTCCCACCTTTGGGAATCGGTTTAAGACATATGGAGGAGCCTGAAAAAACCTGGCTCCCCTACCATCACTGGTCCAAATGCAATGAGGGTTTATTCAACCGGCTCAAACAGCAATTTTCCATTCCAATGATTGTCATTGCCTTGTTGATCATTCCCGTATTACTGATAGAGTGGCAATTTTATGATCAGGTGGAAAGCTGGCTTCGTACCGATTTGTCTTTTGTGCTGGACATGGTGCAGGGTTTTATCTGGCTGGCTTTTGCTTTTGAATTTATCCTGCTTATTTCCATTTCCGATGACAAATTCACCTATATCAAGAAAAACTGGATAGACCTGCTCATCATATTGTTACCATTTGTATCCTTTGTGCGTACCCTGAGGATCGTGAAAGTGGCCAAACTTTCCCATTTGGCCAGGGGGTATAAACTCCGGGCATTACTCATGAAAGCACGGCAAGGGTTAATCTTTGCCAGTTTTTTTTATCGTTTGCTGGCCATAAAACCAGATTTCCAACTCAAAAAGCTGAAAAAAAAGCTGGACCAAAACAGGACAGAAAGGGAAATCATTGAAGAGGATCTGGTGAAACTTTCTATCTGGCTTCGTCAAAAAAAAGCAGACAGGTAAATCCAGTGGTGGTGACATAAAAAACCTGGCATTTTTTTATATATTGGTTTTTATTTCAAAGAAAAATCCTCCATGTATCACTTCTCCTTGCTCACTTTGTTGTTTTGCCTGCTGTTTTCACCCCTCAAAGCCCAGGAGGCTTATGCCATTCCACCTTCTGCTAAAAAGATATTGTTTTTGGGCAACAGCATTACCTATGGGGGAAGCTATGTCAGTTATGTGGAAAGCTACCTGAGGTTAACCTATCCGGAAAGGACCTGGGATTTTATCAATGTAGGTTTACCCAGTGAAACGGTATCCGGACTTTCAGAAGAAGGGCATGCTGATGGAAAATTTCCCAGACCAGATTTGCATGAACGGTTGGATAGAATTCTTACAGCGGTAAAGCCAGACCTGATTTTTTCCTGCTATGGTATGAATGATGGCATTTACCTGCCTTTTGACGAGGATCGTTTTGAGGCCTACAAGAAAGGGCAGGAAAAACTTCATCAAAAAACTGAAAACCTAGGAATCCCCATAATTCACCTGACTCCACCGGTATATGATGAAAGAAAGGGAGCCGCCTACGCCAATACATTGGCCATTTATGCCTCCTGGTTGATGAGTAAGAAGTTTACGCAAAACTGGATGGTAATCGACCTGCATTGGCCCATGCGCAAATTCCTGGAAGACAAACGAAATACCGATCCGGATTTTGTGCTTGCAGCAGATGGAATCCACCCGGGAGATCAGGGACATTGGATCATGGCCAAAAGCTTATTAAAAGGATTGGGAGAGCAAGATAACCTGGACACCGACTTACCGGAACCCGCCTTCAGAAAATTCCCCCAAGGCATGCAAGTCCTGGCATTGGTGGAAGAAAAACAAAGTATTTCAAAAGATGCCTGGCTCAGCCACATTGGCCATGAGCGTCCAGGAATGAAGGAGGGTGTTCCTTTACCCGCTGCACTATCCAAATCAGCAGAAATTATTGCAGCAATGGAGCAGATACTGAAATAAAGCTGCAACTAACCGCAATACCATGACCTGGCAACAAAAAGTTTTTATTCACTACTTACAAGCCAATCCCGCATTTCCACCATTTCACCAAATGGCTTCAGCAGGAAACCTTCATCTGCCATTTTATTTTCAAATTCACTGGTATGTGCAGGATCTATTGCCATCAATAGTCCTCCGCTGGTTTGGGGATCAGCCAAAATCAGGCGGTCGCCAGGTAGGTTTGTCCTGATTCCTTTGCCATAGCTTTCCCAATTGCGGTGGGTACCACCCGGTATACATTCCAATTCCAGGTATTTGGGCACAAAATCAAATACAGGAACTTTTGCCAATTCAATTTTAGCAGAAAGCTTACTCCCCCTGCAAATCTCGGTCAAATGTCCCCCCAAACCAAAGCCGGTAACATCCGTCATGGCATGTACCTCAGGCCAGGCAGCCGCTTTTACCCCTACTTCATTCAGGCTCAGCATGGCCCTTTTGGCTGCCAACACATCTTCTTTATTGGCCAGACCTTTCTTTTCTGCTGTAGTAACCAAGCCTACCCCCAGGGATTTGGTCAAATAGAGCCGATCTCCCTTTTTGGCAGTATTGTTCCTTTTTATCTGATCAACAGCCACCTTTCCGGTCACCGCCAGGCCAAATATGGGTTCCGGGGCATCGATACTGTGCCCACCGGCCAGGGGAATACCTGCTTTATGGCAAACGGATCTGCCTCCATCCAGAACCTTAGCTGCCACCGCTGCCGAAAGTCTGGCGATGGGCCAACCCAATATGGCAATGGCCATTAATGGCCGCCCGCCCATGGCATAGATATCGCTCAGGGCATTTGTGGCTGCAATGGCTCCAAAATCAAATGGATCATCTACGATGGGCATAAAAAAATCCGTGGTGCTGACAATTCCCGTGACACCATCCAGATCAAAAACAGCCGCATCATCACTTTCTTCGTTACCGACCAGCAAGCCTGGAAATTCCATTTTTGCAGCCTGCCCATGTCCCAGGATTTGTTCCAGAACTGCGGGCGCTATTTTGCAGCCACAACCTGCACCATGACTGTATTGGGTTAACCTGACAGCATCCATTTTTTTGTTCATTGAATTAATGATTGATTAGTTTTTTGGCCATCTCCCGAAGGTCAGCAATAGTTAAGTGAAACTCGCCCACAATCTGAGATGCTTTCTTTTGAATTCCCGTTTTATAGGCTTTGTCATAGTAAGTCAAAATGATCGCTGCGGCCTCTTCCAATTTTCCGGATTGAATTTTTTCAACAGCCTCCCTGCTTGATTCCTGGCCCAATCTCTTTGAAATCTGCCAGGTGGCCTGCACCAGATCCTCCCTGGGGATATTCCCATAGGATTCAACCAAAACAGCTATACGCTCTTCTTTGGGCATTATAACCAGATAATGGGGAGAAAGTTGCATCTTTCTGTACAAGGGTTCAATCAACTTTACCTTACCAATAGAAAAAGACTCATCTTCAAGCCATATGGGTTGACTTTGGTCCAGTTGAAGAAATGCCTCAAACAAGTCATTTTGAAATTGTTCTGTTGAGGGCTGTCCGGAACTCAGTTGATAACCAAAGCTGGAGCCCTGGTGATTGGCCAGCTTTTCCAGATCCACTACCTGAGCTCCCAGAGATTGCATTTCATGCAACAACCTTGTTTTCAATGAGCCAGTGGCACCCGAAAGGATTTTTAAAGCCGGAGGGGCTTCAAAATAATCCAGGAGAGCATTTCTAAAGGCTTTGTACCCTCCCTGAAGCAATTGTATGTTAAAACCATAAAGCTCCAAAAGCCAGGCCATGCTTTGGGAGCGCATTCCTCCCCGCCAGCAGTGCATTAGCAAGCTTGTGGATCCAAGTGCTTCCGCCTTATCAATAAAACCAGTCATTTTTGGCCCTATCATCTCCAGGCCTGTCTTGATGGCTTTTTTCTTATTTTCCTGCTTATAAATGGTACCAATAGTTGCCCTCTCCTCATTATTAAAAAGTGGAAAGCTGATCGCTCCGGGGATATGACCTGAAAGAAATTCAGCAGGTGAACGGGTATCCAAAACAGGAATAGCCTCCTTTTTTAATTTCAAAAATTCCTGTACACCGACTACCTTCATGTGAAATCAACTAATACCTCTATATTCCTGGTCAACCCTACGGTTTGAAAAATTAAATTTCAGAATGAATGTAAGCATAATTTAGCCAAGTGCGCAATCAACTTTTATGGCTTCAAACAAAAAGACCGGTTGATAGAATCAACCGGCCCTCTTAATGTGTTCCTAAAGGCTACTTTAATTTCCTTCAAGTGCATTTGCACCTGCCACAATTTCAAGGATTTCATTGGTAATGGCCGCCTGTCTTGTCCTGTTGTATACTAACTTCAGTTCTTTGAGCAATTCAGCAGCATTGTCTGTTGCTTTACTCATGGCCGTCATCCTGGCACCATGCTCCGAGGCATTGCTATCCAATATGGCTTTATAAAATTGAATTTTGAGGGAATTGGGAACCAGTTCTTCGATAATATATTCTCTAGAAGGCTCTACTATATATTCCTGGCTGCTTTGATTGGCCCCTTCTTCCGATTCCAACCTGGCAATAGGCAAAAACTGCTCCTGGACTACCAGTTGGGTAGCAACATTCTTAAATTCATTATAGACAAGTTGTACCTGATCGTAGGTGCCATTGACAAAAGCATTCATCACTTCTTCAGCCGCTTTTTTTACTGGCTCAAAAGAGACATCTTCAAATAATTGATAATGGTCACTTATAATCGGAAAATCCTTTTTCTTAAAGAAATCAAAAGCTTTTTTTCCAATAGGCATAATTGTCACCTGCTTTCCCTCATATTTTTCCTGAATGGACAGCATGGAAGCCTTAAGGATGTTGGAATTGAAGGCACCACACAGCCCCTTGTCTGAGGTTATGGCAACGATCAAAACTTTAGACACCGGCCTCTCTCTGGCATAAATGATGTCAGTACTTCCTTCAGCTCCTGAAGAAATGTTGTTCAGAATGGCAGAAAGTTTTTGGGAGTATGGACGCATTTGTGTGATCTTGTCCTGTGCCCTCCTCAACTTTGCAGCAGCCACCATTTTCATTGCTTTGGTAATCTGCTGGGTAGAACTTACCGAGTTGATCCTTTCCTTTACTTCCTTTAGGTTTGCCATAATTTAATTTGCTCCTCTGTAAATACCTTTAAACCGATATATACTTTATTTAGCCGAATATTTTGGTGCAAGTTCAGCCACTGCTTTTTTCAATAATTCTCCGGTTGTATCCAAATCACCTTTACTGATAGCCGTCAATGCTTCGGGATATTGTGCCGTGATCAGATTATAAAAATCCTTTTCGAATGCACGCACTTTGTCTACAGGAATACTATCCAGTAATCCTTTCGTAGAGGCAAAGATAATGGCTACCTGAAGTTCTACCTTTACAGGTGAATACTGGCCTTGTTTCAGGATTTCCTGGTTTCTTCTTCCTCTTTCTATGGTCCTTTTGGTAGTTGGGTCCAAATCAGAGCCAAATTTTGAAAAGGCTTCCAATTCCCTGAATTGCGCCTGATCCAACTTGAGGGTACCGGCCACTTTTTTCATGGATTTGATTTGGGCATTTCCTCCTACCCTGGATACGGATATTCCCACGTTGATAGCGGGACGGATTCCAGCGTTAAAGAGGTTTGTTTCCAAAAATATTTGCCCATCTGTAATAGAAATCACATTGGTAGGAATATAGGCAGAAACATCACCTGCCTGGGTCTCAATGATTGGGAGGGCAGTCAGGGAACCACCACCTTTTACCAAGGGGGCCAAAGATGGGGGCAAATCATTCATTTGCCTGGCAATTTCATCAGAGGCATTGATTTTAGCAGCTCTTTCCAACAATCTGGAGTGAAGGTAAAATACGTCTCCGGGGTAAGCTTCCCTTCCAGGAGGCCTTCTCAACAATAGGGACACTTCCCGGTAAGCAACTGCCTGCTTGGAAAGGTCATCATATACTACAAGAGCAGGTTTTCCGGTATCCCGGAAAAATTCCCCAATGGCAGCACCTGTAAATGGCGCAAAGAACTGCATAGGTGCAGGATCTGCAGCAGATGCACTTACGATAACCGTATAAGGAAGAGCGCCTCCCTTTTCCAGCGAAGCCACCACATTGGCCACTGTTGAGGCCTTTTGTCCGATAGCTACGTATATACAAAAAACGGGTTCTCCTTTATCGTAAAATTCCTTTTGGTTTAGGATGGTATCAATGGCAACCGCTGTCTTACCAGTCTGTCTGTCACCAATGATCAATTCCCTTTGTCCTCTTCCGATTGGAATCATGGCATCAATGGACTTGATACCTGTCTGAAGAGGCTCATTAACAGGTTGCCTGTAAATTACACCGGGGGCTTTCCTTTCCAAAGGCATTTCGTAAAGTTTCCCTTCCAAAGGACCTTTACCATCAATTGGAGTGCCCAGGGTGTCTACCACCCTGCCCAGCATGCCTTCTCCTGCTTTGATGGAGGCAATCCTCTTGGTTCTTTTGACAATATCACCTTCCCGAACGGATTTGGCATCTCCAAATAATACTGCCCCTACATTGTCTTCTTCCAGATTCAGCACCATGGCCTTCAATCCGTTTTCAAACTCTATCAACTCTCCGGCCTGTGCCTTGGAAAGCCCATAGATACGGGCCACACCATCACCAACCTGGAGTACAGTACCTACTTCTTCTAATTCCGCTTGGGTCCTGGCACCAGAAAGTTGCTCTTTTATAATTGCCGAAACTTCATCAGGTCTTACATCTGCCATTATTGTATAGGATTATTTTTTATTACAGCTAAAATTCTAATATTTCTTTTCGTAGAGGTTCTGAGTAAATCCCAGACGCAACTGTTGCAACTTACTTTTGATGGATTCATCAAGTTGCCGGTCTTCTATTCTCAGGATAAACCCACCGATCAGTTTGGGATCGATCTTCTCTATTAATTCTACTTTATCTTTACCGGAAACTTCCTTTACAATGTCCTTCAAAGATTTTCGAAGGGCATCATCCAATTGAATGGTGGCCACCACATCTGCTTTTTGAATACCATGATGTTCATTGTACAAGCGATGAAAACCTCTGGCCATTTCTGGCAAGATTCCCTCTCTGCCTTTTTTACTTACAAGGTCAAAAAACTTCAAAATCAGGGAAGATGCCTGCTTTCCTGCGAGGGAATGAATCACTTTTAACTTGTGCTCTGAGGAGATCACCGGGCTTTGAATGGCATCCAAAAATTCGGGGCTTTCATCAGCGTATTGCAACATGCGCATCATGTCTCCGTGCACTTGTTCCAGTTCATTATTTTCTACCGCCAGTTCCAGCAATGCTTTTGCGTAACGGGAGGCAACTCTGTATGCAGACATTCGCTATTGATTAATTTAATTTGATATCTTTCACAAAATCCTCAACCAATTTTTTCTGGGAAGCTTCGCTGGATAGGTTTTGTCTCAATAATTTTTCAGCAATCAGCAGAGACAACTCCGCAACCTGAATTTTCACATCAGTCAGGGCAGCCTGCTTCTCCGTTTCAATAACGGCTTTGGCCTCTTCTATCATTTTGGCTCCTGCTTTGGAGGCTTCTCCTTTGGCATCTTCCATCAATTTGGCAGCATACTCATTGGCTGATTTAAGGATTTCATCCCTCTCAATTCGGGCTTCCTGCAGCAGTTTTTCATTTTCCGCTACCAAATTAGCCATTTCCAACTTGGCCTTTTCGGCTTCATTCAGGGAGGCTTCTATGGCCCCATCCCTTTCCTCTAGTGCGGCAAGGATGGGTTTCCAGGCAAACTTTGCCAGAAGAAAAAACAAAATGGCAAAACCTAAAGTTTGCCAGATAATCAAACCTAAATCAGGACTAATCAGATCCATGGTGTATGTTGTTTATGCTAAATATCAATTTGTTCAAATGTAAAGAGCAGACCGGCCAAATGCCGGTCCACTTTACTTAAATTTAGAAAGTAAGGTTGCCATTAAGTGCAATCAGCAGACATACTACCACTGCAAACAAGGAAACCACTTCAATAAGGGCAGCGATGATCAACATTGCGGTCTGGATTTTTCCAGCAGCCTCAGGCTGACGCGCAATGCCTTCCATGGCTTGTCCACCGATTCTACCAATACCCAGACCTGCGCCTATCGCTACAATTCCGGCACCGATGCCAGCACCCATAAGTGCAAAACCGGCAGTCAATAATAATGAAGTCAACATACTCGTTTTTTATTTAATTAAATTGAACAAAGAAATTTACGATCAATGCTCATGTCCATGGTCAGCTACTGCTGCACCAATGTACATGGCGGAAAACAGGGTAAATACATAGGCCTGAATCGTTGCTACCAACAGTTCTATCACATTGATAAACACCACCATCAAGGTGGAAGCAACACCAACGGCATAAGATTCAAATACAAATATCAACCCTATAAAACTCAATATTACAATATGGCCCGCTGTAATGGCTACAAAAAGCCTGACAGTGAGGGCAAAAGGTTTGGTAAACAAACCGATTATTTCAACAGGTACAATGATCAGCAATAAGGGTAATGGAACTCCGGGTGTGGCTACCACATGTTTCCAGTAAGCTTTATTGCCATTAAAATTGGTGACAAAGAAAGTAATCATGGCCAGCGTAACCGTCACGGCAATGTTACCGGTCAGGTTTGCAGCCCCTGGCAACAAGCCCAAAAGGTTACCTATCCATATAAAAAAGAAAAGGGATAGTAAATAGGGAGTGAATTTCTTGTACCGGGGACCAATATTGGGTAAGGCGATTTCATCCCTTACAAAAACCACAATAGGTTCTACAAACGAGGCAATTCCTCTTGGCGCCCTGTTGGGATGCTTTTTGTAATGGCTGGAGGCAGACAGCATCAGGTACAGTGTAACTATCAAAACCAAAAACAGCATGGCCACATTCTTGGTAATACTCAAATCTACAAAAGACCTGCTTTCGTCGACTGCTTGCAGCTTATCATGCTCATCTATGTAATAACCGTTGTGTTCTACCCCGAAATGATGGGTCTCCGGGTCTACAAATGATGAGGAGGAATAAAATTCAAAGCCCCTGTCCGAAGAATAAATAATGACGGGAAGAGACAGGGTAATATGCGTATGCCCAACAGTAGCAAAATGCCATTCATGGGAATCTTTGATATGGTGCATGATGAAACTTGTCTTGTCTTCATCTTCACCTGATGCAGCCACTGCTACACCTGAAAAAGTCAGTAAAATCACTGACAATAAGAAACTTAACCTGATTATTTTGCTGAACATCAAAATATTTTTTATCGCCTATTTCGAATGAAGGCGCAAATTAGCTATTAAGCTGTAGATATCAAACAATAAATACAACAAATAAATGATAAAGAAATCAACAACAAACCAAAGTAAATTTTCATCTCCTTGCCATAAAATCAAAAAAACGAAGCCAATACTACCAAGCAACCTGATTACTGTGACCCCCAAAATGACAGATACAGCATTAAATATTTCCAGTTTCATCAGCTTTACGGCCAAAAACCCAATCATCGCCGTAAGAAGGGTGAAGAAAGTCAGCATGGCCCAAATTTTTTGATGCCACCAGGGTCCCGGAAATAATATTTCCAGGACACCGGTTAGAAGGAACAGGGCCAGGGAAAACAAAATCAACTTAACAACCATTTGAGGAACGGGGAGCTTCACTATCGTGGATTATTATTTTTCAGCATTCTGATAAAAACGGTTCATTTTTTTTCATCAGATTGCAGGGATTTGAAAAGTTGGTAAAATGCAATGAAAATGGATAAGAAACATCCAATTAACAAATAAAGCGGGAAACTCATCCCGCTTTTCAAATGAAGCCGGTATCCCAAATAGGTGCCTAAACCAATAATGGCACACATTTGAAATGCCAGACCAAAATACTTTACATAATTAGGTGGGTCAGTTTGAGGAGAGTTGTTTTTTGGGGTTGGCATGATCCCTTTCCAATTTTAATTGGTTGTTGTTTCCCATGTTACATTTTCCGTTGAACTCAGCTCCATTTTCAATGATCAGTTTTTTGGTGAAAATATCTCCAAAAATAAGTGCTGATTTTTTGAGGAAGAGTGATTCTTCACAGTGAATGTTCCCATTTACTTGTCCGGATATCTCCACATCTGCAGCTTTCACATCTCCGTTAACCTTTGCGGATTCACCGATGATGATCTTTTGCTGGGAATCAAGAGAACCTTCTACAGTACCCTCTACACGGATATTTCCCTGAGAACCTATATTTCCAACGATCACGGTTCCTACCGCCACCAGATTGCTGGAGGTCACCAATTCATTGGTATTTCTTCTGTCATCAGAATTTTTTGCCATATCTAGTCAAATGTTATAAACTCTTGCGGGTCAAGCGGATTTCCCTTATACCACAATTCAAGGTGCAGGTGTTGCCCCGTGGTCTGCTCTCCGGTGTTCCCTATTATGGATAATATCTCTCCTCCTTTGATGGGATCACCAACAGATTTCAATATTACAGAATTATGTTTGTAAATCGAAATCAATTCGTTTGAATGCTGCACCCCAACTACATAACCGGTCTCAAGGGTCCAGTTTGCGAAAATCACTGTTCCATCTGCCACAGCTTTAACCGGCTCGTCCTCTCCTGCGACCACATCTACACCAAAGTGACCCTCTGCTGAAGAATACCCACTGGTGACAACCCCTTTTACCGGAGGGAAAAAATAATTATCCGTGAATGATCCACTGCTAATCCTTCCAAAATTAGCTTCTTCAAGCGGCAGGGACTCGAATTCTCTCACAATTTTTTGGGTGGCTTCACTACTTTTAAAAAGGTCGATTTCACTTCTATTTACCTGCTCCCTTTCTGCAGTATCTTCATTTGATGCTGTTTCGACCTGATCCATTTCTTCTTCCCCGGAGATTACCATCTGGATATTTCTTACATACTGGTCTTTGGCTTCCACTTCCATGATAAGGGAATCTATCGTTTCTGATAAGGAATGTATCTTGACCATATTTTCGGTTTCAATATAAACCGGATCAAACCACCTGGCCAATAAAGATTTTGACAAAAACAGGGCAGCTACAAAACAAGCCATAAAAACCAAAACAAATAACAAACCCACCCTGATTTTTGTAATGTTGAAAGAAGTGATCACAGAAAAATCCTCCTCCTTTCTGATCACAATCAGAAATTTGGTCTCAATCCAATCATTAATTTTCTGTTTTAAGCTCAACGCGCTACTCTTTTAAATTTATTTATTTTACAAAAATAGAATTAAATTCCTTTCGTTTAAGTTTTTGTTACAAAAGAACTAATTTGGTCCAGATTTCAAATTCCAAACCATTGCAGAAAAATATCCTGTTTTTCCTATTTCCCCTCTTTTTGGTGCTGAGCCTTTTTTCGTGTTCATCCCAAAAAGACTCCTTTACCAATCGCCTTTATCATAACACAACGGCCAGGTTCAATGCCTATTATTATGCCAACGAAAAAATTTTAGAACTTGAAGGTAAAATAAGGGAGGAATACCAGGAAGATTTTTCTCAGGTTTTACCGGTGTTTTACCCCATAGATAGCAGTACCATTGAAGCCAATGAAGCGCTCCTGGAAGAAGCGAGAGAAATGGCATCAAAAGCCATAGATTGGCACAAAATAAGCAAGTGGGTGGATCCTTCCTATTTTCTTATTGGTAAGGTAGATTATTACAAAGGTCAGTTTGAAGAAGCGCAGAACACTTTTAAATACCTGAATGTCAACAGTGAGCAAGATGAGGTCCGCCATAAAGCATTGATCCAGTTGCTGAAAAGTTTCGTTGATCTTGGCCAGTTTGAAGATGCAAATTTCGTCATTGACTACCTCTCGAAAGAAACCAGCATTAGCAGGGAGAACAAAAAATTTCTCTATAAAACCCTGGCCTATTATTACGAAACGAGGGGGGAGACCGACATGATCGTACCCTCTATATTTAAAGCTTTGGAATTAAGTAATGACAAGGCCGAAATTTCCCGAATGCATTTTATGCTTGGGCAAATGTACCAAAATGCCGGTTTGGATGCATTTGCCTATGAATATTACCAAAAAGCATTAACCGGGAGCCCCAATTATGAAAGGACATTCTTCGCCCAACTGTATTCTCAGCAAGTTGCCGAACTTGAAAAGAGTAAAGACCTCAAAAGGGTCAGAGATTACTATGATGAGCTTTATAAGGACAACAAAAATGTAGATTTCAGGGATGTGATTCTCTTTGAAAAGGGGAGGTTTGAAAAAAAACAAGGAAATCTGGAAGAGGCTATCCGCCTGTATTCCCTTGCAGTAAAGGAACCGGGAGAAAATGAAAGGCAAAAAGGTTATATCTACCAGGAATTGTCAGAGATATATCTCCACGAAAAAGAAGATTTCCTCAAAACCAAATATTACCTGGACAGTGCCCTGGAAAAGTTCAAAGAGACAGACCGCAACTACGCCGACCTCGCTTCAAAAAAGGAAGTTTTTGACCAGTATGCACAAAATTACGAACTGCTGACCAGGAATGACAGCCTGATCCGGTTGAGCCGCCTTAGCCCGGAAGAACAAGAAAAATTTGTTTCCAGTTATCTGGAAAAAGAAGAAGAAAGGTTGATTTTGGAAGCAGAGTTGGCGAATAAAAAGGAAAATACCGGCATATTTGAAAACCTCCTGGCTTTTGGCGGAGCCGGAGGAAGCGCTACCTCCTCTTTCTACTGGGATAATCCAACAGCCATACAGCGAGGGGCATTGGAATTTAACAGGGTCTGGGGAAACCGGCCCTTAACTGACAATTGGAGGAGGAGCAACAGAAGTTTCCAGGATAATGAAGCCTCCGAATCATTTAGCCCCCAAGTAAGCGAAACTGAAGAAACCCCTGAAGACTCCCTGTCTTCCTCCCCAATAAGTACGCTCCCTGACAAAGCGAGTTTATTGAGTCAAATTCCCAATGAACCGGAGACCAGGGAAATGATGGAGGCTGAAATGGAAGATGCTTATTTTAACCTGGGTAAATTATTGTATTTTGATCTCAAACAACCTGAGAAAGCCATCGGCTACCTGGAAAAATTAATTCAGGAATTTCCTCAAACGCCCAAGAAGCCTGAGGCTTATTATACCCTATACCTGGCTTCCCAGGAACTCAATACCAACCCGCAAATATATTTTGAATTACTCAATGCGGAATTCCCAAATTCCCAGTTTACCAAGTCCATCAACAATCCGGATCAGGTTTCCGGATCCCAGGCCAATATTGAATCTGGTGAAAATTACAAAGAGGCCTATGTCTATTTCCAGAACAGGGAATATGCCACAGCCAGAAGCATCATCAGGGAAACCTTAAACCGATATCCATTAACAAAAAATACGGACCGATTATTGCTGCTGGACATTATGATTTCGGGAAAATTGGAATCATTGGAATTATACAAAGAACGTCTACAGGGATACCTCCAACAAGCCAAGGACGAAAAACTGCTGGATTTTGCAGAAGAGCTATTGAAAGCAGTGAGTGGGGATGATGAAAACGCCATGGACAATGAACCTGAAGAAAGCCAGGATGATGCCATGTCTACGGAGGTAGATGAGGAAGATCCTGCTGACTCATTATCCGATTCACCCTACCAGGAAAATAAAGGGCAAACCCACATATTTATATTGCCAATGGATGCGGGTCTTGCCGAAAATGTGGGAGATCTAACCGCAGCACTGGAAAGTTTTCATGCTGAAAATTATCCCAATCAACGGTTGCGAACAGGTACCATTGCCATCAGTAGAGAAGTAAGTATCCTTATTATCAGCCCCTTTCCAAATGCGGCCAAATCTATGGAGTATAAAGATGCCTTTTTAAATAGTTTTAACATAGATTCCTTACCTGAAGAAATAAAAAATAGTAGTTTTGTAATTTCTATTGAAAATTTTCAACAACTCAATAAAAGGAAAGACATAGATGAATACCGGTCTTTCTATGAGAATGCTTATTGATAATTCATATGAGTAAAAATACAAAAAACACCTCTTCCCCCCTATATCAAAAAATCATCAAATACATGTGGCTTGTTTTTGGGTTGGGCCTGATTGGTTTTATGATTTTTGTGTTGGCGGTAAATGCCAATTTTCTGGGGCTATTTGGAGAAATGCCTGAATTTGAATCTCTGGAAAATCCGGATAGTGAGGTAGCTTCAGAACTTTATTCGGCAGACGGTGTCTTACTGGGTAAGTATTTTCGGGAAAACAGGTCTCCTGTAACTTACAATGAGCTTTCACCAAATCTGATCAATGCATTGATTGCCACGGAAGATGTCCGGTTTGAAGACCATTCAGGCATAGACCCAAGAGGACTATCCAGGGTATTGGTAAAAACCCTTCTATTGGGGCAGAGCGGAGCCGGAGGGGGAAGCACACTCAGCCAGCAAACCGCTAAAAACCTTTTTAAAACCCGGACACAGGCCTCCCAGGGATTATTGAGTAATATTCCAATTTTGAGGATGATAATCATCAAAACCAAAGAATGGATCGTTGCAGCCAAGCTTGAAAGGGCCTATACGAAGGATGAATTGCTTACCATGTATCTGAATACCTCTGATTTTGGCAGCAATGCATTTGGAATCAAGACAGCAGCGAGTACCTTTTTCAATAAGGACCCGAGAAATTTGAACCTGCAGGAGTCTGCTACACTGGTAGGTTTATTTAAAGCTCCTTCCTATTACAGCCCTGTCTACAATCCTGAAAATTCGACCAGAAGGAGAAATACGGTTCTTTCCCAAATGAATAAGTACGGTTACATCTCCACATCCCAGTACGACAGCATATCAAAATTGCCCATAGAACTGGAATATAATGTTGAAAGCCACAATGAGGGACTTGCCACCTACTTCAGGGAGGTGGTGAAGGCAGACCTGATCCAGTGGACAAAAGAAAACCTGAAGGCAGACGGCAGCAACTATGACCTGTTCGGAGATGGACTGCGGATATTTACTACTATCGACAGCCGCCTTCAGAAATATGCAGAAGAGGCAGTAGGAGAACACATGCCCGAACTTCAGCAAAAATTCAGGGAAGAAATGGGAAACAGGGAACCCTGGATTGACAGCAATCGCAGACCCATAGAAGGATTTATAGAAAATGCCGTAAAAAGAACCGATGCTTATAGAAATCTCAAATCAAGGTACGGCGATGACCAGGATAGCATTGATTTTAAGCTCAACCAAAAAAAGAAAATGAGAATCTTCTCCTACGAAAAGGGAGAAATTGATACCATGATGAGTACCATGGATTCGCTGCGTTATTATAAGAAATTTCTCCAGGCAGGCTTCGTTTCCATGGATCCACACACAGGTCATATCAAAGCCTGGGTGGGAGGAACCAACCATAAATATTTCAAATACGATCACGTAAAGCAGGGCAAGAGACAACCCGGCTCAACTTTCAAGCCCTTTGTCTATGCCGCTGCAATAGAAAATGGCTATGGCCCATGCTACACCGTCATCGACCAGCCTGTAGAAATCAATATCCCCAACCAGCCAACCTGGAGGCCAGATAATGCCGATGGAAAATTTACCTACGAGCGAATGACCATCAGGTCAGCCATGTCACAATCAGTCAATTCCATCACAGCATATATGATGAAAAAACTGACTCCAAGTGTGGTAGTAGAAACAGCCCACCGGGTAGGTATCAATAGTGAATTGGAAGCCGTCCCGGCTTTGGCCCTGGGTACGGTAGACGTTTCCATCATGGAAATGGTAGGAGCCTTTAGTACTTTTGTAAACAAAGGAGAACACATCACCCCTATTTATATCGATCGCATTGAAGATAAGAATGGAAATGTTCTGCACCAGTTTATTCCCAGAAAAAGACCTGCCATGAGCGAAGAGCATGCCTATATTATGGTGTACATGCTTCGGGGGGGTACAGAAGAAGAAGGAGGAACCAGTCAGGGACTACCCTGGCATCTCCGGGATGAAGGAAATGAAATTGGTGGGAAGACAGGCACCACCCAAAATGCCTCCGACGGCTGGTACATGGGCATTACCAAGGACCTGGTTAGTGGGGTTTGGGTAGGCGGAGATGACCGTGCCATACATTTCAGAAGCTGGATTAATGGTCAGGGATCGAGAACAGCCAGGCCGATTTGGTCTAAATTTATGACCAAAGTTTATGAGGATGAATCTTTGGATATAACCAAAGGCCCGTTTCCCAAGCCCGAAAGGCCCCTTAGTGTTGAAATTGACTGTTCCGAATATGACCTGAAGCAGGATGTTTACCAGGAATTTGATTATGATGCCACCAGTACGGATTTTTAATCCCCTTTCATGGAAACGTCATTTCCTGGGAGTCGACCAATAATTTCTTGTCTTTATGGACGACATGCTTTCCCCTTCTTACCTTCCAAGCGAATACCAGCAACTTCCTGATCTACCGGGAGTCTACCGATACTATAACAAGGAAGGCTTATTGATTTATGTAGGAAAGGCAAAAAATCTTAAAAAAAGGGTTGGGAGCTATTTCAATAAAAATGCGGGAATCAATCAAAAAACCCGCAGGATGGTCAAGGAAATCCAGAAAATAGAATTCACCATAGTCAATTCTGAATTTGATGCCTTGCTTCTGGAAAACAACCTCATCAAAAAATCCCAGCCCAAGTACAATGTCTTGTTAAAGGACGACAAAACTTATCCCTATTTACTGCTTACCAAAGAACCTTTCCCCAGAATCTACCCAACAAGACGGGTAATCCCTTCCAAAGGGACCTACTTTGGCCCATTTGCCAGCGTAAAGGCAATGAATAATGTTCTGGATTTGATACTATCTCTATTTACCATCAGAACTTGCAAACTGGATCTTTCAGCGGAAAAAATAAAGGCTTCTAATTACAAAATCTGTCTGGAATATCACCTGGGAAACTGCAAAGGGCCATGCGAAGGACTTCAGGATGAATCCGATTACCTGAAGGATATAGAGCAAGCGAGGAATATCCTGAAAGGAAACCTGAGTTTGCCCAAAACCCATTTCAAGGAATCCATGCAAGCGGCAGCATCCGCTTTGGACTTTGAAAAGGCGCAATTGTATAAGGAGAAATTTGAGCTGCTTGAAAAATACCAGGCCAAATCCCTGGTAATCAACCCTAACGTGGACAGTCTGGATGTTTTTTCCATAGTCAGTGAAGAAAAATATGCTTTCGTCAATTACCTGCGCATAAAAAACGGAGCCATCACCCTGAGCAAAACCGTAGAATTAAAAAAGAAACTGGATGAACCCGATCAGGAGTTGTTATTAACCGCCATTGTGAGACTTAGGGATCAATTTCAAAGTGATGCCAAAGAGGTACTTGTAAACCTTGAATTTGAGGACAGCCCGGATGGATTGCAACTATCCCTTCCAAAAATCGGGGACAAAAGAAAATTAATAGATTTAAGCCTGAAAAATGCCCTTTATTATAAAAAGGAAAAAGCTTTGCTGGCAGGAGAAACAAAAAATAAAAAAAACCGGGTACTGCTTCAATTACAAAAGGACCTTTCCCTGATAGAACTCCCCTATCACATAGAGTGCTTCGACAATTCCAATATTCAGGGAAGTAACCCCGTTGCCAGCATGGTATGTTTTAAAGACGGAAAACCCAGTAAGAAAGAATACCGCCACTATCATATCAAAACGGTAACCGGACCCAATGATTTTGCCAGCATGGAGGAAGTAGTACTCAGGAGGTATAAAAGAATCCTTCATGATGGATTGTCCCTTCCAAATTTGATCGTCATAGATGGCGGAAAAGGACAATTATCATCAGCCGTTGCTGCACTGAAATCTCTGGACATCTATAAAAAGGTACCCATCATCGGAATCGCGAAGCGCCTGGAGGAAATTTATTTTCCCGGAGATCATTACCCCATTTTTATTGACAAGAAATCTGAATCCCTGAGGCTGATACAACGCATCAGAGACGAAGCCCATCGATTTGCCATTACCTTTCACCGAAATCTAAGAAGCAAAGGGGCTCTGGGTACCCAGTTGACCACCATAGAAGGCATTGGAGAAAACACTGCCAATAAACTACTGAGCCACTTCAAGTCAATTAAAAACATTCAAAAAGCAACATTGGAAGACCTTTCCGATCAAATTGGAAAAGACAAAGCCCGTAAAATTTTTAACAGGCTTCACCCATAAAAAAAAACAGCCCTGTATATAAGGGCTGTTTTTTTTTTACAAAAGAAATGGCTCTCAGATTACCACTCCCAAAGATTGTTTTCCCATTCAAGCAGGTCGTATTCAAAGTCAAGCGAATTTAAATAAGCCTGAAGTTCCGGATTCGGATTATCCGCATCTACCATATCTACTATTAAAGCGTTGTCCGGGTTGGTGTATTTCCTAACCACAGATCTGAATAACCTCAAATCGAAAGCCTGACTGTAAGGCAAGTGCTTGGATGTGTTTTGAAAGTTTAGCCATTGCCCCTTTTCCACATCATCAAAATAATTGTAAAAATCCTTGAACCGAATAAAAGCAATTGATTTTTGCCCTACGTTTGCGTTGGTTTCAGAAGGCATGACCAATTCCAGGTATTTTACGTCAAATTTAACTTCTGACCTGTGCTTGTCGAATACAAAATCCTCCTTGAAATCCAGGTAATAGATGTCTTTTACGAATACACTGTCTCCGTTTTCGGCCGTCAGAAAATTGGTTTGAAATTCGCTAATGGATAACGGTTGTGTAAATTCCTCATCAGCGAAAATTTCAAACGCATTTTCATTCACTATGGCATCATAGATGTTCATCATGATACCGTCGGATTTCAAACCTCCCGTGCCATAAAGGGGAAGATTGAATTTTTCCCTCAGATCTATCCTTCTCCATACGCCCACCTGGTACATTTTATCATCTTCCCGTATGGGCAGAACCGAATAAACGGTGTCTATATCGAAACCTGAGTCCCCTACCTGCATATTGGGATTTTGGGTATTGGTATTTTGAGAAAACCCGGGCATGGCCAGAAAAATCCCTGCTACCATTAGCAGCATAAGCTTCCGACCTAAATTTCTTGATTCCATCATGTTTTCTTTTATTTAGTGTGTCTATAACGACTTAGATTTTAGAATATTATCTAATAGAGATCGGATAGACTTCATTTACAGTACTTTTAATTTTATTACCCCTAAAATTGGTTCTGGTAACCTCACGTGCAATTACTACAAGTTTATCTCCACTTTGCGCCTGGGCCAGTAAATTCCTCACAGCCACATTCTGTCCGGTGATGTTTACACTTTCCCTGGGCACGTCATTTCTTACCAGTCTGACCTCCCCACCAGTAACCTCAAAGTTGGCATCTCTGGACATGGTCCTGCCAAAAGTAGGTTCCGGAATGGCCCTGATTTGAAGATTGGTTAAACTGCTGGCAGCAACGGGATTTTGTAAGTCAATCTGAGTATCTCCGGTGAAAGGTCTGATTGTAGGAGCAGGAACAGGCTTGATATCGTAATCCACTGTTCCAATTCTATTTCCACCACTGGACACCCCAATATTCACCGTTCCGGAAGCAACCGGAATAATGGTCACATCTGTAGGCCTGGATCCTTTGATGGCCTGGCCTCCGGATACGGAAAACTCAGGTGCATAAGAATTGCCCAGGGCAGGAACTTCAATGACCAGATCATTGGCGCATTCCGCGTACAATTGATTAACGACTTCAGAACTTACCTTAATAACAGGCTGGGCCACGAAATACTCATACTCAATATTGAATACACTATCCTGTCCGCCAATAGGGACTACTATTTCACCTTTTAAAGTTCTGGCGGCAAGTCCCCTGTCATCGTAATTGGAGGCAGGAGCTACCGGGAATTCAATTTTACCAAAACCACCTTCCACAGGCACTTCCCTTCCATCTGCTGTCATTTTCAGCTCTGTGGAAGAGGAGGAAGATGCCAAAAACATCTCTGCTTCAAATGTCAGACCTGCTGCCACTACATTTGAATTGGCAGCAATTCTGGCTTTCAGGTTATCCGCCTCGAAGATAAATGAACCCAAAGAATTGGTGATGGCAGTTAATGCCTCACTTTCAATGTTCAAAACTTCATTTTGATGCTGACTGATAATAGCCAAAACCGCACCAATGGGTGATTTTACATAATTAAGGTTAACATAATCCTTATAATTGACATCAACGTCATTTTTAAAAAGATCAATTTCAGAGGCATCTTTTGCGATTTTCTCAAATGAAAGCTGAATGTTAAGATCTGCCAGCATCTGACTCAACTCCTCAGGAAAAGCATTCAATTTTTCCTGCATCTCATACCCTAACCTGTTGTTGTTAAAAATATTTCCCGGTATGTCCGTGTTTTTCAAGGCTGAGGTTTTAAAATTTCCCTCATCATTGATCGCATTTGACTGCTCTATTACCGCAGCTTTTGCTTCTTCAAGATACCTGTAAAGATCTGCGCTTTTGGCCCGTATCTCTTCGGCGGCCGCAACCTTTGGTACATCCAGGGGATTGTTTCCTTGCTGCTCTACTGTAGAAGAAATGATATTCACCGAAAACTGATTTTTCTGAATATAATTCTTGGAAGTTCTTTCCAGACCATCGTTGATCAAGATAAATTTCTGAAGGATCTGATTACTTACCTGAAGTGCCAACAGAGCTGTCAGTACCAGGTACATCATCCCGATCATCCGCTGTCTTGGTGTTTCTTTACCACCCGCCATAAGCTAAATTAT
>NZ_JABURL010000120.1 GCF_014762705.1 Cyclobacterium sp. | reverse complement strand
GGAATCTCGCATGCTTAATAATCATCTCAGTGTGTGACGTTCTCGTCATGCTCGATTTCATCTGTTTATATTTTGATTTTCGAAGGTCAGATGCCCGCCCGGATGACATCAGTCGGACGGGGAATCTCACCATGACATTCATCCCTCTTTACGCCACCTCCTTCAAGCTGGATTTTATGTATTTGTTAGTTTTAAAATGCAAGTTAATAAAATGACCTAATGTAGAAAAGAATATGTCATTGAAACCCAAAAATTTGAATTAAGGTTTAATTAATTGTTTGTATTCAATCAGGCTTTGGGTAAATTATTTACGCAAAGCACCATGAAATGGATCGATTAATTATTAAATGGGCGCAAAAAGGTCCTTTTATTCGCTCATTGATGGTCACCCTCTTCCTGATCCTGTGTGGTGTTATCCACCGGCTTCAGGTTATCCGGAATAGCTGGATTTAGCTCCTCATCGTCTTTTTCGTAGGGAAATATTTCCACAATAGGGCTTTCTGTCACTTCAGGTACATTGAAGCTGACCAGCATGTTGTTGAGGCTTTCATAGATCCGCTCGTAGGCTTCCTTGACATGATGAGCTGTGACCAGCATGTATTGTGTCACCTTTTTTTCCTTCCCACTATCCGCATCTGCCACTATATACGTGATCTTGCATTTGTGCCAAACATCCACATCTTCGTAAAAAAACACATCTACGATATTACTTTTGCCTATGCTCGTCACCTGAAAATCCCCTCTGATCACGCTGCCTAACATGTCATATATTCTTGCTTCGGCTTCGGTAAAAGAAACGGCATCTACAAGGTATTGCTCAGATACATTTTTGAGCAGGCCCTGCTCGTTTTCTTTGGCATACTTTACTTTACACAAAAACCAGGTTCTCATAATTCGATTGCTTCACAATTTCTTTAAAAGCACGAAGGTAATCTGAAATCCCTGAAACAAAAAAGGCTTTTTTAGAATTCAGCCCCTGCACAATGAATACCTAACCATTATTGCTTAACTCTGCCTGACATCTGCAGGATTCAGGATCATAATTGGGGAAAATTTTCCGTGTTCTTGAAAAATCCCTTTATTTTAGATTTTTACAACAAACAACATCCTGAGATGAACGTGTCAACAAATAAAGAAAATCTAAATCCTTCTTCTTTTTTGGGGCTTTTTCTGGGACCTTTTATTTTTTTGATGGTGTTGTTTGCTGCCTTTCTGCTATCATGGGAATCAGGACCTGCCACAAAGGTTTTGGCACTGGCGGCCTGGATGCTTTGCTGGTGGGTGACAGAAGCTGTACCGATTCCTGTAACCGCACTGCTGCCCATGATCTTATTGCCCTTATTGGGTATTTTTGACATGGCTGAAGCAACGGCCCCTTACTCCAATCCCATTATTTATCTTTTTATGGGAGGGTTTATCATTGCCCTGGCCATGGAAAAAAACAAACTGCACCTGCGCATTGCACTGAACCTGATCAAAGTCACCGGTACCAGGCCCGATGGCATCATATTGGGGTTCTACCTGGCTACCGTATTTCTGAGTATGTGGATCAGTAATACTGCCACTGCCGTGATGATGCTGCCCATTGCCATGTCAATTGTACAACTGATTAAGGCCAATAACCCTTCCCTGGCCAGGGAAAAGGGCTTTTCCAATTTTGCCTTTGCGCTGATGCTGGGGATTGCCTACTCAGCCAATATTGGAGGGGTGATTACCATCATTGGAACACCGCCCAATGTCGTTTTGGTGGGCTACATGCAGGAGTTATATGATTTCTCCCTGGATTTTAACCGCTGGCTTTTGGTAGGTTTGCCCGTTGCTGCCTTCATGATGCTGTTTATGTATGTCCTGCTGGTAAAAATATTATACCCCAGCAGATTGGGCAAATTAGCGGGGTCTTCCGAAGTGATACAGGAGCAATTGCAAGCGCTGGGACCTGTCAGGTCTGCAGAAACCAGAACTGCAGGAGTCCTCCTCCTGACTGCCCTGCTTTGGATTTTCAGAAACCCAATCAACCAAATGCTTCCATCCCCGCTGTTGAATGACACCCTTATTGCCATGTCAGGAGGATTACTGATGTTTCTCGTGCCGGCTTCAGATTTTAAAGGAGCAAAACTGCTGAACTGGAAAAGCATGCAGCGGCTTCCATGGGGGATTTTATTGCTTTTTGGTGGAGGGATGACCCTGGCCAAAAGCATGGAGGCAGCAGGTATCATTCAGGGAATTGGGGTTTACATTGCTGATAACCAACTGCTTTCTGTGGCCCTTTTGGTACTTGCACTTACGGCTGTTTCTTTATTTTTGACAGAAGTAATGAGTAATGTGGCACTCGTGACCATTTTTCTACCGGTAGTCATGGCCATTGCAGATGGTATGGGGGAAGAAGTTTTGGTATTTGCCATACCAGTAACCATGGCCAGTAGTTTTGCTTTTATGCTGCCCATTTCCACTCCTCCAAATGCCATATTGTTTTCCAGTGGCTTTATCCGTATCAAGGAAATGATGAAAGTGGGGATATGGTTGAATCTTATGGCGATCCTTTTATTGTGGTTAGCGGCCTTTACGCTGATCAAATGGGTTTATTGAAAAAAATCGGTATTCCAGTGACATTCCAAGCCAGAAGCCAGGGTTAATCTGTCCCCCTTTCCATTCATTCCATCGTTGACATGGACCAGGTTGCATTGCCGGGATTAACCCTGATTTAATTTTTCCATAGGAAAGGAAATCGATTCCAGCACCAGCCCATTTGCTGGTGCCTTGTGGCTGAGGGGGCTTTTGTCTTCGCTTAGCAGGGCATTTTTTAGCTCGTCCAGGCTAAGCAGGTCTTTTCCCAGAAGAAAAAGGGAGGCTACCATCCTTCGCACCTGATGCATGAGAAATCCCTTTCCCCTGACCCTGAAAACCCAGGCCCCTTCAGCAGGCAAGAAAGGAAGCTCACCTGTTGCCGGGCATATAGCAGCAAAATTTATTTCCCGTATAAAATCACTGGTATTTCTACCCTGGCTGCAGAAGCGCCTGAAATCATGTTTACCAGCAAAAAGGGAGGCACCTTGCTGCATGGATTCCAGGTCCAATTCATTTCCCCCATAGGCCAGGTTTCCGGCCAGAAAAGGGTGGGGCTTTTCTCCGCAGGCGAAATAATAACCATATTGTTTGCACTGCACATCCTGGATCACATTAAATGCAGCAGATACCGGTTGACAACTCAACAGGCGGATATCTGAAGGTAGGTTTTCATTTGTATCGGCTAAAAAACGTTGGATATCCAGCGCTTGCCTTAGAAATAACTCAAAGGCACCATCCAGGCAGGATACGCCACTGTCGGTCCTGCTGGCTCCGAGCAGGTTAAAGTCCTCGTGTCCCAGCACGTATCGGATGCTTCTTTCCAGTGTTCCCTGCACGGTTTTCACCCCCTTTTGTACCTGCCAGCCATGGTAGCGCAGACCCAGGTATTGAATGCGAAACAAGTATGTGTAGGGGCGACTTTGCATGAAATAAATTAAAAATAAATAGAGAATTGTAAAAAGAGAAGAAGGAATCCCGAAAACAAAAATGTTTTTGGGTGTTAGAACAGGATAGCATTTCGCAAATTGTTTAAAGAATTTCGCTTACACTATTCCGTTTCTGATCAGAATAAAGCCTGGAAGAGGGCCGTAATTGACCCGGTTCCTTTTCCAGGCTTAGTGAACTATGGACCAAAAATTCTTCACCAAAAGCATTAGTAAGTTTCCATTTCCGGGTGAAAGGTGTTAAGGTAATGGATTATTCCTCCTTTTAAATTATACAAATTACCAAATCCAAATTGCTCTTCCAGCGCGCGGATGGCCTTTTCACTTCGGCCACCTACCTTGCAAAGAACAACTACCTTTTTATTACGTTCGATTTTTTCCCCCTGT
>NZ_JABURL010000111.1 GCF_014762705.1 Cyclobacterium sp. | reverse complement strand
AGATGTTTATAAGAGACATGTACATAAGTTATTCATTTTTAATTATTTACATGCAAAAAATGTAAATTTTTACTTTAATTTGCTGGCATTGCGAACAATAAAAAATAGATTAATGTTGTATATTTGTCCATCAAAATATAATTAGTCTAAATAACTCTTTTTATGAGCAAAGACAATCAAATTTTAGAAGAATTTACCTCAAAGGAATATGAACACGGCTGGTCAGTAAATTATGAAGCCGATGAGGCTCCGGTGGGTTTAAATGAAGACACCATCAGGTGGATTTCTTCCAAAAAAGAAGAGCCGCAATGGTTATTGGATTGGAGATTAAAAGCATTCAGACATTGGGAGAAAATGAAAGAGCCAACCTGGCCCAATGTGTCTTATCCTAAAATTGATTATCAAAAATTAAGGTATTATTCAGCCCCTAAGCAAAAAAGCAAGCCCAAAAACATTGATGAAGTTGATCCTGAGCTGCTTAAAATATATGAAAGGCTGGGTATCTCTTTGAATGAACAAAAAAGGTTGCAGGGAATAGCGGTAGATGCCGTTCTGGACTCGGTATCGGTTGGTACAACTTTTAAAGATACGTTATCCAAATTGGGTGTAATTTTTTGTTCTTTCAGTGAAGCTGTAAAGGAACATCCTGAATTGGTCAAAAAATACCTGGGTTCAGTGGTCCCGGCTACTGACAATTACTTTGCCGCGCTCAATTCGGCCGTATTTTCAGATGGTTCTTTTTGCTACATTCCCAAAGGGGTCCGCTGTCCCATGGAATTGTCCACCTATTTCAGGATCAATGCGGCCAATACAGGTCAGTTTGAAAGAACGCTTATTATTGCTGAAGATAAATCATATGTCTCCTATCTGGAGGGATGTACAGCTCCTCAACGAGACGAAAATCAATTGCACGCAGCTGTAGTCGAGATTTACGCTGCAGAAAATGCCGAGGTAAAATATTCAACCGTTCAAAATTGGTTTCCTGGCGACAAAAATGGTAAAGGTGGGATTTATAATTTTGTGACAAAAAGAGGCATTTGTGCAGGAGATCATGCTAAAATCTCCTGGACACAGGTGGAGACAGGTTCAGCAGTAACCTGGAAATATCCTTCTTGTATTCTGAAAGGGGATCATTCAATAGGTGAATTCTATTCCGTAGCCGTTACCAACAATTATCAGCAGGCGGATACGGGAACAAAAATGATTCATATAGGAAAAAACACCAAATCAAGAATAGTTTCCAAGGGAATTTCTGCAGGAAAATCCCAAAACTCCTACAGGGGTCAGGTCCAAATTATGAAAAGGGCTGTTAATGCAAGAAACTTCTCCCAATGCGATTCGCTTCTCATGGGAAATAATTGTGGTGCCCACACCTTTCCCTATATAGATATCCATAATTCCACGGCTCAGGTGGAACATGAAGCAACTACTTCAAAAATCGGTGAGGATCAGATCTTTTATTGTAATCAGAGGGGCATAGACTCTGAAGATGCTGTGGCTTTGATCGTTAACGGTTATGCCAAAGAGGTATTGAATCAATTGCCCATGGAATTTGCAGTGGAAGCTCAAAAACTACTCGCACTTACTCTGGAAGGAAGTGTAGGATAAAAAACAAGAATAAAATGTTATCAGTAAAAAATTTACATGCCTCAGTAGAAGGCACAGCCATACTTAATGGTATTAATTTAGAAATAAAGCCAGGAGAGGTTCATGCCATCATGGGACCCAATGGCTCCGGGAAATCAACCCTTGCCTCTGTACTTGCTGGTAGGGAGGAGTATGAAGTAACCGCCGGAGAAGTGACCTTCAAGGGAAAAGACTTGTTGGAACTCAGTCCGGAAGACAGGGCCAGAGAAGGCGTTTTTCTGGCTTTCCAATATCCCGTGGAAATACCCGGGGTTAGCTCAACTAACTTTCTGCGCACTGCCGTAAATCAAGTGAGGGAGTACAGGGGTCAGGAGCCTCTGGACGCTGTAAAATTTCTTTCACTTATGAAGGAGAAAATGAAGCTGGTGGAGATTGATCAGAAACTGCTAAGCCGGGCCTTGAATGAAGGGTTTTCGGGAGGTGAAAAAAAGAAAAACGAAATTTTTCAAATGGCAGTTCTGGAACCTACTCTTTCTATCCTGGATGAAACGGATTCCGGATTGGATATTGATGCATTGAAGGTGGTAGCCCATGGAGTAAACCAGTTAAAGTCCAAAGACAATGCAACCATCGTTGTTACTCACTACCAGCGTCTTCTTGATTATATTGTTCCTGACTATGTGCATGTCCTTTTCAATGGACAAATCGTAAAATCGGGCACCAAAGAATTGGCCCTGGAGCTTGAAGAAAAAGGTTACGACTGGATCAAAGACGAGGTCTCCGGTACTGCTGTCTAAACAATTACAAGATTTTAATTTTCAACATGACATTGTCCCTCAAAAAAGACCATAAATTATTAGATCTGTTTCTCAAATCAGAATCGGTAAAAACCGATTTGCCCGCTTTTTCAGATTTAAAGGCTGAATCCAGGCTGGTTTTGGAGAAAGCTGGATTTCCTGTTGCCAAATCTGAGGAATATAAATATACCAATATCAGCAAAAAAATCGCTGACACCATAGAAAATCCCTATGCCCCCTACCCTATTTCAGGGCTTGAAAAGGTGGAGATACAAAAGGAGCTTATACAATCAATCGACGGGTACCGGATTATAATTAACAATGGCACCCCGGATTTCAATCTTTCAGATGCAGGAGATGGTTTGTTCGATGTTGACTATTTTACTGACCTGGACCCATCTGAGGTAAAGGAAATCGGAAAAATAGAAAAAAGCGAAAAAGATCCCTTCAGTGCTTTGAACACCCTGTCTTTTACTCAAGGAATTAAGATAAACATTCCTGAGGGTAGCGTGATAAAAAAACCACTGCTATTAGTCAATTATGTAAAGGCAGATGAAAATGGATCCTGCATTCACCCCAGGGTTTTTATCAAAGCCGGAAAAAATTCCCAGGCAACCATAATAGAACTGAGCATTTATTTAAACGAGGAAACAGTTTTTGTCAATTCCGTTTCAGAATGGGATGTTGCACAAAATGCCCATATCCGACATTACAAACTCCAGGATGGACACAAACATACCCTTGAAGTACACAATACCGGGGCAAACGTTCATCGGGACGCCAACCTTACTTCGGTTGTAATGAGCCTTGAGGCAGGAATGATCCGAAACAATTTGAGCCTAAACTTGAATGCCAGCAATTGTGAAGGTAACATGTATGGCCTGTACCTGTTAAATGGAAAGACACATGTGGATAATCACACCAATGTGGACCATACCCAACCACATTGCCAATCAAATGAGCTTTATAAGGGTATATTGACAGATCATTCCCGAGGTGTTTTTAACGGGAAAATATTTGTCAGGCAAATCGCCCAAAAGACAAATGCCTTTCAACAAAACAACAATATTCTTCTATCCGAAGATGCTACCGTTAACACCAAGCCCCAACTTGAAATTTGGGCAGATGATGTAAAGTGCTCCCATGGATGTACCACCGGTCAGTTGGATGAAGAAGCCTTGTTCTATTTGAGGGCAAGGGGCATAGGCAAGGAATCAGCAAGAGCTTTGTTGTTATATGCTTTTGCGGGTGAAGTGCTGGATAAGATCAGCGTAGCGCCTTTTAAAAAATATTGTGAAAAATTAGTGCATGAGCGACTTGGTGGAAGTTATTGATAGCCGAAAAAAAATCGATGTAAACAAGATCCGTGAGGACTTCCCGGTGCTTCATCAGGAAGTCAATGGGAAACCTTTGGCATATTTTGATAATGCTGCTACTACTCAGAAACCTTTACAGGTGATCGATGCGCTGCAGGCTTATTATGAAAAGGACAATTCCAACATACACAGAGGGGCACATACCCTGGCCTCCCGGGCCACAGCGCATTTCGAAAGCACCAGGAATCATATCAGAGAATTTATCAATGCCCCTTCCTCTGAAGAGGTAATCTTTACCAAAGGCACCACCGAGAGCATCAATCTGGTGGCCAATACATATGGCCGAAAATTTATTCAGGAAGGCGATGAAATCATTATTTCTACCATGGAACACCACTCCAATATTGTTCCTTGGCAAATGCTCTGCGAGAATAACAATGCCATACTAAAAGTTATTCCTATTTTTAAAAATGGTGAATTGGATTTTGAGGCGTACAAAAAATTATTGTCCCCAAAAACCAAATTGGTAGCCGTTGTGCATGCCTCAAATGCACTGGGCACAGTGAACCCGATTAAAGATATGATCCAGCTGGCCCATGAATATGGTGCAAAATTCTTGGTTGATGGGGCACAAAGCACCGCTCATTTGCCCGTTGATGTGCAGGAATTGGATTGTGACTTCCTCGCTTTTTCCGCCCACAAATTGTATGGACCAACAGGTGTAGGTGTTTTATATGGAAAGCGGGAATTGCTTGAAAAAATGCCACCCTATCAGGGGGGAGGGGAAATGATCAAAGAAGTTAGGTTTGAAAATACCACCTATAACGACATCCCTTATAAATTTGAGGCCGGAACACCGAATATAGCGGATGTAATTGCTTTCGATCAGGCCCTCACTTTCATTAAAGATTGTGGCAAGGATAAAATCCATGCACATGAATCCCAACTGCTGGCTTATGCATTTGATAAATGTGCCACTATAAAAGGATTTGAACCTATTGGCACTGCCGATGAAAAGGTGAGCGTCATGAGTTTTAATATTAAAAATACCCATCCTTTTGATGTGGGCATCATGCTGGATGCCTCTGGAATAGCAGTGCGGACTGGGCATCACTGTACCCAACCATTGATGGATTGGTATGGTATCGAAGGAACTGTTAGGGCCTCTTTTGCTGTTTATAATACCGTTGAAGAAATTGACCGGCTGTACAATAGTCTGGTTAGAATAGCCAAAAGAAAGAATTAATGGAAGATATCAATGCCATACAGGATGAAATCATCGGAGAGTTTGAAATCTTGGGTGATGACAAAGAATCTACCATCTATTACATCATGGAATTGGGAGACCAACTTCCAGACTTTCCCGAAACAGAAAGGAAGGAAGACAATATTATCAAAGGTTGCCAATCAAAAGTATGGCTGATCACAAATTTGCAGGACGGAAAAATCCAATTTCTTGCAGATTCGAATACAGCCATCACAAAAGGGCTGATTAGTTTACTGATTAGGGTTCTCTCCGGGAGAAAAGCAAAAGACATCATGAATGCTGATCTCTATTTTATCGAAAAAATAGGCATGGGCAATATCATAGGATCCCAAAGATCGAATGGACTTGCTGCCATGATCAAGCAAATGAAAATGTTTGCACTTGCTTACCAATCAAAAATTGATGCATAAAGACAGCATAAAAACAGACATGGAAAATTCAGACCAACAAGAGGAAATCAAACGAAAGGTTGTCAATGCCATAAAGGACGTTTATGACCCTGAAATTCCGGTGGATGTTTATGAATTGGGTTTGATTTATGAAATCACCGTTTATCCGGTCAATAATGTATACATTCTCATGACATTGACCTCTCCGAATTGTCCGGCGGCTGAATCCATACCTTCGGAGGTAAAAACCAGGGTTTCGGAAATCGAAGGGGTTAATAATGTTGAAGTTGAATTGACCTTCGATCCACCCTACTCCCAGGACATGATGTCGGAAGTTGCCAAATTGGAATTAGGTTTCTTGTAATAAAATAAAATTAAAAAATATGTATCCAGAAGAATTGATTGCACCCATGCGTGCGGAACTTACAGATGTAGGCTTTAAAGAATTCAGGACTTCACAAGATGTTGAAGATCACCTCAAAGAACATAAAGGAACAACCTTTGTTGTGGTAAATTCCGTTTGCGGATGTGCTGCAGGAGCTGCCAGACCGGGAGTAAGGTATGCATTGGATAAATCGTCCAAAAAACCATCTACCCTGGCAACGGTATTTGCCGGGAATGACTCGGATGCCGTAGCCAAATTCAGGGAATTGGTGATGCCATATCCACCGTCCTCCCCCGCCATGGCTCTTTTTAAAGATGGGGATCTGGTTCATTTTATAGAAAGACACCATATTGAAGGGAGAAATGCCCAGATGATCGGTGACCATTTGATTGAGGTATTTGAGCACTTTTGTTAAGTAAAAGCCCTTAAAGGGCTTTTTTTTTAACAGTAAGCCGTAAAATGTTTGATCAAACTTTACATGATGTATGGCTTTTGGCCAGCAGTTGAGGTAATTTTCTTAAATCCCCTCATCTATCCGTATTACAGCCGCTTAATTAATATTTAACAGGTAAAAAGCTTATTCTTTAATGCGTTTTTAAACGGATTCAAACAATAATTGCAAAGAAATTGATCAATTTTTATTAAATTTGATCCAAATATTATTTTGAATTGATCAGATTTGGAATTTTAAAATACATTTAATTAAATCAATATGTCCGATAATGCTAAACTCTCCTTTAAAGGAAAAGAATATGAACTCCCCGTTATTGAAGGTACTGAAAATGAACAAGCTGTAGACATTGCCAAACTTCGGGGGCAATCTGGTATGATCACCATCGATCCTGGATATAAAAATACCGGATCGACCAAAAGTGCCATAACGTTTTTAGATGGAGAGCAGGGTATCCTAAGATACAGGGGTTACAATATTGAAGACCTGGCCGAAAATTCCAACTTTCTGGAAGTTTCCTACTTGTTGATCAATGGGGAATTACCTACTGCATCTCAGTATGAAACTTTTTCAAACAGAATCACCAAGCATACGCTTGTTCATGAGGATATTAAAAAAATTCTTGACGGGTTCCCTTCCGTTGCCCACCCCATGGGTGTGTTGTCATCACTGATATGTTCTCTTACTGCCTTTTACCCCAACTCTTTGGATCCTAACAATACAGATGAAGAGATTCAACTGAGCATTGTCAGGCTAATGGCTAAAATGCCCACTTTTGCCGCATGGGCCTATAAAAATAAAATGGGGCATCCGGTAAATTATCCAGACAATAACCTGGATTATTGTGGCAATTTTATGAAAATGATGTTTGCCCTACCCTCTGAAAAATATGAAATAGACCCGGTAATTTCCAAAGCTTTGGATCAATTGCTAATCTTACACGCGGATCATGAACAAAATTGTTCCACTTCCACTGTAAGAATTGTAGGCTCTTCTCAGGCCAGTATCTATGCGTCTATTTCTGCAGGAATCAATGCGCTTTGGGGTCCCTTACATGGAGGTGCCAACCAATCCGTGATCGAAATGCTGGAATCCATAAAAGCAGACGGAGGAGATTCTAAAAAATACCTGGAAAAAGCCAAAGATAAAAATGACCCATTCCGCTTGATGGGATTTGGTCACAGGGTTTATAAAAATTTTGATCCAAGAGCCCGAATCATCAAAAAAGCAGCTGATGATGTATTGAGTAAGCTTGGTATCTCCGATCCCGTTCTGGAAATCGCAAAAGAACTGGAAACGGCAGCATTAAATGACCCTTATTTTGTGGATAGAAAATTGTATCCCAATGTAGATTTCTATTCCGGTATCATTTACAGGGCTTTGGGAATTCCTACCGATATGTTTACCGTCATGTTTGCTCTGGGCAGGCTTCCGGGATGGATTGCTCAATGGAAAGAAATGAGGGAAAACAACGAACCTATCGGAAGACCCCGACAGGTTTATGTAGGATCTACGGAAAGACCCTATGTCGCCATGGACAAGCGCTAATCGGTTAAGAAAAAAATGCACAACTAAAAAAGGGCTTTGCGGCCCTTTTTTTATTCAGAATATAATTAATAATTTACGGTGCTTTATAGGGATATATTTTAAATTTTAGCAGCAAATAATTGTTTATCAGAATATTTTTTCATAATTTTGCACTTTATAATTAGATAAAATTTTTCTCCTACGCCGTGGGGTTCCTTATTGTTGATCGACACTGGGATATTTAGGAATACCGTGGCTTTGAGAAGTAAGGAACATTTCATGGAAAAAGAATTATTATTTTCAGACCTTGGGATTTCAGAAGAAATCCTAAGGGCAGTGGAAGATATGGGCTACACCCAACCTTCCCCTATTCAATCGCAGACAATCCCTCTATTGCTTCAGGGTGCTGATGTCATCGGACAGGCACAAACCGGAACTGGGAAAACAGCAGCATTTGGTATCCCTATTATTGATGGTATAGATGACTCCCTGAATAAACCTCAGGCACTTATACTTTGCCCAACCAGGGAACTGGCGGTACAGGTAGAGGGTGAGATCGTTAAACTTTCAAAATACAAGAAAAAAATCTCTTCAACCTGTATTTATGGTGGTGAGCCTATCGACCGACAAATCCGAAGCCTGAAAAAAGGAGTTCAGATTGTGGTGGGTACTCCAGGCCGGATCATGGATCACATGAGCAGAGGTACGTTGAACCTCAGCCAGGTAAGTGTAATCGTGCTGGATGAAGCAGATGAAATGCTGGATATGGGTTTTCGGGAAGATATAGAAACAATCTTGAGCTCAATGCCTGAAGAAAGGCAAACCGTATTTTTCTCCGCTACCATGCCCAAACCCATCCTGGAGCTAACCCGGAAATACCAGACGGATCCCGAAATCATCAAAGTACTCCGGAAGGAACTCACGGTAGAAAACATATCACAGTTTTATTATGAGGTACGGTCCGGATTGAAAACCGATCTGATCAGCAGATTGATCAACCTCCACCAGTACAAACTGAGTGTTATTTTCTGTAATACCAAAAGGGTTACTGATGAGGTTACTGAAGAACTTAACGCCAAAGGTGTGCCAGCTGAAGCACTTCATGGAGACCTTTCCCAGGCACAAAGGTCCAAGGTGATGAATAAATTCAGAAAAGGACATTGTTCCGTATTGGTAGCCACAGACGTAGCTGCAAGAGGGATCGACGTTGAAAATGTAGAAGCTGTTTTTAATTTTGACCTACCTTTGGATGAAGAAAATTATGTTCACCGTATAGGACGAACAGGAAGAGCCGGTAAAACAGGTACTGCCATTAGTTTTGTGTCGGGAAGAAGAGATTCCCGCAAAATCGATGATCTTGAAAGGTTCATAAAAACTTCAATTGACAAGGCTGCCCCGCCTTCTGTGGATCAATTGATTCAAATGAAGAAGGACCAACTGATCAAGGACATCCACAGGCAACTTTCCAAGACAGATGAAAATCAGGTTTATGAAGAAGCTATAGGGAACCTTTTGGCTGAGGGATTGACCCTTGAGCAGGTAGCTATTGGCTTGGTAAAGCTTCAACTGGGTGAGGCTGTGGATAAATTTAAAGAAATGAATTTTACCCCTGATAGGGACAGAAGTTCGGGAAAAGACGACCGCCGACCAAGAAGGGAACGTTCAGAAAGGGACCGAAGCAGCAGAAGTCCCCGTTCCAGCGACAGAGGAGGTAGAAAGAACAAAAAAGAAAGAGAGCCTAATATGGCACGCTTATTCCTTAATCTTGGCAAAAAGGACCGTATCCGACCCAATGATATTGTTGGCGCGATAGCAGGTGAAACAGGAGTATCCGGGAAAAATATAGGTGAAATAGATATTTATGATAGTTTTTCCTTTGTTGATATCCCGAAAAAGGATGTGACTCATGTGATAAGTGTCATGAATACCAACACCATCAAAGGAAAACAGGTGAATTTTGAAATTTCCAAACCCTGATTCAATTTTGATGAAAATTAAATGAATAATTAGAGCCATCCTTAATTTAGGGATGGCTTTTTTATTTTATATCCTCCACAGGTTTACGGATGACCCTTCGAGTTCCATCATAAATCCAGCCATTCCTGATAACCATATCATAAACCTGTTGGTCTGCCCCTCCCCCACAGCCAAAAACCATAATTGACCCCAACTGGATAATTGATGTTAAAAAAGGAGTGAGTCAGCTCTAATTGATCATTTAGCCCCAAATATATCCCTCGAAATGAAAAAAATCAGGGTATGTGTTTTTTTAATTAAAATTTAAACACTTTTAATAAATAAAAATGAATTTCTATCCACTTCACCTTATTTTTTACTCAATTCATTTCGGATCCGGATCAGGGATTCAGGTTTGATGTTTAGGTAAGATGCCAGGTATTTTAAGGACACGCGTTCCAGGTATACCGGGTATTTTCCAAAAGTCGGGTATACCGGTCTTTTGCTGATTCTGTCAATAAAGACAATTCCCTTCTTTCTCGCCATAAATAATACTGCTCCGCCGCAGTCCTTCCGAATTTGTTACTGATAGGAAATTGTTCATAAAGTTGTTGAAAAAAATCGTAATGCAGGGAAGCCAGCACACAGTCATCCAGGGCCTGGATATAAAATATGCTTGGGGATTGCTGAGTAAAGCTGGAATAGGAGCAATTGAATTCGATTATCCATGCCTGGCATCATGCGCCGAATCATTTGATCGAAGCTTATTTTTAGTTCCTGATTTCATTCAATAGGCTTTTGGGTACTGCAATAACTCAATATGGTTAATTTTGCGCTTAAACTAAAACGGATGGAGAAAAAATAAACCTGGGTAGATCCATTTCTGGATAATTGATTCTTGGATACCTTTCCAGGATCTATGTAGAGATTGGATAGGTCATTGTTTTGAGGGTTCGTAATTGGTTAATTGGTTAGATTTTAAATTAACATACGTCAATTTTCAGCATCTTTTGGTATTTTACCTTTGGTGTATCATCAAATAAATACAACATGGCAAGCCACAAAAATTTACAAGGCCTATCAACATTGCTCGATTTCGTACGCTACACTTTCCTTGCCTCAGCAATAATTATCATCTGCCTTCAGTTCTACATAATTTTCAAATCCGAAGAGCCGGATTGGTTGGACCACCTTCTGGAAATGGCATCGACCTGGTACATGTTTATGCTATTTTTCCTGATCAGCTGGTACCAAAAAAAAAATCAGGCCACCTGAATCCCAAAACACCTATCCACCAATTCCTAACCTCCGATTGATCAAATTATCTAAATCTATATAGGTTATCGGTTCAAGGCCTCTCTCCAGTGATCTCTGAATAACAAAATCCACCAAAAATTCCTTTTCACCCTTACTGCCATTGTCAATATCCAACTGAAACGAGGATTTGGAAGCCTCAGGAAAATCCCGGATAAAGCCCAGGAAATGGTCGATATCCGCCGCACCAAGGGCAAATCCTTCCGATTGGGCCAATAGTGCCAATTCTTCCATCAACTGTATCCAAATTTGCGTCATCTTCGGATCATTTATCACCTCCCCAAAGCTAAGGTCATGTGCAGCCGTAATAGTGCCCAGGGTGGAAATGAACAAATACTTCTTCCAGATTTGGTGCAAAGCATCAGCCCTCCCCTCCACCGGGATGCCTGCCTGGTTCATATACTCGTAGAACCATTTATGGTTACTTCCTTCAGGAATAGAGGTGATGATTTTTCCAGGCCCACCAAGGTGTTTGACGTGACCCGGCTTAATTAAATTGGAAATTAAGTATATACAAGCATCCAAAACATTAGCTTCTGGGGCAACACCCCTAACCAGCTCAGCCGCATTGACCATGTTTTGTAAGGGTACCACCAGGGTTTGCTTGTCCATAATATCCCCATATGCTTTGGTAGCCAATTCAAGGGAATAGGATTTTGTGGCGATAATGACCACATCATATACTCCTTTGGACCTATTATACAAATGGTGTGGATGGACCATATCCATTTTTCCCCCGGATTCAAAAATCAATCCCTTTTCCCGGATATTTTTATAGGTATCATTCCTGGCGAAAAAAGTAACCTGTACAGGTAAAGCATTAGAACTTAGGAGGAGTTTAGCTCCGATAAATCCGCCTACCCCTCCTATTCCTACAATGGCAATCTTTTTTATAGCATTCATATTTTTTTAATACCTTAACCTCCCCTTTTGGTAAAGGTCAAATTTGACATAACTCCGGCATTTTTACAAATCAACTACCAAAAACAAACCCATATTATATCTTCCCCATTTGACTGGTTCCCACCGGTTATGGATAAAGGGTTTGGCTAAAGCCAATGAGGCTGACAGACTCCTTATTACCTACAGCTATTGAGCAATTGATGAAGTAAAATCCTTTTAGTAAAATAGGGCCGAAAAATTATTCAGGAATACCACTTCAATAGGAATGGGCTAAAGTCAAATGACATTTAATTCTCCGATTTGATTTAAAAACACCATAAAATTATTATTTTGAGGGGTTTTATTTTTTACCCAACCATTAATTCAATAGACCCATGGCAGAGATCGCAAAAAATTGGCTATACCAGGAATTCCAACAAACAGGAAAGGACTATGCTTCATTGGAAGAGGTAAACGTTTATGACCCTTCCCATGATGATTTCAGGAACATCAATGAGGAATATCAACTTATTGATGACTGGCTGGAACCCAGTAAAGACTGCCTATGGGCGGACATTGGTTGTGGGACAGGAAACTTCTCCATTTATTTTGCGAAAAAATGTAAAAAACTTTATGCCATGGATATTTCGGAGCCTATGCTTGATCTTGCCAAAAAGAAAGCAAAAGTTCAATTGGTTACCAATATCGAATTTCAACACAGTGGATATTTGAATCTGAACTTAACAGGTGGGAGTCTGGACGCCGTGATGAGTTCCCTTTCTTTGCATCATTTGCCGGATTACTGGAAGGCAAAGGCTTTAGAAAAAATCTACCAGGTCCTTAAACCTGGAGGAAAACTCTACATTTACGATGTAGTAATTCCTGATTTTAATGGGGATGAAGCTATACAGGGCTTTATCGACCGGCAAGCGGTGCGGGGTGGAGACTTTTTAAGAGAAGACACCCTCATTCACTTCAAAGAGGAATACTCCACATACGATTGGATCATGAAGGGGCTAATTGCAAAACAGGGCTTTTCCCTCATCGGGGAAATTACCGAAGATGGAGTATTGAAAAGGTATCTTTGCCAGAAATAAAACCAAATATTTAGCCTTTTATTCATTTTCCTTTTTGTCCCGATTGGCTTCGCTGATCGGAACAAAATAATCCTTCTCCCCGCAATCCTCTCGCACCCTTCTGAGAAATGTCAGGAAAGGCTAGGTTTTTTGCCGGTCCTGGCTCTTTAAGTAAATTAAAGCATATGCTTCCTATAGTGTAAGTTATTACATTTTATGCACTTCCGCCCTGAAACTACTTGTCAATTCCGTAATTAGTCTCCAGAAAAAGGAGCCAGTCATCACTTTCAGTCTTCATATGGTATAAATTCGGATCCAATACCATGAACGCTGCAATAGGATCACCTGCGTTCGCAGGTCCCCACCAGGCTTGGTAATTCTCATTGGGATCTCCGGGCACCAAAAAATAAACAAATGATTTTGCAATCCACTGGAAACTTCGCAATCAGATTGACAAGTCAAAAAATCATCCTATTACCCTTTTAAAATACAATTGATTCCAGCCTCCCATAAATTCTTTCAAAGCAACATTTTACTCGTACAAAGCCCTTAGGAGAGGGTTGAAAAGCCTTTCACCAATAATTATACCCAGGCAAGTGATTTCAAAAGCAATCCTTATCCGTTTGGTATATATCAAAATACAGGAAATTTAGGTATCTTTATCCCATGCAAATGATGAAAGGATGGGCCCTTTGCCTGCTGATCTGTCCGTTCTTGGCCTGTACCAGTTTGAAGCCCATCCAACTATTTTCTGAGGAGGCATTAAAGGGATTGCAACAATTCCATGAGTTGGATTATAGTTTTACCAAAAGTTGCCTGGACGATTGCCGGTTTACCAAAATTAGTCAGTATGAAATCGAGAGAAGTATCAATTGCAGCTGTTCGGAATATGAGCGTGCGGATACGCTTGTAAGAGATTTGTACCTTGCTTTGACAGATTATTATGATGGACTATACCGCCTATCTTCAGGAGAGTTGATAAGATACCAGCTGGATGGAACAGCAGCTGTGCTGGAAGGAGCCAATTGGAACCAACTTGAACCAGAACAGTTGAATGCCTACCAAAAGCTTTCAGAAATTGGTTTGAATGCTGTTGCAGGAAAATACAGAAAAAATAAAGTGACCCAATACATGCATGAAGCTGATCCACACATCATGTTGATCAGTGAAAAGCTACTATTTATTTTAAAAGAAAACCTATTGGGTATGCTTGAAATACAGGAAGAAAGCTGGTACATGTATTACAAGGCTCAGGTAATAGACCCGGGCTTAAATTCAATGGAAAAAGAAGTGGTTACTGAAAAGTATTATCAGTTGATGGATCAAGGAACCAGAATTAGCGAAAAAACGCTGGTATTGATCCGCATTCTGGAAATCCTTTCATCACAGCATCAGGCCTTATCAGCCATGAAGTTAAATGGTGATTTTTTTGAGGATGAGGTACGTTCAATGACCAACAGTTTAAATGATTTACATTATGCACTTGAGCAACTGAAGCAATGAAAGAAAGATTGGATAGCACATTTTTAAGTGAATTGGCAGATGACTTTTTAGAAATAGCCAAAAAATTCAATGATTTCCGCTTTGAAAAAATAAGCCAACAGGATATCAGCCAGGAAACATTTATAGAAATGGGAAAGAATGCCCGTGTACTTATGGACTCAGCCCGGGAAATGAAATTGCTTTCCACCCTTATTGTGGAAAAAGAAACTTCGGAAGCCCTTTTTCAACTAAAAGTGATCAATCTTGAGATTAAAGAAACCATTACTTCACTCAAGCAGATCCAAGTTGCTTTTGATCTGATTGGCGGTTTGGGTGCTTTGGCAATGGCTATTGTGGAAAAAGACCCGGCCACCATTTCCGATAAAGTCAATAACTTAATGACTTTATTTAAAAAAAAAGCAGGTTAACCATGGCCGAGAAAAATTCATCAAATAATAAAGACTCTGGCGAACGAAAAGAAAATGCTTCTCCTGTCTGCTTTTCCGAACATCCGGATATCATGAAGGACTATCGCCTTCCAGATCCAGAAGAAATCAAGATTTCAAATCCTAAAAATAAGGTCAAATAAAGCTTTTAGAAGCTTTAACAAGTAAAAAAACCATTACATATTATTTCCACTTTGCAAACGGCGAGTTTCCGGAAATGAGTATTGGGTTGATGCTTAGATGACTCGCCAGATCAGGGAAATACACTTTTGCTCCAGAATGGTTAGTCACCTGCAATTTGCTTTATTTTCTAATTGAATTCAGGTTCGTTCAATTTTAGCAAGTCGCTGTTTGACAACAAAACCAGAAGGGTTTTCGGTAATCCGGGAAAGATGATATAACCTTTCATGTATCAAAATGAGCATGACCTGTATTAAACCGATAATTCCTGTAATGTTTCATCAATTATTTTTATTTTAGGCCGATCAATTAATAAGAAGACTTAAAATGAAGAAAAACAACACGCCCGAGGAAGGTAGTTCCAGGAGGAATTTTCTTAAAACATCCGCGACAGCAGTAGCCGGATTTTACATTGTACCCCGCCATGTACTTGGAGGACCAGGATTTAAGGCTCCCAGTGACAAACTCCGAATAGCAGGAATAGGTGCCGGAGGAAAGGGATATAGTGATATCAGGAGTTTTTATGAAAGTGGCAATGCAGATATAGTGGCGTTGTGCGATGTAGATCCGGAAAGGGCCTCCCGAAGTATAGAAGCCTATCCCAAAGCCAGGTTTTACAAGGATTTCAGGGAAATGCTGGAAAAAGAAGGCAATAATATTGATGCTGTATCTGTATCTACCCCGGACCACAACCATGCTGTACAGGCACTAACGGCCATGAAAATGGGCAAGCATGTGTATGTGCAGAAGCCCCTTACCCATACCATTCAGGAGGCCAGGATGCTTACTGAAGCAGCTGAAAAATACAAACTCGTCACCCAAATGGGAAACCAGGGTTCTTCGGGAGATGGCGTACGGCAAATGCGTGAGTGGTATGCAGCCGGATTGATCGGTGAAGCAACCAAAGTACAATGCTGGACCAACAGGCCAGTTTGGCCTCAGGGAGTTCCATGGCCAGGTGAATCAGGAAAAAAAGCCCCAAAAAACCTGGATTGGGATCTGTGGTTAGGTACTGCAGAAAAAAAAGGTTATGTGGAAAACCTACATCCCTTTAATTGGAGAGGCTGGTGGGAGTTCGGAACCGGTGCTTTGGGTGACATGGCCTGCCATATCATGGAACCTGCTTTCCGGACTTTGGATCTAGGCTATCCCACAGAGGCGGAATGTAGCGTAGGATCAGTATATACAGGCGAATTCACCCAGGGTTATTTCCCAAAAAGTTGCCCTCCATCCTCCCACATCACCCTGAGATTCAAGAAGCCGGGAGGTGAGGATTTAGAGTTTCATTGGATGGATGGTGGCATCAAACCCAGCAGACCTGAGGAATTAGGGCCAAATGAACAAATGGGAGATGGAGGAAACGGTGTCATCATCGAGGGTACCAGGGGAAAAATGATGTGTTCCACCTATGGTATAGACCCAAAATTGCTACCAACTTCTATCAATCAAAGCGTCAATGTCGCCCCAACCCTCCCAAGAGTTGAGGGGGCTATAGGCGGCCATTATGCCCAATGGGTCAATGCCTGTATAGCGGGTCATGGCAGCAAGGAATACCAGGAACTCAGTTCTCCCTTTTCCATTGCAGGTCCCCTGACGGAATCTGTCTTGATGGGCAACCTGGCGATCAGAAGCTATGATTACAGGGTAGAAAAGCCAAATGGTAATGGTTACGACTATCCGGCAAGAGATATCAAATTGATCTGGGATGGCAAAAACATGAAAATAACCAATTTCGAACCAGCCAACCAATTTGTGAGCAAGACATACCGGGAAGGTTTTGAATTGCCAACCGTTTGATAGTTAATGAAGTCAAAAAAGCCGCTGAAGAAAAGTTTTCTTCAGCGGCTTTTTTATTTGGGTAAAGTAAAGTAAAAAGTAGTGCCCAAACCAATTTCTGAAGTCAGCCAGATTCGTCCCCCCATATGTTCCACTGTTTTTTTGACTATCGCAAGCCCGATACCGGTACCCTCGTAGGTTTCATTCGAATGTAGCCTGTTAAAAATCAGAAATATTCTATCATGGTAGGCCTTATCAATGCCGATTCCATTATCAGCAACGGAAACCAACCATTCATTTTCCCGGGAATCCATTTTTATTTCTATGGTTGGAGACACATCCTTTTTACTATACTTCAAGGCATTTCCAACTAGATTCTGAAACAGCTGGACCAGCAAATACCGCTCTCCTTTCACTTCGTGCAAATCCTGATAAAGGATTTTCGCCTTACGCTCTTGAATCTGCTTTCGGAAAAGGTGCATCGCTTCCTTAAGGATTGATTCCATGTGAATCGGGGAAACCTCCTCTGCAGCTCTTCCAACCCTTGAATAGGCAAGCAGATCCAGTATGATCTGCCTCATTCTAATGGCCCCATCCGCTGCAAAATGTATGTATTGCAATCCTTTTGCATCCAATTTCTCCCCATACCTGCGTCCAAGTAAGTTAATAAACCCACTGATCATCCTTAATGGCTCTTGAAGGTCATGAGATGCAACGTAGGCAAATTGTTCCAACTCCTGATTGGACAGGGCCAAATCATGCGCCTTTTTTTCCAGGACCAGATTCAGGTTTTGCTGCTCTTTGATTTTCTCTGCTACAAGCTTCTTAAGTTTTATGGGTTCAATAGTCTTCCGATATACAAACAGTCCCATCATACCGGCGAAAACCAGTCCAAAAACTGTGAACAAAAAAGTGTTTCTCAGATAGGTTGGGTGCCTTAGCTTGACAAAAAGATACCAATCCCCTTCCTCAAAAAAAGCTTTGTGCACCAGCCCCGTTTCAAAATCCGGTTCCTGATCAAAATCAAATAAAGGATAGGCAGCTTCACCATCAATTTTGGCCAATTGGTAAATATAATTTTGACTTTGACCGCCAGGTTCAAGTTGCAAGGTTTTTCTGAGTGTCTCCATGCGGATAATCACGGCAGCAAATCCCCAAAAAAGGCCTTCTTTAAATAAAGGCAACCTACCCACCATACCCATTCCACCTTGCCTAAGTACAAATGGGCCTTCAAAATATAATTTTTTTCTTTCAATCGCTTTCTCAGCAGCTTGTCGGTGAATCTTATCCTCAAAAATATTAAATCCAATTACTGCTTCATTTCCCTCAAGGGGATACGTCTTGATGATGGTTTCAGCTTCTACCAATTGAAGTGCATCCAGAGTAGGGTTCTGGCTCAATACCTTTCGGCTCAAGGACTCAAAATCACTCTCTATCAAGTCCTTCTCCACCAAAAAAGCTAACAGTTCGGTAGAACTAACGCTGTTGGCCAGAGAAATAGCCAGCAGATTCTGGACCTTGTAGGCTTCTTCCTTCACAAGCAGTACTTCATTGGATTTTTCCATGGTGTATACCCACCTGGAAAGGAAGAGTACAAGCAAGCTTAACAACAAAAAAACCAAGCCGCCTAACTTAAGGGGGCTAAACTTTTTAAACATTTTCCTCATGGTCATTTTCCACTTTTGGAAAAGTAAAATAAAAAGTGCTTCCCCTCCCTTCATCCGACTCGACCCAAATTTTCCCACCCAGGTTTTCAATGATTTTTTTAACAATGGCCAGTCCCATTCCAGTACCCCCATACTTTTCTTTGTTGTGCAGGCTTTGGAAAATGATAAATATTTTTTCATGGAATTGGGGATCTATTCCTATCCCATTATCCGATACGGCAAAAAGCCAGCGATCATTTTCAGATTTTGCCGAAATATTGATCAAAGGAGGGACATCAGGTGAACTGTACCTCAGGGCATTTCCAACCAAATTACTAAACAATTGAGTCATGGGAGACTTGAAGGTAATCAAGGCAGGTAAATTATGGTATTCGATCCTGGCCTTCTTTTCAGAAATCGCTTTTCGGTGAAGCAGGCAAACTTCGTCCAAAATATCATCCAGCTGGATGATTTTCAATCCTTCTTCATTTTTCCCCACCCTGGAATACTCCAACAAATCGAGAATGATCTGACGCATGCGCTTTGCACCTCCAACAGCAAAATTAATATATTGATGGGCCTTTTCATCCAGCACATTTCCATATTTCCTTTCCAACAGGCCAATAAAGCTGCTTACCATCCGGAGCGGTTCCTGCAAATCATGTGAGGCCACGTAGGCAAACTGCTCCAATTCCTTATTGGAAACCTCCAATTCTTTGGCCCGTTGTTCGAGTTGCTGGTTCAGGGCCTGCAGAGATTCTTCATATTCTTTGCGGTAGGAGATATCCGTCATGGCACCCACCACGCGGCTTACCTTGCCCTCCTTATTTCTAATAAAAACCGCCCGATCCATCACAAATGCATAATACCCATCCGCCATCAGAAAACGGTATTCTTCAAACCAGTTGGTCAGGGAGGTACTTTGCATGTATTCACTTATTTTGCGTCCCACCCTTGCCCTGTCCTCCGGGTGAATTAAACCGAGCAAAAAATCAAAATCCGGCTTTATTTTTTCCAAATCATAGCCAAACAGGGTACTGAATCCCTTACCCCACATTAGGCGGTTATTTTCTACATCAAAATCCCAAATGGCATCATTGGTAGCCTCGGAAATTTTTTCGAACCGCTCATTGGATTGTCTGATTTGTTCGGCAGCCTGCTTTCTTTCTGTAACATCACGGAAAAAGACACTGATGCCTTCTTCCGATGGGCTGGCATTTACCTCCAACCACAGATTTAAGGGGGGATAATATTCTTCAAAAGTCACAGGACACTGATTTTCTATGGCATTGACATATTGATCATAAAATTTGGTTTCATCGGAAATGGAAAACTTCTCCCACAAACTGAAACCCAGTATCTCATTCCTTTTAATACCCAGTAATTTTTCAGCATTTTTGTTCCAGTACATTACGCGCCACTCCTTGTCCAGGGAGAAAAATGCTTCTCCTATGCTTTCTAATAAGGTGTTTTTCTCATCATAGGCCTTTTGAAGGTACAATTGGCTATTCCTCCGCTGAATGGCTGCAGATAAATTGGAACTGATATTCTGTAGAAAAGAGATTTCACTTTCCGTCCACACCCTTTCGGTAGTACAATCGTCAAAACCGATAAAACCAAAAAACTTTTTATCCATCATGATGGGCAGGACCAAACAGGATTTGATTCCTTGTTCTTGCAAAACATCCTTAAACCTTGTCCCATCAGGTGGCTCAGACATGATGACCTGATAGGTTTGTCCCTTTTCCAATGGCACAAAAAACTCCGAAAATTCCTCCACATGGATATTTTGTAAGACTGGATTGTCAATCTGCGGATTTACACGTTCATTTGTCCACTCAAAGCGCTGACTACATAGTTTCGTTCCATTTTCCGGATCCAAATGGTTTTCGAAATAATAAACCCTGTCCACCATAGCTACTTTTCCTGTAATTTCAAATACCTTATTCAGGGCCTGGTACCAATCCTCCGTTTGTAAAAAGGTACCGATTACTTTGGAAATGGCGGAAAGCAACTCATTTCTTCTCTCCAATTGTTGTTCCAGCAATTTGCGGTTGTGAATATCCTGGAGACTACCATAAAGCCGGATACATTTTCCTTCCATGAATTCAGCCTCTCCTATACTTCGAACCCAAATTTCTTTGCCCTGGGAATTGATAAGGGGCATCTCAAAATCCCAACCTTTACCAGTGGAAATCCCCGTTTCTACCACTTCTTTTACATCGTCCCTGACATCCTCCCGGTAAAATTCAATAGACTCATCCACATCCATTTCTTCTATTTGGTCAATACCATATATCTCTTTCGTAATCTGAGAGAGGTACAATTTATTGCCCGGAATATCTATTTCCCAACTACCCACTCTGGCCAATTGGGTAGCATTATTGTGCAGGCTTTGCAACTCCTTCATTTGCGAAATATCGTACCCATAGGCGAAAACTAGTCCCTCCTCCCCGAAAGGTCTTGATGAATTCCAGGAAATCCACTTAAACTCCCCAGACTTGGTACGGTACCTGTTGGTATAATTCTTCGCCTGGCGAAGCCCTGAAACCGTTTCGATAAATTCCCTTCTTGATTGGTCTAAATCCTCAGGGTGTAGAAAATTAATAAATGGTTGTCCAACAATTTCATCTTCTTCATAACCAAGTATTTCGCAAAATGCAGGATTTACCTTTGTAAAGTGGCCTCTGGGTGAAGCAATAGCCAGTATTTCAGGGGCACTTTGAAACATTAGAACCATCTCCTCTTCCTGTTGCTTTCTCCGGATCTCGGTACCCAGGTAACTGGCTATAGGTAGAAAAAAATTCCTTTCTTGTTCATTGATCTTCTCATCACTAAAAAAAACCAATACTCCTATTGGTTGGTCATTATATAATATGGGCAAACCCAGAGCAGCCAATAAGCCCATTTTTTTAGCTGAATCCTTTCTTAAAAACAACTCATTATCGCCCAAATCATTCCAAATTTCACCCCTGCTGCTTTGCCATACTTTCCCGGGAAAACCTTCTCCCTTATTCAGTTTTGTAGTAGCAATTTTATCTTGATAAAACCAATTGGTAGTTAAACCGGCTGTATAGCTACAGCTTAAAAAAACCTGGGTATGATCATTTCCTGCCAACCAGATCTCGGCTGCCTTAAAATTCCCAAAACTGGTAAGGTATTGAACCGACTTTCTTAGGATTTCTGATAAACCAGCCTCTTCCTTAAAAAAATAGGCCAATTCTCCCTGAAGCATTTTTTGAGTTTCTTCCTTTTTTTTCTCCGAAATATCCCGAAGTACGCCTATCATTCGGAGGGGATTACCATCATCATCCCGAATCAAATGTCCAATTTCTTCAATCACTAAATAGGTACCGTCGGCCTTCCTCATTCTAGACTCCTCATGCCAGCGAAATTTGTTGCTGTCGGCCATAAAGGTATCCCACTTTTCCTGGTCATGATCCAATTCCATAGGATGTTTTAGCTTTGGCCAGTCTGAAAGCTTTGTTATGCCCTTACCTTCTTCATATCCAAAAATTCTATGAAATCCCTCTCCCCATTCAAAATGATCATTGATTACATCCCAATCGTATATGGCATCATTGGTGGCTCTGTTTACAAACTCATACCGCTCATTGCTTTTCTTAAGTGCCCTTTCAAAAGCCACCCGCTCGCTTATATCGATACCCATGCACTGGATTTCAGTAGGATTTCCATTCCCATCTACAATACAAATAAAATCCCAAAGGGTAGTGAGTATACCTCCGCCTTGCCTGGGCTTATCAAGCTCAATCTTGAATACTTCCTCAGGCCTACTCAAGCATTTTTCTACCACCGCTATGACCCCCTGATGATCATATTCACAAATGGAGGGCATACAACTCTTGCCAATGATTTTTCCGTCGGGATAAATCCAACCAAAATCCTCAATAAATTTTTTATTCACATAAGAATAATTTCCTTCCAAATCTGTTCTAATCACAAAATTGGTCTGAGACTCATAAAACCCTCTGTATCGGGCCTCACTGGTTTTTAGCTTTTCCTGAATCTCAATCAAATCTGTCAGGTCCACGCTATTAACTACAATGCCTCCAACAGACTCATCCTCAGACAAGTCAGTTATGGCACTTTGCAACCAACTCCAGTTTCCATTTTTATTCCTGAATCGAAATGGATTGGATTTTAGTCGCTTTTCCTTACCCAGTTTTTCGAATTCCTTTTTCACCCGGGGCAAATCCTCAGGGTGAAAAAAATCAAAAGAACTTTTTCCCAATAATTCATTCTCATCAAAGCCAATAATTTTTGGGTAATTAGGACTCACATATTGATAATCACCTTCTTTATTTACGATTGCTGTCAAATCTGCTCCCTCCTGTACCAGTGCCCTGAACCGCTTTTCACTTAAAGCCAATTCCTTTTCGACCTGTTTTTGTTGGGTGATATCCACCATTAAACCCCGCAATGCCACCGGTTTTCCATTTTCTTTGACCAGAGTTACCAGGTCATTGATCCAGACATCCCTTCCATCCGCCGCCTTCATCCGGTATTCAAAACTGTGGTCCCTCCCTGCCTTGGTTTGGGTTGCACAATAATTTAAGGCCTGAAATTTATCCTCAGGGTGTATGTGTTTTTGCCAAAATTCCGGATCTGACCGCCATTCCTCCGGGGTAAAACCTAAAATGGTTTCTACTTGTTTGCTTATAAAATTGAATTCCAGGGTTTCCACATCTGCTTCCCAGACAATTCCATCTATGCTTTGGATCAGATCGGCAATTTTACTATTGGATTCCTTCAATTGTCTACTGGCTTCCTTCTGGTCAATGGCTGTGACCAAATTATGTGTAATGGTTTCCAATAATTGCCGTTCTTCTCTTAAAAAAGAATTTTCCTTCTTTTTGGATTGGGGCGATGAATTAAAAGTTATGGTAATATGTAGCGGCTTGCCCTCTTTGGTGGTGAATTGTTGATGAATATGATCCTCTGAAGCCTCAAAACCTGGGCTGACATATATTTTTCCTCCATATTCGATTTGAGCCCCTGTCTGTTCGGGATACTGCCATCCTGAAAGTAAGACTTCAGCCGCCCTGCTCAACAAATGGTCAATATCTATTTCCTGGTTGCAAAATCTGGTTATTTGATACAGGCAATGTTGCTCTTTGATCCTTTCATTAAGGGAAACCAGGGTATTATTCAGTCTGATCTGGGCCAATTTCTTTTCGGTAATATCCAAAATTACCGCATCCCAGACCGTACTGCCATCCTCCATTCTCTTGGGCATTCCTGTACCTTTATGCCAGCGTTCAGATCCATCAGGATGATGGTAACGCCATTCATGTGTCCAGAATGACAGGTTTTCAGCTGATTCTTTGATGGATGCCTTATGATCTATAAGATCCTCTTTATGATACCGGGCCCATACCAATTGGTTGTTTTCCATGGCCTTTTTCGAAGGTATTCCCCACAACAGATTTGCCCCATTGCTTACCAATTGCAATTCATCGGTTCCATCCGGATAAAGCTTGTACCTGTACACGACACCAGGAATGTTGTCGTTAAGGGTTTTGAATTGTATTTCGGTATTTTTTCTTTCGGTAATGTCCGTATGGGTTCCGGACATCAGCAAGGGTCCCCCATCTTCCGACCATTTCACCACCCTACCCCGGTCATTGATCCAGACTTCGTGGCCGGCTTTATGAATCATCCGCAGCTCTATGTCATAAAATTCGGTCTTCCTGTCAAAACAATCTTTCAGTGCGGCATCCGAATGGGCAACGTCATCAGGATGTACCAGCTTGTACCAGGTATCCATGTTGACCGGCTGCAATTCCTCCAAAGTATAGCCCACAATTTCCGCCCACCTGCTATTGATCCTGACCTCACTGGTTTTCACGTTCCACTCAAAAGTCCCCACCCTGGTGGCTTCAATGATATTATGGAGCCTGTTCTTTTCTTTCTGAAGGCTTTTTTTGGTCTCCTCCAATTCAAAATGCTTTTTCCTCAATTCCACCAATTTGATGACCTGATCGGCCAATGCGGTGAGGGAAGCTTTTTGGTTATTGTTGATCTTTCTGGGCTTGGTGTCTATCACACACAAAGCACCCAGGGAATTTCCATTTGGCGTGATTAAGGGTACTCCTGCATAAAATACAATATGTGGATCCCCTTTAACCAAAGGATTGTCTTTAAACCGGGGATCCTTTCGGGCATCTGGCACCACAAATATGTCCTCTTTACTTTTTACCGCATGCAAGCAAATGGACTGGTCAATTGGTGTTGCGCTTAGTTCTAATCCGTGATGTGCTTTGAAAAACTGCCGATCTGAATCCAAAAAAGTGATCAGGGAAATCGGAGTTCGGCAAATTTGAGAAGCTATGGCAGCTACATCATTGTATTCCTTTTCAGGAAGTGTATCTAAAAGCTTGTAATCTTTTAGTGAGGACCAACTTCCTAAATTATACTTTCTTTCCATAGCATATAAAAATTCTTTACGAATTTACCCTTCCCTTATGCAGCCGTCAACAAACCCAAAATTTAATTTTTGGAAAAAGACATTTGATTTTTCAAGTGTAAAATCAGGTGTATATCAATTGTTAAAATAATAAAGATCTAGTAGAAAACATAAAAATACCCAAAGACTTTATGACACATCCGTTACTTTAGGTATCGACTGAACTTTGGGTTTACTTTTTGAGGAAATTAAATGTTTATGATGCCACCAAGTAAAACTTTCTTCAGAATTATTTATTATAAACGAATTCTGACCTTTTTGATTTTATCAATTTCACATAAATTTAAAAAAACAAGTTTAGTTTAGCTTCCCTCATTCAGAGGTTGTAAACTAATTTTTAATTACAAACATCAGAGCTGATTGTAAAAAAAAATTAGCCTATTTTTACAAAACAGCGCAATATAATAAAAAATCAAATATCCTTTTATATTTACTAATGGTTCACACCAAATTGAATGGCCTATTGGTGTTTGAGGAATCGTAGATTCCCAATATCAAGGCAAGCGATCTTCTTGCATCTTTTCCTGTAACCATAGGATGGCGACCATCATTGATTGCAGCCACCATGTCTTCTACCTGGCCCTGGTGCAATTTAAAATCAATGGCCATTGGGTCTGAAGCCCCACTCCCACCCGGATTGCTGCCATCTTTTTGATTTCCTTCTTCTCCCTTCACATTCCAGGTGACAATTTTTCCTGCTTCCAGTATGATGTTTCCTTTATCCCCGTAAATCTCAAGGCGCTCGGGATTTCCAGGAAAAAGGGATGTTCCTCCAGTTATGGTTCCCAAAGCACCATTTTTGAAATTGACAAGCGCAGCACCCAGATCCTCCCCTTCAATTTGATGGACCATGGTTTTTACTTGCCCATAAACAGTTTCGGCATCTCCCATGATGTCCAGCAACAAATCAATTGTATGAACACCCTGGTTGATCAAGGCAGCACCCCCATCACCCTCTTTCGTTCCTTTCCAACTGCTGGATGAATAATAAGATGGATCCCGGTACCAATTGATGGCAGCGGTACCTAAAAGTAATCTCCCTATTTTTCCGGCCCGGACAGCCTCTTTCAGTTTCAGGTATCCCGGCTTTAACCTGTTTTGAAAAATCACACCCAATTTCACTCCTGCTTCCTCACAGGCCTGGATCAATTGGTCAGCCCTGTCCAGACTCACCTCTATGGGCTTTTCCAACAAGATGTGTTTCCCTGCTTTCGCGGCAGCAAGGGCAGGTTCCAGATGCTGCCCGCTATGGGTACAGATACACACGACTTCAATTTCTTTACGGGCTAAAAATGCGTTCAGTTCATGGTCTGCCGGAACCTTGAATTTTTCGGCAGCCAATTCGGCCCTCTCTGCACTGGAACTACACACCGCAACCAAATGACTATCTTTGCAGGCTTCTATAGCTGCAGCATGCATCCCGGCTATGGCGCCTGTCCCAATAATTCCAAATCCCAATGGTTTGTTCTGACTCATCTTATGTATGCTTTTGATTTTTAAAATTGCTGATCATTTCCTCCATCACCCAGTTGGTTCTTGCTGCAGACTTTCCCGTGCTGGGACAAATATCCTGCTTGCCCAAAAGCTCATCGACTATGCTTTTGATTAAATAATACTGGATATGCTCAGGCATATCAAATTCAAATACCTGCTCCCCTTCCCCGTCTCTTCGCAGGGTGACATTCGTTCCCCAAAAACAGGGAAAACTTATTTCTCCTGCTGATCCAATAATTTTTATCTCATCTTTTTTGGAGGATTCGCCCGTTGTGAAACACCAACTTCCCGTTCCCAATACCCCGTTTTTGAATTTAAAGTTACCCAATACAATATCTTCGGCGGGGTAATCTCCTGCCTGATTCAAAGCCTGTCCGTTTACCTCCTCAATGGGACCAAAAAGAAAATCCATAAAGTCCAACTGGTGGGAGCCCAAATCATAAAAATAACCTCCACCGGCCACATCAGGATGAATGCGCCAGTTATCTTTTGGGTCCTGTTTTACATCAGGATGCCTGGGCTGATTTATCGTAATTCCCACATACCTCGGTACCCCTATTGCTCTATCATCCACCAGGGATTTTACTTTTAAAAAGTTGGGCAAAGTCCTTCTGTAATAGGCCACAAAAAGTGGCACCTGTGCATCTTCACAGACATCAATCATCTGAAGGCATTCCTTATAGGTCCTTGCCATGGGTTTTTCAACATAAACAGGTTTTCCTGCAGCAGCTGCTTTTTGGGCCAGCTCCAGATGCGCATTGGGAGGTGTGGCAATATAAATGGCATTGACTTCAGGATCATTGATCAGTTTATCTGCATCGTCATACCATTTTGGAACCCCATGCCTTTTTGCATAATCGGCTGCTTTATTGCCGTTTCTACGCATGACGGCCACTAATTTGGAGCCTTTTACCTTTTGCATGGCAGGAGCACTTTTTTTCTCGCATACATCCCCAACACCTAGAACCCCCCACCTTAGCTCTTTATCCTCAAATTTTTTCATAAGGTTAAACTTAGGAAAAAGTTTTTAAAAGTTGGTACTCATTCACTCCGTAGATTTCAAATCTCCGGCCAAATCTACCTGATTTTAAAATGCATCAGGGGACCATTACTTCCCAAAAACGGGTTTTCTTGTCCTTTCCTCCCGGACCGGATACTTCTAAAGTAACATTATAATGTACTCCGGATTCAGGGTATTGATACACGGGGTGCTGCTCCCTGGAAAAAGCACCGTTTCCAAAATCCCAGTACCATGCTTCAATCTCTCCAATGGATTCATCTTTGAAAGCTACGGTTCTGTCTTTTTGCTCTATCAAACCAAAAGACCATTCAGCCTTTATTTCAGGTTTTTGGTTGCTTTCCAGGGGCATCAACCGGAAGGCACACAGGTAGGAAGCGTCTGATACCATCCTAGTGTCGTGCGATAAATTGAAATGTCCATCTCTCTCTCCCCCATCAAAATCCAATACCGACCAGGATAATCCGATTACCTTGTTTTCATAAAGTGGAGATACCACGGCATGATCCGGTCCTTCGAATGGTGCATGGTCAAAGGGGGTAATCCAAAATTCCAGCGTTAACTTTCCTGATGCCGCATGTTCCAAATCAAAATCATAAGCATGATGTGCAAAAGGGAAAGCAGCAATCCAGGGTTGGGCTCCCCAAATCAAGGTCCAGCTACCATTAACCGGAGGAGTGAAAATATGGTAATTTTGGGCATGATAGCCACTGAATTCCAAATGATTTTGGATATGAACCGGATGATTCCCCCATTTTCTGGCTTCTGGAAGTAGCGGGTTATAAATAAAAGGCCCTCCGGACATATCGCCGTCTACCACAATTTCGAAAATATCATTTAGATATCCTTTGGGATTAAACCGCTCGAAATCCCAAAAATCATCATACGCCTCGTACAAAAAATAAAGCCGGTTCAAACCGCTGACCCATCCCACAGTTACCTTCACATCAATATCTGTAGTGTCAATAAGCTGCCCATGCCCATCTTCTGTATCGTTTAGGTATGAAGTATTGTAAGTGTATGAAGCCGGAACAGTTTCCCAATCTTGGGTTTTGCCATTAATGTGAGGCATGTTTTCAGGGGAAAACTGATAAATTTTAAAAACTTTCCCTTCCCGGGCTGTAGCGTATTGCACCTGAGTGGATTCCTGAGACCACACCGGTGAAGTATAAAAGAGTAACAGGTTTACAATCAAACCAAAACTCAACCGATAACCCGGATCAATCATTATTCATATTCTTTTTCGTTAATGGGAATCTCCTCACCATGCCATGGGAAAGCATAACTTGGAGGGTTTTTAAAGCGGGACATTTCTATTTCCAGCTTCACTACTGACCCGGGGCTTATCTCTGCCTGGAAGAATTTATGGTCTACGGTATCGAACTGGTAAGGATATATTTCAATTTGATTTACTCTTTGGATCTGGTGTTCTCCAAACATGCCAGCCTGGACAATTACCTTTCTCGTCTCAGTGGGATGAAGGTTAACCAAAGTAAGTGATACGCCTGCCGTTGTTATTTGCTCTACAAGGGCAGCCATATCGGAAGGGATGCCGGATCTTTGCTTTTCAGGATCAAAATACCGGACCGAGGTATGCAACAAGCCTCCATGATAAATATGGTTGGGTGCACCCAGCATGGTTTGAACCAAGCCCTCCAATATAACCGGGTTGAGGTTCAGCCAATGGTGTACATCCTGTTGATCAGGAGTGGATGTGTCATTTCTTATTTTGTCCAGCCTATTTTGCATTTCCTTATAGGTAGCCTTTAAGATGTCAACCGGGTAATCGGGAACATTCCCTTCTAAATAACCCATCCAGGTGGCCGTGTTCCGCTCCTCTCCTTTTCCTTTAACGTATTTCAGCTGCTTCATTTCTTCGGGATCCAACAGCTCCTTTACCCTTTCCCAATCCTTCTTTTTCCTGGACATGTACCAGATATGTGTAGGATACATGGCCTGCAGGGGCCTGTAATCGTACCAGCCCCTTTGGTCATAGCGATGGGGCAAAAGCATTTTCCCGTTTTCTACCCTTGCCTCCCTGCTGATGGCATCAATTACGGAGTTGGGCAATTCCAGGTAACTGTCATCCCCTGATATAAGGTAGGCATTGGAAGCACCTATGGTCGTGGCCTCCAATTTATTCCTCACCCCATGGGGCCACTTCCAACCATAATAGCCACCCCACCAATTGCCATCCATGTGCTCCCCAATCTCACCGGATAAGCCTACATTGTCCGGAATAATACCTCCATTTTTTTCCACCCTGCCCATCCAGGCTTTAACATAATCAAGTACCCAGTCTTTATATTTCTCCTCCCCGGTATACATGAAGGCATTCAGCATCAAACTCGTGGATGCCAGGTTCAGGGGAACATCGCCTTTCATCATCCTTTCGTTCAAAGCTTCGAGGATATAGGCAAATTTTTCGTCATTGTTCCAGTCTTTGCCCGAGCTTACATGTGGGATGTCATCGTAAGGCAATGGATAATTAGACAAAATGGGCCTATGGGTGACCCAGTCTTCCGCAGTATTAACCATTCTGGGCCCCAAACTGCCATTAAGGGGGGAGCGGAAGATTTTGAGCTCACTGTCAAAATTGGAATTTTCCGTACCATCGTCAAAATACATTTCTGCAAATTTCAAGGCTCTTTCCCTCATTTTCTTATCTGTGGGATCCGCCAAACCAAAAAAGTAAAAATTGGTGTATGCCTCCCCGTGATGCATCCAATCGTATCCTGCATCAAACTCTTCTACAATTTGTCCATATGCTGTAAATTGCCGGGTTACTCCTTCCCATAGCTTTCTTGAAAGAGGATCTACTTCTTCAGGTCCTCCCAGGGCATAATACAAGGGGAAATTGTAAAAACTTTCATAGCCATCATCCGATCCGTCCATTCCCGGCCATTCCTCTCTCCAGATCAAGGTTCCATCGGGATTGGTATATTTTTCTACGAATTCCATAGCTGCCGGATAAAGGGCATCCATTAATTGCCTTTGCAGCAAAGCCCATTCCGGTGGAGGAGAAGGAGAATCATAGGGTACAGATTTGAGATGCTCCATTTCAACCTGGGAAAAACCAGGATAAAGCAGCAAATAAAGAAAAAGTACCAGGCCGGGTTTCAGCAATTTTTTCATCAAAGGATATTTTGGAATGGGAATATAACAAAAGATGCCATCAAATTGAAATCAGAAAAATGGCTTTAATGCTTAATTCTCAAAAAGTTCAGGTTCTTTTTCCATAAAATTAAGTTGCATTGCAACCATGTTGTTTTTACCTTTTAGGTATTAAAAAAAGGAAACTCCAAATCCATTCTATTCATTTATGAAAATCTACCTGCAATTTTTCTTCAATTTTTCTCAGAAATCTGGTCATTTCCTTATGCCATTCCTGCTTGGGCTTTTACCACTTTCTCCCAGTTTGTCACAAGTTTACCCTACTTTACCGGAAGCATTCCGGTTGAATCAATTGCAAGCACCGGAAGGTAAGGTGGACGTGGTGATCGACACGGATACCTACAACGAGATTGATGATCAATTTGCAGTAGTCTATGCCCTGTTATCCCCGGAAGCCATGAACGTATCTGCCATTTATGCAGCCCCTTACCTGAACAAGCGTTCTGTTAGCCCTAAAGACGGTATGGAAAAAAGCTTTGAAGAAATTGAACGCCTTCTGGACAAATTGGGAATGCAACAAAATGATTTTGTTTATCGGGGTTCAGAGGCTTTTTTGGAAAGCCTGGAAAAGCCCCATGATAGTCCAGCTGCCAAAGACCTGGTGGAAAAGGCCATGCAAGCCGATGGTCCGCTGTACGTTTTAACTTTAGGAGCGCCTACCAATGTGGCCTCTGCCATCCTGATGGAACCTGAGATCATTCATAAAATTGTAGTCGTATGGTTAGGTGGCAAGGGACTCAACTGGAAAACTGCCACCGAATTTAACCTGATGCAGGACCCCATCGCTTCCCAGGTGCTTTTTGACTCCGGGGTGCCCTTGATCCAGATTCCTACCCAACCGGTCACTTCCCATTTACTCACTACCGTTGCCGAAGTGGAAACTTACCTGAGTGGCCAGGGTGCTATAGGCGATTACCTGGTGGAAATTTTTAACGAATACCAACCCGGTGATGGATTTGGCTGGTCCAAGGTAATATGGGATATTTCGGCCATTGCCTATGTCATTGATCCAGGATGGTTTAGTACAGAAATCAGGAGCAGTCCTATTCTTACCGACCAGCTTACCTACAGTTTTGACCATACACGACACCTCTACAAGGTGGCAACCTACCTAAACCGGGATCGGATTTTCGGAGATATGTTCAAAAAAATCCAACAATATAAGAACCAATAAGTGGTTAAAGCGTGGGAGTTTGGTTTTTAAGGAAGCAAACCAGTTCATGGATTTAGTTTGCCCTCCTTTATGCCATATGGCAAGCACTTTATGATGCCCTTAAAATAAGCCGATTCCAAAAGTTTCTTTTCACAAAACATGACTTTCAGCACTGTAAAGAAGCCAGACCACAATTCCAGGCAAGGTCGAAATCAATTTTAACGCAGGTTGATGCCTCCTTTTATGGAAGAAATAGTCCAACTTCTATTCTGAATAAAAGTAGGTTTTTCAATAACAATTTCTGGTTCACAGCGGGGTAAAAATGTTGATTCCAAACCTATTATACCATTTTTTACGTTAATAGGAGTGGCCCTTAAGGTTAAACCCGAAATATGCATTAGCCGATCTATTATGACCCTAAACTGCTTCAAAATCAGCCGCTACGCCGCTGTTTTCGATTTCACCACAGCGGTGCTATGCCTCAATCTTCAAACTACCTGATTTTCTTGCAGTTTCAGCTCTTTCCGATAATCGGGACAGGCTATTACGATTTAGAAATACCAGATTAACTGGCACCAATAATATTGAACATGACAAGAAACATAAAAATACTATTCATAAGCGCATTCGTTTTTTTAGTTTTGGCAGCACTGTCCTCTTCAGAACGGTCCATCCTGGAAAAAGTAGCTACCAACCTGTCTGTCTGGAAGATCAATTATGCTCCTGAAAAAGTGTACCTGCATCATGACAAATCTTATTATATGGCAGGGGAAGTAATTTGGCTCAAAGGATACCTGGTGCAGGCTTCCAATCATTTTCCAAGCGCTAAAAGCAAAATCCTATACGTGGACCTGGTCAATGACCAAAATATAGTCATTACAAAACTCAGGTTGGATACCGATCAGGGAAAAACCAATGGGAACATTTCAATCCCCGAAGATTTGGAGGAAGGACGCTATTTTCTGTTGGGCTATACCAACTGGATGGGAAATTTTGAAGATATGCCCCATTACCGGAAGGAAATTTACATTTGGAATCCACAATCCGAAACAGCTCCCACCAAAACAACTGATAGTAGCAATCCCGATGTTCAGTTTTTCCCGGAAGGAGGGAATCTGGTGGCTGGCCTGACTGGAAAAGTAGCTTTCAAAGCAACCGGAGCAGATGGTTTGGGTCTTGAAGTCTCGGGAGAATTATATGACGATTCAGGATCAAAAATTACCGATTTCAAATCCCGTCATGAAGGTATGGGTGTTTTTGAACTTAAGCCTCTGGCCTCTGCCCAATATACTGCAAAAGTGAATTTTCCTGATGGAAACTCTCAAAACATCCCACTTCCTGTTGTATCTTCCTATGGCTACCAGATGTCCATCCAGCATCAGGAAGAAATGATACTGGCTTCGATCAGCAGCAATTTAGAAAAGGATGAAAAGCTGTTGTTGACAGGTATAGCTCAGGACGAACTGATTTATACTGCATCCGTAATAGTTCGGGCAACCAAAGATACTGTAATCGAAATTCCAAAATCAAAATTCCCCACAGGCATCACCAGGCTCACTTTGGCAAAGGAATCGGGTGAACCTGTTAGCGAGCGCCTGGTATTTATTGATCATGAAGACCAGGTAAGGGTAAGCATCAAAGCCAATCAATCGCAATTTACAAGCAGGGAGCTGGTAGCGCTTGAAATTGTTGCAAAAGATCAGGAGGGAAACCCTTTGGCCACGGAATTATCACTTGCTGTCACAGATGATTTGTTGGCAGGGAAAAACCCAACAGAGTTTGACATTCAATCTTACCTGTTGCTGAGCTCGGAGGTTAAGGGATTTATTGCCTCTCCCGGATACTATTTCAATAAAGAAAACCAGGACAGACAAGAGGTTTTGGACCTGCTGTTGATGACCCAGGGATGGAGAGGTTTTACCTGGGAAAAAATAATTGAGGACGATTTTCCCCTTATCACCTACGATCCGGAAATTGACATCAGTATTACGGGATCTCTAAAAAAAGACAATGGCGAGCCAATAGCCAATGGTGAGGCTCTGTTGTACTTAAAAGACAAATATGAAACATTCCTTGTCACGGAAACGGACGAGAAAGGCAAATTCATCTTTGAGGGTTTTCATTTCAGGGACTCCATAGATATTCTTGTCCAGGGAAGCGATCCCCGTGGAAGGACAAACAATGTCAATTTAAGCCTATCCAATGAACAATATTCCCCAGGCCTACCGGATAAGCTCCCCTCATTCAGCTATGAAAAATTCAGAGGGATTTCCAGGGAGAAACAAACTCCCGTTCAGCCCTTATTCCTGGGCATGGAAACGGATAGAGGCAGCCTGGAATTGGGGGAGGTATTATTGGAAGAGGTAGTCGTTGAAGGAAGGGCAGAAATTTACAAACCCATGACCCTGCATCGCAATGCCGATGCAATAATAGAACCAGATCAATTGCCAGTAGCACCTTCAGGAAATATTTTGGAAGTTTTACAGGGCAGAGTAGCAGGGTTGCAGATCATTCCAGACGGTCCATTCCAGTTTAGGGCCGTGATCAGGGGCCAAGGTTCTCCCCTATACTTATTGGATGGTATACCAGTCGATGAAAGCATGCTTCAAAGCATCAACCAGTTTGACATCAGTCGGATTGAAATTCTTAAAAGTCCCGGGAATGTAGGTATTTATGGTGGCAGAGGTGCAGGAGGAGTCATAGCTTTGTATACGCACAGAGGGCCGGAAGAATTAGATACAGCGGAAACAGGTGATCACATAAAGGTATACAGGATCGGTGGTTTCAGCAAATCGAGGCAGTTCTATTCGCCCAAATATGGCGAGAACCAGGTAGTTGATGGTCGGGACAGCAGAAGTACCCTTTATTGGAATCCAAGTGTCAAAACGGATGAAGCGGGTAAAGCCACTGTAAGCTTTTATACTTCTGACAGAAGTAGTTTATACCAGGTGGTTGCGGAAGGAATAACAGAGAAGGGTAAAATTGCCCGGTCAACTTTGAATTTGGAGGTCTATTGACAATTCATTGCTATTTTTTATTGTTTTTTTTGTTTCAAATCAGGAAATTCTCTCTTTCTAAACCCTGTTCATACTTGTCAATTTCTGATTGAAATTTCCTGATTTGCGGGTATATCAAACAGTAATGGCTTTTTTAGCAATTCTAAGCTGAACTGATTATTTTAGGCTTTTGATCTGCCAATAAACCCAAACCCATCGATGAAAATAAAAACCATACAGCTTATATTTTTTCTGTTCCTTCATGCCATACCCTTGTTTTCCCAAAACAGCCTTGAAGACCCCCCCCTGGTATTTCCCCGGCAATTTGTCCATCCGGGTATGCTCCAGAGCCAAGCCGATCTGGACTACATGAAAGACAAAATAAATTCGGGAGAAGAACAATGGGTGGCTGCCTACCAGCGGTTGCAAGAAGCAGCTTCCCTGGATTTTCAAGCAGAAGCCTTTACGCATGTAGTAAGAGGATCTTACGGCAGAGAGGGTCAGGGCCATCGCGAATTGTCAGCCAGCGCTATTGAAGCTTACAGGCAGGCTTTGCTTTGGTACATTTCCGGCGATAAAGCACATGCAGAGAAAGCCATTTCCATACTCGCTGTCTGGTCCGAAAAATTATGGGACTTTGATGATAATGATGCCAAGTTGATTGCCGCATTGACCGGACAGCATTTTCTGAATGCCGCTGAAATACTTAGGTATTCCTATGAGGACTGGCACGAGGAAGACATCAAGGCATTTGAACAGCTGATGCTGACCGTTTATTATCCTTATATCCGTGATTTTTTTACAGAAGCCAATGGCAATTGGGATGCTGCCATGATCCATACCATGCTTTGCATAGGTATCTTCACAGACAGACCTGATATTTTTAAACGGGCAGCCGAACGCTTTTACTGGGGTCCTAACAACGGAGGCATAACCAAATACATTTACCCCAACGGTCAAATCCAGGAATCCACCAGGGATTGGCCACATGTGCAACTGGGCCTGGGCGAATTGGCCAAAGCGGCACAGGTAGCATGGACTCAGGGCATGGATTTTTATCAGGTAGCAGACCAAAGGCTGTCCCTGGGCTTTGAATATACTGCCAAGTACATGTTGGGAGAGGATGTACCAGTATATGGATCCATTTCTCCCAGAGGCAGAGGGGAGTTCAGAGATATTTACGAGTCCGTTTACCAGCATTACACCAGTTTTAAAAATGTGGAGATGCCTTATTCCGGTAAAGCCATTGAGAAAACCCGGCCATCTACTTCCTGGTATTTCCTGGTATCCCACAGGGCTCCATCCTCCTCCGGGATACATACAAGCTCCATTGATCCTTTGGAAAATGCCCGGCCGCTTACCGGAGCGATGGAAAATCCGGACCAAAACAAAAAGGAGCAGGACCTGGTCGTTAGCCCCGGAGAATCCATTCAGGAGGCTTTGGATAAAGCGGCCGGCACAGGAAGAAAAGTTTTTTTACAGACAGGTATCTACCCATTGGAATCAACACTACTTATCCCTGGGGAAACCCATTTGGAAGGCTTGGGCGAAGCTACCATTTTAATCCTTGAAAAGGGCAAATCGGGATTGACCATGGGCAACAAAGACCCGGAGATAAACAATGTAGTCATCCGGCATTTGGTGTTGGAAGGAGCTGAATCGGTAGATCCCGGGACTGACCCCAACCAGGGCCGGAGGGAAAGGGCCCGGCAGTCGGCTTTAAGACGGGAAGGTTTGGTTTTTTCGGCAGAGAATGAAGGGCAAATGCAAAACATTCAATTGGCTCACGTCACTGTAAGGAACTTTACCAAGCATGGAGTTTCCATCCGTGGAGCCAAGGATGTGCAGCTCATCCAATGTGATTTCAGCGACAACGGGTCAAATGTAGTTCCCGGAAAGGGACTGCACCATAACCTTCACCTGACAAGGGTAGAAAATGTTCAAGTTACTGATGGAAGGTTTAGTAACTCTCCCTGGGGTAGCGGTATCCACCTTTCTTTTGGTCTGAATGTTAAGCTTAAAGGAAATGAAGCCGCCAGAAACAAACTTCATGGTATTCATGTCACAGAGAGCAAAAACCTCTTTTTGGAAAACAACCTCCTTGAAGGAAATGACCATCATGGCTTGTTTTTGGACCATTGGATCGCAGGTACAAATGAATTTGATGTAATAAATAATACCAGCAGAAATAATGGAGGCGAAGGCATCCGCAATTCAGATGAAAACAAGGGAAACATAGGATATAACTTATCCATAGACAATAAATCTGATATGGTCTATGGAAAATCCACCCGGGCTTTCCACCAAAAATTTCAACAGCTTTATCCCTTGATAGAATTTGATGAGGGAATACGGGTAAAACATCCTGATGGTACCGGTAATCCACTGGTAGTCGCCCGGCAACTGCTACAGTATTACAGAGAAAGAGACGCAGTGAAACATCCTGTTGACAGACAGAAAATGAAACAGCAGGAAATCAAGGCCAGTGAAAAGGACATGGAAACCGCCAACAATGCCCTGGCCCATATCATGGTAGGGCAGCCTGCCTATCCCTCCTTTTTTGTGGGGGAGGACATTGATTGGGCAAGCCGGCCCGTAAGTGATAACGAATGGGTTTGGCAATTGAACCGCATGACCTTTTGGGAAGCCATGGCAAAGGCCTATTGGCATACAGGTGAGGAAAAGTATGCCAGGGAATGGGTCCTTCAAATGATGAATTGGGTAGAAAAAAACCCAAGAGATGAAGCACATCAATTTGCATGGAGATCCATCGAAGCGGGTATCCGTGGCCACCGGTGGACCAACCTTTTCCAGTATTTTCTGGATTCTCCTTCCTTTACCCCAGAAGCGCTGGTTAGCTTTTTACTTGCAGTCCACGAACATGCCGATTATCTCATGAGCAAATACTCTGCAGGCAGCAATTGGGCGCTGATGGAGGCAGAAGGCCTGGCTTTTATTGCCATGAGCTTTCCGGAATTTAAAGCATCAGAGGTTTGGTTAGAAGAAGCAGTAAACAGGTTCAATCAGGAAATCGATAATCAGGTCTATCCTGATGGCCACCAAAGGGAGTTGGCTTTTGGTTACCATATGGGCAGTATCCGCTGGTTTTTACGCAGTTATGAAATGGCCAAAATGAATGATCTTGGCCACCTTTTTTCCGATGATTACCTCCGGTTAATAGAAAAAATGTGTGAGGTCCCCATGAAACTTGCCTTCCCGAACGGTACCACACCCCAATTTGGAGATGCCTGGACCGGAAAGCCAGATCAATATTACGGCCAGCTGAAGGAATGGGCCGCATTATTTGATCGTCCCGACTTTCTGTACGTAGCCACTGAAGGACGGCAAGGCCAAAAACCTGATGCAACCGCTTTCGCTTTTCGGGAAAGTGGCCTGTATTCCATGCGAAGCAGTTGGGACCAGGAAGCCATTTGTATGGTTTTAAAGTGTGGTCCTGATGGTGGTGGCCACAGCCAACCCGATAATAGCACCTTTGAACTGTATGCCGGGGGGCGAAACCTTACTCCCGATTCAGGAAGTTTTATCTACAGTGGAGATCCTGAAAACCGTTCCTGGTTCCGGCAAACAAAAGTCCATCAAACACTGACCCTGGATGGTACAAATGCCGCTTACGCTCCCCAATTATTACTTTGGCGACCGGGTGAGAAACACGATATTCTGGTAGTAGAAAACCAAAGTTATCCCGAACTGGCTCACCGCAGGGCCGTAATTTTCGTTAATAAGTCATTTTTTATCCTTATCGATGAGGCCATAGGAAAAGCCACAGGACAATTGGACCTCAACTTTCAATTAGCGCCAGGAAAAGCTGATATGAATGCCACTACCCTGTCAGCCAATACGAATTTTGAGCAGGGCTACAACCTTGCCATCCAAGCCCTTCCCCAGGATGGACTCTCACTCGCAGAGGCGAAAGGTCAGGTTTCTTTTGTTTATACAAAAAAAGAACCCCGGCCCGCTTTTTCGTTCCAGATGGAGAAAACAAAAAGCAATAAAAGGTTCATCACCACCCTGATTCCGTACCAAATGGAAAAACCGGAAATACAAGTTGAAATTTTGAATGGATCCCGCCCGGGAGCCAGAAACATGCGTCTCAGCGTTAAGTATCAAGGAAAAAGTGAAGTCATCCAATTTCAATTTTAAAAAACAAAACCTGAAAAAAATCCAGCCATGAAAAAATATCTTTGGTATAAAGTTGTCTTTTTGTTCTCGGTTTTTTGCTTTAGTCTGACTGAGATTCATGCCCAGGAAACAAGGCTTCCAGAACTACCCTTTCACCTGACGGCAAAACCCTGGCAGCCCTCACTTCAGGATAAATCAGCCTTTTTAGATGCCATTGCAGCCACCTGTCAGGTTGTAGCCTTACACCAGAATGCATCAGGAGCCATTATTGACCCATACCTGAATCGGGAACACCAATATGCCACCCCCTATTTTGCTTTTGCTGTTGGGGTATTGTTGAAAGCGGGAAGAGGAGAAGGTTTAAAAGAAGCAGGCATCCTTGCCATGGAGCACAGTACCGGCAACTTTGCTGTGGGTACAAAGTCCATTCCTGATGAGCATGGAGAATTCTTTATCAGCCCTTTGGCCCATGCCCTGGACCTTTACCGACCCCATATTTCTTCCAATAAATACCAATTATGGGAAGATCGCATGAAGACACCACTGGCTGTTGTCATGCAGAACTTTGATGGCAGGATCAATAACTGGAGGACCTATGCCATGAAAGGGGAATGGAGCCGTGTAAAATTGGGTTTGGTCGATAGAGATCAGGCAGTTGCCTTTATCGAAACAGCCTGGCATGAGCTTTCTCAGCGTGTAAGGATAATGAGTGACAAGTGGAATTTGTACCAGGATTGGAGCAGTGCCCCCCAATCCCTGGCTGTGGAAGCAGTAGGCCGGGGCAATCTGATTGGTCTGGTAATGGAAGGCTATGATGGTCCGTCTGCCGAAGAAATGAAATCTGCTATCCGGAGAGGTACACAAACCAGCCTGCTTCTCCAGGCCCCGGATGGCCAGGCACCCGCCAACGGCCGGACGGATAACCATATCTTCAACGATGTGCTTTACCAGCTGGCGTTCGAAAGTCTGGCAGAAGATGCGCTGAGTGAAGGGGATAGCTTGTTGGCAGGCCAATACCGACGGGCAGCCAATCTGGCTTTCAACAGTATTTTGAGGTGGCAAAGAACTGATCAACCTTGGGAAGGGTCTTTTTATATTACCAAAAATCATTTTGAACCGGGATTAAGGGTAGGGTACCAACCTGCAAGTCAATGGGGAAACTATACAGGAGCCACGATCCAGCATCTTTCTGAGGCCTGGTTGAGCAGGCAATCGGATATTTTAGAAGAACCGGCTCCAACTGAAATTGGAGGCTATGCCCTGGAGACGGACGATAAATTTGGGGCCTTCTTTGCCAATGCGGGGGGCCTACAGGTGGTGGCTAACCTGCGTGGTGCGAGCATTCCCAAGTACAACCTGAGCTGGACCCCATTGGGCGTAATCCGGTTCAGCAAAAAAGGATGGGATGCCAGACTGGGGCCTTCAGATGGGGAGCATGACCTGAAAGCCGGTACCCGCTACATGATGAAAACGGGAAGCGGAGATACGCTGGATACTTACAGGAGATTAAGTGGAGTGACATTCGGACCGGAATGGGTAGAAAGAGATCATTGGGTTAGGATCGCTGATCTGGCGGCCAATTATCAGGCCATACCCGAAATACATTTTGTTCATCCCCTGTTGGTTAAATTTACCTTGCATTATTCCTATGTCACTGGTAGAGGTGGCCCTTATTTTAAACAACATTTTACCCTCACTCCAGATCTGGTCGTAAGCCGTCTGAGCAGTCCTCAATCCTTACCCTACGGCCTTACAGTTCCCCTTCTGGAAAATGACGGTAGACCGCTCCAAACCGGAATGAATGAGAAGATGGTTTATACCGGTTACGAGCAGGATGGAGACCGGCAATATTTTATCAGCCTGAACAAGGAGGCTCAGATCCATTCCGATGCGGAGGCCATCCGAAGCACCTATGGCTGGCTTACGCCGGTAAGGTTTGAAAGTAAAGAACCTTCAGTAGACCTGATGGTTTATCCCAAATCCCCTGAAAATCCGGATGCCAGTGATTTGTTGGCTTCCTTTTCCTGGACTGAAGATGGCTTTTCCACGGCCATGGCAGAAGTTGGGGAAAAATCCTATATCGGACTGACTGCGGCTGGAGGTGAAGGAAAGGAGATGGACCTAAATGGAGATGGACTAGTCGATGTAAGCTTCAATAACAGCTGCCAATTTGTGCTCCAGCTGGAAAACAACAAAGTGATCAGGGCAGAAGCAGACAGGGAAGTAATCCTGAATTATCAGGGGGAGGAATATCATCTTCCTGCCTCTCAACCAATTGACCTATAAGCTGATGATGGAAAAAATCTGTGCTAATCTGCGTATATCTGTAGTGAATGTTTTGTCTATTCTCAAAAAAATATCCCAAACTATCTGCTTACTTTTGGCGTTCTGAATTCATCAACGGCTGTGGAAATAAATCAACTATGAAATACTCATGTTCCTTTTTAATTTTGACTTTTTCGTGCGCAATTTACCTTTCCTCCTGTACAAGCAAACTGGATGCAGGAAATATGGATCTGGAAGCCTGGAAGGAAGACAGGAACGGGTGTCTGGGGTTAAGGATTAAAGATGTTGAAGAATTGCAACGGATAAAAAACACCTTTCTGGCTAGTTACAATCAGGAAATCATCAAGACTTTTGGCCGCCCGGACAGAGTTGAGCTGGTGGATAAAAGTCAAAGTTTTTTTATTTATTTTCTTGAACCCTCTGATAAATGTGGCGTAAAACCAGAAAAAGAACCCCTGAAGGTTCTTTTTCGCCTAAATGCCATTAGCAAAGTGAGTGAAGTGACCATTACTTCACTTAATCCATAAAACACAAAGCTGCTGCCCCAAGGGTCCCGGCATCATTTTCCAATGTCGCACGCTGCATCGTCAAATCAGAAAGATAATAAGGACTTAAGTATTTATGAATGCATTTTTCCATACTGGGCAAGATGAAGGGAAGGGCTGCGGAAATTCCTCCTCCGAAGTAAATTTCATTTACGTCCAGGATACGGATGGTGGACACGATGGCTTCTCCCATGATTTCTCCAACCTCAGCAAAAGTTTTCAGTGCAACTCCATTGCCGTTGTTGGCTGCAGCTACCAGTATATGCATGCCCAATTCCATTTGGGATAATTCTCCCGCATCATTGGGAAACGTATCCAGCATGCGCTTTGCGATATTCAGGATACCGTTGCGGCCTATCAGGGGTTCGAGGCGGCTATTTCCTCTGGACAACATGTGCCCCATTTCCATGGCATTTCCCCTTACGCCCTTAAAAACCTCTCCATCAATGATAAGCGCACTTCCTATTCCGGTACCCAAAGTAATGAATAAGTAACTATCAGAGTTATCGCCCGTCCCAAAATGCAATTCACCAACTGCTGCAGCACTGGCATCATTTTCCAAATGAAAGATAATATCTGGAAATTTTTCCAATAAAGCTCCTTTCAGGTTGAAACCATTTAATTCTCCAATGGCAGGAATTTCAAGGGTGGTGGTGCGGTCCTTGCTGACCAATCCGGGAAGACCGATCCCGACATGCCTTACCTCAGGATATTTTTTCAGGTATTTCCCTACGGTTTCCACAAATCCCAAATTAAACCCCTGGGGGTGTTTTCTTAGTGAAGCTGTCTCTTCCTTAGCAAATTGAATGATGTTCCCTTTGGTATTGACCAGTCCTATTTTTACATGGGTACCTCCTACATCAATTCCTAAAAAATTTTCCGTTTTCTTATCCATTATAATTTTTTCAATTTAAAGGTATCATATTTTTCCCGAGGGGAATTTCTTCTATTACCAAATCGGTAGGTTTGGTAAAAATATAGGTTTTTCTTCTAATTTCGCTATTTAACCCGATAAAGGAATAAATAAAACGGATATGCTGACCTAGGCCAAATATATGCCATCCTCTTTGATAATGATTTTTTTCTTCTTGTACAACTGGCCTATACATTGCTTGAATTGCTTTTTGCTCATAGCCAGTGTTTCCCGAATGACCTCTGGGTCGGATTTATCATTCAATGGTAAAAAGGCATGTTTCTCCAGGGTTTCCAGAATCGCAGCTGCTCCTTCTTCAAATTTTTGTCTGCCTATTGGTGTCAATTGCAAATCAATCTTACCATCTTCCCGGACTTTCTTTACAAAAGCCCTGACTTTATCACCAGCCTCAAGGGGCTTAAAGGTTTCATTGCCATAAATTAATCCCTCATAAAACCCGTTGATCAGCGCCTTAAACCCCAAATCCGTATGGTCAAATACCAAGGCATCCACTTCCTGCCCCACTTCAAAAATACTGGTATCTGACAAAATAAAATCTTCGTATTTACTCACTCCCAGCAGTCGGTTGGTTTTGTGGTCTATACAAACCATGACCAGTACCTTATCGCCTTTGCTGACTTTTTGGTGCATTTCTGAGTTGGGAAGCAGCAAATCTTTTTCCAGACCCCAATCCAGGAAAGCGCCTATACCTGTTACCTCCTTGACTTCCAGAACAGCAAACTGATCCAATAATGCCAGGGGCTTATCCGTAACGGCCACCGGTCTGTCCTCGCTATCGGTGTAGACAAAAACTTCAAGTACATCCCCCTCGTTTTCCGCACCACTTAAATAGCGTTTAGGAATCAATACTTCCGTTTGATCGCTTAACATTAAATAGGCACCATTGTCCGTAAACCGGTTGATGGGCAGTTGGTTGATCTTTCCTAATTCCTTCATGTTGTTTTTCCGTGTGGATTCCTATCATTTCACCATAAATCCTGCACAAATGTAATGATTTTTACAGTTTCGCACGGGTTTATAAAAACCGAATAAAAGGGCATCATCACCTTCAAAAACAAATTGGGTGTAACCTGGTTTCGATAGATCTGCAAATACAATTTCAAAAATTGCTTTACGGAAAAGACTATTTTCAAAAAAGTCGTTTTTTTTTTAATTTTTAGATAATTTTTGAGGTCAAAATGAGAATTAAGCATAATTTGGTTTTCTTTGTGATCAGAAATTGACTGGACCTTAGCCAAAACTTTACATGGAGCCTATTATTTATGCCATCAACGATATCATCTGGAGCAATGCACTGATTGTTCTTTGTTTGGCTGCCGGAGTATATTTTTCCATTATCACCAAATTTCTTCAAATCAGGTATTTTAGAGAGATGGTCAAACTCCTGTTTGGAGGAGAGTCTTCTGACAAGGGAGTGAGCTCTTTTCAGGCCTTTGCCATTGCCATCTCCGGAAGAGTAGGCACCGGAAACATTGCCGGAGTGGCCACTGCGATTGCCATGGGAGGTCCGGGCGCTATTTTCTGGATGTGGATCATCGCATTTCTGGGAAGTGCATCAGCCTTCATTGAGGCCACACTTGGTCAGATGTTCAAGGAAATCAAGGGAGGCCAATATCGGGGAGGTCCGGCCTTTTACATCGAAAAAGGCCTTGGCATCAGGTGGTATGCCATGCTTTTTGCTTTTGCCACCATTCTCAGCACTGCATTTTTCCTGCCTGGGGTTCAAAGTAACAGCATAGCCCTGAGCGTAGAAAATGCTTTCCAAATTCCGGTATGGGTAACTGGATTGGTAATTTGTTTTTTTCTGGCCCTGATCATTTTCGGAGGTGTCAAAAGAATAGGAAAAGTAGCCCAGATCGTTGTACCCTTTATGGCTGCCGCCTATATCCTGATGGCTGTGATCATTATGGCACTAAACTTTACAGAAATTCCAGGGGTAATCAAACTGATCATTTCTTCTGCATTTAATATGGATGCTACTTTTGGAGGAATATTTGGCATGGCCATTTCCTGGGGAATCAAAAGAGGGATTTACAGCAATGAGGCCGGTCAGGGAACAGCCCCACATGCAGCCGCAGCCGCAGAGGTAAGCCACCCTGTCAAGCAGGGACTGGTTCAGGCTTTTTCTGTTTATGTGGACACCCTTTTTATCTGTACCGCCACCGCTTTCATGATTCTCTTTACGGGACAATACAATGTAATCAATCCCGAGGGCGGCTTCCTTGTTGAAAATTTACCCGGAGTACCGATTGGTCCTGAATTCACCCAATTTGCTATTAGTGAACATTTCCCCAATCTTGGGCCAGGCTTTATTGCCATCGCCCTGGCATTTTTTGCCTTTACTACCATCATGGCTTATTACTATATTGCAGAGACCAATCTGAGTTTTTTACAAAGAGACAACAATCAGAAATGGCCACTGTTCTTATTGAGGGCACTGATTTTGGTTGCCACCTTTTACGGTACCATTCGTACTGCGGCCCTGGCCTGGACCCTGGGCGATATCGGTGTAGGCATGATGGCCTGGTTGAACATTATCGCTATTTTTCTATTGAGAAAGCCTGCCATGGCAGCTTTGAGGGACTACATGGAACAAAGGAAAAAAGGACTGGACCCCACCTTCAATTCCGACACCCTGAATGTGGAAAATACGGAGGAATGGGATAAGATCGATTAATTTTTATTCGTTCCCCATGAATTAGGAAATTGAATTACCTATTTTCAATTCCAAACTTTTAACCCGAATTTTGCAAAAGGAATTCTATACAAGGGCGTACAAAGATTGTAGCCTGAGCCCGAGACAAAATCAGTCTCTTCGGTGCAGGTTTTTTGTGGAGCCTCCAAACTCCCTGGCTTTATTGCAATTTCAACCTTTCCCACTACAGAAAAACTAAAACACAATCCAGGTTTAACTTTTGGTAAGATATTTGAATTGGTTAGAATTATTTTCTTATCTTTTTAAGAATAATAAAAACCAAAACCAAAGGCATGCAACAAACCCTCTCTCAACCCAGTCCAGGTAGTCTTTTATTGTTACCCATTCTGTATGTGGTATGGTCTGACACCCTTATCAGCGATCAGGAACTGACAGCTTTAAGGCGATTTTTAAAAGAAATTGATTGGCTCAGTGATGCGGACCGGAAGTACCTGAAAGAAAAATTAAGCCCTCAATCACCACCTGACCGGGAGGAATTGGAATCATGGTGGCAAACCATCAAAGGAGCGGTGCAGGAAAATAAGACCTATCCGGATCTTTCTGCTATTGGCATTGATTTGCTTTCAAAAGATGCCCCTGAGGAAGCACATACTTTTCCTTTGGAAAAGGTGAAAAGCGAGTTGGCAGCCTTGGAAAAACAGCTGGGCATAGTCGGTAAATCAGCAGCCCTTATTTTTAAATCGGAACACCATAATATTTCCACCAGCTACCAAACCCAACAAGGGTTTGATGTAGGGGAACTGACTTCCATTTTGGATGGAAACAGAAAGCCACTTATCGATGAATTGAAAGCATTTATTGCCACTAAAGAATTTGATTATGTCCAACCTGATGATTTAGAAAAATACAGAAATCAGGTATTGAACTGGTGTAAGATTTTGGCTGATGAGGGATACGGTGCTATCGGATTTCCTGAAGCCTACGGTGGTAAAGATGACATGGAGGGCTACTTTACGGTAATGGAGACACTTAGCTACAGGGATTTGAGCATGGTGATCAAATTTGGAGTTCAATTTGGGCTTTGGGGCATGAGCATCCTATCCCTGGGAACAAAAAGACACCATGATCGGTACCTCAGCAGCATAGGCAAGCTTGAACTTCCCGGATGTTTTGCCATGACGGAAACAAACCACGGATCCAATGTTAAAGGCATTGAAACAACAGCTGTCTATGACAATGAAGCCCGGACATTCACAATACATACACCACATATTAATGCACGGAAAGAGTATATCGGCAATGCAGCCATGCATGGCAGAATGGCAACAGTTTTTGCCAAATTGATTATAGGCGGCAAAGATTATGGCGTCAGCACCTTTGTGGTACCTCTTAGAGATCAGGAAGGAAATATTCTCCCGGGAATTGGCATTGAGGATTGTGGCAGAAAAATGGGCCTCAACGGAGTAGACAATGGGTTGATTTCCTTTAATCAGGTGGTCATACCAAAGGAAAACATGCTGGACCGGTTTTCTTCAGTAGACGAACAAGGTAAATTTCAAAGCCCCATCGCAGGGGATAACAAACGTTTTTTCACCATGCTTGGCACCCTGGTGGGCGGAAGAATAGGCATACCCAGATCGGCAAACGCTGCTTCAAAAACCGGTCTGACCATTGCGGTCAGGTACGGGGACAAACGCCGTCAATTTGGTCCTGAGGGAGGGGAAGAAATACCCATTCTCAATTACCGCATGCACCAGCGAAGACTGATTCCCTTATTGGCCAAAACCTATGCCTGTCATTTTGCCCTGGAGTACGTTACGGCCAGATTTTTAGGACGCAAAGAGGAGGAAATGCAAGAAATCGAGGCTCTGGCTGCAGGAATGAAGGCTTATGTGACCTGGCACAATACCGCCACCTTGCAGGAATGCAGGGAAGCCTGCGGAGGAAAGGGATACTTGTCGGAGAACCGGATAGATGCCTTAAAAAATGATACTGACATCTATACCACCTTCGAGGGAGACAACACTGTATTGCTCCAGTTGGTGGCCAAAAGCCGTTTGAGTGCCTACAAGGAGCAATTTGAGAACATGAATATTTTTACGATCATCAATTATGTTGCCTCAAAAACAAAGACTAGTATCACGGAAAAAAATCCGCTGATTATCCGGAATACCGATGAACATCACCTGTTGGATCCTGACTTCCACCTAAGTGCGTTCGAATACCGGGAAAGCAGCATTCTGGATTCGGCGGCAAAAAGGCTAAAAAGGCTCATGGATGAAGGTATGGATCCCTTTGATGCAGTCAATGTATCCCAGCACCATTTGCTTACCCTTGGGGAGGCCTTTATTGAAAGGGTCGTGCTTGAAAAATTCCAGGAGAAAATAGCCAGCGAAAGTGACCCCGAAATTAAAAAAGTGCTGAAAAAACTTTGTGACCTTTTTGCCTTATACCAAATGGAACAACACAAGGGTTGGTATCTGGAACAAGGCTATATGGAAGGCGTGAAAACCAAGGCCATCAGAAAGATGGTCAATCAACTTTGCTGGGAAATACGAAAGGATGCTGTGCCCCTGGTCAATGCCTTTAACATACCCGATTCATGCCTTTCAGCCCCCATAGCCATGTAATTTTAATTTATGGAGGAAATTATTGTATTTTCCGTTCTGGGCCTTTCCCTGATCTTTTTTATTTGGGGTAAATTAAGGTATGATCTGGTGGCACTACTTGCCCTGATCATCCTGGCCATACTTGGTTTAATTCCTTTTGAGAAGGCATTTCTTGGTTTTGGACATCCTGCGGTGGTCACAGTAGCGGCGGTTTTAATCGTCAGTAAAAGTTTGGAAAATTCCGGAATAGTCAACCTCATAGTGCGGGTAATGGACCGTGTAGGAAGCAATATGACCCTTCAGGTGGCATCCATGTCCGGAATTGTGGCTCTATTATCAGGTTTCATGAACAATGTGGGTGCCTTGGCCATATTCATGCCTGTGGCCATTCAAATAGCCAGAAAAAATGATTATCCGCCTTCCCTGGTATTAATGCCCATTGCTTTTTCCTCCTTGCTTGGGGGATTGACCACCCTTATCGGTACCCCTCCCAATATTATTATTGCTGCTTTCCGCTCCACCAACGGAGGACCGGCATTCGATATGTTTGACTTTGCTCCTGTTGGTGCAAGCCTGGCTATTTCCGGATTGGTTTTTATTTCCCTGGTTGGCTGGCGATTGCTCCCTACCAGGAGGTCGAAACAATCCGGTGAGGACTTATTCCAGATAAAAAACTATATCACGGAGGTGAGGGTCACTGCCGATTCTGATTTAGTCAGTAAAAACATTCATCAACTTACAAACAATAAAGACTTCGATATCAAGGTACTGGGAATCGTCCGTAAGAAAGAAAGGATCCATGCTCCCGGACCCTACCACATGTTTAAGGAGGATGATATCCTTATTCTGGAATCCGGTACCGAAGACCTGAAAGAATTGGTCAGCAACGCCAAGCTTGAAATGGTCGGGCATGATGATTTTATAGATTCGGTCAAAGACAAGACGGAAATCACCATCACAGAGGGAATCATTCAAGCGGATTCTCCTTTGGTAGGCCAAACGGCTGCCAACCTACACATGAGGTCCAGATATGATGTAAATTTGTTGGCATTGTCCCGGGGAGACAGGACCATTATCAAAAGAATAGATCATGAGGTCTTCCGCTCAGGTGACGTATTGATGCTGCAAATGCGAGAGCAGAGTCTGTCTGAAACACTCGAAGAAATGAAATGCCTGCCTTTGGCTAGTAGAAGTCTGGACATTGGAAAACCAAAAAAAACTTTTTTGGCCATCGGCATATTTGTCCTGGCAATCGGTACTGCAGTGGGAGGTTGGTTACCGGTTGAAATAGCATTTACTTTAGCGGCAATGTCCATGGTATTTACCAAAATACTTCCTTTAAAGGATTTTTACAACAGTATTGATTGGCCTGTCATCGTTCTACTGGGTGCCATGATTCCGGTTGGGGAGGCTTTCGAAACTAGCGGAGCTGCCGGTTCAGTAACCAAACTGATGTTGGTATATTCAGACACTTTCCCTGCCTGGTCCATGTTGGTGGTCATCATGTTGACTACCATGTTACTTTCCGCTTTGATCAACAATGCCGCTACTGTAGTATTGATGGCTCCTATTGGTCTGCAGATTGCTTATAGCATGGAGCTTTCAGCTGATCCCTTTTTGATGAGTATAGCCGTTGGTGCATCCTCCTCTTTCTTAACCCCCATTGGTCACCAATCCAATACATTGGTTATGGGACCGGGAGGATATCGGTTTTCAGATTACATGAAGCCAGGATTACCTTTAACCCTGCTGGTACTGGCTTTGGGGGTACCCCTGATCCTTTGGATTTGGCCACTTTAATGGTAGAAAGAATATTTCTGAGGGCCCAATAAACGCTACCAAAAGTCTCAAAGGTCTGGAACTCAAGCGGACGGTCCATCGGATGATGAAACCATGCATTTTTTCATTCTCCGGCTATTTCTGAGGCATACAATTTAAAAACCGGATTGGGTCGGTGGCTGGACTCCATTAATGCTTTCAGTTCTTTTACCCGCTCCGGCTGCTGAGCGGCCAGGTTGTTTTGTTCTCCTGGATCTTCGGCCAGGTTGTACAATTCAATGGGAGGATTCGGATCTTTATTCAGGTTGAGCCGTATGGCTTTCCAATCACCTTTTCTTATGGCTTGCTTTCCTCCCTGTTCGATAAACTCCCAATAGAGGTACTCGTGTTTGGTTTGGTCCTCCGATTTTCCCAAAAGCGCAGGAGCAAACGAAATACCATCGGTATTGTCAGGTACTGCTGCTCCGGTAAGGTCTCCGATTGTGGCATACATATCCCAAAAAGCAGAAGGATGATCGCTGCTACCCGGAGCAATTTTACCGGGCCAGTTAGCAATCATAGGTACATGTATACCTCCTTCATAAAGATCCCGCTTGTAACCCCGGTACGGGCCATTGCTATTGAAAAAATCAGGATCCGCTCCACCTTCCATATGAGGTCCGTTATCCGAGGTGAACACCACAAGGGTATTTTCTCTCAGGCCCAGCTGGTCCAGTTTTTCCAGAATCTCTCCGACCTGCTTATCCAGCAATTCGACCATGGCCACAAAAGCTGCCCTGGGGTTTTCTTGTGACATATAACCTCCTATTTTATAGGCAGGTCCTTCGTCCACGCCCTTATAGGGTGTTTCTTCAAACCGTCCGAGATGTTCTTCCATCTGTTGCTCCGGAGCAATCAACTCGGCATGCGGAATGATGCTTGGAACATACAGAAAAAAAGGATTTTCCTGATTGTCTTCGATAAATTTCAGGGTTTGCTCGTGAATCAGGTTTGGTGCATAAAGCCCCAGGTTTTTGCCGGCATTTGCTTCCAAAACCACCGAATCCTGGTTGTCCCAAAGGTGATAGGGATAGTAATTGTGTCCCATGCGCTGGCAATTGTACCCATAAAAAACATCTACTCCCTGATTGTTTGGATCTCCTTCCGAACCTGGATATCCCAGGCCCCATTTTCCAAAGGCTCCGGTGGTGTAGCCTGCATCTTTGAGGGATTCAAATACCGTAAAAACGGAATCCGGCAAAGGGTACTGTCCTTCAGGCTGTATTTCGTAATTGCCCCTAACTGGAGCGTGACCGGTATGCAAGCCGGAAACCAGCGTGCTTCTGGAGGGGGCGCAAACGGTAGATCCTGAGTAGTGCTGGGTAAAGAACATTCCTTCTGCGGCCAGTTTATCTAAATTCGGCGTCTCAACGTATTCCTGCCCCGTGAATCCCAGGTCCCCATATCCCAAGTCATCGGCCAGGATGTAAACTATATTTGGCTTTGCAGATTCGGATCCTTCGTTTTTTAAGCGATGCTCCGTGGCCTTTTCTGAACAGGCGAAAGAAAATAGGAAAAGCAGAAAGTAACAAAATATTGGACGCATGGATGGTTATTTTAGAGAATCGTATAAGTAACAAATTACTAATAATTTCTCCAAAAAGAAAAGCACTCTTCTTTCAGTCGCTCAGGAACCAACGACAGGGTCCTATCTACCTTAGAGTTACGCGTTAAAATCATATCATTCAGCTAGATAAATTCGTATTGTATTTTGTTAAAATCCCATTTGTCTTTCTGGTATTAGGAGAAACAATCAGCATGCGTCAACGAACCAGGAAGTTATGATGGTTTTTCACTTCGTTGGCATAGCGGATGAGACTAAGTAACTCCCACGCAGTAAAGGACACGCCACTTATGAGTGCTTTGGCAAGAGGATTGGGAACCATTGCGGTCAATTCAGGGACACAAGAAGCCAGGTTCGCCACAAACTTGATCCCACTATCCGTCTTTTCCGAATTGGAATCGGTCATTTCCAATCCAAATACGGTAATAAACAGTGCCGCATGAAGACCTCCAAAAACGGTCATGGCCACACCTGAAAACTTATCTAAAGCGGCTGAGTTGACATTCAGTTTATCGGAAGCGATGAGCCCTTCCAGTACAACCGGGAAAAACTGAGCTGCCCATATGGCCTCTTCAGTTGCCGCAGCCGGCGCTGCTGGGTTGGATTGCAGGGCAAAGGTAGAACCCAACGGGAATTGGGTAAGCTGAAAAACGCCATTCAAGGCAAATGTTACTCGCTTTAATCCGAGAGATGGGATTTTAGTTCCATTCACAATGGTGTTGAAAATACCGCTGATGGCAATAAAACCGAGAAAACAACCTCCCAGCCCTAACGAGGCCTTCTGTTGAATGACTAACTGCCGGTCTCTCTCTGCCTGTTCTGGCGATATTGGCTGTAGAGCGGCGCCAAGAACATTCCGGTACCTGGAAAGCTCTTCTCCGTAAAAGGGTCCCTGTTCAGACCCGGTCGCCAACTTATAAGTTATCGTGGTAGGGATCGCTCCCAATAAAGCTGAAAGGCTGTAGAGCGTAAGCTGAGAGCCATTGCCCTTCATGATGACATGTTCATAAAGGCGGGTAACTAAAGGAATATCCACGCGGTAAGCCAGCATTTTATCCAGCTCTTCCAGCAAGAGGGCCAGTTGATCAAAGAACCATTCCAGTCCGGCTATCATTAAGTCAAAAAGATTATCTGCAATGGTTTCAAATAATTCTATCAACCGATCGACGATTACCTCCATACTGAATTCAGTCCCGGAGAACAGGTGGAGGTTGCCGAGAGCCCCATTGATATGCTCTACTTTGGTTGTATGGTCAGTGTGAATTTTATCTAGTTGTTGCTGGGATTGACCAGGATCTAGCCCTCCCCCCTCATCTCCGTCCAAAACGGCATCCTTTCCGTGTGATCCCACCATATTTTGGATATAAGTACCTTTTACATTCGATCGCTTTCCGGGAACAGCATCCTCCTTTATAGCCGACTTGTGTTGGTTGGCGCTGGACTTTAAGTTTTCAAGCCAATTGTGGGTCTCCAGTTTAAGGTTTTGTGTCCAGGCAACGGTTTTCGTTTTGGTCGTCGCGAGATTTGCACGAGTGGATGTCATTACCGACTTTAATAGCTCTTCAGTGAATTGCTGCGTCTCCAGGATATCCTCCCAGTCAAATAGCGCCTTGACAAAATTTATAGCTCCCTCGACGGTGGCACCCACCTTGGCAAGGACTCCTTTTACCGCCTCTACGGCATGTTGTACTGTATGTATGGCAAATGCTGTTACATTATTCACAGCATCCGTGATGTAAATAACAGCTACGCGAATGGTTTCTTTGACCGATTCATACACTTGTTCCACGGTGTGCACGACAAAACTTACTGCATCTTTGATAGCGGTAAACAGATCGAAAAAACTTCGGACTCGATTCTCCTTGTCAATTGCCGCAAGTAAATCCGCATAGGAAGTGGGTGCAACATCCCGTTTTCGTCCGTCTACGGATGTAAGCAACATGCGGGTAAAGTCATCTGCGTAGCTAAGGTTATCGGTAAGGGCAAAGTAGCGTGTACGGTTTCCCGGTGATGTTTCCCTTACCGAAAAATTATTCGTGCCTGTTTTATGAAAGCCCCAGCTGGGAAGCTGGTTGACTGAAAGGGAACGACTGATACTGTTTTGGCCTGCCTCCACGGCATATCCTGCAATCACATCGGACTGTAAGTCATATGCTTCTGGAGAAGCCACAGCACTTTCGTATAGCCGCTTGTCAGGTGGCGTGACGACTTCCCGCAAACGATCCTGCACCGGACGCACCACAGGGGTGTTGCTCTGTGGAGATTTTTCGGTTGCTACGCCCATAAAATGACGAATCGCCTGCGCCACATGGGGTGCAGACTCCCTTTGTTCCTCAGATACCATTGGAACCGGGTCTCCACCTGCTTTCATGACCACCTTCTTGTTTAGCAGATCGTCCCCCGTTACCTGAGCCAACTGATGGTGAGCTTGTCGGTCAGGAAAGATCAGCAGCGCGTGGTCAGCAGACATAAACGGTGCCGTGATCCGTAATACAGGAGCGATCAAATCCTCAGCCGCCAGCGCAAAGCTGATGCTTCCACGGGAATTGGTGGTCAATGCCCGGGACTGCCCGATTGCAATGGGCTTGGCCTCGGTCTTCCCCGAATCCTCAATTAAAAGATTTGCCGACTGAAATGGATTATTTGGTTCGGCCTGTATGCTTATCGACAAATCAATTCCGGTAAGCGGATGGTCTGATTCATCGTAGGCGGTCACCAGAACCCGGTAGGAATTCCGCTCGGTTATTTGCTCCTCGTCGAAGTGGTAATCCTCGAGCAGACTGACCTGGGCAACCAGATATGGTGAGTTCACGGGCTCGAGGTCAATGTCCGATGGTAAATTAAACTCTGGTTTGTCTACGGGAAATGCATGCCGCCTATTACTGGACGTATCTCTCCCCAGCGAGTTCTCAAAAGCCCAACGACCGATGAGCCCGAATTCGCTTCCATTTAGGAAATGGTACATTCTGTGTCGGATCTCTCCTACCGGCAAGGCTCGGTTCCACAGGCGAATCTCTGCAATATCTCCCTCCATATACGATGTCTCGCCTACCGAGCCACCGAACTGCAGGTACAATTGATCCAGTGAGGGCAGATGGGCAGGATCGGAAACAGCAGCAACCAGGACTTCCTTTCCATCCCAATAGCCGTTAACAGCCGTACTGGAAATGGTGATCGCCAGGTGATGCCATTCACTGAGTTCCAAGTCATTTACTTCTAATGTAAAGCGATGGGGTTGACTACTGCTTGGATCGGTAATAAGAAGGATAAGCACTTCTCCCTGCCGAGCTAAGGAGAAATTAATTACATTACCGGCGTCTACATTCCGACGGCCGAAACCAATATATCCGTCAGTAGTGATTCGGACCCACAATTCAAAGCTGAACTCCACTCCGCTAAGATTTGGATAGGCCAATGTCTGCATGCCTCCTTTTGCAGGACCTATATGAAGGGTATGCATTTTTGCCAGGCTGGAAAGCAACGGGTAGCCAGCGTTCGGATATAGAATGGGTGAAAAAAAAGTACTGGAACCGTTCTGTTCCTCATGAACGCCAATTGCCCCGAGGGAATTGTAATACACATTGGAAGGGTCGTTGGGGTGAGGGATCACCCCGCGGGAAAATTCGGCTATCTCATTTGCCTGTAAGGGACGTGACCAGAAACGAAGTTCTACCAGATCTCCGGTAAAAACCGTATCATTGGCATCGGTAGCTTGTTTGGCACCTAAAAGAAACGGCTGATCCGGGATCACCCCATCAATCACGTAATTTGCCGGAGGATTCCGCCCGGGTTGCCCGTTAAGGTAAAACGTAGTTGTTTTGGCCGTCGTATCCTCCACGATTGCCACATGATTCCAACTACCAGTTCCTAACTGATGCCCGGAACTGTAACTACCCAGACGAAGGTTTGTCGGGTCCTCAAGAATCCATTGACTGCCTCCATCATTGGGATGGTCCGAATTGGAAACATTCCCATAGCTAATGAGGACGCCTGTCTCTTTTTCACTACAACGAATCCAAAAAGCGACACTACGATCTTGCGTAGGGAAATGGGCAAAAGAGCGCTCAAAAATGATTACCGGATTGTTATCCGTCCTGATTTTTTCCATTGCAGGATAATATGGCTGAACAGTATCCAACCATTTACCTTGCCGCCGGTCGTAATGAAAATCATCAAGAGGCAAATTCATGTAAACAGCGGCCGTATCCGGTATTTCCCCCAGGGCATCGAGATTGATCCTTTCTGCTGAAAGCACTTCCCTGTAAACATGGAGTTCACTTAGTGACCCACGCGCTTCCTGAAGGTCACCAAACTGTCCATCCTGTGAAAGGTCCGGTGCTGCATTACCCAGGTACAGGGGGCCGGAGGAAAGAAAACCCATGGCTTTATTGTTGCCGTTGACGAGTTGGATTGTTTCCGTACCCAGCCATACAGCATTGATATAGCAACTGATCGTGTACCCATCTGGTGTCTGTTGAAAAGTTAGGGCGATGTGATGGGATTCACCTTTACCGAAAAGTGGATAGGATGCTACCGCAAAGCTGTAATCAGCCACTGCAAAATTGAGTTGGATACTTCCAGACTGAATTTCAATATCCAGAAAGGTCTCCGTATCATCATAGCTGTTTCCGGTATCGTAATTGCCATAAAAAAGCCGTGTGGATTGGTTGGCCCAAAGCGAGATACTGCAGGCGTCTGTATGGAATTGCTGCAATGCTGAGACGAGAAAAACCTCGCCTCCGAGTTCTGTGATGGGTTTGGTTGGCATGCGATAAGTTTGTTTTATTTGAGGCAATACTAACCGGCCCGATCCTCTGAAATTAATCGATTCGTTCGCAAATGAACAAGATCCAAATTCGCTAAATCGTGTTGGTTTGCCGGTTTGGTTATACATAAACCCAATAAATATATCCAATTGGTTTTACATTAATAACCAAACATTCAATTTATTTTTAAATTTAAATAATAATGTTATTTGGAAGTAAATAACATAGGCGACATCTTTTAAAATCAAAAATAATAGTATTGGTAACCTGACAACCCTTCTCATTAAAAATGCCGAAAATCTCACAACAGCCCGCAAAAAAATACAACTTCAGAAACACTTACTCAATGGTAATGATCCAATATTATTCATGGGAAATGAAAACGGAGAGGATGGTTTTTGGTAATCGTACCCAGGGGAAAGAAGTTGTTGATTAATATTGGCTCATTTCCAATACTAACTTTCGAAAATATGTTAAATTTTCTTTAAGGAAACCAGACGGGAATACCGATTCTGTCAAGTTTAAAACCAACAAGGGTAAACGCCTATTCAGTAAAAACAAAACTGGCCCCAAGAGAAACTATAGCGGCTTTCAAACCCGTATTGCGCGCATAATTACTGTAATCAATAGTAAGTCCTTTTAAACCGAATTTCCACAGATGAGCTGATGTAAATATATCTGTGTATTTCATTCCGAACCCAACCTGATTTGCATTGTACGTTGAAAGGTCAAAATCAGATGTATAGTAAGCATTGCTGGAAACTACCTTCTCAAAAGGGGCGAAGTAAGTTGCCGCTGTCTGATTATAAAAGCGATAACTTGGATAGAAGGAGAAATTCTGTCCAAGTTTAATTGCCAATTCTAAATTAATGGTATGTGACCGAATGCCCCAATCATCCAGATAATAACGATAATAGCTTCTTAATACCAGGAATTCATTCACATACTGATTAAACCTTACTCCTATTGGTAATTTAAAACGCGTATCAGGAAGCCTCTCAATGTCATCTGCCAATTGAAAAACATCTTTATTTTTTGGCTCGGTATAAAACGGAATACTCTCGGCGTTTCCAATATAAAAATTATCCTTATCGGCAAAATAGACGCGTTGCATTGGACAACCAGCCGGTTTGATAGGTGATATCCGAAAAAACCGAAAGCTGGGTAGTTTTACTCAGGATTTGTGAAAACCCTAAGGAAAAAGTATAGGTATTTCGTTTATTGTTTTCAACCAGGCTGGTTTTAAAAGGCCTCCAGGCATCAACAGAAAATTTATTTATTGCCGTACCATTTTCGTTTAAAATAGTTACTCCTTCAAAAAAATCAGCATTTAAGTCTCCATTTTCCTTTATATAGGTCTTTATTTCTGTTGGATATTCTGGTCGCCAGGTATCTAAGTAAATGGCGGTATTCAGACTTAATTCGGAATTTTTTTGGTTGAATAGGCGAACAAGTCCTACTCCTGCACCAAATGAAGTATAATCGTATTCATTTGCAAAATTCAAATTTGCTGAATAAATGGAATTTCTGTCCTCAGAAGAATGACTGTAACTAGCGTTAACAGCTGCCCAGGTGTCTTTTCTTGAAGCACCGGATGAAGCAGCCCAGGGAGTACCCGTGTTTTCACCGTTTTCCATTCCCTTATCTTCATAGTCATCGTCGTCCTCGTCATCATCCTCGTCTTGGCCTCTGGAAGCCCCTGAAAAGGGATTCAGGTTACTAGACGATGCAGAGGTGTAGGCAGAAACGGTACCGTTTATTCGCAACACATCATCATCATTAAGTGGAATCGAAATATGGATATCTGTTGCCAGGTCCGTGAGTTCTTCAGTGCCGATGCCGCCCGTTACTGCTGCATTTTTTCCGTCCTGTGCGTAGAAGCTAGTAAGTATATCCATTTCAACGCTTTCAAGGACGCGTTTCTTAAAAACAGAAGTACCGTCTTTATCATTTTGCGCCAGGGCCAAAAATGGAAGCATACAAAGAAGAAGGAACCCAACTATTTTCATTTTTTTAAATTTTTCTTCAGCGGTCATAACTTGTCCCGTACCAAAGGTCGGGATAGCCTGTCCCAACTCTCGTGAAATTCTCCCCTGCTTTATAATTATCTCCGAATGTGACGTTCTTCTCATGCCATAAGCAGGCTCGATTTCGTAATAAAAAGCCGTTCAATTACACCCACAGCCACCTCCGGATTTCCCCCCGTTAGCGCCAGACGCGCCCTCCCGATAGACCTGAAAACTGGTTTCAAATTTTCTCGACTTTCGATCAACCAATTCCATGTCCGGATCATTGATATTTACTTTTTCATATGATTTTACTGCTACGCAAGCATTCATGCCAAGCAATACTATAGAGACAAAAAGGATTTTATTCTTCATTGATTTTAATATGTTCTGATTTGTGAATATTCCCCTGATCGTCTATGATGATGCAGGCTACGTTGGGCAACTGATTGATCCGGTCAATGCCAACCTCTTTTCCCATGACGAAAACAGAAGTGGCCAGTGCATCTGCCAGTTCGGCACTGGGTGCAAAGACCGTCACACTGATAATACCGGTGGCCGGATATCCGGTTTGGGGATTGATGATATGGGAATACCGTACCTTGTCAAACTCCACAAACTTTTCGTAATCGCCGCTAGTGACTACTGCCCCCTGTTTGAGTGGCAATTCAGCAAAGGCAATGTTCTTGTTCATCGGATTGGTAATGGCTACCTTCCAATCGCTACCATCGGGCTTTTTACCCCAGGTATTCATGTCACCGGAGGCATTGATAATCCCTGCAATCGCTCCTTTACCCATCAATAGTTGTTTGGCTTTATCCGCCGCGTAGCCTTTGCCAATAGCACCAAAGCCTATTTTCATTCCCTTTTGACTGAGAAAAACAGTTTGCTTTTCAGAATCAAGGATAATTTTCTTAAACCCAACCATTTCTACCGACGCCTTCACCTCTTCGGCAGTAGGCATTTGAATCATACTGCCATCAAACTTCCAAATTCGATCCATGGAGGCATAACTGATGTCAAAAGCCCCATCCGTGAGTTCAGATATGGCAATGGACCGGGTTATTAAATCAAACAATTCCTTATTTACTTTTATAGGTTTAATTCCTGCGTTTGCATTGATTGCTGAGGTTTGTGAATTAGGGTCCCAAGAGGATATTAGCCGTTCAATCCGGGTGATTTCAGCAATAGCAGTGTCCAGAAAGACTTCAGCTTCTTGCTCATTAACTGCTACAACAGTTAAGTCAAAGCGACTTCCCATTAATAGGGTCGTTCGGTGAAAAACCTGCTGGGCGCTGGATACCTGAACCATGGACGCGAACAGGGTAATGAAAAGCAACCGTCCCATTCCTTAGGGATTAAAACTATTTAAATGGCTGATATACTCGTTAGGGCTCATTTTTTTATAGCCCGTTTCTCCCAATACTCCAGCCTTTTTATCCAGTACTACCACCAGTGGGAAATAGCCATTAGGGTTGTACTTTTCGGCTAATTTCCCATTCTTGATTGCCTGCTCTTCTGATAATTGATTGGCCTTTTTGCGGGGAAAATCCGCGCGTAACATGACATAGTTTTCCCTGGCATAAGTCTGAAATTCGGATGATTGCCATATTTCCTTATCCAACTTGATGCAAGGTGCACACCAGTCCGAACCTGAAAAAACCAAAACGATCTTTCGGTCGGTTTCAAGGGCCAATTTTTGGGCATCTTTCAGGTCTAATTGCCATTCCTGTGCACTCACTGTTGATACCCGAGCTACTATTAGCAAAAGGCAAACTAAATAATTCCTGATTTTCATAGTCATTTACCTAAGTGAAAATATCCTTTACACATCACTATTCTTTAATAAGATTAAATGTTCCGTTAAGAAGGAATTTGGTGGTTTCATCCAGGCCCGGGGAATCTAAGATTTCAACATGGCTATTATTGGAAAGGCCTGTTTTGACTTCCCTTTTAATTAGCGAATAGCCTGTTTCCGGACTATTTTGAAGTGTTAAAGCATAAAAGTTTCCCTCGATTTCAACCAACGCATCTTTGGGCAATGCCCATTTTTCTTCTGAGGTAGTATAAATAACCGCTTCGACATACATACCGGGATTGAATCTTTCCGCAAGTTTTTCGTCCACTAAATGCCCGTGAATCCCCAAAGTTCTTTCTTCCGGGTCAATGGTTTTACTGATTAAGTAAATGAATGCTTCATATTCTTTGCTATTGTCTTCCTGAATCCTGAAACGAATGGGTTGTCCAACACTTATTTTTGCCAGGTCATTCTCAAACACGTTCATTTCCAGGTGAACATGGTCTGTATTGACTATGGTAACGGCCATTTGTGATGGAGTCAGGAAAGCCCCCTTTGAAATGGCCACTTCCGTCACATACCCACTTATAGGAGATCGTACAGAAAGGCTGGTGCGGATGTTTTCTATGGTGAAGGTACTGGGATCGATGTTCATAAGCGCCAATTTTTTGCCTAAAGATGCTACTCTGGCTCTCGTAACCGTGTAGTCAGATTCAGCTTTAAGAAATTTCTTTTGAGAACTGATACTGTCCTGAACCAGGTTTTTCTGTCGCTCATAGTCCGATTGAAGATAGGCCAATTGCCCCTTTGCTTCCAGAAAATCCTGTTGAATCTGTACATAATCCGGATTTTCGAGAACGAAAAGCTCTTGCCCTTTTTTCACACTTTGGCCTGGCAATAAACGGATTTCTTTCACCGTCCCACCAAAATAACTGCTTACCGCGGCACGGTTTTCGGGCGGTACATCAATCATGCCTTTGGCTTTTACCACTTCATGGAAGGGAACCCTTTCCATGGTTCCCAAAGTCATGTTGGATGACTGAAATTGAGTTGTAGAAATCTCATAAGTTTCCACCCCAGACGATTCCTGGGCAACATTGGAAGCCATTTCCGGATCCGAACTGGAAGAACAGGAAGAAAGCCCAACGATAAGCGCTATGACCCAGAAGCCAAAGGCAGGCCGGTTTATGGGGTGTTTAGTTCTGGTTTTTAGGTATGCGAAGTTCATATTAATTCATTAAGTAGTTCGCTTCCAGTACTGTCATGTTGTACTGAAAAAGGGTGCTCAAATAGTTTGTTTCAATCGTTGTTGCATTTTCCAGCAATTGGACGTACTGAAGAAAGTCAATTTCACCGTTTTGAAAGGCCTTTGTGGCATGGATAAGGGTTTCTTCGGAAAGCTTTTTTCCTGACATGTGGTAATAGTTGATCCCCTCTTCATATTTTTTCAAGTCTGAGCGAAGCGACTGATATTGCGAAATCAGCTGCATTTTATAATTTTCGGATTGGGATTCCAGAATGGAAGCCCCCGTTTTAGCAGCGTCTATTTTAGACTTTTGTGCACCAAACCATAATGGGATCCCAATACCTACCTGAAAGCCCGGATAGGTTTGAATCCCTGTTCCGTTATTGATACCCCTGAAAACAGAAGCTTTCAAATCTGGCAGCATTTGCTGTTTTTCCAGATTAATTTTTCTGTCGGCAAGTGTTAAAGCATCCGAATAGTATTGAAGTGCAGGATGGCTTAGTGTATCCATCGGTTTTAATTCCAACCGGGTAAGTGATTGACTGATGGCCGTGTATTCCGAGCTTGATTGAAGCCATTTGTTCAACCTAATGCGCGCTTTTTGGCGGCTCTCCTGAATCTGCCGTAGCTGGATAGAAATTTCCTTACTTTTAGTCTCAGCGGTTAATTTCTCCAGGTAATTGGACTCTCCTTGCTCAAATTTCCTATTAGCAGCATGCTCAAAGGTACTGTACAGACTATCCAGGTAGCTGAAATTAGTAAGCATCTCCTGCCAATAGACGATTTCATGGTAGGCTTTCAACACCTCCTTGGTTACCAGATAGTTATCCATGGCATTTTGGTCAGTAGCCAATTGAATTTCGCCTTTCATCACGTTCCGCTGGGAACTGTAAACAGTCGGGAATTTTAGTGATTGACTGATGCCCCAAACGTTGAGTGCCAATTCATTGGGGGCGATATTGTTCTCATCTTTGTTATAATAAAACTCCGTTTTACCAATGTCAATAGCAGTTCCCAACAATTGCTTACTTTGCTCTACCCGTTGATAAGATGCTTGTAAACCCCTATTATTTTCTAAAGCAATTTCCACTGCCTGATTGGCCGAAATTTTTTCACCTTGACCGTATCCAAATGCAGGAAGGCTTATAAAAAGCAAGATCACCAGGCCTTGTACTGTTGACTTTAATTTTGGAAAATGCCCTTTCCTATCAAACAAAGCGTAAAGAACGGGTAATACCACCAGGGTAAGTGCGGTTGCGGATATTAGTCCTCCTACCACTACGGTAGCCAAAGGCCTTTGCACCTCCGCTCCCGCGGAAGTTGATATGGCCATCGGCAAGAAGCCCAATGCAGCCGCCGATGCCGTGAGAAGTACAGGACGTAACCTGTTTCTGGTGCCCATCAAAATCCGTCTGTTAATGTCTTTGATGCCGTGCGCCTTAAGCTCTTTAAATTCTTCGATCAGGACGATTCCGTTCAGCACCGCAATACCAAAGAGGGCGATAAATCCAACCCCTGCTGAAATACTGAATGGCATATCCCTAATGTACAACAGGATGACCCCACCCACGGCTGACATGGGAATGGCACTGTAAATAATAAGGGCTTCTTTCACAGAATTAAAGGCGAAATAGAGTAGTATAAATATCAAAATGAGGGCTATGGGTACTGCCACCATTAAGCGGTCTCTGGCCGTTCTCAGATTTTCAAACTGACCTCCATATTCCACCGTGTAGCCAATTGGTAAATCAATCTCGCTATTGATGACCTGCTGAACGTCCTTCACTACAGACTCTAAATCCCGGCCCCGTACGTTTACCCCAACCACAATCCTTCGTTTCGTGTCATCTCTTGATATTTTAGCAGGTCCAGTGGTATAGCTGACGGTTGCAAATTCACTGAGAGGAACCTGATTTCCATTTGGTAATTGAATGGTAGCCATTTCAATATCCTCCAAATCCCGGTGGTGTTCCTTATCAAACCGAACCACTAAATCAAATTGCTTTTCACCTTCAAATACGGTTCCGGCAGCTTTCCCGGCAAAGCCCATGGTGATGATGCTGTTGAGTTCATCCACATTCATCCCATATTTCGCAATCATTTGCCGGTTATAATTCACCGACATTTGTGGGAGACCCGCCACTTTCTCGACGATAATATCGGCTGCTCCTTCGATATGTTGAATGGCCTTTTCTACCTCCAGGGCCTTATTGTAAAGAATGTCCAGGTCCTCACCAAAAATTTTAATGGCCAAATCGGCACGCACTCCGGTGATCAATTCATTGAAGCGCATTTCAATAGGTTGGGTAAACTCAAAGTCCACCCCTGGGATTTCGGCTGAAAGTGCTTCCTTAAATTTATTAGCTAACTGGTCCTTGCTTTCGGCTGAAACCCATTCGCCTTTTGGAATCAGTTTGATTATAACATCACTTTCTTCCATAGACATGGGGTCCGTGGGTACTTCGGCCGCTCCAATCCTACTCACAACCTGCTTTACCTCAGGAAATTGCAAAAGGATCTTTTCCATACGGGTAGTGGCTTTTATCGTATTGGTTAAGGTAGTGCCTGTTTTAAGTACGGGTTGGATCACAAAATCACCTTCGTCCAATGTAGGTACAAATTCACCTCCCATGCGACTAAAGAGAATGCCAACTACAATCATCAAGGCAGCTGATAAGCTCAAAACGATTTTTTTCTCCCGAAGTGCCCAGGCCATGGTTGGTCTGTACTTGTTTTCCAAAAATGTGATGAGGCGGGAGGAAATTGTTTTTTTGTCAGGGTCAGATGGCTTAATAAACAAAGAAGCCATTACGGGTACGTAAGTAAAACACATGATCATCGCTCCAATCAATGCAAACGAAAATACCAGGGCCATTGGCCTGAACATTTTTCCTTCCACGCCCACCAACGAGAGAATGGGAATAAACACAATGATGATAATAAGCTGACCAAATACAGCAGAGTGCATCATTTTGCTGGCACCATGATGGGTAATTTTATCTATGTAATTTTGTTTTTCTCCTTTGGGCATTGCCATCAATGTGGACCTCTCTGCCGTTATTTTGAAGGCTATGAATTCTACTATAATCACTGCACCATCTATGATAATTCCAAAGTCAATGGCTCCCAGACTCATCAGGTTGGCATCCACTCCAAAAATATACATGAGAGATAAGGCAAAAAGCAAACACATTGGAATGACAGATGCTACCACTAATCCGGACCGTATATTGCCAAGCAGCAGCACCACGACAAAAATCACGATTAAACAACCTAAAATCAGATTTTCGGCTATCGTAAAGGTCGTTTTGCCGATGAGTTCACTTCGCTCCAAAAAGGGATTGATATGGATACCCTGAGGTAAGGCAACCGATATCTCGGCAACTCTTTCCTTTACGGCCTCTATGGTTGCTTTTGAGTTGGCTCCTTTGAGCATCATCACTTGCCCCAATACTTTTTCTCCTTCTCCATTTCCCGTTATGGCACCAAATCGGGTGGCATGTCCAAAACCTACGGTCGCGACGTCTTTAATAAAAACGGGGGTGCCTTTTCGGTTTTCAACCACGATGTTTTCTATATCTTCCAGGGAGCTTACCATGCCTTCCCCTCTGATAAAATAAGTTTGGTTGGTTTTTTCAATGTAGCCCCCTCCAGCCACGCTATTGTTTTTTTCCAATGCCGAAAAGGCCTGCGAAATAGAGATATTCAAACTCCGGAGTTTTTCCGGATTGAGCGCCACTTCGTACTGTTTGAGATGACCGCCCCAGGTATTTACCTCTACCACTCCCGGGATGCCGGAAAGTCGACGCCTGACCACCCAATCCTGTATGGTACGCATATCCGATAAGGAATACCGGTCACGATGTGCCGAATCTACCTCGATGACATACTGATAAATCTCACCCAGGCCAGTGGTGATGGGTCCCATGAATGGTTTTCCAAATCCCTCAGGAATTTTATCTTCGGCTGCCTTTATTTTTTCAGCGATAAGTTGTCTTGGGAGATACGTGCCAATTTTATCATCAAAAACCACCGTTACCACGGAGAGCCCAAACTTAGAAATGGATCTTATTTCTTTCACATTGGGCAGGTTGGCCATTTCCAACTCTACCGGATAGGTAAGAAATTTCTCCACGTCTTCAGTTGCTAAATTTCGGGAAGTGGTGATGATTTGTACCTGATTGTTGGTGACATCTGGAACAGCTCCAATGGGAATCTCAGTAAGGGAATAAATTCCAAAAGCGATCACTCCCGCTGAGAATAAAAGCACGATCAGTTTGTGGTGAATACTGTATTGTATGATCTTCTCTAACATTGATGGGCTGCATTTGGTATTACTCATCAAATGTAGCCTACCAGTCCTAAAGCCTTTCTCAAGACTTTCTTAAGATTGGCTTAAGATCGGGAGGTATTTTAACCATACGCCCGGGAAGAAACCAAAATTATTGGGTTCCTCTGCTGCAGTGACGCTGATTCCAAGACCTGCTGTCGATAAGGCGCCATCCATAGCAAGTAGAAAAGCAGCCCAATGCCCGTAACTTTTAGGAATAATTTGATTGTCCGGTTAACTGTCCCTGGGATGACTAATAATAGGTCTCTTATTGGCGACATAGCAGGTAGGCTTTTAGGTCTCCTTTGGATTTTCTATTTTGGATTGGTTAAAAAGTAATCATAACATTCGTACCCTGACCAAAGGTGCTGCTAACATTCAATTCAGCTTGAATGGCGTTGGCACATTTCTTTGCAATGGCCAGTCCCAGACCATTTCCCGGAATTTGCCTGTGACTTAAGGCATCAGATCGATAGAAACTGTCGTAAATATTGTTTAAATCCTCCTCTTTAATTCCTATTCCTTCATCCTTAACATTGCAGATTATACGACCGCCAACAATATCAACACTGATACTTATCGTCCCCCCATTATTCGAATATTTAATGGCATTGTTTAGTATATTGTCCACGATGATATTGCTGTAGAAATGAGGCAAAAGTGCCTTTTCGGATAGATTGATGCTTAGGTTTATTTTCAATTTTTTCTCTTTGATCAGGTTTTTAAACCGCGATATAGATTCTTCAAGGAGCGTTGAAATAGGGATAAATGATTCCTTTTTGCTTCCTGCAGATGTTTCTAAGCGGGCCAACATCAGGAGTTGCTCCAAGGTGGCCGTCATACGGTCTATTTCCTTAAGGCTGTAAAGTATCTTTTCTTCGTACTCCTGTTGGGATCTTGGCTTCCTGATCAGCACCTCCAGGGTACCCCGCAAGGTGGCAAGTGGGGTTCGGAGTTCGTGGGAGGCATCCGAGGTGAATTGCTTTTCCTTTTCTATGGCCTTTTGAATACGCTCCAGCAAGTCGTTGAAGCTGGATGAAAGAAAATGGATTTCATCCTGGTTTTTAGGGAGATAAACGCGTTCATTCAGGTTGTTCTGGGTGATGTGCGTAATAGTACGGGTCATTTCCTGGATTGGTCGAACACTTCTGCCCGCCAAATACCGGGACATGAAGTACAAACCTACCAGAATCACAATGTAAGAAACCATCAAGACCTCCTGCAACCTGAAAATCACGGAAAATGCAGACTCAGACGATATGGCCGCAATAATATATCCTTTCACCTGCCCGTTATTTGTAATGGGTAGTTGAACCTGTCTGATGGGAATTTCTGTTAATTCAGCATTGTAGTACCCACCGTCTGACCCTCCCTGAAAAGTTAAAAAATCTTGCTTAAGATTTGGAGATCGATCCATCACGGTGCCTTCCTTATCATTCAATTGAATAAAGACTGGATTGACCTGTGTCTCGGTGTGTTCACGCTCTTGCCATTCTTGCTTGTTGATGAATTGAATGCTATCCTTTACAAATTCGATCTCGTTTAAATGTTTTTCGGCTTCGTAGGACAAATCACTATCAAGATTCTGAATAACGGTACCTCTCACGATAAAAAATATCATTCCGAATACAAAAGCCATGATGATGGCGGTGGCCACCAAATAATGGAAGGCTATTCTATTTTGGAAGCTAAGATTCATAATTCTTTTGCAATGTAACCTACCCCACGCACGGTCTGAATGTAATTTTCTTCATCGGATAATGAAAGTTTCTTTCGCAATGCATTGATATACACATCGATAACACCCGTATTGTATTCGAACTGGATATCCCACACACTTTCGATAATGCGGCTTCTTCGGCATACCTTGCCTTTGTTGCGGATGAGGTATTCCAATAATGCAAATTCCTTCTGGGTGAGATTAATTTCTTCCTTTCCTTTAAAAACCTGATGGGTTTCCGTATTTAACGTAATGATCCCCAAGGTAAAAAGAGAGTGCTCCCCCATCTTTGGTCTTAATTGCACTTTGATTCTCTCCAGAATTTCTTCGAAATGAAAGGGCTTTTTTATGTAATCATTTGCCCCAGACTGCAAACCAAATAAGGTTTCGTCAAGCGTGTCCTTGGCGGTAAGAAAAATGACAGGCGTGGTTGGGAATTCCTTTCTGAACTGCCTGCAAATTTCAATCCCGCTTAATCCCGGAAGCATCCAGTCCAACAAAAGGATATCGTACTCTCCTGATAAAGCCAACCTGAGGCCCGATTTGCCCTCATCAGTGACATCCACAGCAAAAGACTCTTCCTCTAAACCTTGCTTGAGAAAAGCCGCAATTCCCTGCTCATCTTCAACTATCAAAATTCTCATCTAGCAAATATCCATATTACCCGCTTAAGTATCCATTAAATGAATCTTAAGAAATGCTAAAAATTCCATCCAGCTGCTTTTTATTAATAGGTTATTCTTTCATTAATTTCTACAATCCATAGCTCTGGCTCATAAACGACCAACTGATATTCCATACCGTCTTTCGTCTGAACAACCATACGCGCATTTCCCCATTTATTCACCATTCTTTTTTCGATCCCGCTGATCGATGATAAGTCTACGTCGGTTTGTCCCCGTTGGATATTCAATTGGTGAGACTTAAAAATAACTCTTTTATTGGTCAAAAACAGCTTTCCTCCAACACCTTCCAGTCCTTTAAATAAGGTAGCGGGTGCCTCCTTTTCAATTTTTTCCGTTGCCTCCAGCACCGGATGAATGTTTCCACCCATTTTGGCGAATACTTTTCCGGCTAATGCATTAAAAAGGCAAGGAAATACCAGACTAAAAGTAATACCGAAAAACAGCCCCTTGAACAGTAAACTGTTCAGCGAATCCACTTTGTTGTCTGCCGACAAATAGTCCATTGCCCAAATTCCAAGTGTGTATAGCGCTCCCATTTGAAAAGCTAGCATCAGGCGGTATTTCCAGTCTGTTCTCAATTTTCTCTCTTAATTTACGATTGTTTAGGAACCATTTTTAGCACTAACGGAATAAAATCGCTACAATCTTAACTTCGGGATCATACACGGTTTCTTATGTTTTTTGCATGTGCTGCACAAAAGAAATTTCAAAAAATTCAGCCGGTTTGTTGACGGCTACTGAAGCGGTTACCCGCATTATACCACTCTGGATATCCTCAACCGTCATCGTTTCCCCTAACCCCACCCGCACGGAGAATGCCTCTGCTGGGCTCGCTCCGGCCAAAGCACCCATTTTCCACTGCTGTGTCAGGTAATTTATCAGCATGGATTTGACAGTGGTCCAGGTGGCATTCTGATTGGGTTCAAAGGTATAGGCTTTGACCGCCAATAGCATCGATTGTTCGAGTACCATCACCGTCCGCCGCACATGAATGTATCTCCATTCGTTGCTGTTTCCATCCAATGTGCGCGCACCCCATACCAGCACCCCTTCTCCAATAAAGGAGCGAATGGCATTGACAGCTTTACCATCCAAGGGTGTATTCAGGTATTCCTGCTCTTCAGTGGAAATGGGTACAGATGGAGCAATGACGGAATTCAGGGAAAGATTGGCGGGGGCTTTCCAAACCCCGCTCATGGAATCCACCAACGTGTACAACCCGGCCATTGCGGCCGCAGGTGGCAGTTGATTCAGGTACTTTTGCAGAAATCCCATTAATGCTTTATACGCCTGACTCAACGCCAAAAGCGTGCGGTGCAGGTTAGCGGGAGATAATTTGCCGGAAGTATCCGGGTCATCGTCCCAGCTATTCACGACAGCTGATGTATAATCGGGAAGTTGTTTTACCAGGGATAAAACCCGCTCCTTTCGTACCGCTTCGCTTTCTAATTCATTTTCAGGATGATCGGTTAGCGCAAGTTCTCCACTGATCATTTCAACCAACAGTGCCAGGCTATCATCCGTCAGATTTTGAAATGACAATTCTGATTCCTGCACAATCGTCGTTTCCAACCAGGGATAATAGGCCGCTGCATAACTTAGTGATTCGGTTCCTACCCCTTCCCTGAACCGATCCACTACGGACTTCCCGCCCGCAGGATTTTGAAAGGCTTTGTAGCCCTGGTACACATCCAAAATGGCCATCCGGTTCCTCATCTTTCCGCAATGGGCGATTACCTTTCGGCACAGGCTATAAAATGCCTCGGCTGTATCCAGAGATACGGCATCGGGAAGCAGTACCAGGGTGGGTTCCGGTTCATTTTCCAGCCTACGGAGTCCGTCTGCGAGCCTTTCTTCCCTAATCTGATCCTTATAACCACCAACAGAAATGATATAGCAAGCTCCCCCACCATTCTGAAAAAAGAATCGCATAGCTTCATACAGCCTGTACACGGTTCCGAGCCGACTCACAGAATAGGCTTCCTTGTCACCTATCAGGTCCAGGCGGATGTCAAACTCAGCTCGCTTTTCACCCCTTTCTTCTTTTTTTTGCGCTTCAATTCGGGATTTCTCCCCTTCCTCAGTAGCTTTACGCATTCGAAACCGATAGTCAGCCGGTCCACCAAACCACCGCTCAAATTCCCTTAACGAGCTGATCCGGAGGAGGCCGTCTGCACCCGCATCCGGAATTTTTTCGGTATGCCCTATAAATGCAGGAATTGCACTTGCAACTTCCACCACTGAAGAGGGGAAAGCGTTTTTCTCTACAATGTATACCCCTGGTTTCTTAATTTTTCCCATTAGTTTAAGGTTAAGTGCAGACCAAGTTACCCATTTTAACCATTAAGCAAGTAAATATCAGGTGTGGAAATATGCTTGATTTTCCTTATTTAGCATAACTTTTAAAAACCCTTTTTAGGTAAAGCAATTGACCGGTGTGGTAGGAATGGTGATTGGCCATAATGATGATCTCCCGAAATATTGTGTAATCCGGAACATGTGCAATTGGGGCAAATAGGTTGATTGAATTGTCCTCAATCAATCGGATCAATGCGTTGCGGTCAGTCATAATACCTTCAATTGATTCATTCCAGGTTTTAGTATCCGTTTCAGCATTTGGCCAATAGTCATCCGGCCATTTCATTTCCCGGTAGTTGGGATTTTGAATAAAGTCGATGATATCCCGCTGAGCGAGGCGCATGTGTTCCACCAGGTCCCAGGGGGAATGGGGAATTCCAGCAACCTTTCTATTGATGGCGTCAAGTGGAAAATCGACCACAACCTGATCGAAAGTAATATGGGCTTTCACACCGCTCAGCGACTCGATCAGGTGTTGGCGCAGGACTTGTGTTTCGGCATTGTTTAAGGGCATAAGAAATAAACTTAGTTCGATTAATCAGAAACGTAGACCTAAATACCGCTGTACTCAAAATCTCCCTGGAATAGTGAATGGGAGCCAAAAACATCCAGATCAGTAACATATGCATGTCCTTCTATCCGATAGGAGTCTCCGGTAGGGAAGCTTTCCAGGTTGTTTTCAAGTTTTAAGAGCTCATCTTTATTGATTTTCTTTAAAGAGGTACAAGTTTCCTTAAGACTGTTTACTTTGTTATAGCGCAGGAGTAAAAAGGCAAACCCAATTATGCAGAAAGGAAAAGCAATCCATACTGACATCAATAACCTTGCATTTGCAAGAATGGTAACAACAACAAGAGAGCTCACAAAAAATATCGCCCGAAATAAAGAAAGCCTTTGCAATACTTTTTCTAAGTATTGTATTGACCTGCAGTATTTGTCGATATTTGATTGAAAAATCTTCACATGTGTAATATGTTGCATTCAGAGGTGGCCGTTCAAACGGTCAGCATGCTTGGATATTGGCAATTGACTTTTTTTACTTCTACATATTGTCGCTGTAAAGCAGATTGAATTTGTGACCGTCTGGATCGGTGAAAACGCACACGTAGAATCCATTTTTATCGTAAAATTCTTTCCTGTTTTTGTTGGAGTCAAATAAAATAGTTCCACCAGCTTTTTCTATTTCATTTATCCAAGTGTCAAATTCATCCTTACTTTCAGCGGAAAGGGAAAACATAATTTCATTCCCTTGACTCAAATCAGATATTTCCCCTTCTAGACTTGTTTTTAATTTTTCCTTTTCAAAAAAGTGAATTACAAAATCACCACTACCAAACAAAAAGCTTACAAGATTTTCTGTCGGATTGCCATTTAACTTAAACCCTAATGACAGGTAAAATTCTCGTGTCCTATCGATGTCTTTTACTCCAAGATTTGCCCAAATATTTTTCGGTTTCATATTGATGTAATTTTTTTATTAAGTATGGGTTAATAAATTAATTGTTATTCCATTGGGGTCTTTTACAAAAAAGCGTTTAACTCCCCAATTTTCGTTTGTGATAGGGTAGACTATTTCAATATTTTGGCTTTTGGCTCTTTCATATAAATTGTCAACATCCGAAACTTCAATTGATAAAAATATTGCCGAATTATCTAAAGGTTTGTTGTTGTCGTTACTGAAAATTGATATTTGTGCGGTTTCATTTTCTTTTGATACAAAAGTTAAAATCCAATCCATATCCATCGCCAGGTCCATTCCTAAAAATTCAGTATAGAAATGCTTGCTTTTTTCTATGTCGTTTGAATAAATATTTGGAACAATTCTTCGCAAATCAATTTTTATTTTTGTTATAATTTTTTTCAGCTTGTTGCCAATATTTTAATTCAGTTAGATTCTGGAGGTGAAATTGGGGGTTTATGTACCTTGTTTCCTCCTTTGATTTTATTCCCGAACTCCAAATTAAACATTTAGGATGATAAATCCCCGGGGATCAGCCATTTTCTGGTTTAGGGCTGAATAAAATATCGGCTTAACAGCATATTTTCCCTAGTCCTCCTGCTTTTTTCCAGCACCCAACCGCTGTACATGTTTGGAACTGCGTAAGAATGGTGGATTTACCATGAATTGTTCTTAGTTCCTGCATAGGCCATAGTTTTACAGTGCCGCCTCTTTTTTTGCACGCCTCAGACACCAATTCGCCGGTGTAGTGAGGGTGTTTTCTATTAAGTCTGTATATTTCTCACTCAGGTTCTTTTTTTGGGAATATATTTCATCATTGTGGGCAATACGGGCAAGTTCAAATTTATGCGCCAGTGATTCATATTGCTTGCTCAACCTTACACACTCCTGTTGGTGACTGTCAAATTGAAGGCCGGTATGTAAACCTGAAACAATGGAAGAAAGTAACAATATCGTAGAACAAATTATCTTCCAATTATCTGGATTTACCCATCCACTATCAACAAAAATAGTTACACCCAAAAAGGCAGGCAAAACCACCCCTATAATAATGGCAAACCACCTGAATGGAGTGATAACATTTAACCATTTTTCGTAGGCGGCTTTTTGAATAAGACAATCCCTCTGCTTATTGGAAAAGTAATTTTGAATTTCCATTAGTTGATTAGTATCCATAATTATGCGTTAAAAATAAATATTGAATAATCCAAAACTAAATAAAATTTCCCAAAAAGGTGATATTCAACCATTTCCCTATAGTATATATATATATATCAAAAATGCCTTTGGATCCAAGAAAAAGCCTTGATAAAATTACCGGTTTGCCGTTGGGGGATTGATTCTACATTGCAAAGTGAACACCTTTTTGATTTTCCTTTTATTGATTTGTTAAAAATTGATTATTAGGTTTAGATCACAAACCAACCTCCTGCCAAAAGGAAGTCTATCGCCGGCAAAAGACTATTTTTGATTTTTCTACTTATCTATCACAATTTCCCGTATAGTGACTCCATTAATCAACTCCTCTTTTAAAACCGCTTCACCCTCTTTGATTCTAACTACCGCATATGCTGCCTGGGTTGAGTCTACTTGTGATTCGAGGTAGGCCAATTCAGCATCATTCGCCTTAGATTCTTCCATGTATTACCTGTCGAATGGGTAGTCAATACTCAGCTTATTGGCACCATTATCTGAAACGTAATTCACCTTAGCTTTCAAAAAGTCCTGATTTTTAGCCGGGTATTCCTTTGATACTCCATGCGCTTTTGCAAATCCTTCCTTGTCAGTTGTCAGCAGCATAAAAACCGATTCACCAAGCAGCCAATCCGCTTCATTTTGAATCGAAATCACCGCCTCTTCCTAGTAGAGGGCTATGAATTTTCCTCTAAATGGGTCATTGGGATCAATTGGCTGGGTTTTGAATTTATATTCCTTCCCCTTATGCAATATGTCTTCCCTATCAAGTATCATTTTGGCCGGCAAATAAAGCTGCAAGAGGGCAATCAAAACAAATACAGGCAATACTATCTTTTTGTTAGCCATTTGATTTTCTCCTTTTGAGCATCCAGAAATTTGTTGCCATAAAGCCAATGCCCACGGAAACAAATAGCCCCCCTCTTATGATAAAACTTAAATTTGTATCAAAGAATCTACAAACCACTAAAGCAGCATCTAGGTGAGCAGGAATAAGCCCAGATCTCCCGGCATGTGGTATATTTGGCTAACGAGCGAAATGCTTGCTCCAACAGCAAGAAACAAAAAAGCCGTACTGCTTTCTCTCCATGCAACACTTTCTTGTTTTTTAATTAACACGAACCCACACAGTACCTGTCCAATGAGCAGTGGAAGAAAGGCCAAACATGTTTTTGCGGTTCGTGAAAATTCATCCCAATTGTGGGCAAGTAATAAGATTATTCCAAGTCCAACCAATGGGGCACCTATAATCCCAAAAACGACAAACAGGTGATGGTTTGACTGTCCTCCTTTTTCCCCATAATAATCCCGGATTTTGCCTGTTGTTTCCTGTGAAATCACACCAGCCTTAACAAGTTTGGGAATGCCTTTAACCAGATTCATTATTTTGTTTTATGGGTTGTCAGGGTTCAGATGAAATCTGTAAAGAATTAAAAGCAAATCTCATTTTTTTATCAGCAGGCAACATCATTGTTTACATTTGTTGAAAGTGACGGAACTCCCAGGTGCGAATAAATTTTCGCAACGGATAAATCACCCTAAATTTAGCAAGATGAATTTCAACAGCGTACTAAATAAAAAATAAAAGGCCTCATTTTTTGCTCAAAATTGTTTATTGGATTATAATATGTACTCATTATCGGTTTTGGAATCTATTCTTTGAGAACCATCACGTACGTCTCTTATAAAAACAGCCTGAGCTGGAGACCGTGAGGGTCCGCAGGAAAATCCGCTGAGCAAGGGAGAACGGAGTTTCAGGTTGAGACTGATTTAAGAATTGTTTTTATATGTTGTTGTATAGAGCTACTTTTTGAAGGTGGAGTTGTGTATATACGACCTTGTACCCTTACTGAATTTATTTCCAGATCAAATTAAGGGTTTAGGATCATAAAACCCTTGTAATCAGAAACTTTATGTACCCCGAATTAACAATAAGTCTGTTGAACTGCTTTTTCCTCCAATCCTTCCAATTTTCAGGTAGCCATTCTATTTCCTTGTTTGCTTCTGCATATGGAAAGGTTGACTTACCATTTATTGTTTGATAACCCAAACGTCGGTTACCCGCGACTGCTGCCTCCAATTCAGGTGCTCCTCATCGGGTTTGTCAAAACTGATTTTTAGTTTGCCTTCGCTGATCAGCTCCCTGGGAATTGGGAATTCCTTAAATTCCTCATAGCCCTTCTCGTACCTGGTAGGTGTAAGCCGTTGTCCATTGGCCCGCAAAAGGGCTTCACCAAAGCCTGATACCCGGATCAGGTAATCGGATTCAGGATCCAGCTCATCGTAGTCCAGGGTGGGAGTAAACTGAAAGAGCTGCGTAGAAAGCCGCTTGCGGCTGATCCCGTTGCTTTCCCATAAAAAGTCGATGGCATCATCGGTTTTGGAGGTTACATGCCGCGCATCTGCACTTGAAATATTGTCGTAAAAACTGCCTTCTCCCGGTGATTCATAGCTTCGGATAAAGTCCAACCGAGCCAATTTTTCTGCTTCAGATCCAAAATTGCGTATTTTATCAAACTCGTCTTCCAGCCACCAGCGGTTGTTGAGCGGGTAATCAATAAAATCTAAAATCGCACCCCTTTCTGCACCGCTTGCCTGGTACTTTTCCACACTGCTCTGTGCGCCTATGCTTTTGAATAGCATTTCAGCATAGGCCAACACTTTTTCCTTTAGTTCCTGAGAAACGGGGTCTGTATCTGCTTTTTGCAGTTGTTGCAGGGCTTTGTACATGGCCTGATCAGCTCCAATGGAATCTGCCTCGGCCAGGATTTCGTAGGCTTCAGCCTCCAGACTTTTTTCGAAGGCCAGCCGGTCCCGTATATAGGCATCGTAATAGGCCCGCATCAGCAATTGCTGCCAGCGCCAGTTACCGGACAGCTGGGGGTTAGCAGCTTCCATCCTTTTCCACAAGGCCAGGGTTTTTTCTATAGCTGGATTCTCCAAAATGGGACCATCCCAATTTTCTTCCAAGGCGAATATACCCCTTGCGGCCTCCTCTCCTACCTCATGACCAAAGTAGAAGCGGGTATACTCCGAAACGATGGTGGGAGGGGCTTTTCCCGGATCCCAACCCAACTGGCTCCATATAACCTTGTTAACATCGTCGTGGGTACCATCGGAATAAGTAATAAAACCATCGGTATAAGGGCTGTCCCTTTGAAAAAGCCTTGTGTACATTTCTGGCTGAGGGTTGCAGGGTTCCCTTCCCAGGGTCAGGGCGAAGGCCTGATCCCAGTTTTCCACGGGATAATGACAGCGAATGGTATGGGTAATATCGGGATAAAATCTGTGCATATATTTTTCCGGCAAAAGCTCCCGTTCAAGGGCTATGGGAGGACTACTGGGGCCATAAACCAAGCCCTTTAACCAATCCGGGCTATTCTTTTCCAGGTAATCAAAAAAATAGGTTACCTTCTCTTTGTTAAAACCCTGTAAGGAAACCCAAATGCCGGCTTCCGGATGGTATTCCTTCAAAACCTTTGACAGATCCTCCAGGTAGGGTATCAGATCGGACGGATGGTTTTCGCCCGGGTCTCCACCTGGGACAAATACCGCATCCAAACGGGGGCATTTGGCAAAAAAGGCCTCCTGTGTCTCCAAACCCTCCTGATGGGCGCCTGCTTCAGTCAGGTCCCGGGGCGCCGGTGTCCAAACCCAATAATCAGCACCGTATTTTTCACAAATTTTGCTCAACTCCACTTCCATTACTTGCGGGTCCACCTTAAAGTGTGGGCTGGAATTCATTTTCTGAAAGGGAATGTTTTCAAACGCATTGGCTCCAAAGAGCACCTGTTCCCTGAAATGCTGGTCAAATTGCTCCACTGTCCAGGCATCCCAGGAGTTGGCGGTATTCCGGTAACCAAACTGGTGGCCGCGAAGCGCATATTGAGGGGATTCAGAAAAATCAAAGCCTTCATCCAAACTGATTTTTCCCTTGCTCAGTCGGGCTGTTCGTAGCAGTTTGCCAATCCCATAAAGGACTCCCCGGGCACCTGCGCCTATCACCCACAGGGTGTTCCCTGCCTCGCTGGATTCATGAAAGATCCGATAACCTTCTTTTTGCCGTTCCGGAGCACCGGAGCCCTTCCGGAAAGGAATGGCTTTTCCAAAGAGGCTGGTATCTGAAGCCAGGACCAGGGCAATGCGGGTATTTGAATCCCATTCACGGCTCACTTTCAGCGAAGTTCCGGTGCGTTTTTCGATTTCTTCGACAAGAATAGTTCCGGCAGTTTCCTTCAAGGGTGAGTTGATTTGGGGCGAAATAAGAATGATAGCCTCCGAGAAGTCCAGGGTTTTTTGGTCTTCGGCTGAGCAAGACAGTAATGTGGTCGAAATCATGCACAAAAGCCAAATGGTGAGTTTATTTTCCATGAGGTAAAAGTAATTTCGTTGGTATTTGAATCGTGTTTTTATGTTCTTGGCTAAGGAAATCCTCACCAATGTGCACCCCAATAAATAATACGCCAGAGTTAACGAATCCTACCAAGGCTGAAGCGTAATTTTTTTGTAAAAAAACCATACAGGTTACACCTGGTTGAGAGTAACCAACGGCCGGTAATATTCAAAATATGAATGGGCGCTAATTTAAAGAATTGAAAGAAAGGATAAAAAAATTGATTATTTACCCTCATAGGGCGGAAAATTTCCAATACCCATTTTGTGGAACAACAAAGCCTCAGGAAATCATTCCAAAGGCTTTGTTATACCTGTGAGTATCTCATTGCTATTCCGTTCCAAATTTTTCATTCTCACCCAAATTGGGGATTTCCGACTTAATCAGGTTTGATTTGGCAATCTCAAAAAGCTGGACCAGCTTGTTATTTTTTGAATCCCAGTGCTCGCCTTTGTTAATTTTTACCACAAGCATTCCCAAGTCGGGGTCTTTTTTCCCATTTTTAAACCAGGCAGCTACCCATGGATTCCAATACCGATCGATTAAATTCTGATCTTCAGAAATCCTGGCTTTACCAGAAAGAGAAACATACACATTGTCTTTAGGGTTGCTAAAGGTCAGACAGATATCCCTGTCTTGCTCTATCTCAAAGGCTTTGGCATCACTTTTCGGTGTATAAAAAAATAAGCTCCCGTCATACGCATCCTGCACGAGACTCATTGGACGAGCCCTCATAACTCCGTCTTCATTTTCGTCTTGAGTGACGAGCATTCCTACTTTTATATCTTTGATAAGGTCCCAAATTAATTTTTTGTGTTCCGGGCTTGACATGTTTGCTAAGTTTTTTAGTTCTTATTTAAAACAATGTAAAATGAATTGTTTTAAGCACCATCTCTTGGGCAATCGATAACAATTAGTGCAAATCACATTCCAAAAACCATATTTGGGTGACCCAAGGCCGATTACTGATTCAAACCTTACGTTGACTCCGGACAATTTTTATTTTTAACCACCTATGAAGGCTTAGCTTAGAAATTATATATCTCAACGGAATATGGTTTTTACCTGTATATTCCACCTGCCCAATAGCAGGAAAGAACTGAAATAGAGGCTGGCCTAACTAAGGCAAGGGTTGATCTTCGCACAGAAACCATAAGAAACACGCTTCACATGCCTTGCGGTTTATCGAAATACACGAAGCCAATGAAAAAACCAGCGATGATCCTTGAGCATGAATTGGTTCATATTAGGGAAAAACACCATCTTGACCTGATCCTAATGGAGTTTTTGACGGTTATTTGCTGGTTTAATCCCATAGTTTATCTGGTAAAAAAAGCCATGGTACTGAACCATGAATACCTGGCAGACCAAAAGGTGCAACATACGACTCAAACGAAGGCCTACAAAAAATTACTATTGGAACTAACTGTTCGAACCCAGCAGGTTGCCTGGGCGATTTCCATGGCATCTTCCTCTTTTAAAAACCGACTAATTATGGTGAACAAACCATTAACCAAACGGCCAACTTGTTGTTGATGCGAGCTACTCATATGGCCTCTGGAAGGGTACTGTCCGAGACCCATTAGGATATCCCCTTCCTGGAGCAACAATAGTAACAGAAGACCCCTATTTGGGAACAGTAATGGATATAAATGGGCAGTTTTCATTTAAAATCGCACTATCCATACCCCTTACGATCAGTTTTGTTAGGTATGAAAGTGTGAAATTAAGAAGCAATTGATAAAGATAGGAAAAAAGGGTAACGATCACGTTCTTTTCAACTAAAACTCCGGGGATCAATAAGGATTTGAAATACAGGTAAAATGTCGGGCCCATGGAGAAAAATTGAAATAAGCGGACAAAACGGTGACATTGATCCGCAGGAATAACAAACTAATATATACCAGGGTAAATTTCTATTGCTGTTTTTGGTATATATTCATTTACCGATTTCACCTTTAAGCAGACAATCCTAAAAAGTTCATCTTTTGCAAGGATACCGTTCTCGATTTTGCCCTGTAATCTATACAATGAACTTGTTCGTAAACGACTTTGATTCATAAAATTCAGACCCACAAAAATGTCCCGTGTGCTCCTACAACCAATCTTATCCGATAATTCTTCAAAGCAACATAGCCATCATAAACGTTGACCAACCAAATTATTTTTTTTGCTTTTTGACAACCAGAGATGGGTGCTAAAAAAACCAATACTTAATACCACTAATACACCCGCCATCAAAAAAAATAGCTGGGAATGGGAAAAGGTATTTAAAAATGGCAACAACACAATGGGCGAAATAAACTGCCCCATAAACCAAAAAGTGGTCAACCGGCCCATTTCCTTCCCTCTTATTTCAGGCGGGGCCAATTGCATTATCCATACATTGGCATTGGGAATCATGAGTCCCATGCCCAGGCCGGACAATAGCATCCCTACCATGACCATGGAATAACTGTTGCCCATGGCAATACTCGCAAATCCAAGAGCCATCAAAAGGTAACCAATGCCGAAAATCTGTTGAAAGCTCAACCTATCTTTTATACGTGAAAAGGAGAATGATGAAATCGCAGAAAACAATGTTGTTGAAGCGATTGCAATTCCAATCAGGGCATTTGTCTCTACGCCAATGGTTTTCAAATAAAAGGGGATTTGCACGGGAATGATAAAAAACATAATCCACATCAACATCATATTAAAGAACACCAGCCAGATGATCGGAGGAGATTTTATAACCGCATCCGATCGTTGGGAAAGGATACTTTCTTTGGGTTCTTTCAGATACAAATAGGTTGCCGGTAAAACCAGTATGGAAAAAAAATACAATAAAAAGGGTATCCGCCAATTGATATCTGCCAGGAAGCCTCCCAGCGTTACGAATACAATGCCTCCAATGGACATCACGGCAATTTGCAATCCGGCAAATTTTTGTCTTGATTTTCCCTGGTAATAATCTGCAACAAGGGTAATAACAATGGTCATGGTAATACCGACACAAATTCCAAGAAGAGCCCTGCCGGCAAGGATGAGGTAGAGGTTATCGAGCCAATAACCTGAACTTCCGCCAATTGCATAAAAGACAAGCGCTATCCCCAGTAATTTGAGTCTGCCAAAGCGATCGATTACCAGGCCGGCGAACACTGCAATGATGGCTATAAAAAGTGCAGGAAAAGATAAGGAAAGCTTTACCAATGCAGGCCCGTTGGACAGTTCAGAAAAGGCTATGGTCATATCGGGAAGGGAGGCCGAGATGGTGATCATCGACATAATGGTAAGACTGCTTACCAACAACAAAGTTGCTTTTACTTGCCAGCTTTCGGTATTCATAGGGGTGGGTTTTTATAATTAATGCCCCCGTTGATGCTGACCAATGGGGGCATTAATATTAAATGACGATTACTGTTGGTTAAACCATTTTGCCTTTCATTAATTGGGGGAGCATTTCCTTGAAATTCTCTTTCTTGTTCAAATGTGGCAATGGTTCGGCCGGTTCCGGGACGCCTAAAAACTTGCAAAGAGGCCCCCAACCGTCGCGCACATCATATACAAGCAACTTGTCTTTGGGAACGGTGGCCTTTACATCGGTGATATGGTCTTCCCAGGTCTTCCTGGCAAATTCTTTTTCTTTAAATTTGCCCTGTAACTTGTTCGCAAAAAATATTTTTTTAAAGAATTTAATACATTTGACCACCTTGCGTGCCCTTGCGCTGAAAAGCAGTTTGCCCATCATTTTGATCTTTTCCGCAGGGGTCTGTGGACCAGCCCGGAAAACAGTACTGTCGACACTTTTATACCAGGCTTCAAAGTCTCTCACCGTAAGGATCACTTTTGCGTCAGGGTATTTTTTCATATGTTCTTTGTACCAGGGATAGCCCGGAAAATCTACGGTAGCATCATAACCCTGGTAAAGGCTTTCCCAATCGGTATCACCCGTTTCGGCAAGCGTTTGCCAGTAATGAAGCATATCAGGGTTGACCAGAAGTTCTTTCATATGATAAACATGCTTGAACCCTAGTGACTCCAGGGATTCTTTAAGGGTAGTGGTACCCGTTCTGGGAAATCCGGCACCTATAATTTTTATCGACATTGTTTGTGGTTTTATGGTTGGTTATTTTAGGTTATTGAATAGAGGCAGAGGCTTGCGTTGGCGGAGGCGGCATTTTAAAAATGGAAGGCGCTGGTTGCGGAGTTACCGGAACCAGTTCCTTGCCATTAAAAGCCTCGAAATCGGCTGGGTATAAAGTGCCTCTGAAAACTCCGTAAATGAAAGGCCCTCCCGGTTGTGCAGGTGAACCATCAGGTAATTTGTAATCGTATTTGTATGGGTTCCAATATTCCCAAACGACTTCACCGTTTGCGTCAATTTCGAAAAAGCGCCCCTGCATGCCCTGGGTAATCAGGGTATGGCCATTTTTTAATCGATGTGCTCCAGAGATAAAGGCTGAATAAAAAGAATACTTGTCCGGAGCTGTATAAGACCAGTCGGGTTCCTCCGGGCCAAAGGCCCCTCCCTCCGTCATAGAATAGTTGCCCTCGCTATCTTTGGGAATGGCCCATTCATAGATCGCACTATAATTACCCACATCGCCAATGGTAACGTTTATTTCAGGCGAGTCTGCCCCTCCAAGGGCAGCCCACATGTTTGGTAATTTACTTTCAGGGTTGCGGATATCATTATTGAAAACCATCAGCTTTCCTTCACCGGGATAGCCTTTGGGTATCCATTTCACATCATGCTGGCCAAATAATTGTTGATTTTCCTCTGTACCCCAACCATAGTTTACCGAATTACCCCAGCGATACAGTAAATCTCCGCCATGTCCTGCTTTGCCCCCTGTACTGCCTTTGGCCTCTGCCATGGAGGTACTGTGGTCAATCACCAATATTTCGCTAAATCCGGGAACACTTATGACGATTTGATCCAGGTCTGGGTTATAAGATATGGCATTGGTATGGGTTAGGTCTGATCCCCGGTTGTCTACCGTAGCATTGGAGGTCATCATGCCCATTTGTTTCATATGGTCTACCTGTTCCTGGGTCATGGGAGGCCCTGCTTCCCCACTTGAAATATTAAGGTTGATCTTTCTTGGATTTTCGGACAACAGCCCGTAGTTGGCCTTTGTATCATCTAAATCCTGCACCAAATGGTCTTTCATATGCCATTTCCAGACAACCTTTCCCCCTTCAGGTTTGGTAGGTTGAATCTCGATGATTTTATCGAGCCAAATCCCTGCTTTGGGTATATGCTGTGGATCTTTACCCATTGCAATCGCTTCCTTGGGCGTCAATGCATCATAGGAAATCGCAAGGATATTCCCGTTTGGCATTACCTCGATATCGTGGTGGATCAATTCCGTCTCACTGTAGTACTTGAAGTTCCAAAGAATAGTGCCATCCCAGTCGTATTCGCGGATACGGCCTGCCTGGCCACCGGCTGCAAAAGTGGGAAAGTCCTCGTCACGTTCCAGGCGGATCAAGTGCCCATTGGGCTGAAGATAGGAATTCATGGAATTCAGATCGGCGTTCCAGACATGCACTAACTCCCCTTTCTTGTTCAATAGATAAGTGTAGGTGCTATTGGATGGCTCATAAAGCAAGTATCCGGGAGTGCTCTTTTCAGAGTTGTGGATCAGGCCCCGTTTGGCGGTTACTCCAGACAAACTTCGGGTATCTTCAGGCTTCCATTGTCGGATTTCAGTAGCCACCGTCTCAGGCTCCTGTTTTTTCTCCTGTTTGCAGGAATACAGGCTCAAAACAAGGAGCCCAAGTAGAAATAGATTTCTGACTTTTTTCATTTTGGTTGGTTAAAATGGGTTTTTGTTAGATCTGATTTATTGATTTGCAATTGTTAAATTGATATAAATCTCATGGTTTAACTTTTTTAAAACCTAAGTTAACAAATAAATTTAATTAAAACTTTTTTATAAAATATTATGTTTTAAAAAATATTTATAACGAACTTAAATTGTATATTTAGTCAATTAAGGGAAATATTATCTAACTTGTATTGTAGCAGCCATTCAAATCCAATTAAAAAATTAAACCTCAAGCGCAGCCCTCTTTTTGGGATGGCAATGGCTTCTTAAAAAAAGCGGCTCAGCTTGTGGATTTACAGGTCCAATCCATTTCCCATAAGACTCAGTACATCTACCAGATAGCCAACCTTAAGCAAAGGAAAATACCTGACCCTTTATAAAACGGGCATGCTATATGGCTGAACTTTTCTCCCAAATAAAAGCTCAAATTTTTCTAAACCAAATAGTTATAAGGAACACATAGGCATGAGCTGCATGATATAGGGTATTCCAAATAGTTTACAAAAATGAATTAAGACGGGTGGCTGCAGGTATTTTTTTAGGATAGGAAAACGGTTTTGTATTTTAAAAAACTGTTTGAAAAAGAGAAATTTCCTCCTTCCTACTTCCTCAAAAAGCCTTTTTATTCTAGAGGTATTTATTGAATTAAACCTAGTCCTCGAACGCCGGCAATAGGTGTTCCCAAATCAAATTGAGTTCCGCTTGCATATTGGAAATATTGGCAGTGGTTACAATCACTGCATTTTTTTCCGGAAGCACCAGGATAAATTGCCCATCCCGGCCATCTGCCCGGTAGGAGTTGTGGCGGCTTTGCCATAGCTGGTAACCATAGCCCTGCAACCAGTCAGAGTCCTTTGTTTTCACTTTCAGGTTTTCCCTTTTCACTCCTGCAGGAAGTGATGGGACTTGTTTTGAAGTCGCCTCCTCAAACCAGGATTCCTTGAGAAGTTGCTTGCCATTCCATTTTCCCTTTTGCAGGTAAAATTGTCCCAATTTGGCCATGTCCTCCGTCTTCACCTTTAGCCCCCAACCTCCGATAGCGATGCCCTGAGGACTTTTATCCCAGGTAGCTCCGGTGATTCCCAGAGGCCTGAAAAGCCTGGACTGCAGGTAGTCCAGAAGCCGCTCGCCACTCACTTTGGTAAGAATCGCAGATAGCATGTAGGTGGCCAGGCTATTGTAAACAAACTGCTCTCCGGGCTTATGGGGAATTGGAAAGGCTAAAAATGCCTCCACCCAGTCCGCATCAGCACGCTCCCGCAGAATACCTGTAGGATCCACATCGTGCCCCACGCTCATAGTAAGTAAATGCCTGATTTCCAGTGCCTCCAGGTTTTGGCTCATCTCTTTTGGTAGCTGGTCAGGAAAAAATGAAATCACCTTATCGGAGACATCCAACAGCCCTTCCTGTACGGCAAAACCGATGGCAGTAGCCGTAAAGGTTTTGCTTACAGAAAACATGACATGGGACTTATTGGCCGCATTATCGCCCAGCCAATGCTCGAATACCACTTTCCCATTTCTGAGGATCATCAGGCTGTGCAGATCCTGATCATGGCTTTTAACTGCTTCAAGGTATTCCTGTATGGCAGCAGGATCGACATTTTCCTTTTCAGGTTCGCTTCTCGGCAAGGCCTTGACAATGGTATTGAAATCAACCAGTTCAATACCGAACCGGGCGATCGACTCCTTTACCTTTTCGCTGGTCCAGGTCTCCGTGACACCCTGCCTGTCCTCGGCCACCTGCTCATAACCGATATGGCCTACCCCCTGCATTTCCAGATTATCATAGGAAGGGTGGTCTACGAATTGGTAGGCCTTTCCGGCTTCCAGGTTTTCCAACATGCGAATGAATGAAGCCTCCTTTTCTTCAGATGTTCCCTTAGGACCGGCGTAGCTGGTCCTGCCTATACCCGACTCCTGCATCAAATCCGCATCGATCAGCATAAGTCCGTACTCCTTTGCCAAACGTGCAGTCATATTTGCCACATCAGGATGAAACCCGGTAGCACCCATATGGCCGGAAAGGTGGTTGATTTGAGGAACATGCTTCAGGGCCAATTCAATTTGCGCCCGAAATTCCTGTTCCACCTCCCCCAGCTTCCATGGATTATCGAGAATGGCCAGTCCGGGATAATTTGGGTTCGGTCTTATCTTTGGAAGCAAATATCCGTCACCATCCGTCAGACTGGGACAATTACTCAGCGGTCTCCATTTGACACCATCCCATTCACTGGTAATGGCCAGATGGAGTCCCACCTCTACTCCTGTATTTTGCCTTAGCATGCGGGCAGCTTCCGGAAACCAGGGAGCTATCGCCATCACTTCTATGGAGGTTTCTATGCCATTGACGAAGGTTTCGATGCTGGCAAGATTGGCCGACCGGGACGAACCCATGTCATCCCCCCTGACAATCAGTTTGGGGCCCTGGGGTACCTGGGCATTAGAAAAAAAGGTTAGTACGATTAAAAATAGAATAGGAATCGTTTTGTAGGAAAGTCGCATGGCTCAGGTTCTTTGGAAAGTGGTAAATTAACAATTTTTTGTTATCATTCTTATGAATTGTTAAAGAACGTAAGTGCATCTACCTACATTACGTATCTAATTTTTAAAAAAAAAGGTGCTTAAAAAAGAATAGTAAATGCTTTTTAATGACTAATCCTTCTTTGTCCAATCCTGGTAATAAAAAGGTCCGCCTTAAGATAATTTAGCCAAAAGGTTGATTGGGCTATATATTGGTAAATAGGGAGAAGACAACCTAAGAAACTCCTTGTCTAATGTTACTATTGCATCCATTTCATTTTCCAGGGCAATAAAATAATGAATGGCATCTTCAATGTCTTGTTGATCCGATTTTACGGCATTCAAAACTGTTTTACTACTGCCTTCCAAAAGTTGAAATTTCAAAATAACCATCTCTACAATACCCTTGGTGACTACAATCCCTTTTGTGCTGGTCAAATAATAGGAACAAATCTGAAGAATGGAAAGCGTTATAAACCCTTCAATTGTTTTGTCATCAACCAAGCCAAACAACTTTTCTATCTTTTCTGGCTGGGCGTTGCGTTCCAGAAAAAAATCCAAAAGAACATTTGCATCAAACAAGATTCTGTTCATCGTATTCTTTTGATTTTGCATTAAAATATTCCGTTTTAAAATCAAAATCAGTTGGAAAATCTACCTTGGATTTTGGCAAAGTTTTCACAAATTCCACAAGGGACATTTCTTTGGAAAACTTGGATGGTTGTTTTAATAATTGCTCAAAATGCTCCTCAACCAGATTGGAGATACTGGTCCCCTTCAGATCTGCGTATTTTTTCATTTTCTGAATCAAGTCTTCCTTAACCGTAATATTTAGTCGCTTTTTCATAGGTATTTACCCGGACAATTATGCGTATAAATTTAGTGAATACGCATGATAATGTCAACACCTGCTATTTTGCATGGCCAATCCTTGTATTGCATTTCGGTAATCCTGACCAGTAAAAGAATTTCTCGACCTTTAGATGTAAGAAAGTTTTTGATAATAGCTGGAGATGTGGTTTTTACGGACCTATTATCTGAAAGTTATCCAGCCATTTACCTTTCTGGTTTAGTTTTTTGTATTAGAAATTTCAGAACAGAAAAAGCGAGCTTTCCAACCGCAGAGGATTGGTAGTTTTCCAATATGCAATAGTCAAGGACTTTTTATATACAATTTCAAATCTTGAATAATAGGAAAGTCTTTTTTATTGAATGTATAAATTGCAAAAGCGGTGGCAGTAGGATTAATTTCTGCTCCATTCATTAAACTATTTCTATCAAAACCTTTTGGTCAATTCCATTATCACACTACCCAACCAAATTCTACCGCCTTGCTGATCCAAATCTGACCCTAGTTGTATACTGCGTTCAGGACTCGGAAAGACAAATGAAAATTTCAAATCTCTACCTGTAGGAACATTCTCAAAAGGATAGGTAAATTCGAATGTTTTGCTTTCTTTTCCTTTGATGACAGACATCCAATCTAAAGACCAATAAAGGTGGGGTTCGGGTGGTTCATGTTCAATTTTATTTTGCTGATATCCCATTTGTTGCGGATCAAAAAACCCAAGTCCATTGGTAAAATAATGAAACAGCCCCTCACCCATTTTATGGGGATCTAAAAAGTAATAGTTTTGGCTGTCCAGGTTTCTTATTTTGATTTTAAGTTTTATCTGATTTCCCTGCCTTAAAATGGATTCGGCTTCTATGGAAAGTCCAGCCCGGTATTTGTTGTGTTTCTTTAATGCGGATACAATTCTTGCATCCGACCTGGGGTCTTTAATACTACTGCCGGACCCATCTGGATAGTCACTAAAGCTAATTCGGAATGCAAAATCACCAAAAACATCGATTAAGCTTTGGATATGTGGCCCAACAGGCATCGTAGACAAATAGAGATCATGAATATTGAGGGGATAAATCTCGGTTCCGTTTACCAAAATTTTAGCTCCACGCAATTGATCAAAATCTCCCTCAAGCCTATTGCTTCCCTTTAGGTAAACGATATGACTGGAAAAATCATAATAATCAATATCGGATAGATCAAGTACCACATTTCCCTGGTTTACCATTGTCAAATCAACTGGGGTCCCTTCGCCACCATCTATGATACACGAAGACAAAAGGGCCGAAAATAAAATGACTGTCCAGTACCTGTTTTTCATTGTTATGAAATTTTAAGTAAAATTAGTATTTTCTCTTGCTATTAAGACGCAACTGCTTTTAAAAATGCTACAAAAACTAGAAAAAACATTGAAAACTTGGGTATATGAGTCAAGAATAGAACGCAAAAACCATCTACGATTACATCGTAGATGGTTTTAAATTTTTTTATCGTTTTACATAAGTAAGCCGTATGGTTCCGGAAATTGTTCCCTCAGGGGTTTCCATGGAAACCTGATGACTGGTGATCATTTTAGCGTTGGATATTACCTCGATTTGGTAGGCTACAAGGTGACCATCCAGGCTGTTTAGCATAAGATTACTCGATTCCAGGTTCCAATTCCCTTCGCCATTTACTTCCCCTGTAGGATCCAATATCTGATAGGATTTATCCTGGCCAAGGATAAGTTTACCATTCACATGAAGATTTCTGCCTCCATCAATCAACTCATTTAAATCCGGTCCTTCATGTAAGGTGAATTCAAAATCTGAACCTAGCCAGGTTCCTGTAACATTATCCTCTTGCCCTGTCATTTTCAAAGAAAATAAAGCAAGTACCAATATCAATAGCGGCATACCAATAAGGTATTTCCACTTGTTCTCATTTGTTGATCTGCGTTTGTTCATCATAACGATCCGATTTTTGATTTGAAATTGATTAAAACTGTTGATTAGTTGATTGCTACTATTTTGACCTAAATTATTCACCAATAGCTGGCAATAATCTTTGCATGCAATTTGTTGAATTACTATACCGTCTGCCTGAAATTCATGAACCTCCCTTAACTCCCTTTCTATAAGGTAAACAAAGGGATTGATCCAAAACAGGGATTTGATGAAATGCAAACCCAGGAGATCCCAGGAATGCCTCAAACGCACATGTGCTGATTCATGAAGGAAAATCTGAAGATGAGATTTATTGTCTGGGTTGAATGAGGGCATCAAAATTTTATTAAAAAAAGAGGCAGGCTTGAATTCCGGATCCGTATAAATCTCAATTTCCTGAAATTTTTGGGCTTTTGCATTTCTGATTTTCTGAAATAATGAAATGATACTTATTCCAAAAACCAAAACTTTCGTTGCTGAAAATCCAAAATAAGAATAAAGGATTACCTGCATCAGCAAAGGATTCCAGCCCGATGAAAAAGTAGCCGAGTTGCGGATTGCTACCTCCAATTGATCAAAAGAGTAAATAAATTCCTGAACCGGAAGGGTGCTTTTAGGAAAAAACTGGACTTCAATAAGAGGCATCATTATTGAAACCAACATCCCCGTCAAAAGAAAAAACCTGTTCCATCCAAAAAATGTGAGCCCCTTAAAGATTAATCGATAAACCAACCAGACAAGAGCAATACCAATACTTACTTCAAAAAGATAATTCCAATATGTGTTCATGGTTTGCCTCCTTTCTCAATAAGTTGATTTAATTCCTCCAATTCTTTTCTGGTAAGCTTTTTTTCTTTCACCAAAAAGGAAAGCACGTTATCCACCGATCCGTCAAAGAAATCCTTAATAATCCCATTAAACTTTTTCTTTTTATAGGCTGATTGCTCTACCACCACAAAATATTCATGGGTTTTACCATAGGTCTTATGCCCCAGATATCCTTTTTTTTCCAGTGATTTGATGGTGGAAGCCAAGGTGGTATAAGGTGGCTTTGGTTCTGGCAACCGATCCAGAATGTCCCGGACCACTCCCCTTTCAATTTTCCAAAAAATGTGCATTGCCTGCTCTTCCTGTGGTATTAGTTCTTCCATAAGGTAAAGGTAAAAAACCAAAATGAAAAAACCTACGATATAATCATTTTATTACGATTATTTCGTAGATAAATTTCTTTTCTCGGTATTTCACAGGCTGGTTGAGTAGATAATTCAACCCGGAATAAGCATTAGCAATTATATTTCCATCAATTCCATAACTGAAGACCTAATTGGTTTGGATTGGTACATTTGAGGTTTCTCAAACCTCGGAGGTCTTCTCCATCAATGCATAGGCAATCCCTTTAAGAATTCGCTGCAGAAATAAATATTTGAAAGGTCTTTCCTAAATCCTTTAGTAATGCCTTAGAAAACCTTCCCAAAGACCCCAAAGGATTACTGTCTGCTTTTGATATTCCTTTTGCACAGGTCAATGATTTCATAGAGCCGATTTGTTCTTGTCGCTGGTCTTTTTGCTTGTTGCAGCCAGTACAAGTAACTTTTCCTGTATGATGGAGCAAAATTCTGGTAATTGGCAAACGCTTCTGGATGCTTTTTGAAAGCTGACTTCAGATCCTCGGGAATAATCCCTTTTTCTACATCGTCGAAACTATTCCAGCTGCCATTTTCTTTTGCTATTGCAATGGCGTTCATTCCACTTTCATGCATCAATCCATCTGCTAACAGCCTATCAATGTAGCTTTTGTTGATGGCACTCCAATTGCTTTTAGATTTCCGCCTTGTGAAGTATTGCCGGCGTTTGCCATTGCCCAGGCTGTAGGTGGTAGAATCGATCCATCCAAAGCACAAAGCTACCATTACCGCTTCCTCCCACCGCATGGACGGCATTTCATGGTCAACTGTATAAAAAATCAAATAAACGCCGGCTACTTTGTCGTGATTTTTCTCCAGCCATTCCCTCCATTCTTTGGAATTCTGCAAGTATATTTCACTAATTTCACGCTTTTTCATCAAATAACCCTAAATCTTGTAATCACTAAAGACGTAAATCCAGATTAAATCAATTATTTAGCCCAACCTCTTATTATTATACAAATTAAAAATAGGAATAATTTTGATTAAATTTAAAAGCCACCCCACTTAAATCCTATGCTTACAGCCATCCACCCCAAATTACCCATGCGGAACAAAGCCAAAACTCGGGACTACTATACCCTCTTGGGATTTGAAGCATTCGGAGAAAAGGACTATGAGGGTTACCTGATGCTGCAAAAAGACAACATTCAATTTCATTTCTTTGAGTTTAGGGATTTGGATCCCAATAAAAATTACGGACAGGTTTACATCAGGACAGAAAATATTGAGGCGCTTTACCAGGAAATGCTTGATAAAAACATACCCATTCATCCAAATGGGCATTTGGAAGTCAAGGGCTGGGGGCAAAAGGAGTTTTCCCTGCTCGATCCAGATAACAATTTGCTGACTTTCGGACAGCCTGTGTGACAGTTCGGAGAGCACATGGTGCTGCCGGTCCTGATTCCCCAACGTTAAGCTTACGTAAAGCCTTCTTTTTAAGGATCAAAACCGGAGAACGCCATTAATATGTCCCTATTTACCCTATACATTGACGCTTTTACACCCTTTGACTTATTAAAGGAGTCGCTAAATTTGGAAAAAATGGGTTAAGTTGAAGGATTAAAATAATAGACATAAAATCGCACCATGGAAAAAAAGCAATATAAAATCGAAATCAACGCTCCGGTGGAAAAGGTATTTGATACCATGCTGGGACTAAGCAATAAAAGCACCTATGAACAATGGACCGCACTTTTTAACCCCACTTCCACTTATGAAGGTAGCTGGGAAAAAGGGCAGAAAATCTACTTTATTGGGACAGATGACCAAGGAAACCGGGCTGGTATGGTGGCCTGAATAGCCGAAAATATTCCGAACCAGTTTATTTCCATCCAGCATTACGGAATTTTGGACGGGGACAAGGAAATCACAGCGGGCCCACAGGTGGAACAGTGGGCAGGAGGGCACGAAAATTACAGGTTTGAAGAAACGGGAGAAATAACCAGGGTGATTGTAGAAGTAGATGTCACGGATGAACATCTGGACTACTTTGACAGTACCTATCCTAAGGCTTTGGAAAAATTGAAGCAGATCGTAGAAGTTGATTAAATGCGGCAAAAACGGAGTGATTAATTTTGCCTCGTGCATATTTGATCGAGGCCTCAATGTCTTCATTTACCAAATCAGGCAACTCCGTTAAAATTTGCTCCTGATTAAGACCTGCGGCAAGCAGATCCAATATATCAATTACTCTTATTCTCATATTCCTGATACATGGCCTCCCCCCCCCACACACACTGATTGGGGTTGATGTTAATGCGTCGTTTCCAATCTTCCATTATATGGTTCTTTTGTCATCATTTAATGTAAATTTAATGAAATCATACTGAAATTCGGGAAGCGTTTGCCATAAGAATTCACAATTGCTTCCGCTCAATGGTATTCGCTTTGATGACTCCTTCAATTAGTGCGGTCACAATTTAAAAAGTATTACCCAGGTTTGTATACAACCTTTACTCCCGTTAACATCTTTTCACATGATATAATTTTCCCACAGGCAACGTCTGTCTGAATTTTCGGGTTCCAACTTTCGGAAACCACAATATCTTTTGGAAGAGCAAATTATCATTAGAAGATGCATCCGCAAAGAATCTACCGCGCAGAGACAACTGTTTGACAGGCACTATCGGCACAGCTATCATGTAGCCATGCGGTACCTGGCAAACCACCACGATACCGAAGATGTGCTATCGGTATCCTTTACCCGGGTATTGAAAAACATTGACCGGTTTGAATACCGCGGCAATGGCAGCCTGCAGAAATGGGTCATCACCGTCGTGATTAATGAGTCCATCCGGTTTCTGAAGGGAAAAAAAGCACTGCTGTTTCAGGAGGACGACGAGGTGCTGAGCTTGAATGTACCCCAACTGGAAAGCGATGATTCATTGGATATAGAGGAGGTCCAGCAGGTATTGCAGCAAATGCCCAAAGGGTATCGGACTGTTTTCAACCTGTTTGCCATAGAGGGGTATTCCCATAAAGAAATCGGAGAAATGTTGAAAATCAATGAAAGCACTTCAAAATCACAGCTCTGTAAAGCAAGAAATTATATGATCCGAAAACTGAAAAACAGAAACAGCCATGCAACCCAATAATATAGACGAAATTATCAAAATGGGCTTACAGGAAGCCGAAAGAAGAAATGACCAGGTGGTCAATGCGTCAAAATCAAGGGTTTGGAAAGGCATTACAAAACCCAAAAAGTCGAGGGCCTTGTATTGGGGACTGGTGACATCGCTGGCGGCAGCGGTTACCCTCTTCCTGGTTGCCGTTTTCCTTTTCCTCAAGCTGGAGTCCCAACAAAAAGAATTGAATGCGTTGCAGGCACTGGTACGGCAGGAAACCCCACCCAAGGTCGCTGACGATGATTACTTAATAAACCAGAACATTTCCCAAAACCTACCGGACCAGCAACATGCAGGCTTGCCTGAGCCCGTTCCAGCGGCAGAGAATAAAAATCCTCCGCCCAGGGTGCAGGCACCTGAATTGTCAATTTCTCCGATCGAAAAGGTCGAACATCGCATCGGTATTCCCCTTCCAACTGTTGAACGGCCGGTTTTGGAATTCCAGTTGGGTACAGCCATGCCCAACCCGGTCCTCCGGGAATTGACTACTGAAATGCTCCTGCCCGAAACGAATGACTATCAAAATCTCATGGAAACGAAACCATTCAAGCTAAAAATCAGAATGGGCAGCAGCTATCCTGCCCAAGGTCAACCTCAAACACTGGCCCTCAACCTAAAATTGTAAAAATAAAACAAACAACCGTTATGAAATTCCAATCACTATTCCTGCTTACTTTCATTGGCCTTTTTTCATTTACTCCTGCCTTTTCCCAAGATACGGAAAGTTACAGAGACACCATATTCTACCAGGCTTCTGGTACACTGGATATGAAGATTCTGATAAAAGATTACCACCTTCTGGCGGAAGAAAGTCGATTTCAAGCCATCATGGAAGATTTCCAATTAAGGCTGAAGGAAATTGACCAGATGGTTCCCAACACTGCCTACACCATCGACTACCGATTTCAAAAACAATTGGATATCCGGGACAGTGACAAAATAAAAAGCTTCGACATCAGTGCCGATAATAGGCTCTCAGAAAATCTCCAAAACGAGGCTTACATACGGGATAATTCAGGAAGCTATGAGGTGATCATTGGGTTTAACGATATCACGGAATTGATAAACGTGGACTTTTCCAAGATGTTGACTGCCATAGCAGATAGCCTTCCGGAAAAGCACCGCTTTTTAAGGTATTTGGAATTCCGACCGGACGCTCAAACCGGAAATATCGTCCTAAAGGAAGACAGGCACACCGGATATTTTGATATGCTGAGCTTGCAGGCTGGCGTAGGTGCCAATGTGTATAGGGGTCAATTCCTGACAGATTTTTCCGGGGAAATAAGCTTGCAACTGAACCACAAAGGCATCCTTAAAAACCAATTTTATATTTCCAACAACCTCATGTTTGCTTTCGATGCAGCAAACACGGCCATAATCAACAACTTCACCAATGTCGGATATAGGAGGAACTTCTCTAACCATAAAGACAAACCCAATTGGTTTGGAGTTGAACTGGGTACAGTGACCAAAAAGAGTGGTGACATTTTCCAATCCAACACCCACAGGCTTGGCGTCAACTGGCAGGTTGGCAAACATATCACCGTATCGCCACAGCTTTATTTCAATGGATTTTTCAGACAGGTAAGTCCAGGATTCAGGATCGGGATTGGATTATAGGCTTGGATTATTGGTCAATAGGTATGCCCAAGTGAGACAGAGCATTCCAGTTTAAAAAAATTGGGAACCATTAGAGAACAACCCAATGAAACATTTCAGAATAATATTTAACTTAATTTAACACCTACAATAACTATTGCACAGGGAATTGAAGGGAATAAGGTCTCTTCAATTGAAGGAATAGTTGGTGAACTTCTCGATCAAATAACAATCGAAAAAGGAGAAAAAATGAATACCTCTGCCGTGAGAAATTTATTTCATCCCTCGGCGATATTAACAGTCGCAGACTCTTTCAATGCCGAAACTGTATCAATCAATGACTTCTTAATCCTTTTAAAGGATCCTTATTATGAAGAGGGATATCTTGAAAAAGAAATTAATAAAGTCGTTGATGAGTATAATGGAATAGCTCAAGTATTTCAAAGCTTTTAACGCTAATGTCACTGTAATTTAATGGCAGGCTAGTTATTATATGCCGATCTACCAGAAGATCTGTTACCCTGTTCAACCTAATTAATAGCCGAATAGCCCATACTTAAATATTATTGAAATATATTTGTATACCTAATTGGCAAATTCTATTCAACCTTCAATTTACACGCTTTAACATGGAACTTGCACCAGAACAAACAGCAACTCTATTAAGCACTTTGAAAAACCGCTTTAAGAAAAACAGGCAACGCCACCAAGGCCTCGAATGGGAGCCTGTTCAGGAAAAACTGCTGGCCCATCCCGCAAAACTCCGATCCCTGCTCCAAATGGAAGAAACGGGAGGAGAACCCGATGTGGTAAACATAACCAAGGAAGTAGGACAATTTATTTTTATTGATTGCTCCCCAGAAAGTCCTAAAGGACGAAGGAGCCATTGTTATGACCCCGAAGCTTTGGAATCACGAAAGACGTATAAACCCAAAAATAGTGCACTTGGGATGGCATCAGAAATGGGTATTACACTCCTTTCGGAAGAACAATACCAGGAACTGCAGCAGTTTGGAAAATTTGATACCAAAACCTCAAGTTGGCTTCAAACGCCGGAAGAAGTTAGAAAACTGGGAGGTGCCATCTTCGGAGATTGGCGGTTTGGCCGGGTATTCATTTACCACAATGGAGCCGAATCCTACTATGGAGCGCGGGGGTTTCGGGGGATCTTAAAGGTTTGATCCGCCTTAAAATGAATGTTGGTTTTGTTTTTAGACCAAAATACATCCTGAAAATTCTGATTTTGTACCCTCTCGTTTTTGGGGCATGATTGATGAAAAAGAGACGGCTTTTTTCTACGAAAACGGTGGATAATTTTGGAGTTGAAAATACCAGGGGATTTTGAGGAGATCGTGATGAAAAAAAAAGTTTGTGATTTTTTAAACAGGCTTATCAGTGCGCTGGTTTCCCCTCATGGGCCTGTATGGGTAAACGCCATGAAAACAGGACTTAAACTAAGGACCCAAAAATATAACAGTGTTTTTTTCATTTCATGCCCCTCCACCACCTTGACAAAGTCTGGGTGCTGTCGTTCAGCATCACTACTTCGCCAATTCTAGGGGTAACAATCGGGCAATGAAAATTTTCTTCATTCAGGGCTACAATCGTTTCCAAAGGTTCGTCCCAGGGGTGATTTGCCAATTTGAATTTCCCTGAATGTACAGGCATGATGCGCTTTGCGTTCAGGTCATTTCCGGCTTGAAGTACCTCATGAGAAAACATATGAAGTTCTTTCCACCCTTCATTGTACTGGCCATTATCCAAAATAACCAAATCAAAGCCAGTAAATTTATTGCCAAGCTCTTCAAAATGGGTGTCATATCCACTATCGCCACCTACATACAAGGTGTAATCCTTTGATTGTAGCACAAAGGACACCCAGAGGGTGTTGCTACGTTTGAGGCTCCGGCCTGAAAAATGCCGGGATGTGGCCGTATGTAGCGCAAAGTCCTCCCCAATTTCCAATCGCTCGTCCCAATCCTTTTCTACTATTTTGGCTGGCTCGTAGCCCCAATATTCAAAATGTTCGCCAACACCCAAGCCGCAAACAACCTGCCGGATTTTTGGCTTTAACTTTAGGATGGTGAAATAATCCAAATGATCATAATGGTCGTGAGAAATAAGCAGGTAGTCAATTTCCGGGAAATCATCCACTGTATAAATATCTGTACCCACAAAGGAATGGGTAGAATAGGGCACAGGGGATGCGCTTCCGGACAATACGGGATCCACCAAAAACCGAAGCCCATTTAACTGAATAAAATAAGAAGAGTGACCGAACCAGACCAGGATATTTTCGTCCTTTGGTAAAGCCTTGAGGTCTGTCTTTATGGAAGGAATGGTATCCATTGGGCTGGTTTTTGGAAAGTTTTTAAAAATAAATTCCAGCGTTATTTTGGTCATGGAATACCCCTCAGAAAGATAAGGTGTGAAGTTCAAATTTTTAAAGCTGCCCTCTTTATAATGAGGTGATTGCCTGATCTTTTCCAACCGCTCTCTCTGAGGGGCTTTGCCAAATTGGGGTAGTTGCATGAAAAGTAGGAATGCAATGACAAAAATAATGAAGATGGTTACCGATAGCAGCATAAGGCGTTTAAAAATTATAATAAATTTGGTCATTTAATCTGATAGGAAGTGTGATTTTTTTTTCAAGAAACGAGAGTGCGCTACCAAAGTTCAAATATTTTACTTCTCTTCGAAAAGTGATTATACCGACTCTTTGAAGTCTTTGCTTAGTACCTTGATTAAAATTGATATACTGCTCCCCTAAAAATTCAATCGCATCCAACCGTTGGTGGTACCCTATTTAGCCAATAAGAGTAATCAGAAAATATTGAGTTAAAAGAGTTACGTTTTTAGACTTTATCCATTGGGTAAAGATACCGACTTTTTCATTCCGTTTTAATTCTTCTTACAAAAATTGATTTTCTCAACGTAATAAATGATCTGGCGTTCTTGCGACTTATGTAAGGTAAACTCCATACAGGTTACTGTTTTCTAATTCAAGAAAAAAATAAATGTAAATAAAACTTGACATATGTAAAGTTTTATTTACATTTGTAAAGTACACTTTACATGAAAATATGAAAACAATGAAACTTGAACGAAACAAACGAGTTAAAAAATTAGCCATCTGGACCTGGACTTGGGTAGCTACCGTGGCAATCGCCACATTTGGACCCGAGTTTATCTGGGACCATCATCCATTTCTGACACCTTTTGCGATCATTGTTAACTTCGCAAATGGTATCTTGATGATTCTTGCCAACCGGAATCTGTTCAACCATTTCGATGAACTGGAGAAAAAAATTCATCTTGAATCGTTGGGCATCACACTTGGCCTGGCTGTCATTTTCGGAATGTCCTACTCCCTGTTGGACACCACTAATCTGATCCAACAGGATGCACAAATCAGCATCCTGGTCATGTTTATCGGACTTACTTACCTGACCTCAGTATTCATAAATAGTCGGCGGTATCGATGAAAAATAAAATCAGAGAACTGCGAACCGCCAGGAATATGACGCAGGAGGATCTTGCTGAAATTATCGGTGTATCCCGGCAAACCATCAATGCGATCGAAAAGAAGAAGTTCGATCCTAGTCTACCCACCGCTTTTAAGCTTTCCAAACTCTTTAAACTGCCAATTGATCAGATCTTTTTTTTTGAAGAATAAATGGGATTTGAGAACAAAATACAAAAAATAAATGGGAATTAGTTGATTACACAAAATGATGGCTACTTGAACGCAAAAAATGAAACGTGATACTCCATATTATGGCCTGCCGTTTAAAAAGACCATTAAACATGCCCGTCAACGAACAATTTTGTCCGGTTGACAAACCTATTGCAATAGAAATGGGGCTAATAAGGGCAAATATCGCCTTTAAAGTATGGCATTAAAGTCGCTATGCTAATTGATATGGAAAGCCTACTATAATGACTCATTCAGAAAAATTCGAGAATTGTAAATTTCAACTCTTTAGACCATTCAAAAATTTATTTAACGAAATATCGCATTAACCCTTTTCATAAAACCATAAAGACCATGACCCATATCGCCATACCCATCCCAATGGCTCCTGGAAAGCAGGACATCAACATTGAGGTGACCATCAATAACCAAAAGCAATCCCTGCATTACAAAGTGGAATTGTTTTATTGGGATGATTGTCAGAACCCACAGGGACACCGTGCGGATTGCCTATCGGAAATGCTATCTCATCAGGATCCCAATTGGATGCTATATTATATTGGGGCACCTACTGACCAGTTTGTACCAATCACATTTGTAGAAAAAAGGGATGACTAACTTTTCCAAAGTTTAAAACTTTGGAAAAGTTAAACGTACCCTTACCGGAAAATGGAAATGATCTGGCAATTGGCGACCAGCGAAAGAGAATTTATTCTGATGTTGCCCACTGGCGGACAAATTTGTTCGGTTAATAGAAAAGAATAAATGCAGAACATGGCTTTTCTGACTCCCCGCAAAGATTTCCGGTGGCACGGTACTGGCAATAAGGGTAAAAGCCGGAGGATAGAAGTTGCATGACAGGAGATTTCTAAATGAAGGCACCAAGTAATCATACTGAATTTTTTTACAAAAAACAATAAAATTTTATCATTTATTTCGCTCAGGTACTGTGAATAACAACAAAAAACTGAAACCGCTTTATGCTGAAAAACTACATTAAAATCGCCTGGAGAAACCTGCTCAAAAACAAAGGTTACACCTTTATTAATATTTTCGGGCTGGGACTGGGAATGGCTTGCTGTTTCCTCATCTACACCTTTGTGCAGGACGAACTATCCGTGGATGCCTATCATGAAAAAGGCGATCGAATTTATCGCATAACTCATGGCGAACTTGCTTCCCCCGACCAGCCAGAAAATGCCGGAGCAAATCCGTTTTGGGTATGGCACAATCCTGCCATAGGACCTGCGATCAAAAGCTATTTCCCCGAAATTGAAAAAGTTGTTCAGTTTTCCGGTAGATCGGATATTTTGCTTACCGATGGCGAAAATTCCTATCAGGAAGAGGGTGTGTTTTTTATGGATTCTACCGTTTTTGATATTTTCAGCTGGGAAGTAATCCAAGGTGATCCCAAAACCGCTTTGGTTGCACCTTACAGCATGGTCATGACAGAGAGCACGGCCAAAAGGTATTTCGGCAATGAGGATCCGATCGGAAAAACCTTGAAGGGCAGTGACTCACCCGGTAGGTCAAACGCTGGTGATTATACGGTAACAGCAGTAATTGAGGATATTCCTGCCAATTCCCATTTTAGTTTCAACATGCTGCTTTCCCTGAGTACCTTCCGCCAATATTGGCCTGAGGTTTTTGATCGGTGGGGCTATGTGGACTTTTACACCTATTTTCTGGCCAATGACAATTTTGATCTGGCATCATTTGAGCAAAAGATTCCTGATTTTTTGGCTTCCAGGCAAGATGACCAGCTCTATACCATTAAGGTCGAAAAAATGGCGGATTTTTACCTGAGATCCGATGCTGACCGACAGCCGGGAGAAACGGGCAGTTTGCCCAATATCTATGTGTTTTCAGTCATTGGCCTTTTCATTCTGGTCATTGCCATGATCAATTTTATGAACCTCTCCACTGCCAGGTCAATGGAGCGGGCAAAAGAGGTAGGCATACGGAAATCCATCGGCGCAGAACGAATGCATTTGATTTTCCAGTTTTTGGGGGAATCCATCATCATTGTGTTTTTCGCCATGCTAGCATCCCTTATTTTTATTACAGTGGCTACACCTATGATGAATGGGCTAACAGGAAAAGAAATTGTGATTTTCGAATATCTCACTTGGCAAAATGCACCTGTTTTTCTGGTGATTTTGCTTGGTATCGGCGTATTGGCAGGTTCATATCCGGCTTTTGTACTGTCGGGGTTCAGGCCTGTTCAGATTTTAAAAGGGATATCAGTGACCAACAGCAGCGGTGTAAACCTCAGAAAAGGGCTGGTGGTCTTTCAGTTCAGCCTCTCTATACTGCTGATTGCGGGAACGATCATCGTGTATTCCCAAATGAACCACCTGCTCAACAAGGACCTGGGTTTCGATAAAGAACAAATGCTGGTTTTGGACTACAACTATGACAATGCCGTAAATGCAAAATCCAGTGCCTTGATATCAGAACTGGAAGCCCATCCGGACATAATTTCGGCAGCTTTCTCAAGAAGTGTTCCAGGTAGCTATTTCCCAAATGCAGGAACGACCATACAACATGCTGATGGAGAAATGACACAAATTGGTCAAGCCATTTTTCAGGTTGGAATTGATTTTATCAACCATTTTGACATGGAATTGGTCGCCGGAAGAAGCTATTCCAGGGATTTCCCCTCGGATTCTACCTCCGCCCTGGTGGTCAATGAAGCTGCAGCCAGGCAATATGGCTATGCAAATCCTGCCGACATCGTCGGAAAGAAATTTGAACAATGGGGAAGAGCAGGTGAAGTGATCGGGGTAGTTAAGGATTTTAATTTCATTTCCTTGCACCGAAATATTGAGCCTTTGACCCTGCCATTTGAAGCCAGGGCAAGCCGGTATTTATCGGTCAAACTAAAGCCAGAAAATATAGGACAGACCGTTGCGGCAGTGGAACAAATTTGGAGTAAGATTGCCCCCCACAGGCCTTTTTTATATAGTTTTCTGGAGGAAGATTTTGACAAACAATACCAGGCAGATATCAAGTTCAGAAAAATATTTTCAGCGTTCTCAGTGCTTGCCATATTGATTGCCTGCTTGGGACTTTTCGGATTGGCAACCTACACGGCTGAAATCCGGACCAAGGAAATCGGGATTAGAAAGGTACTGGGAGCAGAAGTTTCGAGTATCGTCACTTTGCTGTCAAAGGATTTTATCAAACTTGTACTGGTGGCGATTGTGATTGCGACACCGGTTACCTGGTATGTAATGAACGAGTGGTTGGAAGGCTTCGCTTATAAAGTAGAAATTGGATGGTGGATTTATCCCTTAGCCGGGATAGTTGCCATCATCGTAGCCATGGCAACCGTCAGCTCACAAGCAATCCGGGCAGCCATGCTCAACCCGGTTAAATCGCTGAAGAGTGATTAGAGGTATTCGAATTAAATTTAGGTGAAGCTACCGATTCACTTAACCTGAGTTCAATTTAAGAACCTCCTTAAAAACCGGCTTTATCGTCAATGCGAGATTTAACATTTTTTAAACGCAGGAATCCCGATGACAGTATTTTATATAGCACCCCGGTGGGGTCCTATCTTGGTAACCCCGGGTAAGCCGACCCAGAAGGTGAAGCCTGGGGTGTCAATGAGTTGGTATTTTAGGACATTGGTCGCCAGTAAGCTCAGTAGTGAAGCCAGCTTATCGTTAATGCCAGTGGCCCGACACCTCTGATTTTTAAAATCTGTCATCGGTTGACCTGACATTTTAAAAAACGCAGCAATCGGGATGACGATGGGGTTTCAACCTATTGATTTAAAGGTACTTAACAAACAGGTCATCGGTAACCCTTTTCTGTGGAAATGAGGGAAGAAAGGGTGTGCCAGTCCTGGCTATACTCGCTTATTGTGACATGATTTATCTCTAAATCAAACTAACCTTACAAGTCTTGACTGACCCTATGTGAAGAATAGCTACATTTGGTCTATGGAAATCCCGGTTGTTTATATTGGCTTTGCTCAAGCTATTTTTATAGCCATACTGATGTTTTGGAAAAGACCCTTGAGGATCGCTGATATAATCCTTGCTGTCTTTATGGTTTTTATAGCCTGGATGTTTGCCTTGAATATAGCCCAGGAAGTTAAAGGGGTAACCCAGCAAACCTGGTTTTATTCAATCCCAATTTCCCTTACTTATCCGGCCTTTCTTTATTTGTATTCCAAATATGTCTCGGTAGATTTTGAACGATTTCAGCGGAGAGATTATCTGCATGCAATTCCTTTTATTGCCTCTTTGGTGTTGATTTTTCTTTTTAGAAATTCGAAAATCCGGGATTTTTATTTTCATTTGGAGCATTTTAGCCAGCTTGGTTGGTTAAGAAACAGTTTAGGGTCTGTATTTATCCTGCTTCTCTGGATTTATGGGATCCTGGCTATTCGAAAAATTAGACAATACCGGAAACAAAGGTCTGATCTTTACTCTTTCAAGTCAGACCTGAACAGCTTAAATTGGCTTTTGGTATTTGTTATTTCTTTTATGGTGGTGCAAAATTTCATTATTTTGGCCACTACCCTATTTGAAACCGGGTACATCCAATTTGATATCAAGCCCCTGGTAAATGTATCTTTGTTGGTATTCGTTTACATTGCAGGTTTTTGGGGTTTCAGGCAAAATCAGCTGTCTTCAGCGCTTAATTCGGAAAAGGAATATATGCACCGGCCTGAAAATAAAGCAGGTATCCTTTCCTCAGATAAGTACCAAAAATCAGGCTTGAAGAATGACCAAGCCAATGCCTATTTAATTCAATTGACCCGGTTTATGGAAGAAACGCTGGCATGGAAAGACAATGAACTATCCATTGCCAAAATCTCGGAACAAACCCGGATCCCGAAGCACTACATTACACAGGTACTGAATGAGCACCTGGGAAAAAACTTTTATTCTTTTGTCAATGAATATCGCATCGCTGAAGCTAAACAAATGATTGCCTCACCTGAATACCAAGCCTGGTCTTTTGTTGCGATTGCTTATGAATGCGGCTTCAATTCTAAAACAGCATTCAATAATTTTTTCAAAAAAATCACCGGTTTGACTCCTTCTGAATATAGAAATACCGCTAGCAATTAACCGCTATACTCTCCCTTCCAATTATCAATCATCTGATGAATTGGAGCCTGCCAGATGCAGACAGGCATAATATACCCCCCACACAGAAAGAGGATTATCATGGCGAGATTTTCCAGAAGGTCAGAAGCAGGTTAACTGCCTTTGAAAATCAAAACATGAACAGATGACAAAAAACCCCATATTTTTTAGCGATAAACAAGAGTCCTGTAAGTGCCTGATTTACAGTAGCCCATTTTAAACGAACGCCTTGCCCTGAGCAGGTGGACGACAACTTGCCCCGGGCAAAGAAAAGTGAACAACATTACATTTTCTTTTTGGTAGCTTTGAAAAGCATGTAATGCCAATCATCTCACAACTTTTGAAATTGAGATGAAAGTGTAAAAAATAGACTCCATTTTAATTATAGAAAAGAAAATTATGATTCGTAAACCCTGGCAACTTCTTCTCGCACTGACCTTTTTAGCAATACCGGCATTTGGCCAGCAAAAACCTGAACCTCCAAAGCTGGAAATATCCGATTTTCTTTTTATTACCGAAGTGGATGAAAGATACCAATCCTTCAATATAGAAATGTGTGAAGTTGTGGGCGGTGATTTCTGGGTGCCTTATGGACGATTGGATCCTGAGAAGGTTAAGAAAGAAGGTTTTGCGGCCTTAAAACACAGCATCTCACCGATTGATCTTTATGAGCAAAAATTACGAACACTGACAAGGGGGTTGGGATCAGCGTACATCCGGGTAAGCGGCACCTGGGCAAATACCACCTATTTTCAAGATAACGATGAACCAAAAATGACCCAGGCCCCTGAGGGTTTTGAAACCGTCCTTACCAGAAAGGAATGGAAGGGCGTAATTGATTTTGTCAATGAAATGGATGCGAAACTGGTTACCTCTTTTGCCATCAGTAAGGGCATAAGAGACCGCAATGGCCATTGGACTCCTGATCAGGTTCAGGCATTGCTTAACTACACTGAATCTATCGGTGGAGAAATTAACGCTGCGGAAATGTTCAATGAGCCCTCCCATGCAAGTCATGGTGGAGCCCCTGAGGGGTACACCGCAGCTGATTATGCACAGGATTTTGAGATATTCAAAAAATTCATCGACAAGGCTGCCCCTGATATGACGATTCTGGGCCCGGGGTCGACGGGTGAAGGTGGCATACTTCCTATAGATGCCTCTATGGCCACTGATCAAATTCTTTCCGCAAACCCACAGCCTGAATTTGATATCTTTTCCTACCATTTTTATGGCGGAGTTTCCCGGCGATGTCAGGGAGGATTAACCCCGGAGGGTGCGCTTTCCGAGGAATGGCTAAGCAAAACAGAACTGGGATTAAAATATTATGAGGAGGCCAGGGACAAATTCTTACCAGATGCCCCTATTTGGCTTACGGAAACTGCTGAGGCAGCCTGTGGGGGAAATCCCTGGGCAGTCACCTATTTGGATTCATTCCGTTATCTCGAGCAACTGGGCAGACTGGCCAAAAAGGGTGTGAAGGTGGTCATGCACAATACCCTGGCCAGAAGTGAATATGCTTTGCTGGATAGCGAAACATTAGATCCACGCCCCAATTATTGGTCAGCATTGATGTGGAACAAACTGATGGGAACAAAAGTATATGAAGCTGATTTCTCCCATGATGAGCTGGATATCTTTGTGCACAGCCTTAAAGGTTTTTCTGATGGCTATGGGGTATTGATCGTAAACCCTAAGGACATGGAATCTTCATTTTCCCTGCCAGTGGACGCAGAAAAATTCCTGCTTACCGCAGATTCTTTGCAAAGCAAAACCGTACACCTGAATGGAACGGTATTGGAATTGACGGGTGATCACGCGCTCCCTGCTATAGGTGGGCAAATGATAACCGCCGGTGAAATCCAGGTTCCTGCGCATGGCATTATGTTTCTGGCTATTAAGAAATAAATGAGGAACAAGCTTATTTCGCAGAGGAAAGGCGTAAAGTTGCTGGGAAAAAGTGCTGTGATACTAACTAAAATATACGTATAAAATAAAGCCATCTTCGTCACTGGTGCAAGAAGTGGCATAGTAAGGGAATTAGTCCTTCAGTTGCTGCGACCAATTCCATCAGCAAGATGATGAAGAAGTACCGTCACTAACTTGGGGCGTTACAAGAGAACCTAATATTTCAAAACAACAATGCAATGAAGAAAAAAATATTATTCTATAGTTTGATCTGCCTGGTATGGATGCATGGTCAGGGAATACATGCCCAAACTGATAAATATAATCCAAAAGATGATCCAATGTTTTCCAAGCCATATATAGATTTGGAAGAGTGGCGGGAGTCCCCTGTCAGGCACCTCTACATTCATGGTGGATTTGAAGGGACTGAGACAAGGTTTTCCTTTTATTTTCCAGAAAAAGAAGCGTATGAGGGGCATTTTTTCCAGTACATTACGCCTGTCCCGGACAGTGAAACCCTCTCTCAGGGACAAACAGGTGAAGAGGATAAAATAGGTTTTGCCGTATCCCATGGTGCTTATTTTGTAGAGACGAATGGGGACGGGCCCTGGAACCCGGCTGTTCGGTCGGATACCAATGACCCCACCATTGGAGCCTATAAAGCGAATGCCGCAGCGGCCAATTATTCCAAGGAGCTGGCAAAAAGACTTTTTGGTGACCACCGGGTGTTTGGTTATGCATTTGGAGGAAGTGGAGGAGCATTCAGGACTATCGGGGGGCTAGAAAACACCGTGGGCGTTTGGGATGGGGCAGTCCCCTATGTCATAGGTTCACCCATGGCCATTCCAAACGTATTTACCGTCCGAATGCATGCCATGCGAATCCTTCAGGATAAACTTCCGCAGATAGTCGATGCAGTTGAGCCCGGAGGCGAAGGTATGTACAGTGGGCTAAATGAGGAAGAGAAAGCCGCCCTGCAGGAGGTGACAAAAATGGGATTTCCACCGAAAGCATGGTATGCCTATAAGGATATGGGGATTCATGGGTTTGCCGTCCTATATCAGGGTATGGTAGCGGCTGATCCGGGATATTTCGAGAAATTCTGGACGACGCCCGGATACCTGGGGTACGATCATCCGGAATCGTTTGACGGTGACCGAATTCAGCAGGAAAGTACTGTTTCCAAAATCATCACCCGTGGTGAGGCGATTAGGATGGAGCTGAATGTGGAACCTCTCGCAGGGCAGGCGCGTGGGACGGCCGATGCTGCTTTCCAAAGTCTAAGCGAAAAGCAAATTAATGAGCCTGTAGCCTTTCAGTTAGCTGATGAGTTGGCTCAAGTACAATTTTTGGGAGGAGATCTAATGATTAAAAGTGGTAGTGCAGCCGGTAGAAAAGTGATGTTGAAGGCTATCGATGGAGAAATCGTATATCTCGGGGTGGCAGATCCTTCTGTGACCGCTAAAATAGAAGTTGGGGATAAAGTTCTGGTAGACAATTCAAATTTTCTGGCAGCTCAAACCTATCACAGACATCAGGTTCCAGGCGAAGAATATCCTGTATACGATCAGTTCAGAGATGAGAATGGTGAGCCTATCTATCCCCAACGCCCATTTCTTTTAGGGCCCATATTTACCAGAGGAGCTTCAGGTGCAGTCCAAACAGGCATTTTCGAAGGAAAAATGATTTTGCTGGAATCTTTGTGGGACAGTGAGGCGTATCCATGGCAGGCTGATTGGTACCGAGACCGGGTGATTGAAAATCTGGGAGAGAAAACCGGTGATCATTTCAGGGTTTGGTTTACCGACCATGCCAGTCATGCGGACCGGGCATCAGCCGGAGACCCCAATCATATTGTGAGCTATTTAGGTGTACTTCAGCAAGCATTACTGGATCTTAGCGATTGGGTGGAAAATGGTACCGAACCTGCGCCCAGTACAAATTATGAGGTAGTCGATGGACAAGTAATGGTCCCCGCAACTGCTGAAGAAAGAAAGGGGATCCAGCCTGTCATTAGACTTGAAGCCAATGGAACATCAAAGGCGATTGTAAAAGCAGGTGAATCTGTAAAGTTCTCTGCACAAATAGAATTGCCTGAAGGCAGCGGAACAATTGTGGCACTTGAATGGGACTTTAACGGCAACGGTGAATTTGAAAAAGTAACCTCCCCCATTTCAGAATCCAGCATTTTCGAAATTGAGACTGAGCACAAGTACCCCGAACCTGGCACTTACTTCGTGGCTTTGCGGGCAACTTCTCAAAGAAAGGGGGATGCCAACACCCCATTCTCCAGAATCAAAAACCTAGGTCGAGTCAGGGTGGTTGTGCAAAAGTAAACTTTAAAATTTCCCCAAGATTCCAACCTATTTCAATGATTTTTGAAATTGACTATTAGAAAGTCTCTATTTAAAAGCTGGAGGATTTTGCGTTGTTGCTCACCATTTTAGTTGCTTTGACCACCATCAATCAGCATTAATTTACCTATATTTTCAGGTAATGTAAACGGCACTGATGAATCCTGTGTATAGCTTGAGAAGCGAATAGCTATTCAGCAAGCTCAAATAGTCCGGAATAAAAAAATATAAAAAGGGAAAAGCTTTCCTTTATAATGCCATTTTAGCAGTACCTATGGTTAAGGTTTAATTTTCATGCCATTCCTTATTTTCAGGAGTCAACACTGCCACCTTCATCTTTTAAAAATTGCATAACAGCCTCGAAATTACTCATGTCTAACCTGGACCTGGCCATACGACCTGCCACATTACCACTGATAATCACATATTTAATTTTATTATCCGGTGCTACCCAATCCCGTATATTCGGCATGTTGCCCTCCATGTCTCTGGTAAAAAAGTATTGTAAACTAAATGTATTCAGGCGATAGGTACTATTGTAATTAAATAGGTTAATAAAATTTAATTTGATAGTTGGTTAAAGTAAAAAAAATAAAACAAAATCTTGGATTTTATTTTAAACTATTCTTTTCCGATTTCTTCGAAACAATCGATTATGCTTTTGATGCCAATGAGTATAATCCCTTTATTCTCTTCCTGCATCGTCAACAATACTGCTTGTGAATTAAATCTGTAAAATATCCCTGTTAACAATGCCTTGGATTGTGTATTTTCTAAATCGCTCGTTATAGCAAACTCTTTATCAGTGGATTCAGAATTCTCAAGATATTTAAAAAAATATAGATTCCTTTTCTCTTAATTCTCAAACTGTTTTTGGGTTAACTTAATCTTTTTACCATTTTTCTTGTCCTTAAAGTATTCCCAAATGATAAAATACATTTTCATTATTTCTTCAAATTCTGGCTGCTTCAAGTCAGGCTGATAACCTAAAATCAGGGACAAAAGTAAGGGTTGATAATTAGATAATTCACCTAAAATCCAATCAACAGATTTCTGATCAATTTTGTCAACCCTATTTAAAGTTTGACCGATTTTTTCAATTTCTTTGAAGTCTCTTTTTGAGAAATCCATATTAATTCATTTTTAAAGCTTTTTAAAGCATTTAGCTCCAGATGAAGACAAATTTCCGGATTTTCGACAGAGAAATAGGCAGGAAACACTAAAATGAACCCTATAACCAATTGAGTTACCACCTTGGTCTTGGCGCCGTTACCAGGTTTTCAGACCATTGGCAAATAAAATTAGTTGGCTGTTTAATCAGACTGATAATCAAATTTGTAAATTTTACCGTCAAATCCACAGATCAAAAGTTCATTTTCCTGATCCAGTCCAAAAGCGGCTACAGGGAAAGGGGCTTGCATCAATTCGGAATTGTTGGGATCGCTTAGGTCGGAAAATTCCAGTGACCAGATCCTTCCGGATATAAAATCAGCGTAAACATATTCTCCCTGCAATTCAGGTATGGCTGTTCCCCTGTATACGTATCCGCCTGTGACAGAGCCATCCCCCTCGCTGTGGTCATACGCCCAGATTGGAAGTTCCAGCCCTTCCTGCTCACAACCTGACTCCGGATCAAAGCATTCAAAGCCCTCCATGGTATTCCATCCATAATTCCCTCCATTTTCTATCAGAGAGATTTCCTCAAAGCGGTTTTGTCCTACATCAGCCGCCCATAAGCGGTTGCTTTCAGGATCAAAACTGAACTTCCACACATTTCTCAAACCATAAGCATAAATCTCCTCCCGAAAGCCCTCCTCATTGCCAACAAAAGGATTGTCTGCCGGAATGCCATAATTCTTTCCGGAAGATGATCCATCGATATCAATCCTCAATATAGACCCAAGCAGGGTGGCGCGGTTTTGCCCATTGCCCTGCGGATCACCTCCTGATCCTCCATCTCCAACTGAAACATACAAATAGCCATCAGGACCAAAAGCAATTTTCCCCCCATTATGATTGGTATAGGGCTGATCAATTTCCAAAAGCACCATTTCGCTTTGCGGGTCAGCCTGATCGGGATCCGAATCTGATACCTGAAACCTGGAAATCACCGTTCTCGCAGGATTGGAAGCGGTGTAATTGACATAAAACAACCCATTGCTGGCATAATCGGGATGAAAGGCGAGTCCCAATAAACCCTCTTCATTTCCGGTGTCGTTGACCTGATTCACCAAGCTCAGGAAGGTTGATTTTTCTCCTGTTTCTTGTTGGTTGGGGAATACCGAAATTACGCCACGCTGCTCCACTACAAACAAGCGGTCAGACACATCTCCGGGGTGTTGTATATCCAGTGGCCGGTTAAAACTGAGGTTCGGAAAAGCCTCCACCAATTGCAGTGGCCTATTTTCTACTGAGTCAGGAACGGGATCTTCCTGAACGCAGGCATTGAAAACAAACAGGCTGAACAAAATGCAGGTGGCTGGGAAAAAACTTTTCATGGATAGTGACTTATAGTTGATTTATTCCAATAAAGGCGCAAAGAATATGCCACGACCACAAAAGCCTGAAAGTAAGCCGTTTTTCTAATCTGGAAGGTTACAATGGGAAAATGGATTTCAATTAAACCGCTAGATTATGTTATTAAAAGCTTAAATACTATGTGGAATAAAAAATCCAATGAATCAATCCCCATACAAAAGCTATAGATTAGTCATCCCAGACCACAGCCACTTTTCCCCGGGTCCGCATGGCTTCAATGAAGCTGATGGCTTCCGGCAGTTGTTTGTGAGCAAAGGTCTTATCGATGTGCACTTTAATTTTTCCCGTTTCGATCAAAGTAGCCAAAACCTCCAGGTCTTTCGTATTGGCTTCTGCTGTGAATTGTGCCAGGGGAAATTTACTAATGGCATTTTTTGAAAGCAACCCAATCATATGACCTAGGGTGGTGAAACCCACAATCACCCCCCGATGACCCATGCGCTGAAAATCCTGATGCGTAAGGTTGCCATGGTTATCTATGATCAGGTCATATTTTGCGCTATGTTGATGGATGTTTTCTTTGTCGTAAGGGATCAGGTGATCTGCACCCATGGCTTTTACAAAATCCAGGTTTCTGTTGGAACAAACAGCTGTTACCCTGGCACCATAGGCTTTGGCTATCTGAACAGTGAAATGACCCACCCCTCCCGAGGCACCGTTAATCAAAACCGATTCTCCCTTTTTTATTTTTCCGTGAGTAAGCAGTGCCTGCAGGGCCGTTAACCCCGCTATAGGTACACAGGCCATTTCTGCAAACCCCGCACCTGCCGGCATGTGCCCACAAACGCTTGCCGATGTACAAATATATGCGGCAAAAGCACCTCCTTTAAGGTTTTCTCCAAACAACCTGTCTCCCACCTTAAATTCACTGACCTTATCCCCTACTTTTTCCACGATCCCTGCAAAATCAGCACCCGGTATTTTATCCTTTGGCTTGAACAAGCCAAAAGCAAATCGGGCAAAAAACGGTTTTCCTCTGAGAATATGCCAATCTGCCGGATTGACTGAATTGGCCAATACTTTTACAAGGATCTGCCCCTCTTTTATAATGGGCATTTCTACCTCTTCTAGCTGAAGGACTTCAGGCCCTCCATATTTGGTTTTTGTAAAGGCTTTCATTTTCAGTAGTTTGGGTTTTTATTTTATATTGACGGTATAAAAAATTCGCATGCTTCTTACCCTGGAAGGGTTACGGCAATTTACACAAAACATCCATTGATTTTGCGGATTTGGTAGAGATACACCGGAATTCTTTTTAATTTAATTCCATTGTATATTTAGGTAATGTGGACGCTACAAACAGCGATATTTTAAAAAAATCACTTATCCTATCGAATGTACGGACAGAAGTGGCCAAATAAATCATATTATTGAATGTGACTAGAAAAACGGTTCAATTTTGATGGTATATGTAAGCATAATCAATAAACCAACCAAGAAAAACACAAAAAAGCAACCTTAAGTAAGTTACACCTGCTTTTTTAGCTCTTAAACAAGCCCCGGTCGGGGCCAATATCATTAGCCCTTATTTTTAGCCCCAGGCAGCGAATAGCATCATTATAATTGTTTTAGAAGAATGATAAATCGTGAAAACGAACCCGAAAATCCAACACCATGTAAACCCAGGTTAACTTCTCCAAAATAAATAGGGAATAAAAAACTTGCCTTAAACCCTCAACCCAATTGAAATAAAAAAGCCAGCTTCCTGATGGGGAAACCGGCTTTGCCTAATTTTACAAAAAGGCCAAAACCTTAATCCTATTTATTTCATGGCCATGGTCTCGTCTTCCTGGTAAAATACCCTCCATATTTTTCCGCTTACCGAGTCAGAAATCAACACTGTACCATCCGGAGCCTGTGCCAGACCCGTGGGCCTGTGCTTGGCATCGCTCGGGGCCTCAATGGTTTCCACTCCGGCAAAACCTTCTGCAAAAGTGTCGTGGGTTCCCGTGGGCGCACCATTTTCAAATGGTACTGCTGCCACAAAATATCCCTTCTGCTCCAGAGGCGCCCGGTTCCAGGACCCGTGAAAGGCTACCAGGGCTGTTCCCTTGTAACTTTCCGGTAAATGATCTCCTGTATAAAATAACAGGTCATTGGGGGCCCAATGGGCAGGGAATGTCATGACAGGATCTTCAGTGCCTTCGCAGCGCTCGGCCTGCTCCCGGTCGCCCCCGTATTCCGGAGCCGTCAATCTTTTGTCCTGAGAAGGATCATAATAGCAATACGGCCAGCCAAAATCGGCTCCGTCACTTAAGCGGAACATTTCTTCCGCTGGCTGCTCGGCACTTTCCTCTTCGCTATACATTTCAGGGAAGAGACCGTGTAACATGTCGCGTCCATGCTGAACCACATATACGTGGCCATCTGCCGAATTATAGTCCAGTGCCACGGCATTTCGTATGCCTGTAGAGAACCGGTAACCATGTTCCAGCTGCGTTTGTCCCGTTTGCTCGGCATCAAAGCGCCAAATGCCGCCGTGCCTTTCTAATAGCGGACAAGGATCCATTGCGGGGGAGCCTTGGGTACGATCTTGCTCCTGGCAGGCATTGGAAGGTGCCCCGACATTCACGTACATGTGGCCCTGTTCGTCAAAAGTAAAGGGCTTCACCGCATGGGAAGTTTGTACGGGCAGACCGGAAACAATCGTGTCGGGTGCTGTGGCGTTATCCGGAATCAGGTTGTCTCCTGAAAAAGTAAAACGGAACACCGTGCTGTCATTGGAGGCATATAGATTTCCCTTGTAAAAAGCCATGCCGGTACCGCCAAAATCACCAAAGTATTGGATATCGTCTGCCCGGCCATCGCCGTCTGTATCCCGCAGGGCAACAATTCCGCCTTCCTCGGTAGCTTCGCGTAGGTTCATGTAAATGTCACCATTTTCATTGACGGCCAGATGTCTTCCTCTTCCCAGGTCTTCAGCCACCACATAGGCCTGCATACCCGGAGCCAGGTTTAGTCCTCCCTGATCTTCATCGGCAGTAAAATAGGGGTTATCCTCCTCCTGCTCCTGGGGACTTCCACAAGAAGCAATTCCTAGGATAGGGATAACAAACAGATAAATTAGTTTTTTTAAGTCCATGTTTTGGTTGGTTTTTTCGGTTTGGAATAAGGTTAAATATAGGAAAATCGGGCATTACTAACAAATAATATTACCCGGGAGCGATTCTTCCTGCTAGTTACGGTAAAAAGTTTGGTTTTTAAGGATAAAAAAAAGAAAGCCATTTCCCCTTTTAACTCCCAATTATTCCAATGCCTTTAAGGATGTAGATCAGCTCATGTTTGGACAAATCCCCCTGATTTCTTCCTTTCCTTATTAAGTTCACAAAGAAATAATAGCAAAGCATAAAAATCCCATGGCAAATCAACTATATTTAAAATCATCCTCCTGGCCATTAACTGTTTTACTCCCATGTGTCTGAAAAGTATCCCCAAATTCCTGTTTCCAGTCCTGCTTTTTTTAGGATTTTCCTGCCAGGAGCAAAGCATGCTTTCTGAAATTTCTTCCTCCAAATCCGGCCTGCATTTTGAAAACAGCCTTCAGGAGGATGAGTTTATGAATATTCTTACCTATGAATATTTCTACAATGGTGCAGGAGTAGCCATAGCAGATTTTAATGCAGACGGATGGGATAATGTATTTTTTATGTTGGTGATTCAACAAACTAAGCGTATTGGAAATAAAAATACATTGTGTAAATTGACAGTCAGGTAGCAGGTAAAAGATCAACTCCTTTTAACAATTGTATTAAGATATTGAAATTCCCCTTATTTCCCATTCTCTTTTGCTTTGAAAAAAACAAATCAAATTACCAGCACGAGTACAAAAATAACTTCCCGGAGAAACTTCCTCAAGAATAGTGTGTTTTGCGGGACTTTTGGTCTGGTATCAGGAAGTGGTTTATCTCCATTGTTAACCATAAATACCAGCCCGGGAATTGCCAAAAGGAAACTCCGGCCAATCCTGGATGGCGACTGGTGGCTTATCGGCCCACCTCCTCTGAAAGGAAGCCATAGTATTCCGGTAAAAATGGGCGAAAATGGGGAAATCCGACCCTATGAATCGGTAGATCACCATATTTTCCGGGCTGATGACGGGTATTGGCATTTATGGGGTTGTGTGCGTCATACCGGATGGGGAAGAATTCTTTATCATTGGAAGTCCAAAAATCTGACAGACAGCCCATGGGAAGACACCGGGGAATTTATCCGCGCTAATGCTGCTTTCGGCGAAAGCATCAATGGATGGGACAAGGAAGAATGGATACAATCTCCCTTTATTGTAAAAGAAAAGGGCCTGTACTATATGTTTTATGGTGGACACAGTACCGGAAGAAACAAGGAAGGTATACCTGCAAGGGGCAATAGCCGAAATGAAAGCTTCGATACGGAATGCCAGATTTGCATCATGACGTCCCCGGATGGGCTGAAGTGGAACAGGTATACTTTTGACGATGGATTGAGCCGGGCCTTTACAGGTCCCGGAGAGGCAAGAGACCCTTGCCTTATCAAGATAGACGGCCTTTGGCACTTGTATTACACCGGGCTGGAAGAAGGGAATCCACAAAAAGGCGGCATGTTCGTACGTACTTCAAAAGACCTGCTCCATTGGTCTGCGTACCAATTGGTACACCGGGCCCACCAATTTGGCAGCAATTGGTGGGAAATAGAATGCCCCCATGTGGTTTACAGGGAGGGGTATTTTTACCTGTTCAGAACCCAAAATTATGTCAAGGCCATTACCCATGTTTTCCGCAGTGAAGACCCGCTGGATTTTGGTAAGGGAAATGAAGCAGCAGCCCGGAAGTATCTGGGGCAAATCCCCTGTGCCGCCCCGGAAATATACCAGGTAGCTGGGGACGAATACCTTTCTTCCAACCATGATCCGGCACTGGGCACACAGATGTGCCGGTTGCACTGGAAAACGGAAACCTGAAAGTGACCAGGCAGACTTCTTCAGGTTTTCCCAATCCCGGTGGATGGTGCTTTTGTACTGCCTCTTACCTTAATTTTTGAAAAAGAAAACGGGCAATCACTTTGGAAGAGCTTTATAAACGCTTCAACGTGACCACAAGCCGACAGAACCACCTTCATAAACCATAACGGAAAATCCCTGCATCCCAATTTCCAAAGCTCTTACAATTTTCTCACAACCATTTTCTGTACCTGTAAACAAAGAACTTTTCACCGCTGTAGACAATTAAATAGATAGTTTTTTTCTTTTTCAGTTGAAAGTTTTTCAGGTGAAATAAAGGTGTGGGCGGGCTTCCTTTTTGTAAACGTTCTTAAAAGAAAAAAAGAAGGCTCCTGATTCTGCAGTTATGGGCAAAAAGCAAGGGAGTGGGGCGGTTTGCGGGCAAGCGGGTTGCGCCTGGGGCGGGCGGTTCGGCTGCCTGGAACACCCCATTTTTAAACTATCCGTGGAAGGCTGCTACACCGGGATGGCTTGGCTTTTTGCCGACTGCCAATGACGAACACTGCTTTACCTGCGAATGCCACGGATTTGCAGCAAAGTTCCCCAAAGCCCATATGACACGGCGTAGTATGTTTCTAATTAGTTGTTGATTGATCGTTACCGGTTCCCTTTGGGCATTTTATCGGGATGTTGGTGGGTGTCAAATATATCGGTCACTATCACACGTTTTTCGTCTATTAGGTAGATGATTTTAAAGTGGGATTCGACCAATAAATAACGGTGGTCCTGATCGAGGGATTTTAACATTTCTTCTTTCTGCCCTCTTTCCGGGTTGTCCGATAAACTCTTGGCTTTTCCAAGTATCACTTTTCGTACCTTTATAGCATAAGAATCTAACTCTAAACTTCTGTAGTGTTTACAAATTTTTTTCAATGATTCCTTGGCAGGATCGGTGATTAAAACATTCATTCTGCCTACCAGTTTTCCGATTCTTTTTCCAGATCCTCAATACTGGTCACCCTTCCTTCTTTGATAGCTTTATTTGCGTCCCTCGCCCTTGCTATCAATTCTGACTTGGTAATGGGGCCTCCATCCGGTTTATAACCGGCTATTGGTTCTTTCTGGGAACTCAATAAATCTTTGATCTGCTGGATTATCTTTATATCTTCCAGTCTTGCCAGCTGTTCTATCAGGTTTAGTTTTTCTGCTTTAATGTCCATTCCTCTTTATGTATTGTCCTCATAAAGTTAACGTTTTTTTGGGATTTGTGGGTTTCATCTCAACGGATGATATTTCAACAATTCTATTTACTCATGCCTTGCACGACGAGAATAGCGGATCACCAACGCCAAACCTAAAAATTGAACCGGTTTTTGATTTCCTCACGGACCGATTCATGGGACACTTGTTGTCCTTTATCCAACTGCTCCAGACCCTCACCAATGGCTGCCCGGTCTTCCGCATTTAACCCTTCCCAAAAATCCACCTCGTCCTCAATGTTCAAAAGTGATTTGACGGCGTTTAAAACACCCTCATCATAGGAGATAAATAGAAAAAGAACTCAAGTTTCCTCCAAATACATGCATTCCTGCAAAATTAAATGAATCAGGTAGGTTCTTTGTCGACTCTGTACCGTATCGCTTCTGCCACAAAGTTGTTCAGTGAGGTCTTGCCCTCCATGGCCAGCAATGCAGCCCGTTGGTGCAACGATGGCGGTATCCTAACATTGAAACTTCCTTTAAACGGCTTCTCAGGGGATTTCCCCCCTTTCTTACAATCAGCCAGATTAGCATCAACGGCTTCTTTAAAATCCTCTTCCAGATGTTTTCCGTTCTCTCCTTCGTAGTAGATCAGACCCCTGATGCCCACCACTTTCCCATCGAGCAGACTGTCCTGGGGACTATACTCAAGGCTGCCCGTATAACCTTTGTATTTCAGATAGTTCATAACTACAATAGTTCTCTGACCTGTTTCATTTGGTATTCCTTCATATTCCCGCTTGGATGGGGTACTCATGAAAAACCATAATCTTTTCGGGCTTCAGCTGTAATTCCCTACTGTTTATTTTGTGCGTTCCCCTGATGTAAACACTTCCCCTGTATACGTTTACATCGTGGGGTTTTCAGGTTCTCCAATTCAGCCGGTAACAGTCCATGGTAGACCAATAGGCCCATCAGGATCGACACTTAGAATCGAGTTGTTTTGCACAAAATTATACTACGAGAACCAAATTCGCTCTGTTGCCAACGGATCCACACCCCCCATCATCCTACGACGGGGTCATACTGCCTGAACTCTGTCGTGTAGCTCCTGCCGGGGCCATTTACCTCTTCATCGGCTTCCATACCATTAAACCCATAGCGGTATGCTCCTTAATCATATGAATATCTTTCTAATTATATCATAAACTAACAAAACCCCTAAAACACCGACACTAATTACTGTTCCTAAAATTAAATAAGAATCATTTAAGTAAACAATAAATACAAAAGGGACTCCAATTAATATTCCCAACATTGTTGTTGTTAAAACTAACCCTTCATTCCATTTTCCTTTTTTGAAATACACAAACATTTCTTGATATATTCTTACAGCAACAATATTAAATAAAACTATTGATGTAAAAATTCCTATCCCCATTAAGACTGGTGTAAACCCATATTTACCTGATGCAAATACAACTAAAATGATAATAATAAAAACAGGAATTAAAGTTTTCTTGCCGAAATCTACCAAGAGTTTTTTATTTATTTTCATCCTCTTTCACTGTTTGTACTACATATGAAGCAGCTCCAGCACTGGATGAACCTGCTGCTGCACCCCTGGATTCTCCATAGGTATCAGACCTCTCAAAGGCTTCATCAGCTTTTTGTTGTTTTGCTTTTTGTCTGTCAGGACTTCTTTTAGGTTGGGCAGCAACTCTCTGTGCTCTATCAGCATCTCTCTTTAACGCATTTCCTACATCTGTTCCCTGAACTTTTCCTTTTACAAAATTACTGACACTTTTACCAATAATCTGTCCCGCTGCTGCATCAATGGCTACATCTGCTAAATCAACTTCTCCCTCATTTACAAATTGGTTTATTGCACTTGCACCTCCATCAGATGAAAGTTCCACTCCAAGTTTTACAAGAGTTGATGCTTTTTTAATCTTTGTTGCAAGCCCAGCACCTGTGGCACCTGCAAGACCCGACATTGCAATTGAGGTTCCATTGACTTTGGTAAATGCTTCTAGAGTAACATTACCATCATTTAATAAAATATTTTCTGTTACTTGAAGTCCATAGTCCACTACAACACCGACAAAAAATCCAACACAAGAAGGACATCTTCCATCCTGATCATTCCATTTAATCGGATTATTCCAAAATGAAGAGTAAGGTGACATTCCGATTTGCCTTTGATGATTTTCTAATGGATCAACCCCCCACCATCTTCCTACGACTGGATCATACTGCCTGAACTCGGTCGTATAGCTCCTTCCGGGGCCATTTACCTCATCATCCCCTTCCATCCCATTGAACCCATATCGGTACGCCTACGACCATTTCCCCGTCGTACCTGATCGTACCTGCTAAATTTTACTCCTGATTGGCTACCGGCAGGACTTTAACGGTAAGGGAATCTATGACCTCCACTTCGTAGCCCAGGTTGATGTCCAGCTGGGCGGCCCCCTCCTTAAGTTTGGCAGCTCCTTCTTTGCTGACTTGGGTATCCCAGGCATAAAGCCGCTTCAGGTTAGGCAATTCTGCCAAATGATCCAGGCCTTCATTGCTTACCTCTGTTCCATATATATTCAGGGATTCCAAAAATTCCAGATCCTTTAAATGTGCCAGCCCGGCATCGGTGATCTCCGTCTTTTCCGCCCGCAGCCGTGTAAGGTTTTTAAATTGTCCAACGGAAGCCAACCCTTCATCCGTTAATGGGGTATCTTTGACATCCAGCCAGGTAATCTGCTCCGGAAAATCTGCCGCCAGCCTGCTCAAAATCTCATCCACAGGGTCTTTTTTGTACAGGGTAACCTGTAGCCAGTTGGCATCGTTGGAAAGGGGCTTGATGGCGATGCCTTCCTTCACATAGGCATTTAATTTTTCCTCATCAGGAACCGTAGTTCCTTCGGCCAGCAGAATTTCTACAGCGGTTTTATTGGCATTGGGATCGGTGAGGGTAAGCAGTACCTTTTGTACCTCCTGATCGGCCTGCAGCTCGGCTACCTTCTTTTCAAATGGTGCTCCTTCATTGATCCACCATTCAAATAGCAGCACCTGCTCATCGGACAATTGAGACTTGCCTTTCGGCGGCATGTGATCATCGTGGTTTTGGTCCAGGTGTATCCTTTTGATCATTTCACTTTCGGCAGCATTGCCCGGTTCAAAGATGGCCCCGTTTTCGCCCCCCTTCAACAGCGCCTCCCGGGTATGCATCTGCAGATCCCCCTTTTTCTTATCGGCATTGTGGCAGGAGTTGCAACGAATTTCCATAATTGGATGGATGATATCCGTATACACCACGGCCTCATCCAGGTTTTCGATCAGCTTTGGGCCTTTTTCCTCTATGGACATCCCCGCCAGTTTTTTTATTCCCTTGGGCAGGTACTGGGTCAGGTAATTGGACCCGTGGGTGAGGGACCCTCCGTAATGGCCGGCCACTGCCAGAAATACCATCATCAGGGAAAATGATCCCAGGTAGGCCCTTTTCAATTTGAGGGTGGTTTTTTTCTCTTTTTGACTGTAAAGCCACCAGGTGCCAAAAGCAAAGAGCACCAAAAGAATACCTGCCCACTGGTGGACAAACAACAAATCTTCTCCATAATCACCCGCCTGGGCCAGCATCAGGCCCAAAATGGCAGTGGCAAAGGCTGAAATAGCCCCCAAGCCCAGTACAAAGCCAATGGCCGGTTTCAGATAAGCAAACTTCTCCCTGCGGGATAATAACTCCATGAGGAAGCCCAGGGCAAGAAAGCCAATGGGTAGGTGTAACAACAAAGGATGAAATCTTCCGAAGAAGATGATGATTTCTGAGGACTGCTCCATTTATTTTATGCGATAATTTTATGTACAACTTTTCCTGACACATCGGTCAGCCTAAAATCCCTTCCCTGGGAAAAATAAGTGAACTTTTCATGATCCATTCCCATCAAATGCAAGATGCTGGCCTGCAAGTCATGCACATGCACCTTATCTTCGATACCATAATAACCTATTTCATCGGTTTCACCAAGTGTAAACCCACCTTTTACGCCTCCACCTGCCATCCAAACCGGAAATGCCTCCGTATGGTGGTCTCGTCCCTTGAAAGGCCATTCTCTTCCTCCCCTGTTTTCCTGCATGGGGGTACGGCCAAATTCTCCTCCCCAGACCACCAGCGTTTCATCCAGCAAACCCCGCTGCTTCAGATCCTTTACCAAAGCCGTCATGGCCTGGTCCACAGGTTTACATTTAATCGGAAGGCCCTCGTCAAGGGATTCCCTTTCTGCCACGCCATGCATGTCCCAGCCCCAATCAAACAACTGTACAAACCTCACCCCTTTCTCTACCAGTCTTCTGGCCAGCAGACAATTGTTGGCAAAAGATGTTTTTCCCGGCTCGGTACCGTACATTTCATGGATATAATCCGGCTCTTCTTTGATATCCATCACATCAGGCACGGAGGTCTGCATGCGGTAGGCCATTTCGTATTGGGAAATGCGGGTAAGGGTTTCGGGGTCTCCGAACTCACTGTATTCTTTTTCATTGATGCGGTTGATGGCATCAATGGTCTGCTTCCGTAGGCTTCCGTCCATGCCTGATGGATTAGAAACGTAAAGTACCGGGTCTCCCTCAGACCGGCATTGCACTCCCTGGTAAACCGAAGGCAAAAAGCCGCTTCCCCAAACTGATTTCCCGGCATCAGGTGTATTCCCACCGGAAACCAAAACCATAAATCCAGGCAAGTCTTCATTTTCAGAACCCAGACCGTAAGTCACCCAACTCCCCATACTGGGCCGGCCCAATCTGGGCGAGCCGGTTTGCAGCAGCAATTGTGCAGGAGCATGGTTGAACTCATCCGTGTGCATGGTTTTGATCAGGGTCACATCATCCACAATGCTGGAAAAATGAGGTAAATTATCCGAAACCACCATGCCGGAATTTCCTCTCGGTCTAAATTGAGCCTGTGGTCCCAGCATCTTGGGTATACCCTGGATAAATGCAAACTTTTTACCTTCCAGCAAAGATTGTGGACAGTCCTGCCCATCCAGTTTTGCCAATTCCGGCTTGTAATCAAATAATTCCAATTGGGAAGGAGCCCCAGCCATGTGAAGGTAAATGATTCGCTTGGCCTTGGGGGCAAAGTGAGGCACCTGGCTGAGCAATTCATCCACCTTTCCCTGCATGTCTTTCGGACCAGCCGAATTGTTGCAGCCCACCATTCCTCCAAGTGCCAGGGCACCTAGTCCTGTGGTACATTGCTTCAGGAAATGCCTGCGGGTTTGACTTTGCAGGTGCCTGTATTGGTGTTCCTCGGTAATACTTATTCTTCTGCTCATGACTTCATCAGGAATTCATCCAAATTCATTACTGCATTGGCCAGTACGGTATAAATGGCCAAAGCTTCATTTTCTTCTCCTATCAATTGACATACCGCCTCAGGTTGTGTTTCAAAGTACACCTTGCTCTGCTGGTGCAGGGATACCAGATCCTCCAGCTTTTCATCACTGATTCCTTTCCGGACCGCCATGCTGTAAAGCAAAGAAAGTCTTTCCCTTTCATTCCCGGAAGAAACATCCAGCACTTTTCTTCCCAAAGCCAGGGCTGCCTCCAAATAAACAGGGTCATTCAATGTCACAAGTGCCTGTAAAGGCGTATTGGTCTCAATTCTCTTAGGCAGGCAAAACTCCCTGCTCGGGGCATCAAAGGCGATGACCGAAGGATATGGGCTTGTCCTTCTCCAAAAAGTATACAGTGCCCGTCTGTGCTTGTCTTCTCCCTTGCTGGTTTTCCATTGGTCCCCACTGTACACCACCTGCCAAATGCCTTCGGGCTGTTCGGGCATTACACTGGGGCCATACATTTTGTCACTCAATAGTCCCGAAACGGCAAGTGCCTGATCCCTGATCTGCTCGGCAGAAAGCCTCAGCCTCGGGCCCCTGGCCAGCCATTCATTCAAGGGGTCCGCTTCTTTAAGTTCTTCCCTGAAATGGGAAGACTGCCTGTAACTGGCCGACATGACACATTCCTTAAGCAGCTTTTTGATATCCCATTGCATTTCATGCATGAATTTCAATGCCAACCAATCCAATAATTCCGGATGTGTAGGGGCAAAGCCCTGGGACCCAAAATCCTCCAGTGAGGAAACCAGGCCCCTGCCAAACAATTGTTCCCAAATTCTATTGACCATTACCCTGGCGGTTAGTGGGTTATCGGGACTGAATAGCCATTGGCTGAATCCAAGTCTGTCAGGATCATACTGACCCTCGAAAGGATTCCATATTTCAGGAACACCCGCAGTTACCTTTTCTCCGGGCACCATCCAGCTTCCCTTCTCAAACAAGCGTGTTTCTCGTTTGTAGCGGTCCGGAAGGGAGACCATGACCGGCGTAGTTTCCTTCTCGTTTTCGGAATTGTATAATTCGTAAAAGGCTTCTTCAACCTCCTCATATCCCGGATTTTCTTTTCCAGGCAAGGAATGATGCAACATCGCCCACTCAAAAGTACAGGTCAACTCCTTTTCTTCTGCCCCTTCATAAACCAGGTATAGGTCATGGTTTCCCTGCAACGGGCTTATCGGTATAGAAACCACTTCCATCACCGCATAAGACTCTTCCTCCATTGTCTCCTCATTGGTCCTGGTTTTGGTTTTACTTAGCACATCCCAGGTTCCTATTTCCCTTCCCTGGAGACTGTCCAACCGAAAGGATATTTTTCCACCACTATCACTGGCACGAACCTTAAACATCAGCCGGTCTTCACCCGCAAAAGGCAGGGCTTTTGTCAGAGAATAAATGAGCGGATCCACTTTGAAAGTTGCTGTGCCTTTCACCGGTATTCCTTTATCCATCTGCTCAAAATAATGGGGATGAATTTTAGGCTCTCCCAGGCGGATCAATTGGGTGAAATATTTTTCGTTCTTTGTTTTGGTATCACCTGAACTGTTTCTCACCCAGCTTTGAATTCTTTCAAGCTTCTCCTGGTCTTCCGGGGAGTCAAATTTGATCAGCACCGGTGCTTCGCTGGGGATATCCGCATCGGCAGTCTGATTGAAAAAAGCCAGGCTTCTGTAGTAATCTTCATGCCTGATAGGATCATAGGGATGACTGTGGCACTGTACACATTCCATAGTGGTTCCCTGTAAAACAGTCCAGGTGGTATTTACCCGGTCAAGCACTGCCGAAGTACGAAACTCTTCATTATCGGTACCGCCCTCATCATTGTTCATCGTATTGCGGTGAAAAGCAGTGGCAATATACTGCTCGTCCGTAGGATCCGGTAATAAATCCCCGGCCAGTTGTTCGGTGACAAAGCGATCAAACGGCATATTATCATTAAAAGCCTTAATCAGCCAATCCCTGTATTTCCAGATCTTCCGGGGCCGGTCGGCTTCATAGCCTTTGGAGTCTGCATACCTGGCCAGATCCATCCACATGGCCGCCCACCTCTCTCCATAAGCAGGTGATGCCAGGTAATGATCGACCAATTTTTCATAGGCGTTTTCTGATGTATCCCCCACAAATTCCTGCACCTTTTCAAGCTCCGGTGGAAGACCTGTCAGATCCAGGCTGAGTCTGCGTATCAGGGAGTAGCGATCGGAAAGGGGATTGGGCTGCAAACCTTTTTCCTTCAATTTATCCAGTACAAACCTGTCAATATCCGTGATGGCCCATTCGCCTTTGGTTTTGGGTACTTCCTTTTCTTTTGGGGCTTTGTAGGCCCAATGATCATCCCAGGCAGCTCCCTGATTGATCCAATTGGTAAACAAGGCAATTTCCTCTTCGGAAAGGGGCTCAGACTCCAGGGGCATGCGCAACTCCGGATCATGGTGCCTGATCCTGTTTAACAATTCACTTTTGCGGGTATTCCCTGGAACAATTGCGCGCTCACCGGATTCATTGACAGCTAAGGCTTCCTCCTCAAATAATAAACTAAACCCTCCGGACTTCTTGACTCCTCCGTGGCAGGCAATGCACTTGTTGTTTACTATGGGCCGGATGTCCCGATTGTAATCCACCCGCTCACCCAGCACAAATGCGGGAATGACCTGGTGTTTGTTTTCCAGGGGAACAATGCGAAGTATCCATACCAATAAAGCCAGAAGAAATACGCCTGAAAAAGCGTAAATTATTATTTTATTTTGGGTGAGCATAATCAATTTTGCCAGCAGCCTTCATTTTCAGAACAAAGTAATTAAAAAAGGAATCAATTCAAATACATAAAGGGTTAGTCCCTTCTTTTTTACTTTGAGTGGAAAAAAGGTAAGTGCAGATGCACTTACCTTCTCCAAAAAAGAACAATTAAAAAATCACCAACTTAATCTATAATATCATTTGAGATTAATTTTCAGTCTTTTCCTGAACCCTGTAATACAACTTACTCCAATCGACTTCCAATTGTTGCTTATTAGCTTTTATTTCCTGCTGATTGACCGGTCTAAGCTGTTCACCCTGAACAGTAAATTCCGGATTTTCCTCCAAATGGGTCATTTCATTGCGTTCACAGGTCATGCAAATCAGCAAGACCAAAAAAATATCCGGCAAAAACAACCATTTGCTTTTCATAAATAGGATTTGGTTTAGGTTCATTTACCTGTACGCAGGTTAATATTGATTTGTCCTGAAAAAAATAAAAAAATTTATTTTTTCCTGATAATGCTGATTTCTTTCCTTCCGGGTGAAGACATATCTACACCCAGGTAATAATCTGTATGCGCGGGTTGGTTGTATCCCACATTTTGCCAGGCAATGCTCAGGCGGTATTGTGGGTTGTGCATCAGGGTAGTAAATCGATGGGGAGAGGACAATTGGGTCGTAAATATCCTTAGAGCCTGATTGTCGGCTGTTCTGAAAACAACCTCTTCCCGCCAATCGCCCAGCATATCTGCAGCCAAAGCTGGTGTGGATTTGGAGCCATTGTTGGACAGGCAGCCTTCAGCCGTCATTAAGCGTTGCAGGCTTTGATTTTTATAATCCCATTTGTCTATGTGGTTTTTATCCAACAATTCTCTCAACAGGTCTCCATCCCACCAGATGGCGAAATTGATACTGTTCGGCTTCTGACTGATTTCCTCACCCTGATAATTGAACAAACCATGGGATCCGTTCCACCAGTATTCTGCCCCCTTGTGCCTGGGATCAATATCAGCTGCCAGGCCCCTTCCAACATCTTTCCCCTCTTCATGGCCCCATACTATTTCTCCATTGCGGGCATTGAACAAGGCTACCCCATATCCGGCTTCATTGGTTTCATTTTCGTGTATGCCCCAGACCAACTGATCTGCCTGCTCCGGATGAAACCGGCTGACATGCAGGGCATCCCCATGTCTTAGTCCGGTACTATAAAACCCGCTGCCATCATCATCAATGACCATGGCTCCATAAACGATCTCATCTTTCCCGTCAAGATCAATATCATTGATGCTCAGGCTATGATTTCCCTGCCCCGAAAAAGGATTTTCCCTGCCTTCTGAGTCAAAAACCCACCTCGACTGTAGTTCCCCTTTTTTAAAATCCCAGGCAGCTACCACTGACCTGCCGTAATATCCCCTGGCCATTAATAATGAAGGGCTTGATCCATCCAGATAAGCTACCCCGGCTAAAAACCGGTCCACCCTGTTTCCATTGCAGTCATTCCCCGCATTGCCACCTTCACCTCCCCAGCCGCACAAATCACCTCTGCCAGGGATATAATCAACCGTAGATAAAGCCTCTCCTGTCCTGCCGGAAAAAACAGTCAAATATTCGGGCCCATCCAGGATTTTACCGTCCTCATTTCTCCAGTCTCTGCTATCATCTCCTATCACCTGCCCCAGGGCATCCTTACTTCCATCGGCTGTTTTACAGGCAATCTCCGCAATCCCATCCCCATCCAGGTCATATACCATGAATTGGGTATAGTGTGCTCCTTCCCTGATATTGATACCCAAATTGATTTCCCAAAGCATATTTCCTTCCAGGGTATATGCTTGCAGTATAGGCGGATCCGTAAACCCATCCTGGGAATTGTCCCTGGACCTGCCGGTCATGTGTACTACCAATTCGTACTGCCCATCTCCTGTCAAATCCCCTACAGAAGTGTCATTAGGGCGATAACCCTCCGGGGTTTTTAAAGGAATTTCAAGGTATTCTTTCTCCCAAACAGTTACTTCCCGGCTTTTTCTCTGGGTTGTGCTTTTGATAGAATAACCGGGGTTACGACTGAGATCAGCCTGCCCATCCTCAAAATTAGTTGCTTCGGTTATTGGAACACTGTTGATTTTTTCCGCCTTTTCACCAGGGTATTTCCTATACAGGTCAAATCCCGTATCCACGGGCTCATCTCCCAACAAACGCCAACTCAAAAATATTCCACCGGTTTCATTTTTCACGGCTACCAAACCTCTGTCCAGGTACTCCATTTGCCTTTGCCCATACAGGGAAAAGCCAATCATCAAAAGTAGAAATGTTGAGACTATTCGGAATCCTTTCATGGTTATGGTTACTTTTCTTTTTTTCAACTCCAATTACCCGGCATTCAGGTCCAAAAATCAATTTAAAGCAAATTCCACAAAATACGCAGTAAATTGTGTTCAGTGGTTTGCTCTGTACAACTTAAAAATGGCCTGATATCAACTTTCATTGAGGTTGTTTGGATTTTTTTCAAGAATAGCCATAAATATTTTGTAAATTAATTAGTCCCACGCAACCCATCTGCTTTATGTATTGTATAGGCAGATACAAACCCAGCAACTGTGGAAAAATACCTGTCAAACAAGCTTTTGAATGGAATTTCAGGTGGAGACCGGAAATGTCAGGAGATGCTGTACAAGCAGTTTTACAGTTATGGCATGAGTATTTGTCTCCGGTACGCAGCCAATAGGGAAGAAAGTTTGGAAATCCTTCACGATGGATACCTGAATGTCTTTCAACACATTGACCGGTACGATACCCAGCGTCCTTTTACGCTGTGGTTTAGGAGAATATTGATCAACGGAGCCATCAATTACCATAAAAAAAACCTGAATCACTCCGGTCATTTGGGTCTGGAACATATTTCAGAAATTCCGGATTCGGGGAAAAGTGCCACTGACGACCTGAAATATATGGAAATGATTGAACTTATACAGGCTTTACCCATCAGGTACAGAACCGTGTTTAACCTTTATGTCATAGAAGGTTATGAACATCAGGAAATAGCGGAGATGCTGGGCATCTCTACAGGAACCTCAAAATCAAACCTTCACAGGGCGAGGCAAAAGCTAAGGGCTATGTTAACCAATAGAAATCATGAAGAAGCGAGTATCAAACATGAGTGATAAAGAGCTGGATGATTTCTTGAAAAAATTATCCTCCTCCCCTGAAATCCCCTTTGTTCCGGAAGACTGGAATAAAATGGAAAAGATGCTGGACCAGAAAAAGGTGGCCCAACCCCTGAATGGACACAAATGGATCCTTTTAGGATTACTGCTGCTTGCCAGTCTTACTTTCACTGTTTGGATGGAGGCTACTTACAGGCATATTCCGGCAAGCCCTGAAACCACCTCGATCTCCTCTTCTTCCCTGTTAACCCAATTAGATCCTTATAAAAATATAGAAATAAAAATTAAAGATTTAAGTTTTACCTCAGCAGCCCTGTCCCCGGCCAGAGAAGAAAAAGAATCTAGGGAAAACACCGCTGTTTCCGGTAATGCTCCATTTTATCCTGCCATTTCAGACCTAAACCTGACCAATGAAAGGCTGGCTCCAAGTGATTTTAATTTGGACCCGAATGCAAAAAACAAGGTGTTTGAGAAATTTAACCGGATTGGGCTCAAATCCCCAAAACTCGAAATCCAAACAACTGCATTTATCCCAATAAAAGGAGTTTCACCAGATAATCTAAAAAACAATATTGCCCTTGGCTTTCAGGTTTCTCCAGACATCAGTGCAGTCAGGTATACGAATTTTCCACCCTTTGGCCGAAGCATTGGTGTAAGCCTGGAATATTTTCTCAGTGAAAGGTGGAGCATTTCCACGGGTGCCATGCATTCAAAAAAGACCTACCAACAGGGCCCTGGCTACTGGGAAGGATATGCAGCCCATCAATCCTTAAGAGGTGATTGTTGGATACTTGAAGTGCCAGTTAATTTCAGGTATTACCCCATAATGGGTGCAAATGACAAATGGTTTATAAGTACAGGTCTGTCTTCCTATTTCATGATGAAGGAAAACTATACTTTGACCTATGAAAATTATGGAGGCAATCCTTATTCCGAGGAATTGGAAATAACCGGGAATAACCAACATGTATTTGGTATTTGGAACATCGGCTTTGGCTATGAAAGAAGGCTGAGTAGAAAATTGGCTGTCCATGTGGAACCTTATTATCGCTTACCCCTGGTGGGTATCGGGGAAGGAAACCTGGATTTGAAAAGTACAGGAATCTTCTTTGGTATCAAATATTATCCCTCAAATCAAAAATTAAAATTTTAAACATCAGAAATCATGAAAACGACCAAATTAACGCTTAACATGTTTATCCTGCTTGCTTTTTTCACAGTCGCCTGTGAAAAAAATGATGATGGCCCCCGGGTTATCCAAAAAGAGTATGTATTGAATTCGGTGTCGGATCCCATGATACAGGGCACCATCACTTTTACCAAAGAAAGTGAAACAAGCACTTTAATCCGGATTGAATTGGAGGGGACTGAGGCCGGAAATTCTCACCCAGCCCATATCCACAACAATTCTGCCAGCGAAGGTGGTGGTATCGCCATTGGATTGAACAATGTAGATGGTGCTAGCGGAGTCAGTGAAACTACTGTTACCCAAACCGGCGATGGCACCGCCATCAACTATGAAGAACTCCTGAATTTTGACGGGCATGCCAACGTACATTTAAGTTCAACTGCCATGTCTACCTTGATTGCTCAGGGAAATATTGGTGACAATGCCACAGCAAATATGCCCAATGACTCCAATCCAGATAACAACAATAATGATGGCTATTAAAAACTTTTATTTACCCTGCTTATGGGTATTGCTTGCGTGTACATTATTCTCTTGTACCACTGAAAATGAAGCTGATTTATTGCCTGAGGAAGAGCGGTGTGGCGAGGAGTCCGCCTCACTCTCAGGTGATATCATACCCATTATTAACCAGAATTGTGCCATTTCCGGATGCCATGTATCGGGATCAGAGCGAGTAAACCTCTCTGTTCCCGAAAATATTATTCAGTATGCGAATCAGATAAGGAATTTTACCCAAAGTGGTTTTATGCCAGCCCCGGAATCAGGCAAACAATTGACTGCCGCCGAATTAGAATCCATCTACTGTTGGGTGGAAAACGGCGCATTGGATAATTAACCTATTATGAAAAATTGCTGTATAACCATCTTTATTTTCCTGTTATCACAGTCCCTTCAAGCCCAGGGACACAAAACGGTGTCGGGGGAAATTGAGTTCTTTAGCAGTGCCCCGGTGGAAGATATTCAGGCTGTAAACAATGCCCCGACCGGTTTATTTAATGAACAAACTGGCAACCTGGCCTTTCTGGTACCCATTAAAGCCTTCCAATTCCCGAAATCCCTGATGCAGGAACATTTTAATGACAAATTCATGGAATCGCATACCTATCCAGAAGCCACCTTTGAAGGAAAACTGAGCGGCTATGAGCGGGAGAGATCCGGATCCCAGGAGGTTTTGGCTGAAGGCAATTTAACCATTCATGGCCAAACCAATAAAGTACGGGTTCCTGGTAATATCAATTTCACGCGTGACCAAATCATCATGGACGCCGTTTTTCCGGTAAAACTCGAAGATTATGACATTCAGATACCAAAGGTGCTATTTTATAACATTGCGGAAGAGGTAAAGGTAACTGTAAGCTTTGTATTTGAAAAAACAGACCGATGACAAACAAAATACTGGTAATTTCCCTGATCTTTTATTTTCTTTTTCTCAGCACATTGGCGCAGGACAATTTATTGGACCAGCTCAGGGAAGAAGATGAAACCGAATGGAATACGCCCACCTCCACCTTTAAAGCCATCAGGTTGATCAACGGCCATACGGTTGAAACCAGGAAAAAGGGGAATTTGGAATTTTTAATTTCCCACCGCTTTGGAAGGATCAATTCTGGTGCCTATCAATTCTTTGGCATGGATCAGGCCAATATGCGGTTGGGATTGGATTATGCATGGGAGGATTGGCTTACCCTGGGGATAGGAAGAAATTCTTTCAACAAAATGTATGATGGATTTGTTAAAATCAGCCTTTATCAACAAAGCAAGGGTAAAATCAAACTGCCAATAACCCTGGTTTGGCTTTCTAATGCTTCCATCAACACTATCCGCCGTCCGGAGATTCCCATGAACCTGAATAGAAGGTTGCAATATGCCCATCAATTATTAGTAGCCAGCAAGCTGAATCAAAAGGCTTCTATTCAACTGATGCCCACTTATATCCACCGTAACCTGGTCCGGGAAAGGACAGACCCAAACGCTTTACTGGCAATGGGGGCAGGATTGAGTTACCAGATTACCAAAAGCATTCACTTAAATATTGAATATTATCACCGGTTTACAGAGCAGGAAAATGGAAACACCCATCCTCTGGCCATAGGAGTTGATATTGAAACCGGAGGCCATGTGTTTCAATTGCACCTGACCAATGCCCAACAAATGACAGAAACAGGATTTATACCTTCCACTAAGGGTGATTTTTTCAATGGAGACATCCATTTTGGCTTCAACATTACCCGTAATTTCCAATTGAAAAACACCAGGCCGGCCAGGAAATAAGTTTATTTAAGCATGGGTTTGGCCCTTTTACAGAATTGAATGGCCAGACCCCAGGGATCCCTAAGCATCAGCAACCGGGTACCATCTTCCAGGGTATCATCGCTGATCAATTCCGCACCAGCTGCTACCAAACGTTTCTTTTCATCATCCGGGTTTTCTGATACGAAAGCCAGGTGTAGCATCAGGGGATTGAGATTGGCATAGTCCAAAACCGATGCTTTGGCATTTTGGTAAAGTTCGATCATGACTTTGCCACTGTCGTCGGCCAAAAAAGTCATGAAAGGGGCTTTATCCATTTTTTTAACCACCGTTAACCCCAGGTTTTTTTCATACCAGTCTGAAATCGCCTGAGGATGGTGTACGTTGAGTGCTAAATGTTCTATTTTCATGTGTTTTTAATTTGCTTTTAACAGGTCACCCCGATTAGTCGGGTCAAGCTATGGAATCTTTGACGATTAAAATAATCATTGTCCAGTGTGATTAATGATGGTTTTAATCGTGTCGATTTCATACGGTGAAAATAATTTAATTATGGAAAGAATACAAAAAAACCCCTCCATGGGTAATTTTTACCTTGATGGAGGGGAAAAATAAAATGAATTTATGCCCTGTTTGGACTGGGCTTGATACTGGTAAGGTCTGCTATTTTAACAGGTCCGTTGGAATTGATGCTGTTTCTGGCCGCCACACCAACCATTACGGACATGATTCCATCCCGTAATCCAGCGGCATGTTTGTAAGGGTCTGCTGCTTCCGGATTTTTGAAGATTTTATCATGCAATCTTTTATCGCCACCACCGTGACCTCCACGTTCACTGACAACCTGTATGATCTGTGGTTTTTCCCAATTTTTATGCAATACAAGTGGCTCTCTGTGCATGTCCTCCCCTGCATTGTTTTGGTTCATTTCTGCCGCATGAAGGGCTTCCTGATCCATGGTTTCATTGCTCATGAAAGGGATATCCAACCAGGCATCAATTCTGCCCTTCTGACCATTGAATGCTATTTTCCAACCTTCATAAGGACTATACGTCGTCAGGGAATAATTGACCACCGCCTTATTGGCATATTTGATATTGGCCGACATCTTATCATAAATATCAATTTCATGGCGGTAAACACAGCCATCTCTGAAATAACCATCATGGTGCTCATTTTCCACATAAAGCTTCACATCACGCTGGCTTTTGGTGATGTCCCAATAATACTTGCAGTCATTTTTGTGTACACAGGAGCGGCAATTTTTCCCTCTAAAAGGACCGTTGCTGCCGTAGTGCTCCAGGGCACCATAGGCAAAAACTTCCTCAGGGTCAGAATCCAGCCACCAATTCAACAAGTCAAAATGGTGGGTCGCCTTATGTACCCAAAGTGATCCCCCGTTTTCGGTCACTCCATGCCATCTCCGGAAATAAGATGCTCCGTGATGAATGTTGAGGTACCAGTGAAAATCAACAGAAGTAACTTCACCTATCTCCTTGTTCTGAAGCAATTCTTTAATTTTGGTTATATAAGGACTCCAGCGGTAATTGAAACCTACGATCAGATTTTTGTCGGATTTTTTTTCTGCTTCCAGTATCTGCTGACATTTGTCCTCATCCGTGGTCAGGGGCTTTTCGGTGAGCACGTCACATCCGGCTTCCAGGCCTTTGATAATGAACTCGTGATGGGTAGAGTCCATGGTGGTGACGATGACCAAATCCGGTTTGGTTTGGGTTAGCATTTCATCAAAATCCACAAAAGTCGGACAGTCTACCTTCATATAATCGAGTGCATAGTCTAACCTGCCCGGATTGATATCACTTAGACCGACAAACTCCAGAATATCTGAGTATTGTTCCACCAGTCTTCTCCCCCAGAAGGAGGTACCCCTGACTCCTGTTCCTACCAGGGTCACTCTAAGTTTCCTTTTCATGCCAAAGCCCGTTAAAGGGGCAGTCAAGGTTGTTCCGGCTGCCAACAAACTGACAGCATGTAGAAATGACCTTCTTGAAAATTTATTTTCCATGACGATAAAGTTGGTTTATGTTTGAATTTGAAGCTTGGGTCCAGTGAAAAGAACCAGCACCTGCGCAATCGATTGCATAATAATCAAATTTTGAGGAATTGACAAATAATTACCCCTAACCCCTTAAAGCATAAAAAGGTTGATCTATTTTGATTATTATTATTTTATTCTGTTTACTATTGTTTTATTAAATAATTAT
>NZ_JABURL010000027.1 GCF_014762705.1 Cyclobacterium sp. | reverse complement strand
AATATCTTTCTTAAAGTGATTTTATTCTATATAGAAATTATTTTATCATTTTTTTGATACTTTTTAATTATAATACCAGTATAGAAATTTAATTCTTAAAAAAAATATGGGTACTAAATTGCAAGTGTTAGACAAATTTATTTCCGATTCTTTTCAAAATGAAGAAATAAATATTAAAGAGCTTGTTAAAACAATTTTGAACTTTAAGATTTGGATCTTTTTAGTTACGATTGTTGTTTTTTTATTGGGTCTTATTTTTATTATATCTTCGCCTGATGAATATGTAGCGAAATCTAAACTTCTGCTGGAACAACAGCAAGGTTTTAGTGGAAAATCCCTTGGAGGGCTTGCCGGTATTTCGGGTTTAGGAAATCTGGGACTGGGGAATCAAGGTTCTGAGTCTATCCCGGCTGAGCTCATTCCTGAATTGGTAATGGAGAGTGATTTTCTTAAAGAACTAATTTATGAGAAAATTGAAATACCAGAGGAGCGTGATAGTGTTACGCTAATTCAATTTGTTAATGAATATGAAAAACACGACTTCTATTATCATCTATTTAGGCTTCCGGCCTTAATTAGTACCCAACTTTCGTCCACTTCTGCTAAGGATAAAAATAATAAACCTCAACCTATAATTTCTTCTGAAGATCAGGATATTTTATCTTTAAATTCTGAAGAAAGGAAGGCAATTGTTCAATTAAGGAGTAGAATTCAGATTGAAAAAGAGGATAGACTACTCCTGATACAGACAAAAATGCAAAATCCGGTAGGCAGCGCTCAACTTAATGGAATTTTAATTAGAAAGTTGAAAAGTTACCTGACGGACTTGATTCTAGAAAAGGAAATTCAAAATTTTGAATTTATTCAAAAGCGAACAAATGAGGCTAAAAGCAGGGTAGAAAGCACACAGAAAGCACTTGCCAGATTCAGAGACAGTAATAGAGGTATCAATTCACAACTGGTAAAAACCGAAGAAGACAGGTTGCAGTCTGATTTTAATCTTGAATTTAGTGTATATAATTCTCTTGCGCAGCAATTGGAACAAGCCAGGATAAAGGTGCAAGAGGCGACCCCGCTGCTAAATGTTTTTCAAAGACCACAAATACCAACTTCTAATAGTGAACCAAAATATGTTTTATTAGGCATGGTTTTTCTTGTTTCGGGATTTGTTCTTGCAATCCTTTCTTTTTTTGGATTGCTAGTATTTCAAATACTTAAATTTCATTTTTCAAATGTTTAGTGTTATTATTCCCATTTATAACAAGTTTCCGCACCTGCAAAGGTCAGTTGATTCTGTCGTTTCCCAGGATTTTGTAGATTTTGAATTGATACTCGTCGACGATGGTTCCACCGATGGGAGCTATGAAAAAGCACTTTCTTTTGAGGATGATCGCATAAAAGTATTCCAAAGGAACACTCCGGGGCCAGGAGGATATGCTGCAAGGAATCTAGGGATAGCTGAAGCCACATATGAGTGGATAGCTTTTCTGGATGCTGATGATGCGTGGAAGCCTGATCATTTAACCACTTTCTTAAGTCTCATTAAGAATAAGCCTGATATATCAATCGTATCTACCTCGTGGACAGATGTTTTTGATGGAAAAGACAGCAGTAAATCTTTTGACAGTGCATATCATAGAAAGCACCAAACCAAAGGTGTGCACGAAATTGACCTGAAATCTTTTTTAGTGAACAGCAGGGATGGCTTTCCACCTTTCTGGACGGGGGCATTGGGTATCCGCAAGTCTTTGCTACAATCTGTTTCAGGTTTTCCTGAAGGAAGGTGCAAGCGCGGCGGAGATGTGGATACCTGGTTAAGGGCGATTTATTGGGGAAAATTGGCCCTCTGGTCTCCCCAGAAAACGGTGATTTATCATAGGGATTCTGTAAATATGGTCACCAAAACCCAGGTTTTTGAGTTGGGTTGTGAAGCAGATACGGTTAAAATGCTGGCTAATGAAACAAAGAGCCCTGTTATTAAATCCCTGTTATTTCAATTTTTAAATGCCAGGGTAGTGAGCAGGTGGCTTCAAACCCTAAGAGTGGGGCAAAAACCCGGATCCCTATGGGGAAAGACCAAATGGAGACACCTTAATTTTAAGGGTAGAGTTATCACATTTGTTTCGATTTTCCCTCCGGAGTTGACAGCAAAGGCTTACCGGTTTCTCAGTAGAGGTAAATATAATTGATAAATTGAATTTCTCTTTACCCAATAGCATTCGTTTAAAGGAAGTTCTCCAATGGGATTTCTTTTCTGTTTTGCTGGTGGTACTCCTGTTTTTCAGGATACTCGTGGACAGATCAGGACTAGGTGCGGCAGTAGGGCTGGCCCTTTTGGGAGGGTTTTTCCTTTTATTGTTGTTCAAATTGCGTATACCAAAATACTTACTATTTTACACAGGTTTTTTTTTCCTGTTGATTGGATACGCCTTTTTTAATGCTGTATATCTTCATAACCAACCCTTTTTTAGTATCAGAGGAGTAGTTCGCTATTTTTCTTATTTTGCGGTTTTTATCTTGGCCTATTACAGCAAAGTGTCTTTCAGACAAATTTTCATGTTATATACCCTGGTCGTTCTGCTGGAAAGCATTCTGGCAGTTTTTCAGTTTATATTTTTGGGAATGGAAAGGCCCAGCGGAACTTTTATCAATTCAAATCATTTCAGTTATTTTTTAGTGCCTTATTTTGCTATTTTACTTATTGTTTACCGGCTTTATTTCTTTTCTTTTCTCGTTTTTCTTTTTTCCGCATTTCTTGGGGGAATGGGTGGAGTTATCAGTTTATTATTGGTGTTGTTTTTATTTATGCTCCGCTATGCCCGACGATGGCAGAAAATTCTCGCCATTTTTGTTTTCCCTTTTTTTTTAGCCGGAGCTGCATTCTTGATGCAAAACAGGATCAGGGAACTGACTGATGTTACATCTATTACCGAAAGACTTGCGGAAAACCAGGCAGGGGGGGGCAGCTCTCTTGTGTGGAGAATTGTGACCTGGAAGTTGATGTACGATGAGCTGGTAGCAAAGGATGGCCTGTATACAGGTATGGGTCTGGAATTTGCATCCCTTGCAAGTCCTTATTTTTTAGAAAGCAGTATAAGAGAGCCCCACAATGATTATATAAGGGTATTACTTGAATTTGGCCTATTTGGACTGATCATGTTTTTATTTGCCCTGTATTATGCCTTGTCCAGAATGAGAAAGGCCTCCATAAAACACAATTCCAACACCTACTTTGCCATCTATGCAGCACTTGCAGCTATATTTTTAGGAATGATTGTTGGGAATATCGTTGTATTGAATACACTTTGGTGGTTGTTGCTGGCAATAATAGCCATCAAACACAAGGAGGAGAAATTAAAAAAAACAGACGTTTAAATGGGCAACAAGCTTGCGATAGTTACACCGGCGAAAAATGAGGCTAAGAATATCCAGAATTTAATTCAAGGAATGGCTAGCCAAACCTGTAAACCTGATTTATGGATTTTTATCAACGATGGAAGTACAGATGATACCGTTCAGATATTTGAAAAGGAACTGGACAACCATGCTTCAGCCTTTAAAAATACCATTGTGCTGCGAGTGGACTATGAAGATGAAGAAAAAGGCTATGCCCTTGGCCCAAAGTACAGCAGAATCATCAAGTTTGGTTTGGAACAAATTTTTGACCTTGAAAAGAAAAATAAGGCTGATTATAATTTCATAGGTATTTTGGACAGTGATGTGGTTCCGGAAAAGGACTATTACAGAAGCCTTCTGGAAAATTTTAGGAAGGATTCCAAATTAGGTATAGCTTCTGCCGCACGGCAATTGGAAGATTATGGAAGCGAAATCATTACCAGTTATGTAAACAGGAGTTTTGCACCTAGTGGATTCAGGGTTTGGAGGCGAAAATGTTTGGATGAGACAGGATATAAGATTTCTGTATCTCAGGATGCGGTATCTGCTGCCAAAGCCATCATGATGGATTGGAAAGTACGGTCATTTCCTGATTTGGAAGTTCGGTTGAGGCAAAGAGGTGCCAAATTTGGTTATGAGTACTATGGCAAGTCTGCTTACATGCGACACGTTCCTTACCTGTATGTGTGGGCAGGAGCTGCAAGAATGTTTCTCAAAGGAAAAAAAGCGGATGCCAGGCAGTACATCAATGGGTATAAGGAGGCATCTAAACAAAAGGTGGGACGAATTGATGATCCATTGGCAATTAAATATTTCAGGCATCGATTTTATTATAAACTGCTCGGAAAGTAATGAAGCCTAAGGTGATTCTTTTAATTTATGGTTCGGGTGGGCACAAAGCCCAAATGGAAAGGCTACTGAATAAAATGGATCGGCACCATGCGGAGTTAAAAATTGATTTTATCTCCATCACAGAAAGTGGTGCATCCATTGAGCATCATCTTGTCCTTGAAAATTTTGAGCAGCCCCCATTCAGAAATAAATATTTTTCTGCAGCCAATTTTTTTAAAATCCCACAGAAATATTTCAATTTTATCCAATGCTTTTTTCGTATTAAAAAGAATTATCAGGTAGTTTCAGTAATTTCTACAGGACCGGGACTGGCTATTCCGTTTTCCATGCTATTTAAGATGCTAAAATCCAAAATTATTTTTATTGAGACCTGGTCCAGGTTTGAAACCCAATCCTATGCCGGAAAAGTCATGTATCGCTTGGCGGACAGGTTTTATATTCAAAACAAATCCCTGGAAAAGTTTTATCCAAAAGCAATTTACTCGGGTTTATTATGAAGATATTGGTAACAGTGGGTACAACCAGATTTGACTCTTTGATAAAGTACCTCGATGAGCTGGTTTTACCTTCGGATATGGCTTTTACTTTCCAGATTGCTGATGGCGCATATAAGCCAGTAAACCATACATTTTTCTCATTTTCCAAAAAAATAGATCAATACTACAAAAGTAGTGATGTGATAATTTGTCATGCCGGGGCAGGGACCATTTACAAACTTTTAGAATTGAGGAAGAGGATCATCATTGTACCCAATACCGAAAGAACAGATAACCACCAATTGGATATCGCAGCCTTTATGGGAAATAATGGGTATGCCTTGACGGTGATTGATTTTGATGAACTTTTCAATGCCCTGCAACAAATTAAAGGAATTGATTTGTTGCCCTTTGAAAAACATGATTTTGATAAAACAGAGGAAATCCTCAGATTTAGCCTCAGCGGGAATTAAGTTGCTCCTTTTTTATTTTAATAGATATTTTTTGCGGTAGTATGTTGGTGATCAATTATAGAAAATGGTGGTTTTTTACCTTCATTTTTCTCCTTTTTCAAATAAATGCTTTTTCACAGGTATTGGCACCGGGCACTCCAATTTTAGAGGAGTTTTCCAGAAGGCAGCAAGTAATCCATTCCGAAAAAACGGCGGAAACAGAAGTTCTTTCCATTCGTCCACAGATTGCAAATGAAATTGGACCAAAGAAAAAGCCCAAATCAAAAAAAAGCCATTTTATTTTTTCCGTCCTTCCATTAGTCAGTAATCAGATCCTTAACGGGCAGAGACCCTATGGTTGGGGAGATTTTGGTATCCCTCCTGGGCGGGGATTTCAGCAATACCTGAGTGGGGGTATTTTTGCCAGATTGGGATTTTTAAACTTCCAGCTACAACCAGAATTTGTTTTTTCTCAGGATAAACCTTTTAAAGGATTTCCTGAAAGTTTTTCACCAGCCGTACAAAAGGCCCGATTTCACTATTGGAACAATGATGATACCCCGGAAAATTTTTCAAATGGAGGGTATAACAGATTTTGGTGGGGCCAATCAAGTTTCACAGCAAGCTTTGGAGCATTTGAAATCGGCGTATCCTCACGTTCTGTTTGGTGGGGTCCTGGGCAATGGAGCTCACTCACTTTTTCAAATAATGCAGAAAGTTTTCCTCATTTGACACTAAATACCACCAAGCCGGCAAAAACTGCTATTGGTAATTTTGAAGGGCAGGTATTGGTGGGCAGGTTAGAAAATTCTGGTAGAGTAGCTTCACAAATCCCTCAATTGAATGACAGGTATTTTCTCCCTTTTGAAGGGGATTGGAGGTATTTGAACGGCTTAATGGTAAGCTATCATCCAAAGTGGGTTCCTGGTTTTTTCCTGGGCTTTTTAAGGACTTTTCAACAATATAATGAAAACAGAGGAGATACATTCAGGGATTTTTTGCCTATTTTTGACCCATTCCAAAAAAAGAATTTCTTTGAAGACGGAAATACGCTTACCTTTGATAATGAAGCAAGGGATCAGCAAGCTGTAATATTTTTTCGACTGGTAAATAAAGCTTCCAATGCTGAGATTTATGCCGAATATGGGAGAAGGGACCACTCTTATGATTGGAGGGAGGCTCTGATGAACCCTGAACATGCAAGGGCATATTTGATGGGATTTCAAAAGCTTTTTTCATTAGCCAAAGGAAATAAATTCTTTCAAATTAGAGGGGAAATAACCCAACATCAGGAATCCGTTAATCGATATATCCGATATGAAGGTTTAGGAGGTAGAACATCTTGGGCCACCCATTACCAGGTAAGAGGATTTGTAAATAGAGGCCAATCTTTGGGCACGGGTATAGGTACTGGCAGCAACAGTCAAACCCTTGAATTTTCGGTTGTTGAAGAATTCGACAAGTTGGGGATAATAGTGGAGCGGATCGCCAACCACCAGGACTTTTACTACCGGGCATTTGGACAACAAAATGAAATACAGCCCTGGATAGATCTTAGTGCAGGGCTTATTTTTAATAAAAGATGGGACAATTTATTGGTAGGTTCGAAGTTCAAACTGGTGAATGGCAAAAATTATCAATGGCAAAGTGGAAGAAAAAGCAGCCCTGATTTTCCCGCGGGAAAGCATTTGTTTTCTTTTCATGGTAATCTCCATTTGATTTACTTATGGGATTACAAGAATAATTAGTTAGTTTAAGTGTTTGCTAATACTAATTCAATAAATTAAATAAAGATGAAAATTCTGGTAACTGGTACAGCAGGTTTTATAGGTATGCACCTGGCACAAAAGCTTTTGGAAAGAGGCGATGAAGTCATTGGGGTAGACAGTATCAATGATTATTATGAGGTGCAGCTAAAGCATGACCGCCTGAAATTAACGGGTATTGATCCAGACAGGATCGATTATGGTAAAATCGTAAAAAGCTCCAAACACCCCCATTACCAGTTTATTCAACTGAAATTGGAGGATAAGGAAGGACTATTCGGTCTTTTTAAGGAACAAAAAATAGACAAAGTGGTGAATTTGGCGGCTCAGGCAGGAGTGCGGTATTCCCTGACCAATCCGGATGCTTATATTCAAGCCAATATTGTAGGTTTTCTGAATATTCTGGAGGCTTGCCGCCATTTTGAGATCAAACATTTGGCATATGCCTCATCCAGCTCGGTATATGGTACCAATACCCAAATGCCTTTTTCCACCAGCCAGAATGTGGACCATCCGGTTTCTTTGTATGCCGCTTCCAAGAAGTCAAATGAATTGATGGCCCATACCTACAGCCATCTTTTTGGCCTGCCTACTACCGGTTTGAGATTTTTTACGGTGTACGGACCCTGGGGAAGACCAGATATGGCACTATTTCTGTTTACAAAAGCTATATTGGAAAACCAACCCATTAAAGTATTCAATTACGGGGAGATGCAAAGGGATTTCACCTATGTGGATGACATCGTGGAAGGTGTGATCCGGGTAGTGGATCATCCTCCCAAGGAAAATCCGGATTGGGATCCAGCTACCGGGGATGCCAGTCAATCAAAGGCTCCCTATACGGTTTATAACATAGGAAATTCAAACCCTGTTCGTTTGATGGACTTTATCAAAGCCATAGAAGTTGCACTTGGGAAAGAAGCCAAAAAAGACATGTTACCCATACAACCAGGAGATGTGCCGGCTACTTTCGCCGATACCAAACCTTTGGAAAATGAGCTGGGATACAAGCCTGCAACATCAGTGACATTCGGTATTCAAAAGTTTATAGATTGGTACAGAAGCTACTATAATGTGTAAGTAAGTTGGGGTTTTCATGAAATTTCAAGGAAAAAAACTAAAATTGTAAATTCATTATGTTTACTTTTGTGAAAACTTTCATGCCATGAATATTTTTCTATCAACAGCTACATCTTTTTTCTTTGGTTTTTTAATGACTCCTGTATTGATCATGGTACTTAAAAAGATCAACTTCATGGAAGCCCCCGGAGGACGTAAAATACATGCGGGCAGCATCCCGTCAATGGGCGGCATTGCAATCGTTTTTGCTGCCTTTATGGGTTTATTTGCATGGCTAAGTTTCGATCAAATCGTAGAAACCAGGTATTTTTTGGTTGCCCTGGGAATCATGTTTTCAGTAGGCCTTAGGGATGATCTCATTGAATTGACCGCCACACAGAAATTAATCGGGCAGTCTATACCGGCTTTTTTCGTAATTGTCATGGCAGATATCCGGATATCCGGTTTGTATGGATTTATGGGAATTTATGAAATCCCCTATTTAATAAGCGTTTTGATCACCTTTTTTGCGATTTTGGTGTTGACCAACTCCTTTAACCTGATAGATGGGGCAGACGGCCTTGCCGGATCGCTTAGCATGGTCACACTTACAATTCTGGGTTTCTGGTTTTATAGTCTCGGAATGACCTCCTATAGTCTCATATCCTTTACCCTTGTTGGAGGAATACTTGCATTTTTGGTATTTAACTGGCATCCTGCAAAGATATTTATGGGCGATACAGGATCACTGAGTCTGGGTTTTGCCCTGGTGGTATTGGTGATCCTATTTGTTGATAAGTCCGGGACCATGGCCCCCTGGGAGGGATTAAAAGTAAATGCTCCCTTTTCAGCAGGGATGGCATTTTTGATCGTTCCGATTTATGATACGGTCAGGATTTTTATCAAACGAAGTATGAAGGGTAAATCCCCGCTTAAACCAGACAAAAGCCATGTCCATCATTTTTTGCTTCGGATGGGACTCAAGCACGATCAGGTGGCCCTTACACTGGGGACGGTTAAGCTTTGTTTTATTGGGTTGGTCTTTTTTGGTTATGCTTTAAATGACCACATCCTCTTTCCGGTTTTGACCCTGGTGGCTGTTTCTCTGGGCCTATGGATGGACAAAAGAACCCTTAAAAATATCAAAAGCAACTGTAAAAAAGCGCCCAGCTTGTCAGAAAAAAGCCTGGTCAGAAGAAAGAAACGTCTTGCCAGAAGAAAACCAGAAATTTCTCAAAATGTGTTTTCTGACAATAAAATCAACATGAATTGATACCCCTGAGAAATTGATCAGGTATCTTCTTAATTAAAACCATAAAGGCCGCTACCTGAGAAGGAGCGGCCTTTTACCTTCAGCATATTTTTTCAAACATCACAAATCTCCACTCCTTGTTTTAGCGAAGCCAGTTTGTCTGCCCGTTTGGGTATAAATTCCTGCCCCACATATCCCTGGTATCCTGTATCCAGAATGGCTTTCATGATGGCGGGATAGTATAATTCCTGGGTTTCATCGATTTCATTTCTGCCAGGAACTCCTCCTGTGTGGTAATGAGAAATGTAGGGATGGTATTCCTTGATGGTGGCAATGACATCTCCTTCCATGATCTGCATGTGGTAGATATCGTAAAGCAATTTAATGTTTTCCGAGCCTACCGCTTTACATACTTCAACTCCCCATGCCGTATGATCTGCCTGGTAATCCTTGTGATTTACCTTGCTGTTTAGCAATTCCATACACATGATGACCCCATGTTTTTCTGCAGTGGGCATGACTTTTTTCAGCCCCATGGCACAATTTTCTATTCCTTTTGTGTCATCCAGCCCATTTCTGTTACCCGAAAAGCAGATGATTTGCTTGTACCCTGCGGCAGCTACTTTGGGGATTACCTCTTCATAACTTTTGATCAATTCCTCATGCAACTCAGGATTGTTCCAGCCCCTTTCAATCCCTAATCCTGCTCCCCAGGGCATGGCGCAGTCAAGCCCGTATTTTTTGAGAGTGGGCCATTCTTCCGGTCCGGCCAACTCTATAGACTTCAGTCCAATTTCTACAGCACCCTTGCACAAGTCCTCAAAGGCAATATCATTGTAGCACCACCTGCATACAGAGTGGTTAACATTGCCTTTTAAGTTTTCCGGCAGTTGGGCTTCCGCTGCCAATAGCCGGTTGGATAAACCCGGTACCAGCATGCCTGCCAGGCCAGTACCCGCTATTTTCTTCAATACGTTTCTTCTTTGGTTATTTTTGAGATTTTTCATGTGTTAATATTTTGTTTTTTTAAGATCACCTGCCTGCCGACAGGAAGGTGTTTTATAATCATCCCTCTGTGTGGGTTCCCGTCATGCTGGATTTCATGAAATAATAAGTTTATTAAGATTCTTTCTTTAATGACATCAGGTAAGCTACCAGATCCACCAATTCCTGGGTACTCATCGCTTTTTCCAGTCCGGAGGGCATCATGGAATTCTCCATTTGCTCCATAGTCTTCATATCTGCAGTTTTAATGGGAACAGAACTTCCACCAGGCATTTTTAATTCAATATCGGTTTCGGTTTGGCTGGCAATAATTCCTCCCAGGGTACTGCCATCTTTCATTTGGAGGACATGGCCCTCATAGCCGAAGCTAATGCCTGCATCAGGGTGAAGGATAGAAATGAACTGGGCCTCTTTCGAAAGCTTGCTGCCTATTTCTGTGAGTTTCGGGCCGAAGTCCATCCCCATATCACCTACCTGGTGGCAAACAGCACAATTGGTTTTAAATACCAGCAGGCCTTTCTCTACGCTGCCCTCCATGGCCAGTAGTTCGTTCATTGGCGGTAAGGGATTGTCTTCACCGGAAGTACTATCCAGATAACTGGCTGCCTCTGCACGTACACTTTTTCTCCAGGCACGACTTACACCGGTTACTGCAGCAGGAATTAGATTTTCGGGAAGTCGTTCAGACTTTAATAATTCCAAAATTTTCTCTTCGCCACCATAACTTCCCCCGATTGCTGAAGTAGCTTCTTTCCGGGTATTCAGTGGCAATGAGCTATCAAAGGCCATGTTTTCAAGGATTTGCAAAGATTCCTGTGTCCCTATTCCCCTTAGCACAGAAAGCATGGGATAAACCCTTTCTTCTGCTCCGCTGTAAAGCACTTTCCGGACCATTTCAATTCCATCAAAGCGTAGGAGCAAGGTTGCGGCTGTCTTACCCAAATTGTTGTCACTTTCCACTAAGGCCATTTCCAGTAACCTTTGGTTTTCTGACTTCACCTCAAACTTTTGTACCAATTCCAGATAAGCTTCGGTACCTTCGCTTTCCTTTAGCGCGTTTCTCAAGGCGCTCTGTGCAATTTCCGAACGATTCAAATAAGCCGGATCCAGGTGGGTAAGCACCAGTTTATTGATACGGTTACTTTCTTCCTGATTCGCCTGGCGCAAAGACTGCTCTTCAAGCATTTTTACCAGGGCCGCAGATTTTCCTTCCCTGTCCGGATTAAAGTCAAAAGCCCTGAAATACCGCAAACGATCCTCCAAAGGCTGGCCCTGATCGGAGGCAAGTGCTGCCAGGTGGCCCACGGCATTACCAGTCCTGGATCTCCAGATGATGTCCTGCTGCTTTTTACTGCTCATCAGCTCATCGCCGGTTTTTTCCAGCCAGGCATTGTAAAAACTATCCCACTGCCCTTCCGCTCCAATACCCAGAGCTTCCAGGTACCAACGGTCCTCCCCATCATGTTGGGCAGCTAGGGTGGCCCACAGTTCCGGAGCTTCCGGAATGCGCAAATTTCTCAGTGCGATGGCGGCTTCTCTCCTTACCTGTGGATCAGTGTCCCGGACCAATTGTTTGAGATATGGAGCCAGATCCAGTTTTTCCTGCCGGGCAGCCCTCAATCCGGCTATCCGCAAATCCGGATTTTCATGACTGATGGCGGCTTGAATGTATTTTTCACTATCATGACCTATTTTGGCAAGGGCCCAAAAAGCCCGGGCCTGGTACCGGGGGTTGGGATTTTCTTTAAAAATCCTTTCCAGAGCTGGGGCAGCATCTTTACCCATGGCTTTTATGTTTTTCCATGCCTGGTACCTGGTGGAGAGGTTTGGATTCAATAGTGCCTCCATACTTCCGTCGAGCGTATTGAATAAGATTTCAGGTTGCTCAGGAGCGGAGGACGAACTGGTAATTCTGAATATTCTACCCCGGTTCAGATCTCCTGCCTGGTGACCGCCAACTCCCGGATCATACCAGTCGGAAACCATTAAAGAACCATCTGGCGCCACACAAACATCAGATGGTCTGAACCACTGGTCTTTGTCTCCTTCCATGATGTTTACAATGGAAGCCTTGTAGCCTGCACCGTCTTTTTCTACCGGATAAGCACGAACCACATTTGGCCCGGCATCAGTATGGATCATCTGGTCCCAAAAAATCTCCGGTAAAGCTCTGCCTTCGTACACCACCATTCCAGTAGGGGAACCTGCTCCCGTTTGCAGAAGGTTGGGGATTACCCCCGGATCATTCAGGTGCCAGTGTTGCTGGGGGATTTCTTTTTCCTTATTGGTCCTGTTGGCTCTCCATCCCGCTCCGGTCATTTCATCCTTGTAACCAAAATTTCCATACTCCATCACATAATTGATACGTACACCCTTGTTGCCATCATCATCATTGTCGGATTGCCACATGGTACCGTATGAATCTACAGCCACTTCATAATTGTTGCGGAAATTCTGTCCCAAAACTTCAATCTCAGAAAAATCAGGGTTACACCTGAATACCAGGCCTTCCTTGTAATGCTCGGGAAGTATGGGTTTGCCATTGGTATCCTTCAATACCTCTCCGTTGCGATCCTCAATCGAGCCACCGGAATTGCCGAAATTAAAGTAAAATTTACCATCCGGCCCGAATACAAAGGCATGCATGCCGTGATCGTGCTGTTCTCCTCCTATGCCCTTAAAAATCACTTCTTTTTTGTCCGCCTGATCATCCCCATCAGTGTCTGTTAACAGCCAAACGTACGGGCTTTGGGAAACAATCGCCTGATTTCCCATTACCCAAATGCCCAAAGGTGAATTGAGTTCGGGATCCTGGTAAAAGACGGTACTTTTATCGGCAGATCCATCCCCATTTGTATCCTCCAATATCAAAATCCGATCCCCTACTTCCCGGGTCTCATTGCCGGTGATGGCTGGCCGGTAATTGTAGGCTTCGCAAACCCAAACCCTACCCTTGTGATCAATGTCAATATTGGTAGGATTGGTGAGCATGGGTTCTGATGCAAAAAGGTTGACATGAACTTTTTCGTTGACCTTTATGCCTAACAATGCATTTTCTGGCAATCTTTTTTCTTCCTCCGTCAATTGATCAAAAGGATGTTCAGAAGCATCTTCAGTATCCGGACTACAGGATACGCCTATGACCAAAAACAGCATTGAAAACCATAATGGCATACGGCAAAATAAATGTGGCATGATGGGTAGAAGTTATTGTTAATTATGCAAAGAAATCAGGGATAAATAAACGGAAATTTACGCGATTAAACCAACTATTTTAATTGTTTTTTTGACAGTTATAACTGTTTTTTATTTGGCAATATTGTGTTTTCTTCACCCACTGTAAAATCCAGATAGTACCCCAATACCAAAATGGAGTAATTATTCAGGATCTTTTTTTATCTTCATTTACAAATCTAAAAAATTGATGACCATGAAATCGAGCATGACGAGAACGGCACACCCTGAGATGATTATTAAGCATGCGAGATTCCATGTGCCCATTAAGAAACAAATTATAATCATATGAAATCGACACGATTAAAATCATCATTAAACACACAGGGCAATGATTATTTTAATCGTCAAAGATTCCATGTGACCATTAAGAAACAATTATAAACACATGAAATTGAGCAGAAGAAATTTTATTACTAAAAGTGGATTGTTGGCAGGAGCTCTGGGTTTGGGAGCATTCCCCTCCTGGAGTATACCTTCGGAATCTGATAAAAAAGTAAGAATAGGTATCGTAGGAGGTAGGTTTGGGGCTACTTTTCAATTCCATGAACATCCGGATTGTATCGTGGAAGCAGTCAGTGATTTGAGAAAGGACCGCAGGAATCATTTGATGGAAACCTATGGCTGTTCGAAAAGTTACCCCTCTCTGGAAATGCTTTTGGAAGATCCTAAGATTGATGCTGTTTTTCTGGCAACTCCTGCCCCGGATCATGCCGCACATACCATTGCCAGCCTCAAAGCGGGTAAACATGTACTTTGTGCCGTACCTCTTGCCATGAATTTGGAGGAATGCGGTCAGGTGAAGGAGGCGGTTTTAGCATCTGGTAAAACATATATGATGGCAGAGACCACCACCTACATGCAGGGAACCATTTCTGCCAAAAAATTCTATGAAGAAGGGCGGTTTGGTGAAATTTTTAGTGCTGCAGCAGAATACAACCACCCGGGGCTGGAGGTGCTTTGGTTTGAAAACGGAGCGCCTACCTGGAGACATGGCTTGCCTCCCATGCATTACCCAACCCATTGTACGGCATTTTTGATCAGTGTGACAGGTGAAAGGTTGAAACAGGTAAGTTGTGTGGGTTGGGGCAATGGCGAGGGACTTTTAAAGGACAACCCTTATCAAAATCCGTTCTGGAATGAAACGGCTTTTTTTCAAACCAACAGGAACCATCCTTTCAGGGTGGAGGTAAATTGGAAAGGAGCTTTGAGAAATGCAGAAAGAGGAGAGTGGAGGGGGGAGAAAATGAGCCTTTATCTGCCTTCCGGTCATGGAAACCAGGCCACCATGGTGACAGCAGCAGATCAGCTGGGGAAAGATGATGCAGGATTTGAACATACTCAAAATAAGGTGGAAGCCTATGAATTCCCCCAATGGTGGAAAACAGAAATGCTCCCTGAAAAAATGAGGCACAACAGCGGGCACGATGGCTCTCACACTTTCATCACACATGAATTTATCAGGTCAATTCTGGAGGAGAGGTGGCCTGAGGTAAATGTTTACGAGGCACTTGCCTATACCGTACCAGGGATTGTTGCTCACCAATCTGGCCTGAATGGAGGGAAGTCGCTGGCTATTCCGGATTATGATGATTGAGAGGTTATCCTTGCAGGTTTTCCATGAAGGCAGCTTCAAATTCCGAAAGGGTGTTGACGGGGCCATTCAGACCCAGGTGGCTGCCTGCAAGGCGATAGATATCCGCTTTGCGCATACCTTTTTCACGCATGGTTGTAATGGCCATGGCACCATCGGATTTGGAGAGTTTTTGTTTACCTTCTTTGACCAAAGGGTGGTGAAAAAATGTAACCTGAGATAAGGGGTCTTCAGGAAGGTACCCTGATAATTGAATTTGTGCGCAGGAAGAGGACCATAAATCCTCACCCCTGACGATCAAATCCACACCAAAATAGATATCATCTGCCAAAGAAGTCATTTGGTAGGCAGGGTCAGCATCTTTTTTCCTGACCACAAAATAATTCATGGACCGGGGCAAAATGCAGGGTCTTACTGTACCAGGATAGGTTTTGATTTGCTGTTGTTCTTGAAGAAGGGTATCCAGCCGCCAGGAAATATCCTTGTCATCCAAGGACAAATGCCGCTGCAGGCAGGTGCCGGTATACCAGGCTTTGGGATGATTTTTCCGCAATTTCTTTCTGGTACAGTCACAGCCAAAAACCAGATCTTTTTCCCTTAAATATTCAAGAATACCTACATAATGATCCATTCGGTGCGTTTGGGAGAATTCTTGACGGAGCTCTGTCACAGACCGGGGTCCTTCATCGTATGGAATTTCTAAAAATTCCAATGTATCAAAGATATCCTGAATGTATTTTGTCCGGGTTCTTTTTTGGTCCAAGTCGTCGATCCTGAGTATTACCTTGGCACCATGATGCCTGGCCAGGCTGGAGGTAATCAGAAATGACACTACATTGCCAATGTGCAGGTATCCGCTAGGGGTAGGGGCCAATCTGGTTTTTTGGAATGAAAGAGTCATCTTGATGGACTATCGGCCGCCTGTTTGTCTAAGGTTATGGGAACAAAGCGTGCAAATAGCTCCTCCTTGTACCATTTTTCCTGTTTTACTTTACGGATGATTTCCCTATGACCGGATTGATAAGCGAAGGTTTCCATGTGTTTCTGGCTTTGCCAATAGCTGAAGGTCGCCTGCTCAATGGCTGGCCATTCTCCTATGCCTTTGGTATAGATCAACCCCTCAGCTTCGGTCGCAGCTCTGCTACTTTCTGGCACCTGGGACAAAAAACGTAAAATTTTATTCCATCTTAGCCTTGCCCTTGTGATTACCATGATAGGACCATCTGTTTTTTGTTCATTGACTGAAAAAGGATGCTGCCCATGCCAGGTTCCGTGGCTTTGGATGCACTGCATCCAGTAGGTGAAATTGCTTCGGCATTGTTGATTGAAGCGTAGATAGGTATCTGAATCAGTAAAGTTTTTGGCGAATTCCAGACTGTTCCAGACCATTAACAGGGCATAGGTTTTCAAGTCCGGTTTTAGGGAAAATCCAAAACCACCACCGGTCCCCATGAGTTTGAAAAACTTCACACCTTTGGCTTTTTTTAAAGGCTCAATTGCCAATTGCATTTGATTAAAAGCCCACCAGCGGTTTCTTTTAGGGTATTCATAAAAAGTGATGGATACGATTTCTTCTTTAGAATTCATAGCAGATGGTAATACAAGTCCATGGTATCATGCCTGTTGCTGTGCAAAATTAGCAAAGCAAAAATGGATTACACCAGTCTTATTTCATAAATTCAATCAAAAACCCGCTTAATAATTATCCTTATCAACAATATTGCCAATGCGATAGTGGTTCCTGCAATTACAAATTCCATATTTCGAGGAGTAGTGAATGTGCCTTGAATAGCTTTCTAAACAAAATCATTGATATTGATCGCGGAGAGTCAAAAGCATACCAAAAATATTGTTTCTAAAAGAACAACCTGTTTACTCAGGATAAAGTTTGGCAGCCCTTTGCCAAAAGTTGAAAGAAGAAATAAAATGCTTTGGTTTTTCCACTACCTTTGTCCTTTGTACAGCATGGTATGGTAAAATTAAAAATCAGAAGACTTTCCGCAGGAGTCTTTTTTTTTCTTACAGGGTTGTGTTTTTCTTCCTGGGCATCCAGAATCCCTGATTTTCAGGAGCAGTTCAGCCTTAGTGAAGGTCAGTTGGGGTCAGTACTCCTGGGTATGCCACTGGGTTCTCTGTTGGCACTTCCACTGGCTGCATGGGCGGTATTTAGATTTGGAAGCAAAGCGGTGGTATTGATTGGTATGTCCTGCTATATATTGGCACTTTTGGGTATTGGCTTTTCACCAGGAGCTTTGGTTTTGGCCCTAATGGTGTTTGTATTCGGGATAATGGGTAATATGATGAATATTTCTTTAAACACCCAGGCGCTGGGGATAGAGAAAGATTATGGCCGAAACATTCTGAGTTCTTTTCATGGTTTATGGAGTTTAGCTGGTTTTTTTGGTGCTGGAATTGGTGCCATCATGGTTTACTTTGAATTTTCTCCAGGGGAGCATTACTTGTTTATCCTGGTTGCCGGAACATTTTTGATAGGCATTTTTCAGAAGGGAATTGTTTCTGAGGCCAAAACCAAAGAAACTTCAGGGGCAGGTTTTCAATGGAGAAAACCTGAATCAGTGATTATCCAATTGGGCATGGTGGGCTTTTGTGGCATGATGTGCGAAGGCTGTATGTTTGATTGGTCCGGAGTTTATATGGCCAAGGTTGTAAAAGCTCCATCTGCTTTAATTCCAACAGGGTATGTAGCCTATATGGGAGCCATGGCCATAGGCAGGTTTGCTGCCGACAAACTGGCCAATAGATTTGGTAAGATAAAGGTATTGCAGTATTCAGGCCTGACCGTTTTTGCAGGATTGATGCTTGCTGTTCTGCTTCCTTCTATTTGGGCTGTCATTCCGGGTTTTTTGATGGTTGGATTTGGAACAGCTGCCGTAGTGCCCCTTACCTACAGCCTGGCAGGAAACACTTCCAGTTATTCCCCTGGAATAGCTTTGGCCATGGTATCTACGGTTTCTTTTTTTGGTTTTCTATTAGGCCCCCCTCTGATTGGCTTTATTGCTGAATTGGTGGGCTTGAAAGGGTCTTTTGCTTTAATTTCTCTGGTTGGTTTGATGATTACTTTCTGGGTTTGGGTAGGTAAAAAGAACTTTTCACCTGTTGTGGCCTGAAATCCAGCAGGTTTTATATAAAGAAAAAGCAATATTGGTTTTTAAATTTTTATGCTTATTTTTACAAAAATTTAATACTATACCAAATCGGTAGGTTTTATAGAATAAACAAAAAAGAGGATGCAGGAGTCATTGGTTTCAAAAAAAATATATTCAAAAGAAGAGATAAAGGAATTGAATGACAAGTACCACAAATTGACTGTGGAGGAAAGGGTTCATCAGTTGTACCATGATTTTGATGAGCGGGAAGTGATGCTTACGAGCTCTTTTGCCGCTACTTCAGCCTTGTTATTGAGTGTTTTCTCCAAATGCAATCCCAAGCAGAAGATCTATTTTATAGATACTGGTTACCATTTTCCGGAAACTCTCGAATACAAGAAGAAACTCACGGAGCTATACGGCCTGAATGTGGCCTCTGTCAGTGCGGGAAAGGAAGACCATGAATACACCAGTACCAATCAAACCTGGAAAACGGATCCGGAACTTTGCTGTTCTATCAACAAGGTGAAACCCCTTGAACTAATCAAAAGCAAGTTTTCTGTTTGGGTATCCGGACTGATGAGCTGGCAGAGTGACCATCGCGCTAGCCTGGATATTTTTGAAGAAAGAGGAGGAATTTTGAAATTTTACCCTTTGCTGGATGTGACAGAAAAAGAACGCGATCAGTACATCGAGAAGCATAAACTTCCTTTTCATCCCCTGATAGCTTTTGGCTATCATTCCATAGGATGTAAGCATTGTACTGTACCAGGAGAGGATAGAAGTGGTAGATGGAACAACAGCCCCAAAACAGAGTGCGGCTTGCATTTGTAAGGGCAGGTTAGGATACATAATTTGCCGACAATGAAATTTTAAACGTAATTTTGACACAAAGCCCATCCAAATGTTGGATGGGCTTTACTTTTTCTATAATTTTCATCCGCAAAAAATCAGTATTTTATGAAAGGGACACTTATCCTATTATTCTTAGTAGCTGTTATCATGGCCTGTAAGCCAGAAAAGCAGGAAGAAATCATTGAATCCACCACTTCTGAATCACTTGACTCCCTGAGCAAGGCACTGGCCTGGCCGGAGGAGTTGGCAGTACAGGCCTTTGCCGGTCCCGAGCTGACACCCAGCCCTGCTTGTCTGGCTGTTTCTCCTTATGGAGAAGTATATGTAGGGGTGGATGCCATCGGCTCTCTGGGCAAAACACCCGGGAAGGGAAGAATTGTAAAACTCCTTGATTTGGACAATGATGGTGTTGCCGATGAACATACGGTATATGCGGAAGTGGACAATCCCAGAGGGATCATCCCACTAGGAGATAAACTATTTGTCTTACATACTGTATTTTCTCAGGAGGATAGCCTGGCCACCGGTATGAACCTGGTAGTCTTTGAAGATAATAATGATGATGGTGTGGCTGATGGGCCTTCCAGGCCCCTGATTGAACATATCAGTTCGCCCAAGTTTTTACAAGGAAGAGGAACAGACCACGCCACCAATGGTATACGATTGGGAATTGACGGATGGATCTATATCGCCGTTGGTGATTTTGGATTTCATGGGGCCATTGACAGGGAAGGCAATGAAATGACCATGCTTGGGGGTGGCGTACTGAGAGTACGTCCTGATGGTACCGAGATGGAGGTATATACCCATGGCCTCAGAAATATTTATGATGTAGCTATTGATCCTTATATGAACATGTTTACCAGGGGAAATACCAATGATGGTGGGGGATGGAACATCCGTTTTATCCATCAGATCCAAACCGGAGAATATGGTTACCCCGTTTTGTTCAAGCATTTTACCGAGGAAATTATACCTGCCCTGGTAGATGTGGGGGGTGGATCCGGAACCGGTGCTTTATTTATGGATGACCACCGTTGGCCGGAAGCTTACAATAAGGTGCCCATGATGGCAGATTGGGGAAGAAACCAACTCTATATTCACAGGGTGAAAGCCGATGGGCCCTCGTACACCCAACAAGAGGAAGAATTTTTCAAATTGCCCCAGATTACTGATCTGGATATCGATGGTTCAGGCAGGATGTTTATGGCTGCCTGGGATGGGGCAGGTTATTCAGGGAGTGAAGAAAAAGGTTTTGTGGTAAGGGTTGTCCCAAAAATTTTGGAGTACAGCGAAATGCCTGATCTTGCATTAGCAGACGAGGATGAACTGGCAGACATGCTCGCTGAAGGCAGCGCAACCAGCAGGCTTTATGCCCAACAGGAATTGCTGAGTCGCGGAACGGATGATGCCGCTTCTGAGGCTTGGGATCTGGCCAGTGACAGGCAGGCCCAGGATTATGCCCGCATTGCAGCCATGTACGCCTACTCCCAGATCAAGGATGTCGATGGGCTTGAAGACCTGAAAGAATTATTGGAGGATCCGGACATGAAAGAATATGCCATCAGGGCACTTACCGATAGGAAAGCCTTTTTAGGTGAATTGTCCATCGAGCCATTTGTTGAAGCTTTGGGGGATGCTTCTCCCAGGGTTAGGGCAGCGGCGATTATTGCCCTGGGTCGTATTGGGGATAAAGCGGCTATTCCTCATTTGATGAAGATAGAAGTACCAGGTTCTTTCCAGGCACCCGAATTTGGCGAGGAGGGACCACATGCCAAACCTAACGCTGAGATCATTCTGCCACATTTGGCTGTCAGGGCTTTGGTCAATCTGGGCGCTGATAAGGAAATCATTGAGGAAGTGGGTACGGGTAATTCCGATCTGGCACTTTGGGCATTGCGCTACATGCATACCCCTGAAGCCGTAACTGGATTAATAGCCAGGTACAACGGAGCAGGAACTGAAGAGATAGAGTTGAAAAATGGTATCCTAACCGTGTTGGCCAGGTTATATACCAGGGAAGCTCCTTACGATGGTTCCTGGTGGTGGGGTACCCGGCCAGATACACATGGTCCATACTATAAATCTGTATTGTGGTCAGCTTCACCAAAGATTAAATCTTTGTTTCAGCAACTCTGGGAGAATGGTACCCAAAACGACAAGGATTTCATTGCCATGTTGAACCAGAAAAACCGCATGGGGATCATGGCGTTTGGTGGAGATTATACGGTAACTGAGGTCTTGGAAGAACCTGAGGTAGATTTGGAAAAGATCAAAAACCAAAAAGGTCAAATAGGGGAGTCCTCCATTGAGGATATTTTGCTGGCCATGCAGGAGATTCAGGGCGAAACCATACAGGGTAAAGCCATTTTTGAACAACAGGGCTGTAAGGCTTGCCACAGTATTGAGAAAGGGGAGCAAATGAAAGGTCCTTTCATGGGGCAAATCGGCAGTATAATGACCAGGGAACAGATTGCGGAATCCATTTTGAAACCGGATGCCTCCATCTCTCAGGGATTTGCTACCGTAATGATCAATACCAATGACAACAAATCTTACGTAGGATTTGTGACTGAGGAAAGCGCTGACCGACTGGTGATCCGGAACATTGCCGGACAAGCCTTTACGGTACCTACCGAAAATATCAAAGAAAGGACTGAAATGGAAAATTCCATGATGCCAGCGGGCCTGGCCAATGCCTTGTCTTATGAAGAGTTTGCCTCCCTCATTACCTATCTTTCGGAACAAAAGTAAATTGTCAGCATAAAGTAGCTGAAAAGGGCTTGGAAATAATTTTTCAGGCCTTTTTTAGTTATCCCAATACCTTATTTTTAATTTTTTTGAAAATGGATGGTCCCTCCTTACCTGTCTTGTTCTTGTTGAAATGGTCATCTCCTATCAATAAGGCCAGTGGCTGGAGTGGAATATAATTCTCGCAGATTACTTTTAGCATCGCTGCGAAAGGCAAGAACAAGACCATACCGGCCACACCCCAAACCGAGGCTCCGATTATCAGACTGAGGATGGCGGCAAATGCATTGACGTTTACACTGTTTCCTACTACCTTTGGGCTTAGGAAATTGCTTTCGATAACCTGAATTAGCCAAAACATACCTGCCACGGCAATAGGCACCCAAAGTTCATCTTTTGACATGAAGGCGTAGAGCACCGGAATAGTTGCCCCAAGGGTGGTACCGATATAGGGAATAATGGAGAGTGTTGCCGCAAGAAAGCCAAATAAAAACGGGCTATCCAGTCCTATGATCCACAAGCCGGTACTATTGGCCAAGCCAAGAATCAGAATTAAGGTGAGCATGCCCGAAAGGTATTTTTGACCCACATTTTGAATTTTTTTGAGCATCTTTAAATATTGCTTCTCCTTTTCTTCCGGCGCAAATCGCATGAAGGCACTCACTAGCCCTTCTTTATAAATAAGGAATAAAAAGGTATAAATGATCACTGTGAATAGTCCCGTAAGAATATTGGCTGTATTGCTGAAGGTTTTCCCCAAAAGGCTTGCTGCACCATCTTTGATCCAGGCTTTTCCGTCTTCCAATAATTGATCTTTATCGAAATTGCCCAGAAAACTCAGATTTTCATTCACAAACACCACCGAATCGGTGAAAATAGACATCAATTTGTCCCCAAAATCTGTTAATTGGTCAGATAGCGAAAGGATTTCTGCAGAGAAAAAAGTCAATATACCTATCAGTATAAGAAAAAATGATAGCAGTACCAGGATGGCCGCTCCGATGTTACCGATCTTCTTTTTTTTCAGCCTTTTATGTAGGGGATGCAAAATGAAAGCCAGCAATAAAGCCAGACCGAGAGGAATAAGGATGGATTTGGCCACCACCATGATTGCAATGAACAGCACGGAAAAGGCAAGGGTAAAGAATAAATTTTGAAAGGATAGTTGCATGGTTAGTCACAGGGGTTTGATTGCATTTAATTTGAATTGGAATACGCATTTTACTGCGCCAATAGTTTTAAAGGCAGTAGCTTTAAGAAGCTTGTTTTTTTTTAATTAAATGGTTCGGTTGAATAAAGTTAATGGAAATAGATGGATATGGGAGTTATTCTTTGCCAAATTTTTGGTTTTAGTTTTACAAACTACATCGATCAATTGAGTGAGAAAGGCCAATGGTTATTATTCCAAGAATTAATTAAGGAGTAATGGCATTTTGCCTGGCATAAAGATTGTACCTTCGAAAGAAAATTTGTTAGATGTAGGTGCGGAAATTGCCATTTGTATCTTCCTTAAAAAAACCATTAAATATAACAGCGTGAAAATTTTCATCAAATTTGTCTTACTATTTTTCTTTATTGTATTTGCAGGCTGCACGGCCTCAGAAGTCAACAGGTTCATTCAAGGGGCTACAGAGGCGACTTTGACGGAGCAGGAAGTGGGAAATGGCCTTAAGGAAGCGCTTATCAAAGGCATTTCTACTGGTGCAGACCAGGCCTCCCGTGAAGATGGTTTTTTAAAGAATGATTTGATCCGGATAGCCCTGCCAGCGGATGTGCAAAGAGTGGAAGGAACATTGAGAAGTATTGGTCTGGGAGCAGAAGTGGATCGGGTCATCCTGACGATCAACAGGGGAGCTGAAAATGCTGCCAAAGAAGCCAAACCCATTTTTATTGAAGCCATCAGGCAGCTTACTGTTAAGGATGCCTGGGATATACTAAAGGGGGAGCAGGATGCCGCTACCCAGTATTTGCAAAGGACCTCCACCGAAAAGTTAAAGGTGCTTTTTGCCCCGCATGTACAAATTGCACTGGATCAGGTTGGGGCAACGCGGTATTACGGAGATTTGGTGAATACCTATAATGGATTTCCCACTACTGCCAGAAAACTGGATCCGGATCTCAATGCCTATGTCACCAACATGGCCATTTCCGGACTTTTTGAACTCATTGCAAAGGAAGAAAAGGCCATCCGGGAAAATCCAGCAGAAAGGACTACTGCTCTCCTGCGCAGGGTTTTTGCCGCACAGGACAATTGATTTTTATTTTTGAGATACCAAAGTGAAGGATGTCAATTAAAACCTTGAAGACATCCATTTTGAATTCTGAAAAAAGGATTATCTGTTATTGTGGTAGGGAGATCATTATTAATTGCTGTTGCAGGCAGAAAATCTTTTTTACTACTGAGTCTTGGACGTTGCACCGTTAGGTTTTTATTTTTTTAAAATGCCATTTTAAACTTTACAAATTCGGCCTTTCACAGTCAGGTCATTTGGATGATTACAGATGGGTGAAGCATTTCACCCGAATCATACGGGATTCAAATTCACTTTGGTTGCCGATTTGACCCTGACTGTTATCCTGGTAGGGAAAGATATAACCGCAGCATCGGATAAAGTAAAAACTTTATGCCCATTCAGCTGTTAATACTGCTCAGTTAATTATTCCGATACACGGAAAAATTCAATTGCGGTATTGGGGCTCATTGATTTTGTTCCCAAGCCGCTCAGCAAAGCCACACATTTGTTAAGCAATAATAAAATCATGAAGAAGTTTAAAAAGTCCGAGATTGTACTTATGGTATTGGTGCTCATTCTGATCGGGGTGTCAGAATACTACTTTCTCATCGCAAATGAACCTCTCAAAGCCATTTTCATTGGTTTATGGTGCCCGACCATACTGGGCTTTTTGATCATATTTAACATGAAAAGGTAAAATGGAAAACTTAGACGTAATACTATTGACAATGGTGGTGGTTGTATCCTTTGTGGTATTTATCGTCACCTCTGTGCAGGAATTTGGCAAAATGGAGGAAGAACCTTGGAAATATGAAAAGGCTACCGGCCCCAGCAGGGCTGCCTTGTTTAATGTGTTGAGTTCCCTATTTGAAGACGATAAAATTCCCAGGAAAAACAGGGAGGAAATAAGGAAGACCATACAACGCAGCATCTCCGATATGGAAACCGATGGAGTCTATTTTGATAAAGCCAAAAAGAAATCCGGTAAAAAGAAGAAATTCAAAAAAGAAGGGAAAAGCGGTGAGGATAAGGGCAAATAGGATCTGTGGATCAATTTTTAGTTTGCCAAATCGAGTTTGATCATATCCATTGAATCATTTATTTTTAAGAATGGCTATTCTTTGAGCACTATAGAAAATGTGAAAAAATGATGATCAATAACTTTCCCTGCAAGCCCCTGCGCTGCTCCCTGCAGCGGGCTAAAACCAAAAAGCGCACCGACCGGGGCCGGAACATCTCGCCAAAGACAAAACTCCCGCAAAGCTACCCATCCACCGGCTGCCGTTGGAAAGTACCAACCCATCCGACAGCTTCAAATACCTGATGATGCGCAAGACCTGGAGGCGGCATGTTTGAGGTGCCAGGAAACCGTAGGTGGGTGATGCGAGTGTGAGGGGGTGAAATAGAAAGTAATTCACCAAGGATCATCGCCCCCATAGCTTATTGGGAAATAACTTGATGAAAATTGATGATTGTCAATATCAGTTATAATTACCCGAGCGAAGTAATTTTGAAAACTTAATGGCCTGAAATTATTGGTGCTAATGTAGTAGTAAGTATTTTTTTCATCTCCCTTCTCCACTCGACATTAGTCGCATGTGTCAATTACCTGTTTACGAGACCATTTCTGAGATGAATACGCACTCTGCCAAGACGCAGGAGGCTTCTTTTCCCTCATTTCGTAATCTGAATCCAACAGGAAATGGGAGGGATTGTGGAATTTTGACTAGCCGGGTTTTAGCTAGAAGCGAATTTGTGACCTTTTGTATGTTGATTTGTTGTAACTCCAAGCCGAGCTGGATACACTGGGGCAGCGTTGCTTCTTTATGCCGAATTTGATGTCTTTTTACGCGAAAAAACAATTCGACCAAATCGATTCGGAAAAAAGAGAGTCCCGTGTGGCCGATGTTGTTGAAAGAGAAATGATTTCGTCGGTTTCTTGGTGAATTTGGAGAGTTTTCCCGGGCGGTGAATTGGGTAGCTTTTCTATACAGTATTCCCAGGAAGTATCATTAATTTTTTCACGGAATTATCAGCGAGGTTTTTAGTAGCCTGGCGGCAAGCTCCTGAAGGGCTTTTTCCAATCTTTTTGCTTCTTCCGCCGTAGGTTTTTCCTTACCAGAGGAAAAGGCCTCCAGCCGTGCTTTACCTATGTCTGCGCTGATGGCCAATTGCTCTCGATTGAGAATGGCGAATTCGCTAAAAAAGGCAGGGCATTGGTAGTAATGGTTGAATTCCACGGTGTCCGGATCCAGGCTTTCAAATTCCCACAGCAGTTTTTTTAGCTGGGTTTCCACCCCATGAATGCTTGGCGCAGACTGGGTAAGGGGATTGTTTTTGTAGGATAGGCTGCCCTTATAGTTGTTGTTTTCTCTTGAGATTAGCAGGTCGAGTTTAAGCGTGTTCATTACAGTCTTTTTTTGGTTGATGGGGTAATTGTTTTTACAGATTCCTTTTTTTGGACACTTTAAGGTAGGAAAAAAGTACGACAAGATCAGTAGATGGATACTCTTAGAGCATTTTTTGAATCACCAATTGATCACTGCTCAGGCAAGCAGGGGTTCTTTCCCTGGCGAATAGCATGGGGTCCTAAAAGCTGCTTTCTTTCCTAAATGGGGCTTCCCTCATTAATTGTATGGAAGAGCCGATTGGTTGCCCTGATTGGATTGGGATTGGGGGTGTGTAGATATAGGAAAATTTACTTATCTTGAACCATGCATCCCTACATCCCCCATCTGCTTGAAGATATAGCCAGAGCCCATCGAAACCGGGATTCCTTGAAACGAGAACCTTTGCAAACCATTGAGGATGAGTTTGAAGCAATCGAACGCTGGATTTCAGAGGACCCGACCACTACTTTTGGCGAGTACTGTGGGTTGAAAACCGTCGATTTCCCTCCTGCCGAACAGCTATCGGACGGGGATATGGAATTGGTGCTACAGGTCTTTAAAAAAATGATGTTTTCCTGGAATCTGGATATTGATCTGCCGAAAGCACTTCCCCTGTCCATAGCCTATACCATGACTATAGACACCCTCAATCAAAAAACCAGTATCGTAAACGAGGGTTTTATGTCCTTTGACTACTGCTCAGGCTCGCCAGAGGAATGCATTTTTAAGGAGTATTGTTCCTGCCTAAAATACACAGACGATTTTGCGGCGGACGAGGATGATTAGCTTCTTTTTTGAGGGTTTTGGAGTAGGAAAAAGTAGGTGCGGGTTTTACGAGATGGATGAAAAAATTGAACAGAAGTACATTTACATTGTATTTTTTTGGAACATATCATCAAGTCAAAGAATTCTTCCTTTGACTGGAAATATGGGCATTTCCGCAAGCAAGAGGTTGATAAAATCACATGGAAAACCGGCTTCAATTTATGAAGGAGTTGAAGCTTTTAGTCGTTCCCCGCTGATTTGAACCTTCGATGGAATGTCATAATAAGCTGATATTAATCATTTTAAAAAGAGGTCCAGATCATTCATCCTTTTTTTTAGAGTAGGTAAATTCACCTGCATCTTGCTTTAGGTGAGGATAGGGTATTGTTCCTTTATTTTAATTCCTTAAATCTTTTCAATTTTGCCCGTGGCCGCATTCAAGGATAGCTGGAGGCAAAAAGTTGAGAAGGTAATTAAGAGCTTTTTCCGGGCTGAGGGAGGGCAATTACCGACAGCATTTTCAGACTTTTGCTTCCGTTGTAAAAACCAATGCATTCATTGGCCTGAGATCGAAGAATGTCATTATTGAAGCGGGTGAAATGGGAAATATTACGGTCAGCAAAATCCCATCGGCTGACAACCAAATGTGATGCAAAGTAGCATCAAAAAGTGGAATTCAGAAACCACGCTAAAAAACGGGGCCTGTTCCGAAAAGCCTTACGAGTAGGAAAATTAGAAAAAATGGGGCTTTATGAAAAATTATCTTTGGAGTAAACTAAATACCTTTGCGATGTTATTTGCGGCTGCAGGTGTAATGTATTCCTGCAGCCTGGAAAATATATCAGATGATTTGCAAAATGCGCAAACGATGTCAGATACAGATTTGGAAAACGGTCCATTTCTGATGGCACCGGCTGGATCCTGTGAAGCTGATTGTATTGAAGCGGGAAGTGAAATTTACTATCCTGTTTCCGGCGTGGCTACGAGAAGTGCCGGGCCAAACACAAAATCGGTCAGCTACAAAGCTTACAACACCGAAACAGATTTTGTAGTGGAAGTGACCTATGCTATCACTGCCGGACGATCAAGGGCAAAGGCTAGGATTACGATTGCTATTGATGGCGATGGCCTGAATTATACAAGTGTGCGCTCAGGCTGCACGGTCAGGCATACGGTACCGCTTCCGGAAGGCTGGTCCGGCTGTGATGAGATATCCTTCAGTATTGAACAGAAGGGATTAGGTACTCCAATCACTTTTAACGAAAGCTATTCCTTAATCCCCGTTTGTTCGGAAGTGCTAGAGATAGGTAGGAAATACCAGGGAGGTATCATTGCCTATATCTTCCAGCCTGGTGACCCGGGCTATGTGCCAAACGAAACCCACGGGATAATCGCGGCTCCGAGCGATCAAGGTAGCGCAGCTTGGGAGACCGTAAGCGGCACAACAGGGGCAACAGGCACAGCTTTGGGTACAGGGCAGGCAAATACAACAACCATTGTAAATACCTTTGGAGCGGGAAGCTATGCGGCTCAACTTTGTAATGATTTGGAATCAGGAGGTTACAGTGATTGGTATTTACCGAGCAAAGACGAGTTGAACCAGCTATATCTAAATAAAGATGCGGTTGGGGGTTTTACGAATTTCCTTTATTGGAGTTCCAGCGAGTTTAGCTTAAACCTGGCATGGAATCAGGCCTTCACCGACGGTGCCCAGAACGCCAACTCTAAGTTTCTCGACTTCTTCCTTGTTCGTCCGGTTCGGTCGTTTTAACTATTTATTGATTTATAGAATGTCAATTTTTAAATTACACAAACAATCGTTATCCTCCCGAGAGATAAAAATTAGGGGAAGACCAGTACTTAAAATCAAGGGTATTCTCCTGAGGAGATAAAGGCCCTAATCCAACGGTACGAACGTAATACCATCGGTTCGAGGCTTTATGCAGTTTATCAAGTTGCTCTTGGGCAACCAAGCCGAAAACTGGAAGAATTGTACCAAACCAGCTTTAAACCGATAACCAACTGGGTTCATCGATTTGAGAATGAGGGAATAGACGGATTGAGAGATAAGCGAGGAAGGGGAAGGAAATCGTTACTTTCCACCGAACAGACGGGGCAATTGTTGCATCTCTTGCTGGAAGAGTCCCCGACTGATCAAGGGTAAAACACTGAAATCTGTACCAGTTATGCGGCTTGCCCCCCTCGACAAATGGTCCACCTCAGACAAATTAGGAGCCACCCCGATAATCAACGATGTGAATTTTTTAATCGAAATGCAGGGAAATGGTTTTTGTTAGCGTCTCATGGATGATACACAAAACAGTTTGTGTCTCATATTTTGGTAAATATGAGATGAAAAGCTATCTTGTGGTGCATAGATGAGATACAAATGAAACCTTATAAACCAGATGAGCTTCCCTTGACCAATTTAGATTGGTCTGCCTTAGTTGATTTACTCAGTACTGCAAATCGGCAACTTGCCCGATATGACGGTTTACTTCAGTCGATCATAAATCCAGAAGTATTGCTATCTCCGCTTCGGACGCAAGAAGCGGTATTGTCTTCGAAAATAGAGGGTACTCAGGCGACACTAAAAGAAGTATTGGAGTACGAGGCTGATAAGGCACAGTCTTCTGAAAAACAAGGTGATATTCGAGAAATTATAAATTACCGAAAGGCTCTCTTTACTGCCAAATCCAGATTGGAGGATCTTCCTTTATCTCTTCGATTGATTCGTGAGATGCATGCGGTACTGATGCAAGATGTCCGTGGGGAAAATAAAGCTCCGGGAGAATTTCGGAGAATCCAAAATTGGATTGGAGCCCCTGGGAGTACGATTGAGACAGCTCGATTTGTCCCTCCTGCAGTTCAAGATATGCATAATGGTTTGGGCAATTGGGAAAAGTACATCCACTTCGAAGAAAAAGACCCTCTGGTTCAGTTAGCAATAATCCATGCCCAATTCGAAATATTGCATCCGTTTTTGGATGGAAATGGAAGGATAGGAAGGATTCTAATTCCTCTTTTTTTGTTTGATAAGGAAATTATCCGGGAACCGGTTTTTTATCTTTCAGATTATCTTGAGAATCATCGTAGGGATTACTACGATGCGCTGAAAGATATCACAGATTCAGGAAGCTGGACCAATTGGATAAGATTTTTTCTGGGAGCGATTATTAGCCAAGCCAGGAAAAATAATGATCAAACCCGGCAAATAGTGGCACTTTATGAGTTAATGAAGGAGGAAATTGTGAATGCAACCCATTCGCAATTTGCAGTAAATTGTCTGGACTTTATTTTCAATCGCCCAATTTTTAATAGTGGAAAATTTTACGAGGAGTCAGGTGTTCCCAGGGCATCGGCTTCCAGGCTCCTGCTTGCTATGGAGGCAAATAATTTGATCAAATGCATTGAAAAAGGGGCTGGAAGACGTCCCTCTTTGTACGTTTTCGAACCTTTATTGGATATTGTTAACCAGTAGTGATTTTGTACCTCATAAAATAGCTATTAACTATTTTGTATCTCATATTTTCGTTTTTATGAGATGATAAAGCATTTATGTCTCACGGATGAGGTACAAAATAACCCTTCTGATCTGCTAGAAAAAAGGTCTGCTATCAATCAGACTATTGAAACCAGGGCCGAAAATTCCGATTCCGCTAAACTGAATCAGGATAAACTTCTCCTCCAGCCTTACAAAACCAAAAAAGCTCCTTCAAAAAATTGAAGGAGCTTTTATATAATGTACCTTGGGCCGGAGTCGAACCGGCACGAGTGTTACCTCATTGGTGTTTGAGACCAACGCGTCTACCAATTCCGCCACCAAGGCATTTCAAACTAATCCCGTTCCTCGCCGAACGGGATGCAAATATGGGCAAAGAATTTTTCTCCACCAAAATTTTTATCCCCTTAAAACCCGAATATTTCAATTTTTTGCCTACATGCAAACCAAGCCTTAAAACCGGGATAGCCTGTTTCTTGTACTGGCTCTATTCCGGACTCTCGAAATTGATAAAGATCGGGCTGTCATATTTCAAACCCAGCAAATCGGCTCCATGACCATGGTTGATGCCTATCTCCAACAGCCCCAGGCTGTTGAAAAATGCCCAGCAGTCTCCAGGCTCTACCTCATCGTAATTTTTTTGAATGCTTTCCAGCGTTTCCCGCCCGAAGGCAATCTGAAAATTGCCCGGATTGAGTTTGTTGAATACATCCATGGGTATATTGGTGATCAGGTTACCGTAATGATCTACCCGCACCACATATCCCACAATTTGCTTTTTGCTGGCTTTGAATTGCCGGCTCATCATTTTTTTGATGTTTTGCAGTGGCCCGCCAAAATCGTGGATGGCCGCTCCACTGGCCACTTTTGCCGCAATGGGTGCCAGAATGTCCTTGGCGGGAAAGCTGCTGTTTTTGATATGGATATCAGAAAACTTGACTACTATTCCCGGATCCTGGTCGGCCAGCATGCTCAAAACCCCATTGTTGGGACCAATAAATATATGTTCGTTTAGTTTGATGCCTATGTAACCATCGGTAATGCTGCTGGTGGTATTCAGGGCTACCAGGTGAACAGTACCCTTAGGAAACTCGTTATAACTTGCACGGAGCACGAAGGCTGCATGGGCAATATCATAGAGTTCGATATCATGACTGATGTCCACTATGGATAGTTGGGGATTAATGGATAACATTTTGGCTTTTACCACTGGTACGTAGTAATCTGCGTTTCCAAAATCCGATATGAATGTTACCAATGCCATACAAGCAAGTCAATTAAAAATTCGTACTTTTGTATTATGAATAAACAAAAATAAGCATTTTATATTTGTTTTTAGAATCAGGTAAACAGAAGAAAACATATTGGTAGAAAAAGTCATTACATTGGAAAACATTTCCCTCCTGGATTTCCTCGGATCGGAAAATGAAAATATCAGGCAAATATCAGCAGCCTTTCCCCAAAGCAAAATTGTGTCCAGGGGCAATGAGATCAGGATCAAGGGACAAGCACCCGAAATTCTAAAAATCAATGATATTCTCAACATGCTTCTGGAGCATTTTAATCGGTTTGGCCAGGTCACTCCAGACAATGTCAAAGAATATATTGCCCTGGAAGGCACCCCTCCCAACCAGACGGAAATCAAAAATGATGTCATCCTTTTTGGCAACAAGGGCCTGGTGGTTCGCCCCAAGTCGCCAAACCAGAAAAAAATGGTAGATGCTTCCTATAAAAATGACCTGGTCTTTGCGCTTGGACCAGCAGGAACAGGCAAGACCTATATTGCGGTGGCCCTTGCGGTCAGGGCATTGAAAAACAGGGAAGTTAAAAGAATCATCATTACCAGGCCTGCCGTGGAGGCGGGGGAAAACCTGGGTTTTTTACCCGGTGACCTGCAGGAAAAACTGGATCCCTACCTCAGACCTATTTATGATGCCCTGGGCGACATGGTTCCTTCCGAGAAATTGCGCTTTTACCAGGAAAACAGGGTGATAGAAATTGCTCCATTGGCATACATGCGTGGCAGAACCCTGCACGATGCCTTTGTCCTCCTGGATGAAGCCCAGAATACTACCAGTGAACAGATCAAGATGTTTTTGACCCGAATGGGACCGAATTCAAAAGTGATCATTAACGGGGACCAATCTCAGGTAGACCTTCCCCTGAAACAGAAGTCCGGTTTAAGGGAATCTTTGCGGATCCTCAAAGATGTTAAAGGCATAGGAGTGGTAAACCTCTCCGGTAGGGATGTGGTTAGGCATCGCCTTGTAAAATCCATTATTGAGGCCTATGAAAAGAATGAGGTAGAAGAAAAACAACCTAAATGAACATTTCGGTAAAAAAAATAAATGATCTGCCCACTTTGCAAAAAGCATTCAGAATCAGGGAGGAAGTATTTGTCAAAGAACAACAGGTAGCACCTGATGAGGAATACGATGAATTTGAGCAGGATTCGACCCAATTTTTGGCCTATTTTGGGCAGCAGGAAGTAGGTACCGCCAGATGGAGATTTACAGACAAAGGCATTAAGCTGGAGCGTTTTGCAGTGCTGAAACCTTTCAGGGGAAAGGGGATCGGCGAAGCACTTGTAAAAGCAGTATTAGAAGATATCAATAGCCATCCGCTTTCTAAAGGAAAAATCATTTACCTGCACGGGCAGGTTCAGGCGATGGGACTTTATGAAAAATCCGGCTTCCAAAAATCCGGAGACCTGTTTGTGGAATGCAATATTGATCACTACCTCATGAAACTTTTGCCGGAAAATAAAGTATAATAATCAAACCATAAATAAAATCTTTTAAACGTTATTTTTAGTATGAAAAATATAAAGCTTGCCTTGGTTTTTGTCGCAATGATTGGAATTGGTTACCAACCGGCTTTTTCCCAAGGCCTGCCAGATCCCACTTTACCGGCAAGTGAAGTTAAAATCAATATTGTCAATACCATTGTTGTCGGATCGCTTGAATTGGGATATGAGCGTTTCCTGGACCAAAATCAATCTCTGGGCCTGGAATTGATGTTTATGGACAGGTTTTCTTATGTTTCTGATAACGGAGAGGATAGGGATTTTAAGGCTACCAGTTTTATGCTTTCCTATAATTACTATTTTGTCACGGCTTCCGATCCCTCAGGGTTTTATGTGTTGCCTTTTTTAAAATACCGTAACGGTACCTTTTCGGAAACCCTGGAAAACGATCAGGTTATGGAAACCGACCTGAACAGTTTTATGATCGGATTTGGAGCGGGATACAAATGGGTACACAACGATAAATTTGCGCTTGGGCCTTATGTAAATATCGCCAGGGGTTTTAATAGTGAGGTGAGCGATCGTTTTGATCCCGTTGAATTCAATGCAGGTTTTAGTATAGGCTTTAGGTTTTAATTATCTATCTAATATCTATTGAAATTCAGGGATTTACCTTGTTTTATTAAGAATTTTGCTTAACTTTTTATTGTAATACTGATTAATCCTTCGGTTCCTGGAATGTTGTTGAATGTATAGGTGAACCAAGGGAAAGGCTTCAATTTTTCTTTTTTTATGAAGTTCAATGAATTTCCGTTTGTCAGGTACACGGTATTCTTTGTTTCAGGGGTGCTGCTGTATCCCTATTGGGGTCCGCTAGAGCCCTTTCTTTTTTTTATCTACCTGTTGCTTTTGTGGGTGGTTTTTACGGTTTTGTCGGCGGCATACAGCCCAGCCTTCAGAAAGCCTTATTATTTTGTGATGCCTGTTTTGGCTTACGCCAGCTTGTTTTTAGCAGGCATATGGGTGGCGGCGATCAATGACGTAAACAATGACCCGCAACATCTCATTCATCAGGAAGACATATCAGGCTACCTGGCCGAGGTAAAGGAGCTGGATCAGCAAAAGGCAAGGAGCATTGGTAATTTGGTGGAAGTCTCTGCCATAGAAACCACTACCGGCTGGAAACCCGCGAATGGCAAAATACAGGTCTACCATCGCTCAGGCAAGGCCTTGGAACCGGGAACTGTCCTGTTGGTTTCAGGTGCTCCGCAAAGGATTTCCCCGCCAAAAAATCCGGAAACATTCGATTATGCCGCTTTCATGGCAGGAAAGCAGATTTACTTTAGTCATCTCATTGACACTGATTTTACCGTATTGGGTAAGGAGGAATTGGCTTTCTGGTCTGGGGGAATATTAAAATTGCGACAATACCTGGAGTTAAAAATAGCCGAATATGTGCAGGATGAGGCAGCCGTCCAGATAGCCAAAGCCTTGCTTTTGGGACAAAAGGCAGACCTGGATGAGGAGATAGGGGAAGCTTATGCCACAGCTGGAGCCATGCATATACTTGCTGTTTCGGGCTTACATGTGGGCATTATATATGGGTTTTTCTTTCTCTTTTTTAAGCCGCATCAGATGAGGGGTTACAAAAGGGCGGTATTTCTGACTATGGTAGTGGTCCTTATCTGGATTTATGCGGCTATTACCGGCCTGTCTCCATCCGTTCTGCGCGCTGCTACCATGTTTACCTTTATTTCCATGGCCCAAATCAAATCCAGGAACCCTTCCATCTTCAATCCTTTAGCACTTTCTGCCTTGGTTTTGCTGGTATACGATCCTTTTTTGGTTTATGCTGTAGGTTTTCAATTGAGTTACACAGCATTGTTGGGAATACTTCTTTTTCAACCCTTGATCGCCAAACTCTGGTATCCGGAAACGAAATGGCTGAGCTATCTCTGGGACATCATCACGGTAGGAATAGCCGCACAATTGGCCACTTTTCCACTCGCCATTCATTATTTCAATGTTTTCCCTACCTATTTCATGTTGTCCAATTTACTGGCCATCCCGGGAGCCTTTGTGATCATGTCATTGGGCATTCCTTTTTTATTGTTTTCCTCTTTTCCCTTATTGGCCTCTGGTATGGGCTATCTGCTGGATGTTGCCCTTCAGTTGCTGAATGCGGGCATATTCAGCCTGCAACATTTGCCTTTTGCCAAAATTGACCAGATATATTTTCAGCTACCCGAAATGATATTGATCTGGGCATTTTTATTTTTTGTTTATTTGCTGGTTGAGACAAGAAAGAAACCTGTCCTTATCCTTGTTTTCGTAACTTTATTTTTACTTTCAGGGTTTAGGGTTTTCAAAACCTTCCTCAAAATCAATCAAAATTACCTGGTGATTTACCGGCTTGAAGGAGGAATGGCTCTGGATTATACCTATCGGGGCAATTTATACAGCATGGCCTGGCAGGTTAAACCTGATGAATTCAACTATGAAATCCTCCCCCATAGGATCAAGGTTACCGGTACATCGGGTAAATTTTTGGTACTCAGAGATAATGGGAGCCTGCTTCACCTTGAATTACCCTGTGGCAGAGGACTGACATTGGATAAGGATAGCCGCTTGCCTACAGATGGAAGGAAGTTGGATATGCATCTGTGGGAAGCCGGCAATTGGCAGGTTTTTGATCCCGCAAATATGCCAACTTCCTTGCCCCAGACGGCTATAAAAATAAGTTTTAACAATAGTCGGGCTTCCTTGTGATTGGCAGATAAGCGGATTAATTTGGAGAAAATTTAAACACAAAAGGAAAATCCCTTATATACGGGTATGGATCAATTGAAGACATTGGCAATAGCTATGCTGAAAAAGCATTTCGGCTACCAGGATTTCAGGCCTTTGCAGGAGGAGATCGTGCTCTCTGCTGTTGCAGGACTGGATACCCTGGCATTGATGCCTACCGGTGGGGGAAAATCCATTTGTTTTCAGGTACCTGCTTTGATGAATCCGGGGATTTGCCTTGTCATTAGCCCACTGATAGCCCTGATGAAAGACCAGGTGGATCAATTGCGGAAAAGAGGGATCAAGGCAATGGCCATTCATTCAGGGATGAGAAAACGGGAAATCGATACCCTGCTGGACAATTGTGTCTATGGAGACTATAAATTTCTTTATGTATCGCCAGAGCGCCTAAAAACAGAAATATTTATTGAGCGGTTCAAAAAGATGGATGTCAATTTGATTGCGGTAGATGAGGCACATTGTATTTCCCAGTGGGGTTACGACTTCCGGCCTGCTTATCTGGAGATTGTAAAAATCAGGGAACTGGCCCCACATGTACCTGTTATTGCCCTGACCGCTTCTGCTACCTTAGCCGTTAGAAAGGACATTTTAGAAAAACTCCACCTGAAAAATCCAAGGGTTTTTGTCCAGTCATTTGCGCGATCCAATTTATCCTATGTGGTGCGCTGGGCAGAAAACAAGATAGAGCAGGCATTTTCAATTTTGCAGAAAGTCCCGGGAAGTGCCATTGTTTACCTTAGGAGCCGTAAAGGAACCAAAGAGACCGCACAATACTTGCAAAAACTGGGTATTTCAGCCACTTATTACCATGCCGGACTGGAGCAGACCGTTCGAAACCAACGGCAAATGGATTGGATACAGGGCAAAACCCGCGTTATGGTGGCCACCAATGCATTTGGTATGGGGATAGACAAGCCCGATGTCAGGGTAGTCTTACACCTTGATTTACCTGAAAATCTGGAAAACTATTACCAGGAGGCAGGAAGGGCAGGTAGAGATGGGATCAAGGCTTATGCAGTTTTGATCACAAGGGAACAGGATTGTCTGGGCTTAACGGAAATGGCGGAAAATGCCTATCCTCCTGAGGAATTGATCAAGCGGGTGTACCAATGCCTGGCCAATTATTACCGCATAGCCGTAGGAAGTGCCCAAATGAGTAGCTTTGATTTCGATTTCCCGGATTTTGCCAACGCCTATGCTTTAGATGTCAAACTGGCTTACAATGCGATTAAAGTATTGCAGGAAGAAGGCTTGCTCCTGTTTTCTGAAAGTGTTTTCCTGCCTTCATCCCTGCATTTTCTGGTTTCCCAGACTAAAATATATGAGGCCCAAATTGCCTATGCCAGCCTGGACCCTTTGATCAAGTTGCTGCTCAGACTTTATGGGGGAGAATTGTTTGTCAATTATATCCGCATTCAGGAGAACAAAATCGCTCAACTGATGCAAGTTTCAGAAAAAGAAGTAGGCAAAATGTTGCGAAAATTGGAGGATCTGGGTCTGGCGGCCTATTCCGGTAAAAAGGACCAGCCTCAGGTGACCTTTTTAACGCCCAGGCTGGACGCGGGCTCCCTTCCACTGGACAAAAAAAGGATTGCCCTTAGAAGGACAAGGGCCAGGGAGAAAGCAGCGCAAATGATTGCCTATGTCAAAAATAATAAAATTTGCCGAACTGCTGTTATTTTGGATTATTTTGAGGAAAAGAATGATTTTACTTGCGGTATTTGTGATACCTGTATCCAAAAGAAGAAAGAAAAGGAAGCTGAAGTAGTCAATAAAAGAATAGGAGAAAAAATACTTAAAACTTTAGCGGAGGGAGAAGCGTTTTCTTTAGAGGAATTAATACAACTTGCAGGAGAAAGGCTAAGTGAACACACGGTAGGCTTGATCAGGGAGATGGAAGATGAGGGCTTAATTGCTACCGGGGAAAATGGTAAAATCAGAATTAAATGAAATTTATTGATGATTTGTTGGGAGGTCTCTTTCCCGGAAAAAATAGTAAGTTAGCCATCAGGGAGAATTTCACTATTTCCAGAGAGGAAGAGGACAAGGCCCTCGGTTGGGCAAATTCACCCCAGGGAAAAGCAACCTTAAAAAGTATTTATGATAATTATCATTTGAAAAAGGCCGGTGTCAATAAAGCACCGGAGGTGCATGTGCTGCAGTCACCTTATGCCAATGGCTTTGCGGTGAGTTTCCAGGCACCCTTGACAAATGTTGATTTTTCCAGGTTATTCATTGCACTGGGGCAGGGAATCCTGGGATTGGGGTACAGGAAGGTTAGCCTGGATCGAAAAATAGAGGAAATACATGATCTTGTAAGGGTTACGGAGAAATACTATTTTAAACCTCCCTTATCCGTAACAGATCCTGAAAATAAAATTGATCAATTGTTTGGTAACATTAGTTTGGAAAAAATTTACCTGAACAATAAACCCAATTTCCTGAAAGTGTTGGTGACAGTTTATGCTGACAGGTTGTACTTCAAACCAGCACCTTTCGAGCAGTTTATGGATCAATTATTCAAAGCAGACTAAATATATGGATAGTATACTTCTAAAAAATTTTATCGGGAATTACAGGACTCCTTTCGAAGAAGAAAAGGCGATGATACCTGATTTTTTAGCACTCCTGGATGATCCCATGGCTTTTAGCAGGGATCGAAAAGAGGGACATTTTACGGCATCAGCATGGATTGTGAATAAAAGGCGAACCCATACCTTACTCACCCTGCACCGTAAATTGCAAAAATGGTTACAATTGGGCGGCCATGCAGATGGGAATGAAAATCTCCTGGAAGTGGCCATGGATGAAGCCAGGGAAGAAAGTGGACTGACCTCCCTGCGGCTGGTAGACCGTTTCATTTTTGATCTGGACAGACACATTATACCCGCCAATGCCAAAGATCCCCAACACATTCATTATGATGTCAGGTTTTTGATAGAAGCAGAAATGGATGAACCCCTGGTCATCAGTCCCGAGAGCAAAGACCTGGCCTGGGTGGGTTTTGACATGACGGCCGAATTGGTCGGTTATGAGGGTTCCATTTTAAGGATGTTGGAAAAAACCAGCAGGTCAGAAATTCTATTGTAGACCATACGATTGCTTTTGGTTTTTGTGCCGGATTTATAGGGATGCTACACCCGTTAATTCCTATCTTTGCAAAAAAAATCAAAATGCACAAACCCCTTTTCAATATTTTCGCTTTTTTATTACTCCTAAGCGCTTGTCAACCGTCTGCTGAAGATTTATTTGATGCCGGAGTAGCTGCTTTGGAGAGACAGGAGTACCAGCAAGCCATTGAGTATTTTGACCGGGTGGTACAGAAAGAAGGGGACTATCCCGCTGCCTATAACGCCAGGGGGGTGGCCTTTTTTGAATTGGAAAAATGGGACGAAGCCATAGCTTCCTTCAGCAAATCCATAGCATTGGATAGCACCAATTATAAACCTTATTTTAATCGTGGAAATGCCCTGATGGAAAAGGAGGCCTTTAAAGAGGCTTTGTATGACTATAATATGGCAAATGGCCTGGATTTTAATCAGCCAGATATTTATTACAACAGGGGCCTGGCCTTATTGGGATTGGAAATGTACGACGATGCATTGGTGGATTTTGACATGGCCCTAAAGGGTAACCCAGAGGATACCCGAGTGCTTTTTAACAAATCAAAAGCCTTATTGGGAAACAATGACCCCCTTACCGCCATTGCCACTTTAAATGAAGTGGTCAGGCTGGATCAACGCAATGCTTCTGCCTATTACCTGCTTGGAGTGACTGAAATGAGTGCTTTGGGAAACAAGGAAGCTGGATGCACCCAATTAAAGATGGCCCTTTCTCTGGGCTATACGCAGGCCAAAGAATGGATTGATGAATTCTGTGAGGAATAATGGCAGAGATAGGAAAAGACATAGAAAAAGCCGCTTCCCTGTTGTCTTCCGGGAAACTGGTAGCCATACCCACAGAAACGGTATATGGACTGGCGGGGAATGCGCTGGATGAAAATGCGGTCCTTGCCATATTTAAAACCAAGAAAAGGCCCAGTTTTGACCCTTTGATCATACATCTTTGTGACATTGAAAAGGTAAAGGAATATGTAAGGGAAATTCCTGAGGAATTGGCACTACTGGCCAAAAAGTTCTGGCCTGGTCCCCTGACATTATTATTACCGAAAAGGAAAGCTATTTCTGATTTGGTCACCAGTGGTTTAGATACCGTAGGCGTAAGGGTTCCCAGGCATCCATTGACCCGGGAACTATTGCAAACCCTGAATTTTCCCCTGGCAGCACCCAGCGCAAACCCATTTGGCTATATCAGCCCTACAGCAGCCAAACATGTTCAGGACCAGTTGGGTAAAAAAGTGCCTTATATTTTAGATGGAGGAACCTGCGAGGTGGGACTGGAAAGCACCATTGTGGGAATGGAGCAGGGACAGGTAATCATTTACCGGCTTGGCGGAATTTCTGTCAATCACATTGAATCGGTCGTTGGGAAAGTGTTGATTTTACCTCAGTCCAGTAGCAACCCCAAATCACCAGGTATGTTAAAGAGCCATTATGCTCCCAGAAAACCAATGGTTCTTGGAAATCTGGACGAATTAATGATCAAGCATCGACAGAAAGGAACTGTTTTTGCAGTCCTTACTTTTAGCCGGTCAATACCGGAGGTGCCCGCTGACTTGCAGTTTGTATTGAGCCCTGAGGGAGACTACGATGAGGCAGCAAGAAACCTGTTTTTTGCCATGAGAGCATTGGATAATTCAAAAGCGGAAATTATTCTGGCGGAAGAGCTTCCGGAAATTAATTTGGGAAAAGCCATAAATGACCGGTTGAGACGGGCTTCTGCCAAATAAAATGCTTATTTTTGAATGAGTTTTAAACCTACAACGTATGAATAAAAGAATTAAAATTGTGGATAATGTTGATTTTAAGGGAAAAAAAGCCCTGGTTAGGGTGGATTTTAATGTACCCCTGGACGATAATTTCAATGTTACAGACGATACCCGGATTGTTTCGGCTCTACCTACCATCAAAAAAATCCTAAAGGACGGAGGAGCTGTCATTCTAATGTCCCATTTGGGAAGGCCAAAATCAGGTCCTGAAGATAAGTTTTCCCTGCGGCATATCATTACGGAGTTGAATAAGCAATTGGAGTTATCCGTGCAGTTTGCCAAAGATTGCATAGGTCGTGAAGCCAGCCAGTTGGCCACTAGTTTAAATCCAGGTGAAGTTTTGCTTTTGGAAAATCTCAGGTTTTATAAGGAAGAAGAAAAAGGAGATAAGGAATTTGCCGGAAAATTGGCCAAATTGGGAGACATCTACGTCAATGATGCTTTTGGGACTGCCCACAGGGCGCATGCCTCTACTGCGGTGGTGGCAGAATTTTTTAACGATAAAGTTGCCGGATACCTGATGAACGCCGAGTTGAAAAATGCCGAGAAGGTTTTGGGAGAACCGGAAAGGCCTTTTACTGCCATCATGGGAGGGGCTAAAATCTCCGACAAAATACTGCTGATAGACAAATTACTGGACAAGGTAGATAACCTGATAATTGGGGGTGGTATGTCTTATACTTTCGCCAAAGCACAGGGAGGAAATATAGGTGATTCCCTGCTGGAAGCAGATAAAATGGAATTGGCCTTACAGTTGGTAGAAAAGGCAAAACAAAAAAATGTCAATCTCTATTTACCAGAGGATTCTGTTACTTCAAAGGCCTTTGCCAATGATGCAGAACAAGGGACTGCCCGAAAAGGGGAAATTCCTGATGGCTGGATGGGATTGGACATCGGGCCTGAAAGCAGAAAGAAATTCGCTGAAGTAATTCTTTCCTCAAAAACCGTCTTATGGAATGGTCCGATGGGTGTATTTGAAATGAGTAGTTTCGAAAAAGGTACCAAATCCATAGCTGAGGCAGTTGTTTCCGCTACGGAAAAAGGAGCTTTTACACTGATCGGTGGAGGAGATTCTGCTGCTGCAGTCAATAAGTTCGGATTTGGAGAAAGGGTATCATTCGTTTCTACAGGTGGGGGAGCCTTACTCGAACTCATGGAAGGCAAAGTCCTGCCAGGAGTCAAGGCACTTGAGCCATAGAAATTCCTTAACAGAGGCTGCTTGAAATCAAAAGTGTGAACTTCCGTCCTTTGGATGCATTTGCTTTGCGAAAGTTTTCCAATTTGGTAGATGCATATAGGGATTTGAAGCAGCCTTTGATTGATTTTTTGGATTTGTGTAGACAAGATTTGGCAAGGGGTAGCGTTTTTCCCTTATGTGGGAAAGTGTAATTACTGATTAAAACCTATCCAAGTTTGTCAGATTCAATTGAATTTAGCGTTAATTGCTATTATGTCCATATCCATTCAGCAGCTTTCCAAAAGTTTCGGTGATCAGCAGGTTTTGAAAGAAATAAGTTTTCAAGCCAATCCTGGTCAGGTGCTGGGGTTTTTAGGTCCAAACGGGGCAGGGAAATCAACAACAATGAAAATTCTGACTGGTTACCTCACCGCTGATGCTGGGGAGGTATTGGTAAATGGTATTGCCGTGGATAAACATCCGAAAACAGCCAGTAAATTGATGGGCTATCTACCGGAACACAATCCCTTGTACCCGGAAATGTACATTTCAGAATTTCTCTCTTTTATGGGGGGATTGTACCAGATGGATGGCAAATTTCTTAAGGGAAGGATACAATTGGTGATGGAGCAATGCGGGTTGATGGCCGAACGGAACAAAAAAATCGGGTTGCTGTCAAAGGGGTATAAACAAAGGGTAGGCCTGGCCAAAAGTTTATTACATGATCCTGAAATCATCATTTTGGACGAGCCTACATCTGGTCTTGATCCCAATCAGCTGGTTGAAATAAGACAGTTGATCAAGCATGTAAGTGCCAATAAAACGTTGATTCTCAGTACGCATATCATGCAGGAAGTTGAAGCGCTTTGCGACAAAGTGGTGATCATTCATAAAGGTAAAATTGTAGCCCAGGACCTCTTGAAGCAGCTCAAATCCGGCCAGGAAGATTTTCATCTTATTCTGGAAACAGAAGAACCGGTGCAGAAGTCCTGGTTGGAAGGAATGGCTTACAGTCATTTTGCCCACACCAACCCCTGCAGGATTGAATTTTCCTGTGAGGACCCAAAAAGATTAAGGCAAGAGCTGTTGGTATTGATCCGGGACAAGCAATTGAATTTAGTCAGTATCAGACAAGAGGAAAAGAACCTGGAGTCGGTATTTTACAGATTAACCCAAAATTAAGGTATGTTGAGCCTTTTCTTTAAAGAAGTAAATGCATTTTTCAGCAACCTTGCCGCTTACCTGATTACCAGTATCTTTTTGGTTGCCCTGGGACTGATTGTCTGGGTTTTTCCAGGTACCAGTGTGCTCGATTATGGATATGCTGATCTGGATCCTTTGTTCAGCTATACACCCTTTGTTTTTGTTTTCCTGATTCCTGCGATCACCATGAGGATGGTGGCCGAAGAAAAAAAGTCCGGGACCTGGGAGTTGCTCAAAACATCTCCCCTTAGAAGCCATCACATCCTATTGGCCAAGTATTTTGCCTCCCTGGTGTTGATATTTTTTACCCTTTTGCCTACTTTGATTTACTATCTGAGCATCGTGCAGCTGGGTGATCCGGTTGGAAATATTGATAGTGCTGGTTTTTTTGGTGCGTATATAGGCTTGTTACTGCTGGGGGCCTTATTTGCAGCCATTGGTTTGTTCAGTTCATCCCTCACTTCCAATCAAATAGTGGCATTCGTCATTGCTGTGTTTATTTGTTTTCTGCTCTATGGAGGCTTGGGAGCACTGGCTGCACTGACCACAGGCGAATGGGCTTTATTTCTGGAAAGTATGGGGATCAGCTTTCATTACGAACAAATGGGTAGAGGGGTCATCGTATCAGAAAACCTGTTTTATTTTTTTGGTATGATCCTGACCTGGCTGGTATTTACATGGATTTTGATCGGGAGACATGAATAAGAATAACAAAAATATGCTTCTCGGGCTGTTGGCCATCCTGCTCATTTGGGTCCTGGTTCTGAGCTTGAGTGAATGGTGGAAATTCAGACTGGATCTTACCGAAGAAGGGCGGTTTACTATCGGCAAGGCTACGAAAGAAGTATTGGCAAATATGGATAGTCCTCTGGAGGTAGAGGTGTTGCTGAATGGCGATTTACCGCCCGGAATGATGCGTTTTCAAAAGGGAATAGTAGAAACCCTGAAGATCTTTCGCGCCTATAGCAATGAGGACATCAATATAGTATACAATGATCCTTTGCAAATGGATAAGGCATCCAGAGATAATTACATTCAGAAGCTGGCTGCTTATGGGATAAACCCAACCAATCTTTACAGCACACAAAATGGAGCCCAAACCACTAAATTGATTTTTCCGGGCATCATGTTGCGAAGCCAGGACTACGAATTAGGCGTATTGTTACTGAAAGGAGAGATGGGAATGGGGCCGGATGAAATCCTCAATTTATCCATAGAAAACCTTGAATTCGAAATCAGCCAGGCAATAAAAAGGCTGTATACCCGAAACAGAAGGGCGGTAGGTGTTATTATCGGTCAAGGAGAGATGGATGAGGACGAAGGTTTTGGCATGGTGGAGGCACTGAATGAAGATTATGAGGTATATAAAGTCCCTTTTGACCAGGCAGAATCAGTAGAGGACCTTTTGACCTTTGAGGCTTTACTGGTGGCAGGGCCCAGGGAAGCTTACGGGGAGCGCGAAAAATACCTTCTTGATCAGTACCTGATGTATGGAGGAAACCTGTTGTTTTTCGTTGACCAGATGGCGGTAAATCTTGAGGAAGCGGGAGGAGACGGTACGGTAGCCATGCCTTTTGATACAGGACTTGATGATTTGCTGTTTCGTTATGGTGTACGGATCAACCGGGACCTTATTCAAGATCTCAATTTTGGTTACCACCCGGTAGTTGCCGGAGAATTTGGAGATCAGGCTCAGATCATTTCTTTACCCTGGCCTTTTTACATACAGGCGGGTAAAATGGCCGATCATCCCATTACCAAAGGTTTGGATCAGGTACAGTTTCGCTTTGCGAGTACCCTGGATACGGTAAAAGCGGATGGGGTAAGTAAAACCCCCTTGATATTCAGCAGTGAATACAGCAAAAAACAAAGTGCCCCTGTCAGGGTGGCCTTTGAAGATATGTCATCAGAACCCGATGTGAACTCTTTTACCTCAGGAAGCCTTCCCCTGGTCTACCTTTTGGAAGGCAACTTTACTTCCTTTTTCAAAAACAGGTTTGTGCCAGAGGAATTTGATGAAGGGGCATTTATTCCGGAGAGCAATCAGGGCAGGGTATTGGTAGCTGGTGATGCGGATATTGTAAAAAGCTGGATAGACCCCCGGGAAAAAAGTCCTGTCCCCTTAGGAGCGAATCCTTACTCGGAAAATGTAATGGCCAACAGGGAATTTTTGCAGCATGCCGTAAACTACCTGGTGGATCCGCAGGGAATAATGGCAGCCAAAAGAAAGGAATTTCAAATCAGGCCTTTGAATAAGGTGAAAATAAAGCAGCAAAAAACGCTCTGGCAATCCATCAATATCTTTTTCCCTGTAGCAATGATCTTATTTTTGGGTTATCTGCAATATGTTTTCAGAAAAAGGAAATATGAAAAGGGGTGAACAAGGAGAATTGGCCCAATCAGGTTAATTTTATACCATCAATTCAATTCCTGATGAGGCCTTTTATGATTTTATTTATAACTTTACCCTGTTAAATCCATTGGATGAATGAGTGGAATCAAATAAAGCGAAGCCGAAAGGCTAATGGTTCCTGATATCATCATTTTTGTGGTGCTTATAACAAACAGTGATTTATATTTGACCTACTTATAAAAGATTATACATATGAAATTTATTGTTTCTTCTTCATCACTTCTGAAGCACCTGTCATCCATCAACGGAGTAGTGACTACCAATCCGGTAGTGCCGATTTTGGAAAATTTTCTTTTTGAAATTAAAGACAGTAAACTCACCGTTACAGCTTCAGATTTGCAGACTTCTATGATGACTGAGATAGAGGTGGAGGCGAAAGAAGACGGAAATATTGCGGTTCCTGCCAGGATATTGATTGAAACCCTAAAGAACCTTCCTGAGCAACCGGTGACTTTTAGCATAGATAAGGAAACTTACAGCGTAGAAATCAGTTCGGATAATGGCCGATACAAGTTGTCAGGTGAAAACGCTACTGATTTTCCCAGGATTCCGGGCGTTACCAATGCTTCTTCTGTGGAAATGTCCACTGAGATCCTGAGCAATGCCATTGCCAATACCATATTTGCGACAAGTAACGATGAACTCAGACCGGCAATGACCGGGGTGTACATCAACCTAAGTGAAACCAATACTACTTTTGTGGCTACCGACGGACACAGGCTGATCAGGTACAGGAGGGTGGACATTGCCTCCCCTGAAGCCACCAGTATCATTGTGCCCAGAAAGGCCTTGAACTTATTGAAGACCACTCTTCCTTCAGAGAATGTGCCGGTTACTGTGGAATTTAACAACAGCAACGCCTACTTTAAATTCAACCATATTAAAATGATCTGTAGGTTGATCGATGAACGGTTTCCTGATTATGAAAATGTCATCCCACAGGACAACAATAATGACATGGTTATCAACAGGCAGGAATTTTTGGGCTCGCTCAGGAGAATAGCCATCTATGCCAACAAGACCACCCATCAGGTAAGGCTAAAACTTACCGGAAGTGAACTTCAGGTATCTGCCGAAGACCTGGACTTTTCCAATGAAGCCAATGAAAGGCTTTCCTGTGAACATGAGGGTGAGGATATTGAAATAGGATTCAATGCCAAATTCCTGGTTGAAATGCTCAATAATATTTCTGCCAAAGAAGTGACGCTTAAATTCAGTGCTCCGAACAGGGCGGGTTTGATCTTGCCATCCGATATGAGTGAGAATGAGGATATTCTGATGCTGGTCATGCCGGTAATGTTGAGTAATTATGTGTAGGGGGCAAAAATAATCCAGGCACAAAAAAACCGGTTTTGCCGGTTTTTTTGTGCCTGGATTTTACTTGATAACCTGAATTCGGTTTGCTTACTTTTTTACTACTTCAACATTTGTAAACCAAATGATCTTTTCCCCATTTTCCAAACGATGATCTTGTGCAATTTTAATGTTGCCAAAATCAGCAACGTTTTCCCAGGTAAAGGCCCTTCCTTCGGGACCGTCTCCTCTCCGGAACACCCACTCTTTGATCATGTGGTTTTCATCGATATAAATGTCATAAGCATCCCCAGGGGTATACCCGTCTGAATCGTTGTAGCGGATAATGATTTTTGTGGTAGGGTCAGCATTAATGGGTGAACGCTGATTTTCAATAATTTCAGCTTCATAACCCTCATCCCAACCCAGCTGAAAAGGAAAAAGCAGCCAATATTTGTCGTTGATGAATTTCTGGTCCACACTTTCAACTGCTTCAGTTTTGTTGGCAAGTAAATAGGTGGCAGTGGTGTCCTGTCCTGAATAGGATACTTCACCTTTATCCAAATCCCATGCCCAATCCCTAACCAGCACAGTGGCACTGTCTCTTCGGACATTCCAGGTATAGGAAATGGATTTGACTTCATCCAAATGATCAAAGCCATAAGCTTTGGCCACTTTCATTGGAAGACTATCCTCAGATTCTTTGGTTTCCGGAGAACAGGAGCTTATTAAAATCAACAAAAAGCCTAAGAAAACAAATGAATTTTTCATAATGAGTTTGTTTAGTGGTAGTTTTTTCAATTTAAACATTTATCTTTAATTAAGCGGCTTAATGGTGAGATATCTTACCTTGGGCGTGTCCATTGGTATTTTTTGCCAGGGATGGCTTTGACAAAACCCAAAAATTCCAGGTTTAATAATTTGACTGCCAACTGGGGAATGGGGATATTCAGGTCTCTGCTCAACCAGTCGATTTCAGCTTCCGTTTTTTCATACAAGCGTTCCAGTACTTTTAGTTCCATCGGGTCCAGATCTGAAGTGTCCGTAAGCGTTGGAGCATGTGTGGGCATATCGTTTTCCTTATCCCAGGATAGGGATTCCACAATTTCTCCAGGCCCCATATAGATACCAGCTTTCATGTTTCTGATAAGATTATTACAACCCTCACTGTATTGGGATTGTAAGTTTCCAGGAACGGCAAAAACTTCTCTGTTGTAACTGTAGGCAATTTCGGCGGTAATTAAAGCACCTCCTTTTTTGGCTGCTTCCACCACGATAAGGGCATCGGACAAGCCTGCGATAATGCGGTTTCTTTGGGGGAAATTACTGGGATTTAAAGCAGCTCCCATTTTAAATTCACTTATCAGGCCCCCGTTTTCTTTCATTTGTTCGGCAGTTTTTTTGTGGGCTGCAGGATAAATGGTATTTACATCAGAGCCAAGTATGGCAATGGTTGGGATTTTGTTTGAAATGGCTGCCCTGTGCGCCTCAATGTCAATACCATAAGCTAGCCCACTGATGACGGTGGGCTGAAACCTGGCAAGTTCTTCAGTGATTTTTTGGGTAATACTCCTTCCATAAGCGGTGGCATTTCTGGTGCCAACGATGCCTACGGTCCTTTTTGGATTAGGGTTTAAGTTTCCTTTTGAGAAAAGAAAAGGAGGAGCATCAGGAACAGACTTCAACCTTCCCGGGTAATTGGCCTCCAGGTAGCAGTGAATCTCAATACCTTGTTTTTCAGCAGTTTCAATTAAGTTTGAAGCTTCTTTCAAATAGGTATCTTTCCCTTTCCTGTAAGCCAAAAGCTTTGGCCCAATGCCGGGTATTTTCATTGCTTTTCCCTGGGAAAGATTGAAGAAACCCTCAGCAGACCCGCAATAATTGATGATGGTTTTGAATATATTCGGCCCTAAGTTTGGGAATAGACTGAGTGCCAGATTGTGTAATAACTTATTTTTCTCCTTGGTTGGCATCCAGATTATCCCTGATTTCCGTCAAAAAGCTTCTGATTTCATGTAAACTTTGAATCATGGAGGCGGTATCCTGGATTTTATGCAGGTCCTTTTTAATGATTTCCTGTGCACCGGCAAGGGTATACCCCTTTTCTTTTACCAGGTGATAGATCAGCTGGATTTTATCCAGGTCTTCCCTGGTAAATCTTCGGTTTCCTTTTTTATCCTTTTTGGGCTTGATGATATCAAACTCACCCTCCCAATACCGGATCAATGAAGTAGCAACTTTAAACTTTTCTGCAACTTCGCCGATAGAATAATATTTCTTTTCTATTTCCTTTTCTTTGTATGGCAATGGATTGGTCTTTTTTACAATCAAAAATAAAAAAATAATCCGTTAATTGTAATACCTGAACTTTATATAACCTGAGATCAATCTAATTTCAAGGAAAAACCTTCATTTTTGACCTTGAAAAGGATTAAGCCCTGTGAATCCTTGGCATGAAGAGACTGGTTTCTCTTTTCTGCTTCCTATAACCAACAAAGGAGCTAAATGGGACGATCAGGGCAGTTAATTTGTCTATCCGGTTCATACATAATTCAGGTCTTCGAATTTGGAGCAACAGGTCATCGTTTCGGGTAGAACGAAAAAGCCTTCACTCATCAAGTGAGGGAAGGCTTTTCAAAATCAGCTATACCTGTACACTGCTTAAGAAAGAGATTGATTCTCTCTGGAGGCAAGCTCAAGTATTTTATCAAATTCACTAGGCTCCAGGTCCTTAAAGAAATAATTGACCGGGTTGACATATTTGTTGTCTTTTATTACCTCATAATGAACATGCGGGGCAGTAGAGGAACCTGTATTCCCAACGGTTCCGATCTTATCACCCCTTTTGATTTTATCACCTACCCTAACGTTAAAATCATTCATGTGCGCATATCTGGTATTGAAGCCAAATCCATGATCGATAATAATGGATTTGCCGTAACCTCCAAATTCGGTTCGAACTTGCTTGACCACTCCGTCTCCGGTAGCATAGATGGGTGTTCCTTTTGGAGCAGAAAAGTCAACCCCGGTGTGCATTTTTCTTACTTTTAAAATGGGGTGTAGCCTGATCCCATATCCGGATGCCAATCTGTTTAATTCTTCATTGTGAATGGGCTGGATAGCCGGAATGGAAGCCCAATATTCCTCCTTGTTCATGGCCGTTTCGGACAGTTCATTGTAGGATTCCCATTGAATAAAAAGCTGTCTTTTGAGGGTTTCCACTTTACTGGAAACAGAAATGATCATTTTCTCCTGGTTCAGCCCTTTTTCTTTGATCTCCCTGAATCTGTCTGAACCTCCGAAACCGGCTTTTCTTACTGAGTTGGGGATCGGCTCAGATTCAAAGATAACCCTGTACAAATTGTCATCCCTTTCCTGAAGATCTGCCATCATGGTGTTCAGTTGCCCGACCTCTTGCTCCAAAAGCTCATAGTACAGTTTCAGTTCTCTGTTTTCTTTCTTCAGCATCAATTCTTTGGGGCTGTCAAAATAATAATGAAAAACCAAAAGGATACCCACTGCCAAAATGGAAGAAAGGGATAAAAAACCTAAAACGTTAAGGGTTACATCCCATTTACTCCTGACATACCTTTCATACTTGCAGGTTTTGGGATCGTAATAATATTTTATTCTACTCATTTAACAAATAGTACGTTAAAACTCTTAATTTTGTATTCTGAAAAACCCGGGTGATCGTGTTACATCCTGAGAGCCATTCATTTGGGTGTTTGGGCACAAAGATAATCCAAAAATATCAAAGATTCCAACTTATCAAGTTTAAGCTAAATAAACATGAATTCCAAACAAATAAGAAGCCATTTTATTGAATTTTTTCAATCAAAAAAGCATCAATTTGTTCCCTCATCCCCAATCGTTGTCAAGAATGACCCTACATTGATGTTTACCAATGCAGGTATGAATCAATTTAAAGATTTTTTCCTGGGAAACGAAATTCCGGATATCCTACGAGTTACCAACAGTCAAAAGTGTCTTAGGGTTTCAGGAAAACACAATGATTTGGAGGAAGTGGGGGTAGACACCTACCACCATACCATGTTTGAAATGCTTGGAAACTGGTCATTTGGTGACTATTTTAAAAAAGAGGCCATACATTGGGCTTGGGAATTGTTGACGGATGTGTATCAATTACCCACAGAGCGCATGTATGTCACAGTTTTTGGAGGGGATAGCGAGGATGGTTTGGATGAAGACAAGGAAGCTTTTTCCATTTGGGAAAGCCTGGTTGAAAAGGATAGGATATTGTATGGGTCCAAAAAAGATAATTTTTGGGAGATGGGTGAATCCGGCCCCTGCGGCCCTTGTTCTGAAATTCATATCGATATGCGTGAGCAGGAAGAAATCGACAGGATTCCCGGCAGGGAATTGGTAAATGCTGACCATCCCCAGGTAATAGAAATATGGAATTTGGTGTTCATCCAATTCAATAGATTTTCCGATAAGCGTTTAAAGGAATTGCCTGCCAGGCATGTGGATACCGGCATGGGGTTGGAACGCCTGGTAAGGGTGATACAACAGAAGAAGTCTAACTATGACACCGACCTTTTTACTCCCTTCATAGCAAAGATTGAATCACTTTCGGGCTTTTCCTACGGGCAGTCAGAAAAAACCGACATTGCCTTCAGGGTGGTAGTGGATCATATCCGTGCTATCGCATTCACTATCGCAGACGGTCAGTTGCCTTCCAACAATAAGGCAGGATATGTGATCAGGAGGATTCTTCGCAGGGCTGTGAGGTATGGATACACGTTTTTGGAACTTAAATCCCCCTTCTTATACCATTTGGTGCCGATTTTGTCAGAGAATTTTGGGGAGTTTTTCCCTGAAGTAAAAGAACAAACCGATTTCATCGGAAAGGTTATCCATGAAGAAGAGCAGGCCTTCCTCAGAACCTTGGATAAGGGATTGAAAAACCTGGAAAGTATCCAGGAATCCATGAAAGCAAAAAATGAACAAATTCTCCCGGGGGAAGTGGCTTTTGAGCTGTATGATACCTATGGATTCCCACTGGACCTAACTTCGCTAATTGCCAGAGAAAATGGCTTAAGTGTAGATGAGAGGGGGTTTATGGCGTCCATGAAAGTACAAAAGGCCCGCTCCCGTTCTGCTGCCACATTGGAAACCGGGGATTGGGTAATGGTGAATGAGGAGGATACATCGGTATTTGTCGGGTATGATGCCTTAAGCACACAGGCTAAAATCATAAAATTCCGGAAAATAAAAGATAAAAAGGAAAGCAGTTTTCAGTTGGTTTTGACAGAAACGCCTTTTTATGCAGAAAGCGGAGGACAGGTAGGGGATACAGGCACCCTGTCCAATGGAAACGAAACGATCCGGGTATTGGATACCCGGAAAGAAAATGACTTGATCGTACACAAGGTGGACAAATTGCCGGAGTTCACCGAAAGTGAATTTTTCTGTCAGGTGGATGCCACTAAAAGAAAGTGGACCAAAAACAATCATTCAGCCACCCATTTGTTACAGGCTGCTTTAAAACAAGTATTGGGACAACATGTGCAACAGAAAGGGTCTCTGGTCAATGAAAAACTACTCAGGTTTGATTTTTCCCATTTTGCCAAAATGACTGCGGAAGAGCTGGATCAGGTAGAATGTATTGTTAATGAAAAGATCAGAGAAAATATTTCTTTGGATGAACGGCGGAATGTGCCAATTGCTCAGGCAAAAGCCATGGGTGCTACTGCCCTTTTTGGGGAAAAATATGGGGACCATGTGCGGGTTATCGCTTTTGATCCTTCCTTTTCTATTGAATTGTGTGGAGGAACCCACGCGCAGGCAACTGGTGAAATCGGTTACTTTAAAATTGTATCAGAAACATCTATCGCCGCCGGAGTACGCCGAATTGAGGCTTTAACGGGCCATAGGGCCGAAGAATATGTCAATCGCCAATTTCAATTGATACAGGATTTACAGGAAATTATGAAAAGCCCGAAGGATTTGATAGGGGCCATACAAAGTTTGATTGACGAGCGGACCAATTTAAGGAGGGAAATAGAGGGGCTTCAGCTGAAGGAGACAGAACAAATCAAACAAAGCTTAAAAAATCAGGCAAAATCCTTGAACGGTTACCAATTAATCCTTGGTTTGATTAAATTGCCTCATGCAGAGTCACTGAAAAAATTGTCCTTTGAATTGAAAAATGAGATGGATAGTCTGGTGGCCGTTTTAGCGGCAGATATCGGCGGCAAACCTCAGGTTGCCGTTGTGATCAGTGATTCTCTGGTAAACGAAAGAGGACTGAATGCTGGACAAATGGTCAAAGAATTGGCTAAAGTAATTAAAGGCGGGGGAGGTGGCCAGCCCTTTTTTGCCACAGCAGGAGGTAAAGACTCCTCTGGATTACCCAATGTGCTAAGCAAGGCTGAACTTATACTTCAGTTGTCTACTAAATGATTTTTCGGCATCCAGATTTGGTTTTAGGTGAAATCTCCGCCAATTTTGGAACGATTAATGTAATGATTGAAAAATGATTGAAGAGAAGTCTATTTCCCAGGTGGAAGAAGAAACCAAAATGAAATACGAGTTGGTCATTGGGTTGGAGGTGCATGCACAATTGCTCACCAAAAGCAAAATGTATACTTCTGATTCCACAACTTTTGGCAATATGCCCAACACCAATATATCTGTGATCACTTTAGGTCATCCGGGTACTTTGCCAAAAGTAAATAAAAGGGCGGTAGAATATGCCATTAAGATGGGCCTTGCCTGTGATTCTTCCATAACAAGGAGAAACGTATTTGCCAGAAAAAACTACTTTTACCCTGATCTACCCAAGGGTTACCAACTGACACAGGACAAAAACCCTATTTGTGTAGGAGGTCATGTGCCTATTGTGTTGTCCAGCGGTGAAAAGAAAAACATTGCTCTTACCCGAATCCACATGGAGGAGGATGCTGGTAAATCTATTCACCTGGCAGGAGAAGTAGATACCCTGGTTGATTTTAATAGGGCAGGAGTACCCTTGATAGAAATTGTCACCGAACCGGATATGCGGTCTTCGGAAGAAGCATACAATGTGTTGACGGAGATCAAAAAAATTGTCAAATACCTGGGGATATGTGACGGAAACATGGAAGAAGGGTCTTTGAGATGTGATGCCAACGTGTCAGTAAGACTTCGGGGAGATGAAGTTCTGGGAAAGAAAGTAGAAGTAAAAAACATGAATTCTTTCCGAAATGTAGCCAGAGCCATCGAACATGAATATGACAGGCAGGTACGGCTTTTGGAAAATGGGAAGGAGATCGTTTCAGAGACGAGAACCTTTGATGCCACTACAGGCAATACCGGCAGTATGCGTACCAAGGAGGACCTCAATGACTACAGGTATTTTCCGGAACCGGATTTAAGTCCTGTGGTTATTTCCGAAGAGTGGTTGACCTCCATAAAAGATGAAATGCCCATTTTGCCAAGGGAGCTTTTTGCTAAATTCGTCAAAAAATATGGCTTGCCTGAGTATGATGCCGGGGTGCTGACTGATCAAAAGGAAATAGCCTTGTGGTTTGAAGAATTGTGCCACCATACAGAAAACTATAAAAGTGCATCCAATTGGTTGATGGGGCCTATCAAATCATACCTGAATGAACTGACTCTGGGCATTGACGATTTTCCACTTGGCCCAAAACAAATGGCTTCCCTGATAGCCTTGATAGATGCTGGAAAGGTAAGTTATACTGTGGCATCACAGAAGATATACCCCCAGATGCTCAAGCATCCTGAACAATCTCCTCTGGAAATTGCCCAGAAGTTGAATTTGATTCAGGAAAGCGATGAAGGGACCATAAGGCCCGTTATTGAATCAGTACTGGCCGAAAATGAGTCAAAGGTTCAGGAATACAAATCTGGGAAAAAGGGGCTTATGGGTATGTTTATGGGTGAAGTAATGAAAAAATCCAAAGGAAAGGCCGATCCCAAGGTTGCTAGTAAAATTTTATCTGAATTATTGAATCAATAAATATGAAGAATTCTATTCAAGCAGTGCTTTCCATCGGATTGGTTGCACTATTGATTTTCTCCTGTGGAGAAAAGGAGGAGCAGGTATTCGATGGAAAAATATCCATTTCCGGAGAACTTGAGAATGCCCCTGGTGGACAGCTCTTGATCTCTAAATACAATAATGACAGGATCGAAGTTTTGGATACGATTGATATGGACAGTGATGGGGGATTTTCTTATGAATTGAGCCTGGATACTCCTAATTTTTACGAGCTTGATCTTTTTGGGGAAAAGACGGTTCGTTTGGCACTTTATGATGAGGATGTTCAGGTTAAGTATGATTTTCAATCTGAAGAACTGGATATTTCCGGATCAAAGGATAGTCAGCTGATGCAGAAGATCGATGAACTTACTGCTCAATATCAGGAGGAGGGTAATGCCTTAAATACTGAGTTTTATGATGCCATGGCAGAGAAGAATCAGGAAAAAATCCAGTCGATTCAGGAGAAGGCAATGGAATTGGAATTAGACCACGCAGAGCGGATAAAGGGAGCCATAGCAGAAATGGAGGGAAGTTTTGCCGCTTTGGCGGGGCTGGGTATGCTTAATCCCAGGACTGATTTTAACTACCTTGACAGTGTAGTCGTAGAGTTGGGCAATAAGTACCCGGACATGAAACTGATCAATTCCTGGAAACAGGAATTGGAAGAATTACGGGCCTTGTCCATAGGGCAACCTGCCCCGGAAATCTCCTTACCCAATCCCCAGGGAGAAACGGTTAATTTGTCAGATTTGAGGGGAAAATATGTTCTCGTCGATTTTTGGGCCGGTTGGTGTAAGCCTTGTAGGGACGAAAATCCCAATGTGGTACGTTTGTACAACAAATACAAGAATGAAGGTTTTGAAGTATTTGGGGTTTCTTTGGACCGGACAAGGGAAATGTGGGTGAAAGCCATAGAAGAGGATGGATTGGAGTGGACTCAGGTATCTGATCTTAAATATTTTAATTCAGAGGCTGCTGCCACCTATCAGATCAATGCCATACCAGCAACTTACATGATAGATCCTGAAGGAAATATTCTGGCGAAAGACCTAAGAGGTAAGTCATTGGAACGAAAATTGGAAGAATTATTCGATTAAATATTACATGGAATAATTTGCCAGGACCTATCAAAAATGAATATTCTATAAAATTAAAGCAAATTCAGAAAATGCTGTTTCAATTGTGCGATTGAAGGAATTTTTCACTATAATTGATCATGTTTGTAGTAAAAATTCCTGAAATAGAACATCGGAAATAGCAATAGTTCAAATCTATATAATTGTCACCCATTGAAAACTTTGCCAAATAAAAATTTAATTCCTTAAAAAAGTTAGTACTAATATTTTCATTCTTTAATGTAAAATCTAAAGAAAAATAGGGTGAAAAGACCTCACTTAAAATTCATTATGATTTTGCATTAACCTTAAAAACCATTCAATTCTTATGAAAAAAAGACACCTAAAATTTCCCCTGACACGGTCATTGACTGTTATGCTATTTGTGCTATTAGCCATGGGAGCCTGTAAAAGCAAGAAAAAGGTTGTTGAGGCTGAGCCTGAACCTGCACCTGTAGAAGAACCAGCACCAGCACCAGAGCCAGAACCAGAGCAGCCTTCTGCTGAGGAAGTGGCTGTTGGAAAACTGGAAAATTATTTTGACGCTGTGGCCAATGCATCAAATATTCAGAGTGCCAACAATACAATAAGAGAAGCCCTTGGTATGTTTTCCAATCAGAATACGCCGGTGTTGATTGTCATTCATGAAGAATCAGGCGTCAAGGATTATGACGAACCCACAACGATAGAACGCTACCTCAATTATTTGAAAGATACCCGGAAGAATCTGAATTTCATCAGTGATATCAGAATGGATGGGTCAGGGAAGGTTACCGAATTAGAATTAAGAAGAAGATAATAAACAAACAAAAAGAATTAAGCGATTATGAAAAAATATATTCCATCCCTTTTGGTTTTTTTCCTGGCTACCGCTATCTCGGTTTTTGCTCAGGATGAAAACATCAGTCCTCAAAGAAAGCAGGCTATAGATTCCCTGGCCCTGGAAAAAGTTAAGGATTTGAGTAAATATATCAGCATCATAGGTAGTAAAGAGACCCAGTTTTCTGAGGCTACCAGAGTAATGGACCGTGCTGAAGAACTTTTTGCTCCAGATGCTGAAATGGGCGTCTCATCCATCAATACCAACGAAATAGCTTATTACAAAATCAGAAGATATTTTGAAAGGCTGATGGCTTTGAATTATGACCGGGTAAACATCAGCTGGTATGATATCCATTATATCAGTGATTTGGAAAGGCAACCAGATGGCAGGTATGTTGGAGTGATCACCATTTACCAGAGGTTTGAAGGCACTTCTCAGGAGGCCGGATTGAACTATAGAGATACAACAAAGAAAGACATTACCATTTACGTCGAAAAGAAACAGACCCAGATTTCCGGAAGGACAATTGAATTCTGGGACGTACTTCTTGGAGACGTGAGAGTGACGGAAACATCAGCATGAGATTAATATTCATTATTTTAATTACCATATTTATATCTATATTTTCCGCACCGGGGCAATCTTTTGATAGCTCCGGGCGGGTTATAGATGACGGCAGATTTGCTGCCGCCACCAAACAAGTAAACCAGTTTTTCAGAAGATTCAATGCCGAAGAGAGTAAAGAAGGAGACATAAGATATAATCCGGGTGATGAAAATTACCGGGATACGGCATTGAGAAAATCTTTCATTAATATTCTTTTTGACAATGAAACATCAGATGTTTCCAATGACCTTAAAAGGGAATTTATCAATCATGTTGTTTCCGATGTTTACCCCCAATATTTGAATTTCCATGGTGGAGAGTGGTTTGCCGAAGTCACTACGGTATTTAACTACAATGGGAAAAGGCAGGATGTAACCTTGTTCCTGAAGCTGCAGCCACAGGGCCTTGGCTATGAATGGGTAGTTGAAAATGTGAGTTTCCCTCCATTTTCGGAGGCATTTGACAAACCTGAGGGTGACGATAAAAAATTCCTTCACCCACTTAGCCATGAATTGGGCTTTATGAACCTCAAAAAGGCCATGTTGGATAATCCAAAGCCGGAATCCTACACCCCGGACGGATATAAACCTGATTATCTTACTATTTTTCTATATGAGATAAAGAAAAACAGGATGAAATTCGAAACCGTTAAAGATACTAAATTCCATTTTTTTCAAATCGATAAGTGGTATTTTGAACTTACTCAATTCAATCGACCGGGATTCAATACCGGATGGCTCATTGCCAATTTATTGAAGCTTGAGGAAGGGGATAAAGAAATCATATTGAATTACATCTATGACCGCAATTAAAATAAATATTTCACTACTACTGATTTTTTTAAGTGGTACATCCTTGCTCCTGGCCCAGGATCTGGGAGAATATAGCAAACAAGAAATTAAAAACTTTAGCCAGCAAGCCGAAGATCAGGTCAGGTTTTTGCAATATTTCCTCAATACTGTCGGAAGTAGTGAGACCTCTGCCAGAGACAAAGATGTGATCATCAGGGAGAGTTATAAAAAGATTTTCAGAGATGAAAATGTTCAAATTGAAGATGATCTATTGACCGACAGAAAAGTAATCACCAATAAAAACGTCGTTGCTTACCTCAAGGATATAGAGTTTTTTTTTAAAGATGTGGCTTTTGAATTCAAGATAAAGGAGGTAAAGCCAAAGTTGAATGACAATGACGAATTGTTTTTTGAAATAGGGCTTGACCGGACTTTGACGGGTTTGGGATTGGAAAATGAAAAGATTGAAAACACGAAGTCCCGCTATATTGAGATCAATTTAGACAGGGATTCAAATGAACTTAAAATAGCAAGCATCTATACCACAAAGTTGAGCAGGGATGAGGAATTGCTGGAATGGTGGTCTACCCTTTCCCTGGAATGGGAAACCCTGCTAAAGAAGCAATTCCAAATCGAGGAGGATTCAGTGGGTCTGGACATGTTGTATAAAATTGCTGCATTGGATACCCTAGATCTATCTGGAAATCGCCTGTTAATTGATCTCTCGCCGATCCAGGTATTCAGAGACCTGAAATATTTGGATATTAGCCATACCCAGATCGAAGATTTAGCACCCGTAAGCAATGTTACTTTTCTGTCTTACCTCGATATCTCTCATACAGCTGCAACAGACATTCAGTTTATTAAATATTCCGATAAACTCAGGTATTTGAACATTTCCGGCACTGAGGTGAACAATATCGAGGAGCTTTCCAGCTTGAAAGCTTTAAAGATTTTTAAAGCTTCTAAAACGGCATTAATGGGTTTTGGTGTATTGTCAAATTTTATTGAATTAGAGGAGTTGGATCTGGAAGAGAGCGGTTTTAATAATATTGAAAACATCAAGCATCTCGTTAACCTGAAATTACTCAACCTCAAAGGAAATTACCTGATCAACTTCGGGTTTTTAGCTGAACTCAAAAGTCTCGAGGAAATAAACCTTGAGGCCACCAACATCCTGGACCTTTCCCCTTTGGCTGCCTTGACAAATCTATGGCGGATTAATATCAACGGCACAGAGGTAAGTCAACTGGATCCTTTAAGTGGGTCAAAATCCGTAACCAGGATTTATGCAGACCGTACCAGTATTTCAGAAAATGCTGCCGAATCATTTTCCAGAGTCAACCGCAGAATTTTACTCATTCACAATGTGGAGAACCTGCAGACATGGTGGGAAACTCTACCAGATGGGTGGAACCAGGTCTTTATCCAAAAATTTCCCCGATTGGGTCAGGGACAGCCCACCATTGAAGAACTTTCTGAATTGGTCAATATCGATACATTGACACTGGATGATAGCAAGGTTGTGAACCTTAGACCAGCCTTAAAGTTCAAAAATGCCGTATTCATTTCTTTTAAGAACACCATGGTGGAGGACCTTTCCCCACTCGCTGAATTAAAGAATTTGACAGATATACATGGGGATAAATCCGGAGTAAATAACCTAAGGGCTTTGCAGGAATTAAAGGGGCTCAAAAAGATCTCTTTTATGCATACCAAAATCAGTTCTGTTGAGCCATTGAAATCATTGCAATCTTTAAGCCTGGTTTATCTGGACAGTACTGAGGTGCCTGATTGGGAAGTATATGAACTTGCCAGGATTCTTCCCGAAACCAATATTATTTTCAGGACAGCTGCATTGAATTCCTGGTGGGATGGTTTGGAAAATGAATGGAATAATTTGCTTCGTTCTTATTTCGACTTGTCTGATGAACCCGACAAGGAGACCCTGCACAGGATTACTGCCAGTGACAAAATTGCCATTGATGGTGCAAATATTTACGATCTTGAACCTTTACTGACCTTTTTTAACCTGAAGGACCTGAGTATAAAAAGCGTACCTCTGCAGGATCCTTCGGCCCTTGCTAGATTGGAAAGGCTGGAGTCTTTGCAAATTGTAGAAACTCCATTTACGGACCTCACAGTTCTGGAGCCCCTTACTTATTTGGAAGTGTTGGATGTTTCCAATACTTCTGTGGAGGACCTAAATCCTTTGAATAGTCTGGGTAGAATAAGACAGTTGAATTTGTCAGGTACAAATATCAGCAATCTCAAAGGATTGGAAATGCTCTATGATTTGCGTTTTCTGGATATTGCAAGCACAAACGTAAGAAACCTGAAACCAATCAGCCACATGATTAACCTTGAAAATCTTGTTTGCTACAATACCCGTATTAGCAATAGAAATATAGAAAAATTCAAAGAAGATCTACCCGATTGTGAAGTAAGGTATTATTAGTAGATTTGGAATTTAAGAATAAAAAAAAAGCCCAACCGGGCTTTTTTTTATTCTGGTTTGATAAATGAACTCAGCATCCAGTGATGTAATTCCAGACTTTTGATAAAAGCAATCAACATGTCCTCAGTAGCCGTATCACCTAAATCAGCTACCTTTACAGCACATTCGTTCATATTGTCTACCAAGATCTGAAAATCTCTCAGGACTTCCTCAACCATCTCTTTAGAGCTTAAATCCGTACCTACTTCTTCAATGTCTGCGTGCTGCAAGTATTCTTTCATCAAACTATAGGGAGTCATTCCGAATACCCTGATTCTTTCCGCAATCAAATCAATATTGGCAAAAGACTCATCGTACAATTCTTCGAATTTCTCGTGTAAATCGAAAAAATCACTTCCCGTCACATTCCAATGAAAATTCCTCAATTTCTGGTAATGTACATGGTAGTTGGCCAATAACTTGTTTAAAGAGCCAACAATTTTTTCTGATTCATCTTTATTATATCCAAGTTTCTTAAAAACTCTTTTTTCTGCTGTAATGCTCATAATGGTCTATTATTTTAATAGGTTCTTAAAAGAAATTCCATTAGAAAAGAAACACATATTATGCCAAACTATGGATTTTTTCCATGCTACTCCCATTAGGAAACATGATTTTCATTTGGTTTTTCAGGGGTGTTACCCCACTAGACAGAATATTAATCGGAAAAAGGACAATAAAAATTACCGATGCAAGACCTGGTTCAGGCTCATTCTCAGTATTTCACCCATATTGCGACATTTCAAGAAATCCGGATTGTTATAATGTCTTGCCAACTCCTGTTTGAGCAGGTTGGTATTGGCTTCGGTGGAGATGGTATCCTTTTCCATGCTGTTTAAAATATCCGCTATTTCTTTTGGAGAACTTTTCAGGCGGGTAGCAATTAAGGCCCTTTCTTCTTTCTGGTACTGTGCCATGGATTCAGGGGTGATGTGCCGGATTCCCAGTTGTATCAATGCATTATTTTGTTTAAAGTATTGGGGTAAGTAAATGGATTTTTTTCCTTCATAGGATTGCTGGTCAAAATCAATCGACCTTATCCTGTAATGCGTTTCCTCAAAATCCGGTGTAACATCTATGACAAAATTGGAGGAATGCATGTCGCCAAGAAGTCGCACAAAACACCTTTCATTGAATTTGACAAATTCCTTTGACAATCGGATGGGGTTCAGTAAAGGGTCATGGATCTGTTGTTTCATGAATTGCTCACCGGGAATGCCGGCAATATGTTCCTCAATCAGGGAATCTCTGTAGACCAGGTAACCGATCCTATTGGGAGAGAGCAGGTGTTCAAGCTCCAAACCATATACCCGTGAAGCATCTGCGTTTTTGATGTAAAAATAGTCAAAATTATCATTGATGCGGTTTACAATTCTCACCCTGAAAGGCTGCGTATTGCCATAGGTACAAAGGTCTATTCTATCCACATAAAGGTGTTGCATGACACTCATGTCTCCATCCGCCTTCAAAAGGGCATAGATTTTTTTGACCTTTAAGTGGATTTCATTTCTGTCAGACTCATCGTAAAACACCGTTTCCCATAAAGTGTCGTTTCCCTTAAAGTCATACAAAGCTATGGAATTACCGTACCTCAATAACTCCTTGTAATGGATGGGGATATCCACCTCGCGGCCGTATTTGATCAGGTATTTCCTCAGGTTTTCACTGATGGGGTATACAATCTTCTTTTTACTGATGACTGCCATGCCTTGAAGTTAATTTCGGTCTTCTATGAGGGCTTCCTGCTTTCTAAGCTTTCTGTCAAATAAAAATGGACCAAATGGCAGCACTGATGCGATCAGGGCAAACAATGCATTCCGGAAAGTCCAACGCAATTTTCGGGAAGTAGGAAATAATACCAGGATGTATAGGATAAACAATATCCCATGGATCCAGCCCACATAAGTGACCATGGCTGGTAATTCAAATATCCATTTCAATGGCATGGCGATAAATACCAGAATCAACATGGAAACACCTTCGGTGAGGCTGATGATCCTGAAACGCTTCAATATGGCCAATCTTTCTTCATTTGTCATGTTATTGTTTTTTAATGTTGAAAAAAACCTGTAGGGTGTTCCACAGTTTTCTTTTTAGTCCCTCATTCTTTTCCAATTCCTCCAACTCATCGGCAAAGAAATATTCAAACGGTTCCTGCGAAATATGGTAGTTGTCTTTTTTCATTCCCATCAGGGGATGATGCAAGGTCCCAAAAAGAATCATTTTATTGGGATCAAGTTGTGACAAAGGGTCTTCATTGCAATCCTTCAATGATTTTTCCGATACCAGGGCAATATCTCTGAGGGAAAGGTTTACCGCCCTAAATACCTTAAATAAAAACGCTCTCGAACTTTCCCTGAGCACATCCCCCTGGTAAATTACCAGAATAGATTTTTGGAACTCACCCTCATACTCAAGGGGCTCAGGGTCTTGTTCCTTACTTCCTATTTGTTCGTTTTCCGGTTCTTCCAGCACAGCTGAAGTTTCGGATTCCAAATCCATACGGGCTGCCATTCGGTCAGCTGCCATTTTTTCATTGATTTCATCCTTGATAACAAAAATGTCTTCAGAAAGGAAAAGCGATAATTCTTTACTATTCATTTCAATTGGGTTAGAAAGCTATAAATTACAAAAAATTATTGCTTCTTGCTGACCCCATCCAGGTCAAAAAGGGATTTTAATTCCGTTGCATCCTGGGGGTCCATGCGATTGGCCAGAATCAGCCGCAATTGCCGGCGCCTTAATGCTCCGGCATACAATTCCTCCTGGATTTCGCCTTCAGGGACCAACTCCGGGACTTGTATCGGCTTTCCCTGTTTGTCAACGGCTACGAAAGTAAAAAAAGCTTTATGGGAAGCATACTTTTTGTTGGCTGGAATATCTTCCGCAAATACTTCTATATACACTTCCATCGATGTGGCAAAAGCCCTGGTAACCTGAGATTTCAGGGTGACTACATTTCCCAGGGCAATGGGGTTTTTAAATGATATGTTATCTACCGATGCTGTTACTACTATTGAATTGGAATGGCGCTGGGCAGCTATGGCAGCTACCACATCCATCCAATGCATCAATTTCCCGCCCATTAAATTATTCAGGGTATTGGTATCATTGGGCAGGACCATTTCGGTCATGATCACCTTTGATTCCTCCACATATTTCTTTTTCATTTCCATAAAACCACTGTTTTATTGCCAACCCTCTTCTCCCAGAAGGGGTACGAATGCAAAGTTGTCGAAATTTTCTTTCAGGATTTTTTTATCCGTTTGCTTGGTTAAGCGCAACATTTGCTGGGTATTCCTGTCCCCAACAGGGATGACCATCACCCCACCGATGGCCAATTGCTTTAATAAAGTTTTAGGTACCGTAGGTGCTCCGGCCGTCACAATAATTTTATCAAAAGGAGCCTGTTCAGGCAAACCCTTGCTTCCATCCCCACAATAATGCTTAACTTTTACACCTATCTTCGGTAAAAATTTTCGGGTTCTGTCGTACAATACTTCATTAAACTCAATGGTGTGCACTTTTGCTCCCATACAGTACAAAATGCCTGCCTGATATCCTGAGCCAGTTCCTATTTCCAGAATTTTGTCTCCTGGTTTTACATTTAACAGCATGGTTTGGAAGGCTACGGTGTAAGGCTGGGAAATGGTTTGTCCTTCACCAATTGGAAAGGCCTTGTCTTCATAGGCATGGCTGAGCAGAGCAGAGTCAAAGAAAAAATGACGGGGGAAGTTGTTGATCGCTTCTAATACCGCTTCATCCTTAATCCCTTTTTTGCGTAGTGTTTGCGTGAGGTTTCTTCTTTGCCCTTTGTGTAAATAGCTGTCTTCCAGTCTCAACATGGTTTTTGATCTTATCTTATACCGATTGAATGGCTAAGTTAATGCTAAAAATGGCTTACTTTGTTATGGAAACAAGAATATCTCTTTTGGGGTTTCTCTTTTGTTTCTCATAAAAGAATAAGCATATGTTTACAGGAATTGTAGAGTCCATAGGTAAAATCAAACAGAAAAAACCTGATGGGACCAACGTGCATTTTGATATCGAAAGTCCTCTGGCAGGAGAATTGAAAATAGACCAATCAGTAAGTCACAATGGAGTTTGCCTTACCGTGGTGGCTGTGGATAAGGATATTTATCGGGTTACTGCAATCGAGGAGACCCTGCAAAAAACGAATTTAGGAAATTTGGAAAAGGGGCATGTTGTTAACCTGGAAAGGTGCATGCCCGCCAATGGGAGATTTGACGGGCATATCGTTCAGGGGCATGTTGACCAAACGGGCACTTTAGCAGCGGTAAGCAATAAGGAAGGAAGTTGGATATTTGATTTTACCTACGATAGTCAAGCTGGGAATATTACGGTAGAAAAGGGATCCATATGTGTCAATGGTACCAGCCTTACCTGTTTCAATTCCAAAGAAGGTAGTTTTAGTGTCGCCATCATCCCTTATACCTATGAGCACACCAATTTTCACCTGCTAAGACCTGGAGATACGGTAAACCTGGAATTTGACATCATTGGCAAGTACATCCAGAGAGTTCTCAAAGGGTACCAATAGCCCCTGCACCAAAATATCGTTTCCAGGCTTCTTGTGCCTTGCCGGTCAACCACCAAACCAACCAGGCTAAAATCATCCCAATCAATGCCCCCGTGACTATGTCCAAAGGGTAGTGAACCCCCAGGTATACCCTGGTGTAGGAAATGATGGCAGCCCATAAAAACAACCAGCGGAATGCTTTGATATGGTCTTTACCTACCTTCCAAAGATAGGCAGCCAGGGCAAAAGTATTCGCTGCATGGGAGGAAGCAAAACCATACCTTCCACCACAACCGGAATAGTTGTTAATAATACCGTCCCACCTGGGATCATGACAGGGCCGGAGTCTTTCAAAAAAGGGCTTCATGATGCTGGAAGTCACTTGGTCTGCCAGTATAACCACGAGCAGGAGTCCAATGATGTACCAAACACTGTCTTTTTTGTAGGTTTTGATAATCAGAAACAATAAAAATAAATACAGAGGGACCCAGATGAATCTCCCGGTAAGCGTCAACATGACAGGATCCAGCCAGGGTGCATGCAGCTGGTTTAGAAAAAGAAACAAAGCTTCATCCCAATTTTTTATATATTCAATCATCCCGCAGCATTAATCCAGTCCATGTCTTTCTTTAATAGGTCCAGGGTAGAGGCTTCCGCTGAACCCGGTTCAGGGATTTGGTTGTATTCCCATTTTGCCAGTGGAGGCATGCTCATAAGGATGCTTTCGGTGCGGCCATTGGTGTCCAAACCAAATTTGGTACCTGCATCCCAGACCAGGTTAAATTCCACATACCTGCCCCTTCTCAAGGCTTGCCATTGAAGCTCTTTTTCTCCATAGGGCTTACCTGAATGCTGCTTCATTAAAGAACGGTAAATTTTCGGAAACAGGTAACCGACTTCTTCCACAAATGAAAGCAATTTTGGGAATGGCATGTCATCACCAGCTGTCAGCCTGTCAAAAAAAATGCCTCCGACTCCTCTGGTTTCTTCCCGGTGGGGAAGATAAAAGTAGTCATCTGCCCATTTCTTGAATTTCGGATAAAAATCAGGATGATATCTGTCACAAAGGGTTTTTAACTGCCGGTGAAAATACTGTGCATCTGCCATATTTATATAATGGGGGCTAAGATCTATTCCGCCTCCAAACCAATAAGTACCATTACTCATTTCAAAATAGCGAATATTCATGTGAATGATGGGTACCAGAGGGCTGATGGGGTGAATGACAATGGATACTCCGGTAGCGAAAAAATCTGATTTGTCGAGTTTAAGTTTTTTCAGTATTTTATCCGGAGTTGGACCATGGACGGCGCTGAAAGCAACACCACCTTTGGCAATGATTTTGCCGTTTTTCATCACACGGGTTGTGCCACCACCACCCTGGGAGCGTTGCCAATTATCAGCTATAAATTCCCCCTGCCCATCTTCCATTTCCAGCTCACGGCAAATATGGCTTTGTATGTTTTTGAATTTTTCCGAAATAGCTTCCTTACTGATTTTTTCCATTACTTATCGCTGACAATAAAATTTAGAAGGGATAGCCTATCCCAATATTGAATACTTGCTGGCCTTTTTCCCCAAAAGGCTGTTTGAAAGAAATTTTGTCCAAAATAAATCGCTCCTTTTCTGGTCTGGCCGGGTCATAAGCCTTGATTCCCATGTCCAGGCGCAGTACAAGGAAGTCAAAATCCATGCGGAGCCCTAAACCCGTTCCAACGGCCAACTCTTTATAGAATCTGTTAAATTTAAAATCGGTTCCTTCCCGGGAGGGATCTACTGCAAATGTCCATGTATTTCCCGCATCAATAAAGAATGCGCCGTCAAAATACCCAAATAATTTCCTTCTGAATTCAAACATGGCTTCAAAAAGAATTTCTCCGGGCTGTTCAAACCTGTAGTCAAAAGTACCATCCTCCCGGATTTCCGGGGTAAAACTCCCTGGTCCCAATCTTCGTGGTTGCCAGGCACGGATAGAGGTGCTTCCCCCCGCAAAAAAATACTTTTCGTAGGGTAATACCCCTCCACTGATACCATAGGGCTTGGCCAGACCCAGGTTGAGCCTGTAGGCAAAGGTACTGTTATTGGTCAGGGGAATATATCGTCTGAAGTCCGATTGGAATTTTAAAAACTGGAAATAATTCAGGTTTCTGTCAGCCAGCCTTTCGGGGTCTAGGAAATTAAAGGTAGTGCCGCCACTTTCCACAAACAAGCGCCATAGGGAAGCCTGGTTTTTTCTGTAAAGTCCGTACTGATTGAAATTGATGATGACCTGACCTGAAATACTGCTGACATACGATGGAAGGAAAGAGTTGATCAGGTTGTTGCCCTGCGCCTGAAGTTCTTCCAGTCTGGATTGAAACAAGGAATCCAGGTTGGAACGGATAAGATTGGCATCCAGTAAGTTGACTGAAAATTGGTGTCTCAGGTTTCTGGTGGCCCAGGTATAGGCCAAAATGGTATTCAGGGCATCTCTCACATATTCCGGACGGTTGACATAGCTGTACCCCAGTAAGGTCCTGGTTCTGGGGTTGTAACGGCCAAATTTTTCAAGCGTTCCAAAATTAAAAGGGACCAAAAATTGCGGGAAAATGATGGAAGCAGAAGTGGAAAGTTCCCGGCTTCTGTACACCCCTCCTTCGGTTGTGGCGGAGGCCACCCCTTCAAGGCCTGCCCTGAAATTAAATTCGAAAATTTCCAACCCACGAAAAAGGTTTCTGTTTCGCAGGGAATGGCTGAAAAAGGGTCCGGGGAGCTGTTCAGTGACGCTGGCACCAAGCTGATTGGTGATTTGGAATTTTTGGTTGGGCCGGGTAAATATTTTCGTGCGGATGCGATTATCCAAAGTATCAAAGGAGATGTTTACAAACCTGAAAACATCCAGATTGGCCAATTGCCGCTGTGTTTCTATGACCGCATTTTTACTGTAGACATCACCTTTTTTCTGGAATATGCGGGAGCGGATAATTTTTTCGGCATATCGGTCCTGGTACATGATGAACTGCACATTGTCAAATTCAGAGCTAATTTTCTCGTCGGGAATGATGTCGTTTGGACTGGCAATGGTAAAGACAATGGAATCAATGGTGTAAATGCGATGGTTTCTTCCCTGGCTTGTTTTTCGGATCAATTGTTCTATGACTACCTGTTTCTCCAGCGTGTCTTTAAAAACATTGTACTCGATAAATGATTTGGAAAAGGTATAATACCCATTGTCTTTTAACAGGTCTTCAATCCTTTGCCTTTCATTGGTTAGGTCAGCCTGCGTGTACATATCACCCTCCTTTACCAGACTGAACTGTTGGTGTTTTTCGAGTAATTTATAAATTTGAGAATCATCAGATTTGGTAAAGATGCTATCGATCCTGTAACCGGCATTCTCTTCAATTAAGTAACTGACTTCCGCCTTTTTACCCGAAGTGTCAATTTCTGTATGTACTTTTGCATCGAAAAAACCATTATTTTGCAGGTAGACGGTCATTTGTTGTCTGGAGGAAGCCAGCTTTGTACTGTCCAGAATGACTTTGGCATTGCCAGTCCGCATAAACCAGTTCCCGTATTCCAATTTTCGCTCCAGGTTATTGATACTGCCTTCCAGTTTTCTGTACCGTTTTTCAATTTTTCCCGAAGAATTGCCTTCATTTATCAAGGTTGAAAGTTCACGGGCTTCCTGTTGTTTCTGCTCTAACCTGGAGGCAAGTTTGGTGCTATCATAAAAAGCGGTACCCATATCGTAAACCAATACCCCTGGTGATAGATTAAAAACAGGAATTCTCGTATTGGGCTTTTGTTGGATAAGGTTCTTGAGTGCTTCCGCATCGCTCTTTTCAATTCCTTCGGTATTGATGTTATACAGCAGAAGCTCGTCTTGTTTTAGCCCTCTGGTCAACGAACAGCCCCACAACGACAGGATCAAAAAAAGAAAGTTTATATATTTGATATTCTTCACTTCAACACTCATGGCTAATGCTAAGCAAAAATACGGTTAAGTTTATTAAATCCTTGCAACAGAAAAAATTCCGTAAACAAGAAAAGGCTTTTTTTGTGGAGGGAGCCAAGAATGTAACGGAATTGCTGCTTTCAGATTTCACCATTACTCATTTACTTTTTACCGAAAAGTACCTTTCTGATCAGCAGGGCTTGATAGACAGGTTTAAAGGTGAAAAAATTAAAAGCAGTCCGAAAGAATTGAAAAGTCTGGGGATTTTTTCAAGTAATGAGCAAGCCCTTGCAGTAGCCAGCATCAAGCCCAACACAAGCCTGGAAATCCGGCCCGGAGAATTGGTCCTCGCTTTGGATGATATCAGGGATCCGGGCAACCTGGGTACCATAATACGGATTGCAGACTGGTACGGGATCAAGAAAATCTTGCTTTCTCCCGAGACGGCGGATGTCTACAATCCCAAAGTACTGCATGCCAGCATGGGTTCATTCAGCAGGCTGGCCTTTGAATATGTGGATCTGAATTCAAAACTCCGGGATTGCTCAGTGCCCGTTTATGGTGCTTTTCTGGAAGGAATCTCCATTCATGATTTTGAGGGAGTTCCGGAGGGTATATTGTTAATGGGAAATGAATCCCATGGCATTCGGGAGGACTTGAAAAACCTGGTCTCCCAAAAGCTGACCATTCCCGGATTTGGAGCTGCCGAATCACTGAATGTGGCGATTGCTACAGCAGTTCTTTGTGACAATTTAAGGCGTTTAAGCAAATGACAGATCAGTGGATTATCTGTCCAATGGACATGATAGCTTATTTTCAACATGCTGTAAATCAAGGCAGACCCCGATAAAGAATTTTGGACTTTGCTCCAGGGTAAACTGCGGGCTGTGGATGAAGGGTTAGAAAGATTGATTCTTGTTTGAATTTTTTTATTTAACAAAATTTAAGGGCAATCACTTGCAGATAATTTAATAATTTAGTTATTTAACTCTTAAATCCTTGTGCAGAAAAAAACCAATGGTCCAAACCTTTCCCTGAAATGAAAAAAATCACTTTAATTTTTGCAATCCCAATTTTAATGGGGCAATTGATTTCTTGCAGCGAACCTGAAGCAGAAAGCCAGGAAGTTCCTATGGAAACCTTCCGGGATGAGGTTAAGGCCACTACTGTAAGGGTGGGGCATTCAGAAAGTAAATCCTTTGACTACCTGATCAATGCCACGGGCAAAATTGAAGCGGCCAATGAGGTGATGGTTATCGTGGAAAGGCCCGGCTATCTCCTGGATGTGGTAGTAGAGGAAGGGCAAAGGGTGGAGAAAGGGCAGTTGATTGCCCGTCTGGACAAGACGGATAGTCAGATGGACTGGGAAAAGGCGCAGGTGGATTTGAGGTCGGCTACAGCAGAATACCAAAGCAGGAGGATAGCAGCAGATGTAGAAACTTCCCTGTTGGATTCTCTTGTGAATGCCGAAAGGGATGAATTCTGGAAGGCATCAAGCGGTCTTTTATCTGCCGAGATCGCGGTAAGAGAAGCCCAACGTAATCTTGAGAAAACAGAAATAAAAGCTCCTATCAGTGGGGCCATTGCAGATTTGCAACTGAAAAAGGGAAGTTTGGTCAATACGGGCGATGAGGTTTGTCTTGTTCTCAGCACCGATGTCCTGGAAATGAAAGTAAAAATCCTGGAATCAGATATCGGTTTTGTGAACAAAGGGCATAAAGCTGAAGTATACCCGGTTTCAGGAACGGGAGAAGGCATCATGGGGACTGTTACAAGTATCAACCCAAAAGTGGATGAAAATGGATTGGTGCAGGTCACACTTACCCTTAACAAATCAGGAAGCCTGCTTCCGGGCATGAATGCAAGATCCGTGATCCGCGCACCGCAGAATAACAGTCTGGTGGTTCCGAAGGAGGCGGTGGTATACCGTTCTGGCAGACCGGTGGTATTCACCATAGATAATAATGAAGCCATCTGGAATTATGTAGAGGTAGGAAAGGACAATGGCCGGGAGATGGAAATCCTCGATGGATTGGTAGCCAGCCAGCAAGTAATCATCAGCAACAATGTGCAGCTGGCCCACCAGGCTCCCGTACAGGTTTTAACGGAATAAGATATGGTTCGATTTTTACTTGCCAGACCCATCGCGGTTGGTATGACCTTTTTGGCACTGCTTATTTTCAGCATCATCTTGTTTCGTTCCCTGCCTGTTTCTCTTTTGCCACCAATTGATGTGCCTCAGATCGTCATCAAGGTGAATTATCCCAATACTTCACCGGAATCCATAGAACAAAATGTGCTGCGTCCCATCAGGGAAGGCATGGTAACACTGAGTGGATTGCAGGAGATGGAGAGCAAAGCAGGTTCTGAAGTAGGTGATGTTCGGTTGACCTTTGACTACCAGACGCAAATGGAACTGGCCTATATCGCAGTTAATGAGAAAATAGACCGCCTTACCAATAGTCTGCCGGAAGACATGCCCAGACCCCAGGTAGTTCGGATCAATACCAATGACATTCCAATCGTCCGCTTGCAGGTGGTCCCTTCCGATGGGGTGGATTTTGCTGAAGTCTCCTTACTTACGGAGAATGTAATCAAAAAAAGGCTTGAGCAGTTGGATGGGGTAGCCCTGGTGGATATCAATGGCCGACAGGAAAGAGTAATTGTTGTCACGCCAAACAAGCCGGTATTGGCAGGGCTGGGAATGCAGGAGGCAGACCTTATTAGAGCCATAGAGGCGGGTAACAGTGAGTTGCCCGGAATCAGTGTGGAGGACGGACAGTTTCGGTATTACCTGCGTCTGGCGACCAGGATAGAGACTCCTGAAGATGTGAAAAACCTACCTGTTCGCAGCCCCTCCGGTTACACTGTAAATCTGGAAAAGGTGGCGGATGTAAATTATGATCTGGCAAAACCAACTGGTTTCCATCTTTACCAGGGAAAGGAAGGCCTGGTGGTGACGGTTCACAAGCAGGCGGCTGCAAAAATGAATGAGATCATGCCGCTGGTGTATGAGGCAGTAAGCTTGTTTGAAAAAGACTACCCCCAGGTTGAATTTGACTTGACTCAGGATCAATCCACCCTACTCAATGCCGGAATCAATAACTTGCAGACCAGCCTGCTTTTTGGAGGCTTGTTCGCCTTTGGGATTTTGTTTGTATTTATGGGAAACTATAGGACTCCCATTATTATTGGGATAAGTCTTCCTGCCTCTCTGATCATTAGTTTTTCTGTTTTTTACTTTTTTGATATTTCCATCAATGTGATTTCACTGAGTGGGCTGGCCCTGGGCCTGGGGATGTTGATTGACAATGCCATCATCGTACTTGATAATATCAGCAGAAAAAATAAAGAAGGGAGCTCCCTGTTTGAATCCTGTGTTACGGGTGTCAACGAAGTCATGTCTGCCCTGATCAGTTCCGTTTTGACTACATTGGCTGTATTTGTTCCTTTGGTTTTCTTAAGCGGTATTGCAGGAGCCTTGTTTTATGACCAGGCAGTATCTGTGGCCGCTATTTTATCCGTATCGCTCATGGTGGCCTTTATTTTGTTACCGCTTCTTTACCATTTGTTCTTTAAAAACAAACCACTGCAGGCGGCAAAACAGGACAGTCGCTTATTTTTGTGGCTTTTAAAGAGATATAAAGTGGTTTACAAAGGGTTATTTGCTCAGAGAGGCTGGTCCCTGCTCATTTTATTGCTGCTAATTCCGCTATTATTGTCCATCGGATGGTTACTCAAAGTGGAAGGTTTGCCCCCGATAGAAAAGTTTGATGTCATGTTGGCTTTAGATTGGAATGAACCCATCAGTGCCAGTCAAAACAGGGATAGGATACAGCAGTTAATGACGCAAATGGAGGGAGAATACCAATTGGCGGAAAGCGATGTAGGACTGAGGCAGTTTCTACTATTTGAGGGAGAAAATGCCATACAGCAGGCCGATCTTTACCTGTTGTTTACCAGCAGGGAACAGAAGGAACAGGTCAGTGCGAACCTGGTCCGGCAGCTACAGAATAATTTTCCCCTAGCCAGTATAGATCTCCGGGATGCACCCAATGCCTTTGATCAATTATTTAATTCTGACAGGCCTTACTATGAAGTCAGGTGGAAAGACCTGGGAGCAAACAAGCCGGTTACAGCCAGTATCATGGATCCCTGGCTGGAGGATTTTCCCGTTGATTCGTGGTCTAAAGGCCCCGGTTTGCAAAAAGGGTCTTCAGTGATTTTTCAAACCAATCTGGAAAAACTCACGCTATATGGTATTGAGGTGCAACAATTGATTGATAAGATCGAACAATTGTTTGGCAATTACCTGATTACGGATATCAAGCGATTTGGAGAGATTACACCCATATTACTGCTCAATGATCAGGTTAATTTTCAGACCTTGTTAAAAAATAATTTTCTTTATGGAGAGGATGATGTTCCTTATGCCCTGGATCAGTTTATCCGGTTTTCCTATGATGAAAATTACAAGTTTGTGACAGCAGACAAAGCGGGAATCTATCAGTCCCTGACACTGGATAGTCCAAATCCGAACCAATACGAAACACAGGTAAGAAAATGGGCCCTGGGCAAAAATCTTTCCATCGATTTTACGGGTCAGTTCTTTCAGGACAGAGAAACCATCAGGCAATTGATGGGTATTTTGCTGGTAGCTATTCTATTGCTATATTTTATTCTTGCCGCCCAGTTTGAAGATTTCCTGCAGCCACTGATTGTAATGCTTACCCTTCCCCTGGGGATTGGTGGGGCTTTTTTGGTGCTTTGGCTCACAGGTACTTCCCTGAATGTGATGTCTGCCATAGGACTGGTGGTCATGCTGGGGATCATGGTCAACGATGCCATATTGAAAATCGACACCATCAACAGGTTGAGAAGCAGGTATTCCGAAGACAATGAAGGACTTGATATAGCTCTGGAAAAAGCCCTTTATATGGCAGGAGAGATCAGGTTGAAACCCATAGTGATGACCTCAGTAACTACCATTCTGGCCTTACTTCCTGTGGTTTTTAGTGCAGGGTTGGGTGCAGATTTGCAGCGGCCACTGGTGTTTTCCGTCATTGGAGGATTGACCATTGGTACCTTTACTGCGTTGTATTTTGTTCCCTTAGCTTATTGGTTTTTGGCTAGAGGCTGGGTAAAGAAAAAAGTGCTTGTCTGAGATGATTGAGTCATATTACAGCTCTTTCGAATATTTTGAATGAGGTTAACAAGGTAAATGTCGACAAGACACCCAATCAATAATTGGTCTTTAACCCTTTCTTAGTTCAATGACGGTAATTTCCGGCCAGATACCTACTCTTCCGGAGAAGGCGTGGAAGCCAAAGCCCCTGTTGACATAAAGGAACTTGCCTGCCTCTTCGGCCAGTCCAGCCCAGTTAGGATACCGGTATTGGGCAGGAGACCAGCGGATAACAGGGGTTTCTATACCAAACTGCATCCCGTGGGTATGACCACTTAAAGTCAAATGGATGTTTTTGGAATGATTTTTAACCTGCTCGTCCCAATGGGAAGGGTCATGTGAAAGTAAAATTTTGAATTCATCCTTGTCTACATTTTCAAGGGATTTTTCCAGATCTCCTTTGGCATGAAAGCCAACACCCCAGTTTTCTACACCCAACAACCTGATTCTTTGCCCTTGCTTTTCGATAATTCTGCTTTCATCCAACAGCAGGTCATAGCCCAGCTTTTTGTGTTTTTCTTTAAGCCTATCAAAGTTTTCTTGTTTGGCTTTAGGGCTTGGCCAGGAAGTGTAATCACCATAATCATGATTGCCCAAAATGGAAAATTGCCCAAAAGGGGCCTTTATCTGGGCAAAAGATGCAATCATAGGATCAATTTCATCTGCTTTGTGGTTTACCAGATCTCCTGTGAACACAAACAGATCTGAGTTTTGAGCTGCGGCCAGGTCAGCCCCTCTTTTTACAGCATCAAAATCAGTAAAACTACCGGCATGAATATCTGACAATTGGGTGATGGTGAATCCATCGAATGCCTCCGGTAGATCTTTAAAGAAGACTGTTTTCCGGATCGTTCTAAAATCATATTTTCCTTTGAATATGCCATAGACAAATCCTGTGAAAGGAATGGCTGCTATAGAAAAAGCCAATTGACTCACAAACTTCCTCCGGGAGGGGAGGACTGCACTGCTGCCAGGTTCGGAGGATGTCATATAACCGAACAAAGAACTCAGTGAACGGTATATGTCTTCTCCAAAAAGAAAGAGAATAACGGTAAACTGCGTCACGGAAATGGTAAGAAAAAGGTTTAGGGATTTTTGGGACATGGTGGAGATTTTACCCTCCTGCATGATGGTGAAAAAAGTAAAACCTATCCAAAGGCTGACGCCACTGGCAACTAACCAATAGATCATTTTACCTGTGGCCAGAATACTGTGTGGCAATACCGTTTTCACAGCCTGGTATACATACCAGTTCAGGAAAAACAGTACAGCCATTAGAATAATAATGAATATGGAGCCCCCCACTTTACGCATTGTTTTTATGTTACTCTGATTAATCGCAAACCAATAGAAAAGGTTTGATTTCCAGGGAAAAAAACCAGGGTATTTTAAAAACGCCCAGTGTTTGCTTAGAAGGCCTCAATCTTGACTGTGGCCGATAAGGTGGCTGCTTGCAGATTTTCGCCACCATAAGTGCCATGTACAGGCAAAGTTTTTTGAGGAAGAAAACTACAGGCCAGAGGAATGTAGTGTTCATCGGTCATTAGTCCCAGACTCGGATCCAGTCCTACCCAGCCAGCACCTGGAAGGAAAGTTTCCACCCATGCATGCAGTTCGTGGCCTTCATCCAGTTCGGGATTAAAGGCATAGCCACTTACAAATCTTGCCGCCAGGCCCAAATGTCTGAGGATTTCTATCAACATCCAGGACAGATCCCTGCAGGAGCCTCTTCCCGCAGCAAAGGTTTTGGTGGCTGGCCAGAGATTTTCCTCTTCTCTGATGATGTGGCGCCAGTCGGCATGAATGGCGGCATTTAACTGTGTCAAAAATTGTATGGGATCCCTGGTAGTCAATTTATCCATACCGTACTTTCTGAGCAGTGCATTGTCGCTGTGACCCAGGTAGGCCTGAAGTATAGGCAGGTCCTCCTGCAGGTATTGAAAGGGGGTGTTTGCAGACAAATCGAGTTTATTGATGAACCATTGATCCACCAAAAACAGAAAAGGATTGAATGGTATATGCACTGTCTCAAAAGATACCTTTATGGCAAGCATGGTGGTTTCTCCCGTAAACCAGGCCTGAAAATAGGGGTTGCCTTCTATGTCATATCTTTCAATCAATCCTTCAGGTTCAGGTTGTACCTGTAAGCGGTAATTGCTTATTTCCAGATAGTTTCTGGTCAAGGGTTTGAGAAAGATGCTGTGGGGGTTTAGTCCTACAGACTTGTGGTAATCATAAATGGTTTCGTGTTGGATTTTCAGACGCATGGTTTGTCGTTTAATTTTAAAAAGGAAACCTCGCATCAATTGGTCTCAAGTGCTGTGGCACCTATTCACTTTCTTCTAATTCTACATGAGAAAAGGCTTTTTTCAGGATGTCAGCCGGCAAGTTGTTAATGGTTTCTTTTAAGGAATCGTTCCAGAATTCAGACAAATGGTTTAATTCATGTTGCTCGAATCTGTTTTCAATAATATTATAGCTATCGTTCTCCATGACCACAGTGTCCACGGGGTAATCTACATCATTGGAACTGATCCTGGTGGCATCGAAAGCAAGGAAAGCACTTTTAAGTGCAAAATAAAGCGGGGCATCATATTTCAATGATCTTCTGAGCACAGGATTCCCAAAGCCCGTATTGCCAATAATGACAAAGGGTGTTCCCTGCCTGATTTCTATCCAATTGCCCTGCGGATATAGGAGGTAAAGTTTGGGTTCCTTGTCTTCTTCCAGTTGACCACCAATGATGGAGAAGAGATTAAAAGAAAAGCCCGATTTTTCCAGGGAATTCATGTCCTCTTCCGCCACCCGCTTCACCTGATCGGCAAATCCATTGACAGCTTTGTACAATTTATCATAAGAGGCATCTTCTTTTTCAATCAGTTCGCCAAAATAGGTGATGGCCTTGTCCCTTACTGAACGAAGTCCTGAAGTCATGATAAAGAAAGCGTGCTTTTTTCTGTTTACTGTATATAATTTTTTTGAGGTGGTCGTCTCATTTCCTGAGGTTATTCTGGTGTCCGATAAACCAACGATCCCGTTCTTCGTTTTTATTCCAATACAAAATGTCATCCTTGCTCCATGGTTTGGCTTACAAAGTTATCTTTTATTTGGAAATAATTGTCGTTTATCTGATTCGATATATGATTGATTTTAACCTGAAGATGCTCCAGGTATTCATGAAGCCCAGTGGCAATGATGTCATTGACATCATCAAACTCCAGTTTGGACCGTAATTCACCAATTGATTTTTCCGCTTTATTGGAATAACCGTCACCATTTGACCCTGATATTTTAAAAAGACTCTGTTCAGCTTCTTTAAGGCAAAAGAACACAGATCTTGGAAAGTATTTGTTCAGTACGAGGAACTCCACCACCCCGGATGGGTCGATGTTACCGTAAAGTCTCCTGTAGGTGTTGAATGCCGTAACCGATTTTAACAAGGCCATCCAATGAAGGAAGTCAAGCGGTGAGCCTACTTCCTTTGGAGAGGGGAGCAGGATGTGGTATTTAACATCAAGTATTCTGGAAGTTTTGTCAGCCCTTTCCAGGTACTGGCCAAGCTGTCTGAAATACCATCCCTCTGTTCTGGCCACCGTGCTGTCTGCAAGTCCATACAACAGCAGGATCTGGGATTTTACACTTTCAAAGAAACTTCTCGGGTCTTCCTTTTTCCAGGTTTTGTTTTCTGAGGCCTTTTTTACAAAATGATAGGTTTCATTCAGCTTTTCCCAGGTTTCCTTGCTGAGGTTTTCCCGAACCATCCGCGCATTTTCCCTGGCTTTCGAAATAGAACTGATCAGGGAATTGGGATTTTCCTCACTAAAAGCGAGGAAATAGATGACCTCCTGCATGTCGTAGGATTTGTTTGTGGCCTGGAAAAGGTCTTTGTCTCCTGTGGCCATGACGAGTGGTTCCCATTGTTCTTTCAGGTCACCGGGAAGATCCAGCATCAGGTTAAAATTGACATCAATAAACCGGGCATAATTTTCGGCCCTTTCCAGGTACCTGCCCAGCCAATAAATCGAATTCGCTACTCTACTTAACATATCGGTTGTTCTTGGTTAATACAATACCCAGGTATCTTTGCTGCCACCACCCTGAGAGCTGTTGACCACAAGGGAGCCCTTTTTGAGTGCTACCCTGGTAAGTGCTCCTGGAATCACTTCTATATCTTTGCCATAAAGTATGTAGGGCCTTAAATCCACATGCCTACCTTCGATAGCCTTGTTGTCAATAATGGAAGGTACGGTGGATAGGGAAAGTGTGGGTTGGGCAATATAGTTTTTTGGGTTGGCTTTGATCAGTTTCCTGAATTTTTCATGTTCTGTTGCATCTGACTTGGGACCAATGAGCATGCCATAGCCTCCTGCCGCATTGGTTTCTTTGACCACCAGGTCGGCAATATTGTCCAAAACATACTTCCTGTCTTTTTCCTCCCTACAGAGATAGGTGGGAACGTTTTTTAAAATGGGTTCCTGATTCAGGTAGTATTTGATAATCCTGGGCACATAGGCATAAACAGCTTTGTCATCTGCCACGCCTGTGCCCGGGGCATTGGCCAGGGCGATATTGCCAGCCTTATAGGCATCAAAAAGGCCAGGTACCCCAAGCATAGAATCCGGATTAAAAGCCAATGGATCCAGGAAGGTATCATCAATTCTTCGGTACAATACATCTATTTGTTCAAGACCTTTTGTGGTTTGCATGTATACTTTTTTGTCCACCACAAGGAGATCCTGGCCCGAAACCAATTCGGCACCCATCTGTTGTGCCAGATAAGAATGTTCAAAATAAGCCGAATTGTATACTCCAGGTGTCAATACACCGATGACCGGTTTTGGCTTATCGGAGAGGTATTGCAACATGTCCAGCAGTTTGGTACTGTAATCCGAGACTGGTCTCACCCCAAGCTTATTAAACAGCTCCGGAAAAGCCCGCTTGATAATCTCTCTGCTTTCCAGCATGTAAGACACACCTGATGGGCACCTGAGGTTATCCTCGAGTACATAAAAATCACCATCTTTATCTCTTACCAGGTCTGTACCGGTGATGTGGCACCATATTCCCTTAGGAGGGGTGAGTCCTATACAGGGCTTCAGGAAATCTTTACTTCCCAGGATTAATTCCTTTGGAATTATATTGTCTTTAAAAATTTTTTGATCATTGTAAATATCATGAAGGAATAAATTCAAAGCCTCAATCCTTTGTTTAAGCCCATTTTCCAGAATCAGCCATTCATTGCCTGGAATAATCCTTGGGATGATGTCCAGGTGCAGAATCTTCTCCTGACCGGCTTTGTCATGATAGACATTGAATGTCATGCCCATGGCCATCTGGGCCTTGTCTGCGGAATACTGAAGGTGACTCAGTTTTTTTGCGGAACTGGTTTTAATGAGTTCCCCAAAACTTTTGTAATGGTCTCTAAGTGAATGATTTTCATGATACATTTCATCATAAAAGGCCTGTTGGTCGTTGTGGATTACCTTCATCTTGGTTTTTTAAAATGAATTTGTCAGTAGTTGATTTTAAAATAATAGCTTAAAAATTTAATCAAATATTTTTAAAACTACAATTTTTTAGGCCAATTCATGGTGTTTTCAAGACAAATTTTAAATGGATATTTCCATTTTTACCCATTTTCGGTGGAATTTCCGGGCTGATTTTCCGCTTCTGATAACCACAGGATGAATGCATATTCCATGGCCAGTTCTTTCAATGCCCTGAACCGTCCGGAGGCGCCCCCATGCCCTGCTTCCATATTGGTGTGTAAGAGCAACAGGTTGTCATTGGTTCGTAAGGCCCTGAGTTTGGCCACCCACTTTGAAGGCTCCCAATATTGTACCTGACTATCATGAAATCCTGATGTCACCAGCAAATGCGGGTAGGCCTGGGGCTTTACATTGTCGTATGGCGAATAGGAAAGGATATAATCATAGTAAATCTTATCTTTGGGATTCCCCCATTCATCAAATTCCCCTGTGGTGAGCGGGATACTTTCATCCAGCATGGTGGTCACAACATCCACAAAGGGTACAGCAGCTATTACTCCATGAAAAAGATCTGGACGCATATTTATAACCGCTCCAACCAATAATCCTCCCGCGCTGCCTCCCATGGCAAAAAGCTTTTGGGGATGTACATATTTTTGTTGGATCAAATGTTCGCCACAGGTGATAAAATCCGTGAAAGAGTTGATTTTATGCAACATTTTACCCTCTTCATACCAGTGCCTACCCAATTCCTGTCCACCCCTGACATGAGCCATGGCAAAGACTATTCCCCTGTCCAGGAGACTAAGTCTGCTGGAACTGAAATAGGGATCTGTGCTGAAACCATATGCACCATATCCATACAATAGCAAAGGATTTTCACCTGTTTTGGTAAACCTGTCTTTTTTATAGACCAAAGAAATTGGTATTTCCTGTCCATCCGCTGCCATAGCCCAAATTCGTTCGGATTGATAATCTCCCGGATCGTGCCCACCTACAACTTCCTGACGTTTCATGAGGGTCTTCTCCCGGCTGTCCATGTGATAATCGTAGATGGATGAAGGGGTAGTAAGGGAGTTATAGCCATATCGAAGCACGTCGGTATAGTATTCGGGATTATTCCCGATCCAAACCGAATAGGTGGGGTCCTGCATGCTGATGGTATGATTTTTTTGACCATCCCATGACCTTATTTCCAATCGGCTCAAACCATTAAAACGATTGCTGATCACCAGATGGTGCCGGAATACTTCGAATTCTTCCAGTAATACATGCTCTCTTCCCGGAACCAGATCCTCCCAATTTGATTTTCCAGGTGCTTCCACAGGAGTTTTAACCAACTTAAAATTTTTTGCACCATCGGCATTGGTCAGTAGGATAAAGGAATCTTCGTGGTGATCCACCTCGTATTCCAGGTCCCGTTCCCTTGGCTGGATGACCCTCCAGTCTTCATCCGGCTTGTCCGCTGAAAGGAACCTGTATTCAGTGGATACAGTACTATTGCTACTGATAAAAAGGTAATTTCCGGATTTGGATTTTTTTACGCTTACCGTAAATGTTTCATCTTTCTCTTCGAAGACTAGTGCATCGGACGCCTGGTCTTTGCCAAGGATATGTTTAAAAATCCGGTTTGGCCGAAGGGTTTGTGAATCCTGTTTGCTGTAGAACAATGTGTTGTTGTCATTGGCCCAGACCACGTTCCCGGTAACTTCACTGATTTGGTCTTCCAGTAATTTACCAGTTGTCAGGTTTTTAAAATAGATGGTATAAATCCTCCTCCCCACAGCGTCTGCTGCATAGGCAAGCAGGTAAGTATTTGGAGAAACAGACATGGCATTCACATTCATGTATGCTTTGCCCCTCGCCAGTTTATTGACATCCAATAGAATACTTTCCCCAGCTGAGAGTTGACCTTCTTTTCTGCAATGAATGGGATATTCTTTCCCTTTCTCAAACCTTTGGTAATAAAAAAAGCCTTTCTTAAAATAAGGTACGCTGGAATCCTCCTCCTTAATACGGTTTTTCATTTCTTTGAAAAGGTTGTTCTGCAAGGTTTTGGTAGGTTCCAGGCATCTTTCTTTAAATTCGTTTTCTTTATTGAGATAGTCTATAACTTCAGGGTCTTCCCTCTCTTTCATCCAAAAATAATTGTCTGTTCGGGTATGATGGTGAAATTCAAGGTTTGTGGGCTTAATTTTTGCGATAGGGGGAACTGTATTTTTTTGATTTGCCATCTTGTTAAATTGTATTTTTAAATTTTGTTTTCAGTGCTATTTGAAAAAGTTTTCAATTTATAACTATATTGAAAGGCTTTAAACTTACATTTTACTTAAATCTTTATTTACTTCAACCAACAAAAGTATGGGATTGATTAAAGAATTCAAGGATTTTGCCGTCAGAGGCAATGTCGTCGACCTGGCCGTTGCAGTGATTATCGGTGCGGCATTCGGAAAGGTAGTGTCCTCCCTTGTGAATGACATTATCATGCCCCCAATCGGGTTATTGGTCGGTGGTGTGGATTTTACCGACCTGATGGTAGTCCTCAAAGAGGCATACGTGGATCCCGCAGGGACAGATATTGCAGCAGTGACCATAAATTATGGTAATTTTATCCAGTTTGTTGTTGATTTTTCAATTGTCGCATTGGCTGTGTTTATGATCGTTAAACTCATCAATAACCTGAAGAAAAAGGAAGAAGCGGCACCTACTCCTCCACCTCCTACGGTTAATAAAACCGAAGTGTTGTTGGAAGAAATCAGGGACTTATTGAAAAAGCAAGGATGATACCCCTGGTTTAATAACCGGTAAAAGCTTTTTTTGTGGCTTTTACCGGTTAAACTGGTACCGCACCTGAAAGGTGGTTTCTGTTATTTCATTCCCCGGTATCTCCTGCAGTCCTGTGCCAATGCTCTCCCTGTTGGTATAAATGGTTTTGGCCCATCTCAACCAGAAGGTGATTCGTTGATTTAATTTATATTGGCCCAGCAGGTAATACCGGTATCCCTGACCATATAAATTAGGTATTGAAAATGCCCATAATACGTTCCTCTCGTAAAGGAATTGTCTGTTTTCAAAGTCATCCGTATCAAAAAGAGAGAGTCTCCCACTGAATTTCCAGTTTCCCAGGTTGGCCGAAAGGTCCTGCAATATGGCAAACCCCTTGGTTTTCTGTCCATTTATTTGAAATGAACTTTGTTGAACCCTTGTTTTGAATTGCCACCACTGATTGGGTTGGTAGGAAAGGCTCCAAACAAAATTTCTCCGTTTTCCGGTAGCCAGTTGGTATTGGTTGCTGGATTGTTCCTCTGAAACCAGGTTTCTGCTTTTGGTTTCCTCTCTCCATTGGATAAAGGAAACCAGTTTTTTATGCGGCCGGTAGGTGAAGCGGCTTAGCCATTCATTTCCTGAAGAGGGTGCATACATGCGGAAACGTAACCAGGGAAAGGAGAAATAATCGTAATATGCAGACCAATTTATTTTTCTGTTGGGTTTAAAATTGAGTCCTAAATACAAGCCTTCTTCGTTTATGGGTCGGGAGCCTTCAGAGAAAGCATTTCCATAAAAAGAGTGAAAGTTTCTATCGAATTTTCTCCAAACCAGAGAAAGGTCCAAAAATCGATTTAAGCTGCTCATGATCCCGAAAACATGGCCCTTTCCCCGGCTTTTTGAAATGGCCGATTCTGCAAAAAAGTAGTGGTTGGCAAAATTGTAGGAAAAGTAAATACTGCCTGTGTAATTGCTTTTGCCCCTGAATTCAAATTGATTGTAAATTCTTTTTAAGGGAAGTACGGCCTGGCTGTATCTGGAATGAAGGAAATTGGCACCTATTTGAATACCCTTGTCTGAACTGCGGTATTGCAGGTTGATGCCGATATTTTGTTCCCTGGCTTGTCCCTTATTCTCGATTTCACTTTTGGTGCGGTGCAATCCCGAACTGATCAGGGAAGACAAATAACTTTCAGAAGCTTCCAGGCTGTCCTGGATTACCTGTAAATTTGCACTCCTGGGAGCAAGGGAAAACAGGCCGGTCCATTCCAAATTTCCGGTTTTGTAAGTAGCAGCAGCCCCTCTGAAAAAGCCGGATTCCAGAACTGAAGTATAGGGCCTCAAGCCCAGAGAGCTTCTTCTTACTGTGGCTATGGTTTCTGCACCCTTTCCCACCGAAAACCCAGAACCAAATACCAGCCCTTGACCAAATTGGAGTTGATAGTCTCCAAAAGCCAGGGTTTTCCATGGCCCTTTGTCAAAAAGCATAAAATGAAAGGACAAAAAATCAAAACCATACCTTTTGGTTTTTTGGTCCCAGACAAACTGTTCTCCGGCATCTTTATCGGCAGTCAACCCAATGCTGAAGTCACCCGGCTGTTGTAGCCTGAACCTGACATATAGGTCATCAGGGCCACCCAGGTAGCGGCTGCTGAGTTGACCGTTGCTCAGGGTATCAGCAGGTGTGAATCCTTTTCGGGTTTGCCAAACCCGGCGGTTTCTAAAAATGAGGTAGGCATTTTCTGCTGCCTGTAAGCGTTTAAATCCGGGCATTTTTTGATTCCCTGAATAAACGTCATGTTGTATGAAGGGGAGGATATTTTCGATCGTTTCCAGGGTCCATCCCGGAATGGCCTGCAACTCGTAAATGGATATTAATGGACCAAATGTATTCCGGTAGTCCAGAAAGGACGCTACCTGTATGGGGCTGAGGATATACAGGGAGCGGAGCTGTTCTGCAGTGGCTTCTTGCAGGTCAAGAGGGTTTAAGTGCACCTGTAAAAGGCTCTCATACAGGTCTTCATAGGCAATATCTTCCTCCTGAAAGGAGAACCGTTCCTCAACAAAACTTTCTAAATCCAACTCTCCGGTTGCAACATTTTGAGCTGAAAGCCGATATATGCCCAATAGTAAAAATAAGCCGGAAAAAATCAGCGTTTTCAAGGTTCCGAGAGGTTATAGTTAAGGGAAAAATGATGCGTAAAACCCAACAGGTAATTGCGGCTCATAGCATAGTCAATTTGATACTTCCGGGGCTTGAACCCAATACCAAAAAACAAATTGTTGGGTTGGGTATTGATGCCTGTTCTTGCCCAAAATTTTTGCTCGAAATTATATGCTAATCCTGCTTTAAACTGTGCTTGTGAAAGCAATTCCTTCTCTGTTTCAAGATTGACCATGAGGTTTTCCGAAGGCCGGTAGGAGATGCCTGCTTTCATGGTGGTAGGGAGGTAGTCCCTGCTGTCCTTGCTTATCGATGATCGGGTTAGGTTGTACATATGGGCACCAAAAAATAAGCCTGGTATGAGTTCTGCTGTACCTCCAAACTCAATAACGGGCCGGGCACTTCTGCCAAAACCTTCAATATTGGTTTGGAAATAGCTCAGTTTGATTCCCAGGCTGGCCAGTCCCAATTGATTGGCTATACCTATGCCAATTTGCTGCTGGTTAAAAAGCGCCGCACCATAGGTAGAAAGCCCGATTCCAATGTTACCCAGTTTGTTTGCAGGAATGATCAAACCTGCTGCGAGAGTGGTCAATTCATTTAATCCCAACCGATGGTCATATCCTGTAAATGCGATCAGCTGATCAGGTGCTGTACCCAGGGCCCCAATATTGTTGAAAACGGCCCAGGGGTCGTTTAGGGTGAGGCTGGCATTTCCTAGTCCCATGCTTTGCGCACCTTTCGGAAAATGATCCATACTGTTTTGTGCCCCGCCATTCCTGATCTGGGCAGTAAATAAAAGTATTGTTATCAAAACCCATTTCTCCATTGTCAAAAAAGCTTAGGGAAAAATAAATTGACAAAGTAATATAATACAAAAAAATGTATATTAAAAACAATTAAGAAATTTATAACGGGGCTTTTACATTGATAAAGAAACTTCCGGGACCCGTATTGGTGAAAGAATATTCAAAGCGGAAAACGGCATCATAGATACCGATAAGGTCCAGACCCAGGCCAAAACCAGATAGGTACCGGTTCGTCAACCGGGCATTTTCCGGCAGCCTGTTGGCATCCCTGACAAAACCCTGGTCAAAATTGGCGCTCAGGTAGAGTTGAAAGGGAATGATGGAAAACTCTTCAAGTGGCATAAAATCAGAAATATCAAAAGCTACATTGAGTAATTCATACCGAAGACTGTTTTTATGCACGAAGGTTTGTTGTCCTTCTATGACATTTACCTCATAGCCCCTGATAAAATCAGGTTTATAACCTATACCCCTCACCAGGGTATATGGTTGCCTGGAACTGAAAAATGCTGATCCGGAAATTCCCGTTGCAAAGTAGAATTTCCCACCCAGGGGAGTGTATTTGCTGGCCAGGATAGAGAATTCGGTTTCACTGATATTGTCTCCCGCAAAGAGGCCATATTGTGTCAGGCTCAGGTCCAGTAATGTGCCCTGGGTAGCATAGGCCACATTATCCCTATGGTCGTGCCGGTACCGGTAGGTAGCCTGAAAATACTTGAGCCTTTGGCTGTCATGGGTAAAGTAGTCAGGATTTTGCTCCAGCACATCTTCATGAATCCGGGTATTGTGAAAACCAAGCGTCAGGAAATGGGTATTGTAAAAACTACCCCTGAAGTTGTAAGTTAAAAAAGCATTGATGGTTTTTCTGAGGACATCTTCTTCCTGGTTTTTATAAAAAAATTGTTTGTTGTCTACAGATCTGATGGGTATATTTTTGTTGGTATAATAGTTAAACTTGGCTGCCAATCCGTGCACCTGGTTTTTGTCAAAGTAAGGTATGCTGTAATTCAGGTCAATGGCCTGGGTAAAGCCCAATTGTCCGATGATCCGAAGTTTTTCATTCCTGCCACCTACATTGTTGTGGTCTAGCTTAATACCATAATTGACTCTGGAAAAGTCCCTGCCTTGATTGATCCACCATTCCGAAAAATTTCTATCTGCAAGGTTAAAAATAATGCTGGGCAGAATGTACCATCTTTCTTTTAAGGATACCAGTAATTCCACCTGGTCATCTTCCAGAAAAAGGGGGGTGAGTGTTACAGTAGTAAAGAGCTGCAGGTTATAGATTTTTTTTTGATCAGCCAGCAATAGCTGTACGAAGTCATTCCAATCATATACCCCACCTTCCTCAATATCCATTTCTCTTAAAATGATCCTTCGGCGGGTTTTTTCATTTCCTACCACGAATATATTGTTCACCGTCACTCTTTCCGGAGGACTCGACTGCTTTATAGTGTCTATGGTGGAAATATCCCCGGCATGCCCCTGCTGGCTTGCCAAAAAACCTAAAACCAAAAGTAAGAAAAGAGATATTAAAGGCTTAAATGTCAAAATGACCCGAAAGTTGATAGGTGGATACAGAACTTTAATGTTATTTTTTTTCTTATATCCTATAAATACGATAAAAGTGAAGCAAATAGTCAAGAAAATTGCAATATTTCCCATATTGGTCTATCAATATCTCTTATCACCCTTATTTCCAAGGTCTTGCAGGTATCATCCTACTTGTAGTCAATACATGAAGGAAGCTATTTTGAAACATGGAGTATTCAAAGGAGGCTGGTTGGGATTGAAAAGAATAAGCAGGTGCCACCCCTGGGGAGGGCAGGGACACGATCCTGTCCCCTGATTTACTCCTCAATGTTTTTTTTGCTTCCGTTTTTCAGGGCATAAAATACAAGTCCGATTCCAGCAAGAACCAGGGGAATACTCAATGCCTGCCCCATATTGAATGCCAGGTTGTCCTCAAATTCTACCTGATTTTCTTTGAAAAACTCCCAAACAAACCGCATTCCAAATACGGATATCAGGAATATTCCCAGGTATAAACCTTCGGGAATGGTGGAGGTATACTTCTTCCATCCCAAAAAGAGGAAAGCAAATATCAGCAGGTAGGTAATGGATTCGTAAATTTGGGTAGGGTGTTTGGCTATCCCAAAAGTTTTGACCACAGCGAGGTAGTGGCTGCCCTGGTCCCGGATCTCCAAATCAAGAGGTGCTTCAGGATCTTCTGCCATGTACTTTTTTGAACTGCTAAACCGGGTCAGGGCATACTTGATATCCCTTTCCAAAACGTTTCTCAGATTATTTTCATCAAAACCCCCCTTGTTGATCTTTATGTCTATGTTAACAGGTACCCTTCCGGATCCAGTCAATTCTTCCTTCCGGTCATTGGGTTTATAAGCGGTGATATCTTCAATGGGAAGGTTCATGGTAAGCAGGATTTCCTCCGTATCTCTGGCAAAAACAAATCCTGAATCCGTGCCTGTGGCTTTTCCGCCAATTTCTGAATTCATGAGGTTACCAAACCTGATCAATGCCCCTGTCAGCGCAACTACGATCACTATCCGGTCCACCACCCAAAGGTAAGATTGGCCCGGGGTCTTTTTCGCATATAGCCAGAGCGCAAAAAGTATCCCAATGGCCGCTCCATGACTGGCAAGGCCCCCTTCCCATACCTTCAGTATGTCAATGGGGTTGCTCAGGTATCTGGCAGGCTCATAAAAGAGTACATGCCCCAAACGCGCACCGATAATGGTAGCCAGCACCATGTAGATGGTCAACCGGTCAACAAGGTTTTCATCCTGCCCCTCTTTTTTGAAAAAGTGTATCATGATCTGCTGGGAAATGATAAATCCTAGGGCGAAAAGCAGGCTGTACCAACGAAGCCTGTCAAACCCTGAAAAAACCGCCGGATTTGGACTCCAAACTACATAATACAAAATACTGTTGATCATTGCTTCTGTTTTTTTTAGCTAATTGCCTAAAGTTATTCTTCGGTATTTTCCATTTCCTTTAATTCTTCCTGATACCCTCCTGATAAAATGGGAAATCGATACCAGGTTTTAGGGTCCACATTAAACTCATCCAGATGAAAAGATGGAGCCAGTCTTTCTCTCTTCCATTGGTTTCTGGACCACAACCGAAAGAATTTGGCAATGTAACTTTTTAAAATAGATGGTTCAAGAGAAAGTTCTTCTTTCAGGTTCAGATAAATATCTATGGGGGAGCGTTTGTCTCTTATGGCCAGTTGCTCAATGGCGGTGAGTACCGGGTAGGGCATCAGGTCTTCCTCATCAGTTTGTTTTCTTTCCTTTGGTCTCAACTCAGCAGTAGGTTGTAGCGCATTGACTTCCTTTAGTCCCTCATAGCCCAATGTGCTCTCCGCCCATCGCAGCCATTGCAAAATAAAATCCTTTGAAACAGCCGCAATGGGGGAGATACTGCCACTTGTATCTCCGTCCATGGTGGTATAACCTACGTCCCCCTCACTCCTGTTAGAGGTGCTTAATAAAAGGCTGTTGTTGATGTTGGCCAGCATCCAAATAATCGGGGATCGCGCTCTGGCCTGGATATTTTGCAAGGCTATGTCATCCTTTTCCCATTCCAGCTTTCTACCCAGGGCAGCTTCTATTTTTCTGGTGTAGGAGGCTACCTCTTCATCAATAGACCATTGGTTAAAAACAGCACCAATGCTTTCGGCCAGTGATTTTGCACTATTAAATGTATCGGCAGAGGAGTTTTTTGTGCCCTGATAAGCAGTGGTAAGCAGTTTTCCGGTAATGTCTTTGACGCTGCTTTTGGGGTCAATGTCTGAAGACCGGTGAATTTTTTCCAGAAAAAGGGGTGTACCCAGGCATAGAATGCCTCTTCTGACCATTTCCGCAACCAAAATGGCAATTGTGGAAGAATCCGCACCCCCACTTAGGGAAAGTACAAAACCTTTGCTCTTGCTTTTTCGCAGGTAATCAAACAAAGCCAGCGAAACAGCAGCTGTAAATTCTTCGTTTTTGCTTTCGGTTGCCCTTTTTTCAGGGGTTTCTAGTGTTTTAGGTATGGGGTATTTGAAGCTAATGAGTTGGTAATCCTTAAAGGATAACAAGGGGTTCTTATACAAGAGCTCTCCCTTATCAGCAAAAAGAACTTCTCCATCAAAGATCATCCTTCCACTTTCATTGCCCAGCAGGTTGACATAAAAATAAGCAGCCTCTAATGCTTCGGAACTCTCTGTAACGAGTATTTCCCTTTGGTGGCTTTTTCCCATAGCAAAATGGCTTGCGCTGGGGTTAAGTATAAGGTTCACTTTTCGATCTTTCAGCCGGTAACCGGGCCGGGCATCTCCTCTCCAGGCATCTTCACATATTTCAAAACCATAGTGAAGTCCTTTTTTTTCAAATATCATGTCCCCAAAAGGAACCGAGGCCCCGTCAAAATCCATGCTTGACATCAATCCGGCTTTCCAGGGAGTAAACCAACGGCATTCATAATGTACCCCGTCACTGGCCAAAAATTGCTTGGGGACAAAACCAAGGACTTTGCCATTTTCAAGCACAGCCATGCAATTGTAAACTTTTTGGTTGATGCGGCAGGGTAAACCCAGGCAGACGGTAATTCCTTTGGTGAAAGGAAGGGCTTTTTTGAGATAGGCAAGGGCTTTTTTGGGATACCAGTAACTTAGAAAAAGATCTTCACTTCCGTAGCCTGTAATGCTCAGTTCGGGAAAGCAAAGCAAGTCCACGCTTTGGTCCTTCGCTTTTTGAATGGCTTGCTGAATATGGTGAAAGTTTCCCTCCCAATCCAGGGGTGTTTGGTTTACTGTTGCGCCTGCAAGATGTAGAGAAGACATAAATTTAGATTTTCACCCAAAATAATGAATGACCTTTTTAAAAGATAATTTGTAATTTTTCGCAGGCTATTCTGGCAGCCTCCTGTTCGGCTTTTTTCTTTGTAGGCCCTTTTCCTTCCGAGAAAGAAGAGCCCTCTATATTCAAGCTTACGGTAAATTCCTTGAATCTTTGGTTGCCATCTACGGATTTTAACTCAAAATCAATCTCCTTGTTATCTTTTTGAGACCATTCTATGATTTTACTTTTAAAGTTTATCGTTGTAGCGATGATGCTGTCCAGATCAAAGAAAGGGTTGATGAGTCTTTTGTTTATGAATTTTTTACAGAAATAGTATCCTCTGTCCAGGTAAATGGCCCCAATCAGCGCTTCAAGGGTATCGCCATAAAGGGATTTAAATGAATTAGGTACTTTGCCATCCATTTCAGATTCTACAATGATGGGTAAACCGATTTTTTGGCCCACCTGGTTCAGTGATTCTCTGTTAACAATTCGGGAACGGGTTTCTGTGAGGAAGCCCTCGTTCCTGTAGGGGAATTTTTGAAAAAGATATTCTGCTACAACGGTACCCAGGACCGCATCTCCAAGATACTCCAGACGTTCATTGCTGATTTTTACGCCGGATTTTATTTCTTTGGATACCGAGACGTGCCGGAAAGCCAGCCTGTAAAGGGATAAATTTAAAGGCTTGCTACCCACTATGTTCTTGATAGCGGAAGCAAGCCTTTTTTCTTTCTTGTTGTAAGTTAGCTCCTGAACCCTGAGCAACCGAAGTAATTTCAAATTTATTCCTTTGTTTTTTTGAAAATGATGGAACAGTTATGGCCGCCAAATCCAAAAGTGTTACTTAGCGCTATATTCACTTCCCGCTCCTGGGCTTTATTGAAAGTGAGGTTCAATTTTGGGTCCACTTCTTCATCATCCGTAAAATGATTTATGGTAGGAGGGACAAGATTATTTTTCATGGCAAGAATCGAGGCGATGGCTTCAACAGCACCTGCAGCACCTAGCAAATGTCCAGTCATGGATTTGGTGCTACTGATATTCATTTCATAGGCATGATCACCAAAGATTTTTTTTATGGCTTTGACTTCACTCAAATCTCCCAGTGGAGTAGAGGTTCCATGTACATTGATATAGTCGATGGCTTCGGCTGAAATCCCGGCATCTTCAAGGGCAAATTTCATTACATTGGCTGCACCCCTGCCTTCAGGGTGTGGTGCAGTGATATGATAAGCATCGCCAGTCATACCTCCCCCAATCAATTCAGCATAGATCTTGGCTCCACGGGCTTTGGCATGCTCATACTCTTCCAGAATCAGCGCACCTGCACCTTCTCCCAGTACAAATCCATCCCTGTCTTTATCAAAGGGTCTGGAGGCTGTTGCCGGATCGTCATTTCTTTGAGAAAGCGCTTTAAGGGCATTGAAACCACCTACACCTGCTTCTGTTACAGCCGCTTCGGAACCTCCGGAGATAAATACATTTGCCTTGCCCAAACGGATATAGTTAAAGGCATCTATTAATGCATTGGTGGCCGATGCGCAAGCCGAAACCGTAGCAAAATTAGGTCCCTGAAATCCATATTTAATGGAGATAAACCCTGCAGCTATATCCGCAATCATTTTAGGGATAAAGAATGGGTTAAATCTAGGGACACCTTCTCCATTGACAAAATCGGTGACTTCATCCTGAAAGGTTTTAAGCCCACCAATACCAGACCCCCAAATCACCCCGGCCCTGCTTAGGTCAATCTTCTCCAGGTTTAAACCTGAATCATTCATGGCCTCCTCCACAGCAACCATGGCATACTGGGTGTAAGGATCAATTTTTCTTGCTTCCTTCCTGTCTAAAAAATCCGATATATCAAGATTTTTAACTTCACAGGCAAATTGGGTTTTGAATTTTGAGGCGTCAAAACGGGTAATAGGTGCAGCACCGCTTACACCATTTGTCAAACCGTTCCAAAATTCGTCAACGGTGTTACCAATTGGTGTAAGGGCACCTAAACCTGTTACTACAACTCTTCTTAAATTCATAAATGATTTTAAGTATGGGTTATTTTACGTTAGCTTCCAAATAGCTAACCGCCTGGCCAACCGTACCGATCTGTTCAGCCTGGTCATCCGGAATGGAAATGTTGAATTCTTTTTCGAATTCCATAATAAGTTCTACAGTATCCAAAGAATCGGCACCAAGGTCATTGGTGAAGCTCGCTTCGGGAGTAACTTCAGATTCTTCGACGCCTAACTTATCAACGATAATGGCTTTTACTTTTTGTGCAATTTCAGACATTTTGTGATCAGTTTAGTTTAAACACTCCGCAAAGAAAATTATTTAATACCTGAATGTCAAAAAAAAAGGCAAACTAAATTAAGAACTTTCCACCAGAGATTGAAGTTGGAATAAAATTTTTAACTTTGTTTTTTTAAATTCTTCCTAAATGAAGAAAAACAAACTTCATGTCGAAACGGTATTTGATTTTGATCTTTTAGGCCTTGTAGCCCCTCTAAAGGACTATAAACTGGCCTGGCTGATCAACCATACACTCGGGATCAATTTAAAAAAAACGGCAGATTATGAAATGGAATTTCTCCATCAGCCGGATTTAATTATTTCTCAATTTATTATAGAAAAAGAACATGGGTACATACAATTACTCAGAAATAAGTCATATCCGGTAAGGGGGCAGTCCAGATTTCTGGTTCCTGAGCTCAGGAATATGGATTACTTTTTACTCAGTCAGGACTTAACCTGTGAAGTGGATTTTAATACGTATATTGAAGGCCTTTCTAAGGTTAATGGAATCCATGGCATCGTAAAAATTGATATCAATAAGTTAAAATCAAAAGAAAACCTGTTAACATATTAAATAATACATAAAAATGAGAATACCTATTTTTAATAAAACGAAAATATTAGCTACCGTTGGTCCTGCCAGCAACACCAAAGAAACCATTACAGAATTGGTAATGGCGGGAGCTGATATTTTCAGATTAAATTTCTCCCATGGAGATCATGGGATCCACGCAGAAGTGGTCAAGACCATACGGGAGGTAAATAAAGATTTAGAATTTAATATAGGTATCCTTCAGGATCTTCAAGGACCAAAGATACGCGTAGGGGAGGTGGAAAATAATGGTGTGCTGATCAAGCAAGGAGATCCCATCACCATTACCAACGATCCTGTGGTAGGCACGGCCTCCCTGGTAAGTACGGTTTATCAGAATCTGCCAAATGATGTGGTGCAAGGTGATCGCATACTCATAGATGATGGAAATCTTGAGCTGGTGGTATTAAAGACGGATGGTAAAAATGTAGATTGTACAGTGGTGCATGGAGGCATTTTGAAATCCCGTAAAGGGATCAACCTTCCCAATACAAAGATCAGTGCTCCCTCATTGACTGAAAAAGACCTTATCGATTTGGAGTTTGGGCTGGAGAACGAAGTAGATTGGATCGCCCTTTCTTTTGTCCGCACAGCCGATGATATCCTGGATTTAAGGGAAAGAATTGCCAATGCCGGTAAGGATTGTAAAATTGTGGCCAAGATTGAAAAACCTGAGGCCTTGGACAATATTGATGAAATCATTGCGGCCACTGATGCCATCATGGTGGCAAGAGGAGATTTGGGTGTGGAAGTACCCATGGAAATCGTGCCTCTGTGGCAAAAAAGGATGGTTGAAAAATGCAAAATCGCCTGCAAGCCTGTCATCATTGCAACCCAGATGATGGAAAGTATGATTGTGAACCCCAGACCTACCAGGGCAGAAACAAATGACGTTGCCAGTGCGGTATTGGATGGAGCAGATGCCGTGATGTTATCGGCCGAAACAGCCTCGGGAAAATTCCCCATTGCTGCTGTGAAAGCCATGAGCAGGATCATTGACCATATAGAAGTAAATGCAGATATCTACCACAATCTGTACAAAATCCCTGAAGACACGGAGAGCTTTCTAAGCAATAACCTGTTATTGATGGCGAGCAGGCTGTCAAGAAATGTGAAAGCAAAGGCCATAGTAGGGATCACCACTTCCGGATTTACCGCCTTTAGGATTTCTTCCCACAGGCCTTCAGCAGCTATATTTGTTTTTACCCGGAACAAAAAACTTTTGACCCAACTCAGTTTGGTTTGGGGCATCAGGGCCTTTTATTACGACAACAGGGTCTCTACTGACGCCACTTTCCAGGACATCCAGGATAAGCTGAAAGAGGAGAACCATGTGACCGAAGGGGATATTATCATCAATACCGCAAGCATGCCTTTAAAGGCCAAAGGAAAAACAAATATGCTAAAAATACATGTGGTCGATTGATAGCTGCCCAACGGTGTGATTGTCTTGAAACCGCAAGGTTCGATTAGTTGACCAATAAATTTTTAGGCAGCCTGGTGAAATCAGGCTGCCTTTTTTTCTTACAGGTTTTCCGGCCCTTTCGGAGATACCATTATTACTTTTTCCCTGTCTACCATTACTGCGCCCGCAGGGGAACCCTTTACTTTACGGACAAATTTGCAGGGGGTGAATATCACAGCAGCCAGGGAGGTAGTCTTATTTTTGGAATAATAGGCTGCCAGGGCGGCGGCTTTTTCCAGAACGGGATTGGGAATAGCCATGCCCGATTGTTGTTTGATGATTACATGAGAGCCTGCAACATCTTTGGCATGTAACCAGATATCCTCTTTCCAGGTATATCTCCTTAACAACTCATCATTGGACCTGGCAGATTTTCCTACCCATACTTCGAAACCCTCTACTTCAAATTTTTTGTAAGGCAATTGTACCTGTTCCTGTTTTGAACCATGGATTGTTCCTGTTTTGGTTTTTGCTTTTAGGGTGCGGAAATCTTCCACTTGTAGCAATTCTTCCTCCTCCTGTTTTAATTCAGCAAGTTGTTTTTCCTTTACATCGAGATTTTTTCTTAATTGTTCAAATTCAATTTTTTTGTTTTTGCTTTTTCTGTAGAGGTTTTCGGCATGTTTTTGTGGGCTGGTTCCTTTTTTTAACTTAATTTCCCGAACCTCATTGGAATAAAAATCAAACAAATCCACCTGCTCTGACCCAGGGGGTATTTGATGGAGGTTTGCCATAATGATGTCTGCCGTTTGACTGAGGGCTGGCTCGCTTTCCATGATTTTTAGCTTATCCCTGGTTTTCTGGAGGTAATTCTCCGTTTTTTTCCTTTGCTCGGCTAAAGATCGCAACAAGGTTAGTTTTTGGTTGTCAAAGGCTTGTTGAACTACGGCTTTTTGGTAATAACTATTGGCGGCCTCCAGCGGATCAGTGGTAGAGAATAGCGCATTAGAGCAGGGAAGAAGGGTCAGTGAGTATTTGTCTTCCTCCTGATAAATGGAAAACAGGGGGCTTTCCATCATGTCCATTACTTCCTGTATCAATTTGAATCTCGTTTCCAGATCAGCTTCAATATATCCCTGCTTTTTCAACCAGGCTCTGGGTAGTTTTCCCAAGGTCGGCAAAAACTGGCTGGCATTGCCCTCCAGCGCTTTGAACCGGGCCCAGCTCAGGTCCAGTGGTTTTTCCAATCCAGAAAGTTGAATCGTCATGTCTTCTCTGAGATCCTTCCTGAACAACCGTACAGGAAGATCAACCCTGGAGGGGTATAGCAGGATATTGGACCTGCTTCCATGCATTTTAAACAACAATATCAAGCCATTGTCAAACTCCAGAAAAAAGGCCCTTTCAAATACCAGTAAGTGAATGCCGGTAAGGGTATGGTGAAGGATCTCCGGAAACAGGTCAACATTGTTTTTTTTGCTTCTTTTAAAATCCTCAGGAAAGCTCAGGCTGGTATTTGATGGGAGCAATAATGCCCTGATATGAAAAGATCGGTTTTCTTTGGTTTGAAATTCAAGTATCAATTCTTCTTTATGCTGTGAAAAGCAGGCTGTAGTAAGGGCGCCGAGAATTTTTTTTTCCAATGCAGGGCAAAGAAAGCGGAGAAAGTGATAATTCAGGTGCATGTCAGGTGCTGATTTGTAAGCCGTCAAAAGCCAGGGCTACATTTTCAGGCAGGTTGGTTTGAACCTTTTGATGCAGGCCCAACTTATGGCTAATATGAGTCAGGTAGGCGCTTTCCGGATTGATTTCTTCTATGAAAGCAAGGGCCTCCTCCAAAGTAAAGTGTGAAATATGTGGTTTAATTTGCAAAGCATTCAGAACCAATATTTTTGTCCCTTTGACTTTTTCAATCTCCTCGGGTGAGATGTAATTGGCATCAGTAATATAGGTAAAGTCACCTATCCTAAACCCGAAAACCGGTAATTTGTGATGCATGACCTGAATTGGGGTGAAAGTGATACCCATCACATCAAAGGGGAGGTTGTTGACTTCATGCATCATCACCCTGGGTATCCCGGGATATTTGTTTTTCGCAAAAATATAAGCAAATTCTGATTTGATCTGATTCAGTACCTGAGTAGTGCCAAATAAGGGGATGTCTGTTTGCTGCTTGAAATTGAATGGCCTGATATCGTCCAGACCTGCAGTATGGTCTTTGTGCTCATGAGTGTATACCACCGCATCAAGCCTGTTTATGGAATTATGGAGCATTTGCAATCTGAAATCCGGACCTGTATCTATGACGATACTTGTACCCTGATCTTCAATGTGAAGGGATGTCCTCAATCGTTTGTCCCGGAAATCCAAAGACCGGCAGACCTCGCAATTGCAACCAATGACAGGCACACCTTGAGAAGTTCCAGTCCCTAAAAATGTTATGTTCAAAGCTTCAATTCAGTTTGTTTAAGTTCAATCAGAAAATCTTGTTGTTTCTGGTTTTCAAAAGACTGAGGGTTAAAATCAAGCGTTTTTAAGATTTCCAGCAAAGCATTTATTTTGCCCTCCAAGGTGAAATACTTATTGATGATAACGATCTTAGTGTCTTTTAGAATACAATAACCTGATTTAAAATTGCCTTTTTCATACCTAAGGTGATATTCAGAGGCAGCAAAAATATTTTCCAATTTGTCCAAATAGTTTTTGGTATACTTGATGGGCATTTTATTACTTGAAAAGATGCTTTTTTACTGTAGAAAGCAGTAAATCATAATCCAAAGGCTTTTGAACATAGTCATCAAGACCTGCTTTTTTGAAATCATCAAGGGTGAAATTTTTATAATTCCCTGTGATGGCAATGATCGGGATTCCTGATTTTTTTGCATCAGGAAGTTTACGGATGGCTTTGGTACAGGCAATGCCATCCATCACAGGCATATTGATATCCATCAGTATCAGGTCAAAGTCCTCATTTTCCAACTTATCCAGTACCTGTTTCCCATTTTTAACAGCTGTTATATGAAAGTTTTCAAATAACAGAACGTTTTTTGTTAAATTGATGATCACAGAGCTGTCTTCCGCTACCAGTACTTTTTTGGATTCACTCATATTTTGCAAATATTTTATCGTTTTCAATAAGCTTTTGGTAGGTTTTTAATCCCTCTTCCAACTTTCTAATTTCCTTGTATAATTCGTTATGTTCCAATTGCTTGATTTTTTTTTCAAAATTGGAAGTGACTTTGTGGATCACATTTACCCCCAAAGTTCCTGAATTACCCTTCAATATGTGAAGTTTTTCTCCAATTTCCTCAAATTTTTCCAAATCTGCCAATTTTTTTATTTCTTCAGTCAGGCTTTCCGCTTCTTCTAAAAAGTCATGATAGACTGATTTTATGTTATCCAGGTTATGGTATTTTAATAACTGTTGAATGACAGATTCATTGAGATTGACTTCTTCATTGGAATCATTTTCTGAAGTATCGGTTTTCTGAAGGCCTGGTTGCAAATGGAAATGGATGGTTTCCAAAAGGTCTTTTGGTTTCACCGGTTTGGCAATAAAATCATCAAACCCGGTAGATAAAAAATATTCCCGATCACCCTGATTGGAATAGGCGGAAATGGCAATGATGGGGATATTGGTGATTTCTTCTTCTTTAATTATTTTGAGACAGGAGATTCCATCCAGCCTGGGCATCTGTATGTCCATCAAAACAATGTCATACTTTTTTGTTTTGAGCATCTCAATGGCCTCCATGCCATCAGAGGCAGATTCAAAAAAATAGTTGTGTCCGATTACATTTTCGAAAACCCTGCGGTTCAGTGCATTGTCATCTACGATCAGGACTTTTTTGTTTTTCATGGCTGAAATTCCTTAACTTCGGGATTCTATTCTAGGTTTCACAAAATTTGACTCCCATCAACAAAATTCTTTTAGTCGTCGCCGGTCCAACTGCTGTAGGCAAAACTGATTTGTGCATAAATTTAGCCAAAAAATTTAATACTTCTATTATTTCCTCGGATAGTAGACAATTTTTTCGGGAAATGAATGTAGGTACTGCAAAACCGGGTACAGAGGATTTGAAAAAAGTACCCCATTTTTTTATTGATAACAAGTCCATTCACGATCCTTATGATGTTAAAGCTTTTGAAAAAGATGCGCTTCATTTAATTGAAAAGCTCTTCATAGATCAGGATTTGCTCATCATGACTGGTGGCTCAGGTTTGTATATCGATGCAGTGGTAGATGGGCTGGATGAGATGCCAGAAACAGACCAGCAGATCAGGGAAGAGCTAAATCTCAAATACCGGAACGGCGGCTTGCCTGCGCTGCAAAATAGGTTATTGGACCTGGATCCGGAATATTTTCATCAGGTGGATCTCAATAACCCTCAGCGACTGATCAGGGCCCTGGAGGTATGTCTGAGCACCGGTAAACCTTTCAGTCGATTTAGGAAAAAAAGTAAAAAGTCAAGACCATTCAGGGCCTTAAAAATAGCACTTAGCAGGGACAGAAAAGAGCTTTATGCAAGGATAGACCAAAGGATGGATGAAATGATCCGAAATGGCCTTTTTGAAGAAGCGGCTCAATTGTATCCTCATCGGGAATTGAATGCACTTCAGACGGTAGGCTATAAAGAAATATTTGGGTATTTGGATAGAGAATATGATAGGGAAGAAGCTATCAGATTGCTGAAAAGAAACTCCCGAAGATATGCCAAGCGGCAGTTGACCTGGCTGCGAAGGGATCCGGACTATGTTTGGTTTCACCCCCAATCATTTACTGACATCCTGTCCTGGATATTGGTTCAAATGTCCCGGTGACCCAGAAGTTTAGCCACAAAGGAATAAGGCTTGGTTTTAAGCAGCTTATTGTATTCATACCTTATCCGTTTTGCCTGAAGAATCTTTTCTTCAAGAAGGTTGGTACGCTCAGGATCATTAGCAGTCCGTGGCGAATTCCGCATTTCCCTGAACAGTCGTTCCGCCTTTGAAAGATCAATAACAGGGAAAGAATTCTGGTGTTCATCTGTCTTACCCATGCCTAAATCACCCATAAGCCCTGAGATTTGCTGCAAGGCTGTTTGCATGTTTTTTCTTTTTTGTAACAGGTTGTAATGCACCAGAATTACAAACAGGAACACAAAACCCCCCAGGGAAATAAAAATTGGTATGAATCCCATTTCAGATACTTAACAGTTCCTGAAGCCTGAGGTATTCTTCTTTCAGGGGTTTGCTTTTATTGATACATTCCTCGAAGGAAGAATAAACGACCTGATCGTTAATAATTCCTGCCATACAATTTGATTCGCCTTTTAGCAATCCCTCCACTGCCGCCATGCCACTTCTGCTGCCTAAAATTCTGTCTTTGGCCGTAGGGCTACCACCTCTTTGGATATGGCCCAGAGTAGTGACTTTAAATTCTTTATCATCCCCTTTAAACTGGGATTTAACCCTATCCATAATCTGCGCTGCACCGCCCTCTTCATCACCTTCCGCTACCACCACTATACTTGAAGTTTTGGATTTTCTAAGTCCTTTGAGTGACTTTACCACATCCTCTATGGTGGTGGTTGTCTCCGGTACCATGACCAGTTCAGCTCCCCCACCTATACCACATTCTATGGCAATATATCCACTATCCCTTCCCATTACTTCTATGAAAAAGATCCGGTCATGTGCTGCCGCTGTATCCCTGATTTTATCGATGGCTTCCAATGCCGTATTAACTGCAGTATCAAAACCTATGGTATAGTCGGTGCCAAAAATATCATTGTCTATGGTTCCGGGGCATCCCACAGTAGGTATGCCGTATTCCTCAAAGAATATTTTTGCTCCGGTGAAAGTGCCATCACCTCCTATAGCCACCAACCCTTCTATCCCATGTTTGGTGAGTTCCTCATAGGCTTTTTTCCGGCCCTCTTTGGTTCGGAAATTCTCACTTCTTGCAGATTTTAGTATGGTCCCACCTCTTTGTAGGATATTACTTACCGAATGGGATTGCATTTTCCTGATGCTTCCATTTATCATTCCGTCGTAACCATACATGATGCCATAAACATCAATCTCGTGGTATATACCTGTTCTGACTACCGCCCTGATACAGGCATTCATTCCGGGTGAATCTCCTCCTGATGTAAATACTGCAATTTTCTTCATGATTGGATTTATATGGTAGGGGACCCGAAGTTGGAAATATGGCAAGGTTTCCAATCGGGATCAATAATTCATATCAAAGCCCAAATTTAAGGAAATATGGTCAATCGTTCAGCAAGAAATAAAAAAAGGATGGAAAATTAATCCCATCCTTTTTGAAAGTTTATGCATCCTGCATTTTTGCAGCTTTGTTTCTCTCGTTCTCGTTCAGGTGTATTTTCCGCATCCGGATACTTTTTGGAGTAACTTCCAGATATTCATCTTTCTGAATGTATTCCATAGCCTCTTCCAGGGAAAATTTTCTGGCTGGCGCAATTTTAGTATTTGTATCTGAGCCGGAAGCCCGCATATTGGTGAGCTGTTTTCCTTTTTGTACATTCACTACGATGTCATTGTCACGGGAATGCTCTCCAATTACCTGGCCGGCATACAACTCCTCTCCCGGATCTACAAAGAAAAAGCCCCTGTCCTGTAATTTGTCAATGGCATAAGCCGTACATGCACCACCTTCCATAGAAATCAAAGATCCATTGACTCTTCCGGGAATGACTCCTTTGAATGGTTCATAGGCTGAGAACCGGTGATTCATGATGGCTTCACCCTGGGTGGCAGTCAGTACATTATTTCTTAATCCAATTAATCCTCTGGACGGGATTTTGAATTCCAGATGCTGTAAATCTCCTTTTGGCTCCATGACCAACAGCTCACCTTTTCTTTGGGTAGCCAATTCGATAACCTTACCTGCAGCCGTATCGGGAACATCTACAACCAAAGTTTCAATGGGTTCATGTTTCTCCCCATTGACGGTTTTGTAAAGAACCTGAGGCTGTCCCACCTGGATTTCGTATCCTTCTCTGCGCATGGTTTCAATCAGCACGGACAAGTGAAGAATGCCTCTGCCATAGACCAGAAATTTATCTTCACTGTCAGTGGGTTCAACCCGCAAGGCAAGGTTCTTTTCTGTTTCCTTCATCAGTCTGTCCCTCAGGTGCCTGGAGGTAACGAACTTACCTTCTTTCCCGAAAAACGGAGAATTGTTGATGGTGAAAAGCATGTTCATGGTAGGCTCGTCGATAGTGATCCTGGGTAAGGGTTCGGGCTTTTCCAGGTCGGCTACCGTATCTCCGATATCAAAGCCCTCAATGCCGGTAATGGCACAAATATCTCCGGGTTGCACCTCAGAAACTCTGTTTTTACCGAGGCCTTCAAAAACATGAACTTCTTTGACTTTTATTCTTTTGGTGCTTCCATCTGCCTTGCAAAGGGAATATTGCTGGCCTTCTATGATCTGTCCTCTCTTTACTCTTCCGATAGCTATCCTGCCCACAAAGTTAGAATAATCCAGAGAGGTGATTTGCATTTGGGTGCTTCCTTCTTCAATCTTCGGTTCTGGAATGTATTTTACAATAGCATCCAGCAGAGGGATAATGGAATCTGTTGGGTTTTTCCAGTCAGGCCCCATCCAGTTATTTTTGGCAGAACCATAAAGGGTATGGAATTCCAACTGCTCCTCGGTAGCATCCAGGTTAAACATCAATTCAAAGACTGCTTCCTGCACTTCATCAGGCCTGCAGTTTTCTTTGTCTACTTTATTGACGACTACAATAGGGGTGAGACCCAATTCCAGCGCTTTTCCCAGAACAAAACGGGTTTGTGGCATGGGACCTTCAAAGGCATCCACCAATAATATAACCCCATCTGCCATTTTCAAAACCCGTTCCACTTCACCACCAAAATCAGCGTGACCAGGTGTGTCTATGATATTAATTTTGATATCCTGATACCTGACAGAAACATTTTTGGAAAGAATGGTAATGCCCCTTTCCCTTTCCAGGTCGTTGTTGTCCAGGATCAGGTCCTCAAATTGTTGGTTCTCTCTGAAAATTTTTGAGGCGTGAATGATTTTGTCCACCAGGGTAGTTTTCCCATGGTCAACGTGTGCGATAATCGCAATATTACGGATACTCTGCATGTGTAATTGAATTAAGGTGCAAAAGTACGAATAATATTTTGAAAATTAATTTATAAATAAGATTGATAATGAATTCATAATAATCATTTTACCCTTCAATCGTTTTTTATTTCACTTCAAAAGGACGGCTTTTCAATACCACATGACTCCCGGGAAAATTTATTTCCAAATCGTTTTCAGCTGTTACCAGGATTATTGTGGGCCGGTATTGGGTGGTTGCCTCAAAAGCAGCTTTTCCCCTATTCCTGAACATGCCACTATTATTGGACATTTCTCCCAGCTTTTTGATGCCCTGATCCGTATCTATCCAAACCAGATAATGCTTTTTAGGAGGAGATAGCCTCTCGGGTAAGGCCAGATTATTAACATTCAACTCCACTTCATAAACCCCCTCCTTATTTTTTCCGATTTTGGCAGCAGGTTCAGCAGCAGGTACCACTGCTGAAACCGGAAAGGTGATTTTAGTGGAGCAGGATGTAAATCCCCCTAAGATAAAAAGTATAAGAAATAAGTTTGTTTTTTTGAAATGTGTCGTGCTTTTCATTTTATATCTAGGTATGGATGATTAAAAGAATGAAGTAACATATTGAATATTTCCTCCAAACATCTAATTGGATAACATATTCCTTTAAATATAGTTATTTTAAATCAATGTTTTTCCCCGTGAGGACGCCAATAAAAATACCTTTCATGCAAATTATTGATTGGTCATAAATTTCCAGCTGACGGCACCAATATGATCAGGCTTTCCCTTTGCTGCTTTAGAAACACTCCCTTTCCATTTTCCTCTTCCATCCTTTTCAACTTTTATTTCCCTCCATGAAAAATCACCCTTTTCATAGGCGAAGGACTCCCCATCATCATCGTAAAGGAAATAAATGGAGGGAGTTACTCCATAATGCCTTATTTCCAGGTCAAAAGATTCCCCTTTAGCAGGCGCATGTAATCTAGGCTCCATCATGGGAATAATTCCTCCCTCTTTGACAAAAACAGGAATCTGGTCCAGTCGGGCAGTTATGGAAATGATTTCCCCATTACCGGCGTAGCTTCCATCATAGAAATCATACCAATTCCCTTTTGGCAGTATTACTTCCCGTGAGGTTTCGCCAGCAAAAAAAGGGGCTACCAAAAGCGAGGGTCCCGCCATGTATTGGTCTTTGATCTCTTTCTTCAGCGCTTCTTCATAAGGGTTGGATTCCAGGTCCATTGCATTGCTGCGCTGCACCAGAATTTTCTCCTCAAACCCGGGTTCCAGGTTCATACCCCGGAATGGAGGCATGCCTTCAAAATGATATTCGGCAAAGCTGCTATACCAGTAAGGCATCATCTGCATGCGCAATAATGCCATGGCTTTTACTTCTTCTTCCACCTCAGGGTAGGTCCAGGGCTTGGTGCCGCTTGCCCAGGCATTGATCATGGCCATGGGAGAAAAGACCACCGTTTGAAATCTTCTCAACCATTCCTCAGCAGTATCGGAGGCCCTTGCTTCGGGGGTCCATAATACCCCCGCATAGCCACTGTTAATGAGGGCTGTAATGAAATCCTTGTGGTTGTAATAATCATTGTACAACACATAGGGAAAAGAAACTCCACCTCCATTCGAGGCCCTCACCAATCCGTAGGTTCTGCGATCCTGTTCCCGAAAAAGTTTGGCGCTCTGTTGCTGAACCAATAATCCATAAGTCTGGCGCAGCTGCTCAGCTGCCAGACCAGAAGGAAAGGTAGCTACATCCGGCCAAAGCCAGCGGTCATATCCATCTACCTCATCGATCTTGTATCCACCCACTCCAACACCAATATGGTCTTTTTTAAATTTGCCCCAGTAAATGTTTCGTGCCTTTTCCATGCTCAGATCAGGCACAGCTCCTGCCCAGACCGTATGGCTTCCATAATAGGGTTTTAGCTCCTCATAAAAATCTGCTTCCGGTGAAACATAAGGGTTGATCCAAAGATTTAAGCCTACGCCTTTCTTTCTTAAGGTCGCTGCCAATGCTGCCGGATCCGGGAACCTTCCAGCATCCCAGTCAAAGGTATTCGGGTAGGATTTACTCAGCCATCCGGGTTCCAAACCTATAAAATCCAGGGGGAAACCTCTCTTTTCAAACTCATCTACTTCCGAGATGACATCATCCTGGTCATAAAGCCGGTGAACGCGTTGCGTGAATCCCAGACCCCAGCGTGGAGGTAAGGGGCCTCCACCATTGAATAAGTTAAACCTTTGTACAGCTGCTAAGGGAGAAGGGCCTGCAAACAAGTAAAACTCGACACCCCCGGCAGGAACAAGGATTTCCACCCCATCTGAATAAGGACTGGCGGTCCATTCCGGATCTGTATTGCGATCCCTTGCAATTGCGGGATCTTTGCTGTCCAGCCGGGAGGCAGATCCTGCATAAATATCAAGGTACCTGGCGGAGTTGATGAAAATTCCATATCCCAGATCAGAAACATAAAATGGAACAGGAGCATGGGTTCGGCCGTTATCGACTCCTCCGTAATGATCTACATGGAGTCTTAATATACGTCCCCTTTGGTGGACCGTTTTGAAGTTCAAACCGAATCCAAAAAGCTGTTCCTCCCTCTTTAAGGGAAATCTCAAATAGGTTTTACCATCTTTTTGCCTGGCCGTAACCTCTTTTTTATCCAGAGGGAACGGTGCCGCGCCCAATTTTTCTATGGCAGCCATTTTGGTAGTGGGATCCGCAGCCGACAAAAGGTCATAGCTTTCAGGAATCCCTGTTGTGCCTTTCCAGATTCCCGGGGCGATGGACTCCCATTGGATTTCCTGGGCCTGGGAGACAGAATAGAAACCAATAAAAAAAATCAAGCAGTAAATGTTATATTTCATTTTTCCGGATTTATTGTAAGACTGGTAATATTCAGAAAAAAATCGGATTTATAAAACCGATTGCAATTAGGCTGATGAAAAATGGTAAAAATGAGCTATTGGGAAGTATATTTAACAAATACAGATAAAACTTGCTCAATGCTCCATTCTTTCCTCAAAATTTGTGCGTTTACTTACTTTATGATACTCCTGATACAGCCTGCTTACTCCCAGGATTTTTGGAATATCCGGCAATTGACATTTAAACCTCAAAATCATGAACTGGACCATAACCAAAATTTTTCTCCCGACGATCAGTGGATTGTTTACGATACCCGGCCGGATCCTGCAGGAATAGCCCTGAATGACAGGATTGAAAAGGTACATGTGGAAAACGGAGAATCCCAAATCATTTACCAGGTAGCATCCCCGAATCCCTATGGCCCCGGAGTAGGGGCGGTAAGCTACCATCCTTACCATAACCAGGTGGTTTTCATTCATGGCTTGCCCCTTTCGGATGAGGATACTCCTTACGCTGGACACAGGCGTCTGGGGATGATCGTTGATGAATCCGCTGGAAATCGATCTTATTGGATGGATAGCCGGGATGTTTCAGCTCCTTTTACACCGGGAGCGCTTAGAGGAGGAACGCACCGCCATCAGTGGAGCGGTGATGGAGACTGGTTGGGCTTTACCTATAACGATGCCTTGATGGTAGCTTTGGAGGAAAAAACCGGCAAGGTACATGACTTAAGAACAGTAGGGGTGTCCAAAAAGCGGGCTCCAGTGATAGAGGTGGATATGGATCAGTCTGTGGAAAATATTCAGGGAAGTTGGTTTTCCGTCGTATTGGTCAAAGTGATGGCTGCGCCTAAACCCGGTAGCGACGAAATCAGCCGTGCATATAGCGATTGGTGGGTTGGTAAAAAAGGATATCAGCGAGAAGATGGAAGCTGGCAGCTTTCAAGGGCTTTTTTAGGAGATTTGCTAAATGGGGATGGAAAGAAATTGACAGAGGTTTTTATAGCGGATGTACCAGAGGATATTCATAAAGCCGGTATTTACGGACCGCTGGAAGGGACCCTGACTACCATGCCAATGCCTCCGAAGGATGCCAGATGGAGAAGGTTGACATTTACCGAAAACAGGAAATATCCTGGTGTCTCCCCGGAACCCAGACACTGGGTAAGTTCATCTATGGACGGGACTTATGTGAGTTACCTGGCCAAAGACGACAGGGGAATCGTTCAGGTGTTTTTGGTACCCAGTCTGGGTGGGGATTCTATCCAGGTAAGTTTTCATGATAGCCATGTACAAAGCATGGTGAGCTGGCATCCTGAAATCAGGGAATTTGCCTATGTTTGTGACAATGCAATTTACCTCAATCGATTGGATGGCCAGGGAAGTCCTGGACTTCCGATTAGGATCAGTCCTGGGTTTGTTTCTGCCCCTTTTGCCCTGGCTTATTCACGCAATGGAAACAGATTGGCTTTTAACAAAAAGATTGAAGGGTTTATTCAGGTATTTTTGGCCGAAAGGCCCTAAATCAGTCTTTTAACTCGTACCATTCTATATTGGTAAGAGGTGGTCGTCTACCCGTTTTTACCGGAGCATAATTTGCTGACAGGTAATCCAGTATGGCCTCTTCCTGTTCTCCCAACTCCCAAAGGTTTTGGGTTTCCTGCATCCACCGAATCATTTGTTCCCATCCTTCCCGGTCTGCACGGTTTTGCGTGACCAGTTTGGCGGAATGACAGGCAGTACAGTGGGCAATGACCAGTTCCAAACCTTCACTGGCAATTAATCCTGTTGGTTCATGTATGCCGTTTTGAATGTCAGATTCAATCCCTTCTACGGCAAGGGGCTTATCTGCATTTTTTATTTCTCCATCGGCGGGAGGCACATCGGGCAAAGACTGAAAATAAATGCCAAAACCAATCAGAATCAGCACCAAAAGGCCTGCGCCAATCAATAATCTTAAATTATTAGGTAGATGTTGCATGTTTTTAAGATACTTTTATGGCTATCCTGTGGCAGGCATTATTAAGGTAGCCTTTGGGATTCCAGCCAGGGGTAAGCATGGGTTGGCTTATTCCCTCGCTATCGGTAGCTTTTGCCCAGACTTCATAGTATCCCTTTTGGGGAAAGGTGATTGCTGCTTCAAACCGTTGCCAGGCGTAGGGATTGACAGCAGCTTTCAGTTTGCAGGGCTTCCAGGTAGCTCCGAAATCAATAGAATATTCCATTTCGCTGATATTTCCAGCACCGGTCCAGGCATGCCCACGAATAGTCAACTTTTGGTTTTCCCCGATAATGGCTCCGGATTTTGGATAGGTGATCAGGGATTTTACCGGCATTTTTTCAATGATACACATGTCTTCATTGGCGACATTAGTCCCCGGCTGTACGGGTTCGCAAGGAACTGAATAGGAGGGTGGTGCCATTTTTTCTCCATCATGCACCCTATCTCTTACTGCCAGGGTATGGATCCACTTCCCGGAAACGGAGGCTGGGAATCCGGATGCTATCAGGCGCAGGGGATGGCCATGGGCAATGGGGATATCCTGATCATTCATGGCATATGCCAGCAGTGTCTGGTCTTCCATGGCTTTGTTTATGGGGATCCCTCTTGAAATCGGGTTTTTATTGGGGTCCCTGCTGAGGTGGGTATCCGCGCCATAATATCCGACATAGACAGCATTGTCTTTGATGCCCACATCCCGAAGTACATCTCTTAACCTGACCCCTGTCCACCTGGCGCAGGAAACCGCCCCAACTGTCCATTGATTACCTTCGGCCGGAGGATAGAATTCGCTTCTCCCATTTCCACCACATTCCAAAACCAATTGGTAGCTGTGTGGGTTAAATTTTGTTTTCAATTCTTGAAGGGAATAGGTTTTTTCCTGACCGGAAGATTCGCCTTTAATGGTTAATGTCCATGAATTGACGTTTATATCTTCCGGGATTATTCCATTGTTCCGGATAAACATTTTATCTGCCGGGGTAACGGGATCATCGAGTAAATGGGCCTGAGCCTCTACATTCCAAGGTTGGTCATTCAGGACCACCATTTCCTCATGTTTTCCAAAAAGTTTGCCCGGATCATTTTCCTGGTTTAAAGCCAGGGGAAGATATCCTTCGGGAAGGGCATAAACAATTTTTGCACCAAGCAGCGCGCCCAATGAACCCAAAGATGTTTTCTTGATAAAATTTCTTCTGTTGGAAGGCTTTCTCATATCATTAAATTTTTAAGCAAATTAGCATGTGGAGGATTCAATCAATCCATAAACTTTCGGTTTCCCGTGGATGTTTTAGCCTACATTGAAATAGCTGTTTAATTCCTCCGTCATTTTATTCTTTTCATCAAGGTCTTTGATCATTTGCCCTTTTTCCAATAAAACTATCCGGTCACAGATTTCTATGACATGGTTGAGATCATGGCTGGAGATCAGAAAGGTGACCTGATGGTCTGCTTTTTCTTTCAGGATAAGTTTTTTAAGCCGGATTTGTGAACTGGGATCCAGGTTTTCGAATGGCTCATCCAAAAGGACAGCTTCGGGATTTCCTAGCATGGCTGCCGCAATGCCCACTTTCTTGATGTTCCCTTTGGAAAGGTCCCGGATGTATTTTTTACTCCCAAGGATTTCTCCATTGAAGAAATCGGTGAATTTTTCCATATGCAGGTTCAGATCCTGATCTGAAAGGTGATAGATTTTCCGTAGGGCATTAAAATATTCCTCAGGACTGAGGTAGGAAAGCAACATGTTTTCGTCAAGGTAAGCACCTACTTTAGTTTTCCACTGTTCACCTTTGCTTACATCTTCTTCATCTACCATTACTACACCTTCGGTAGCCCGAACCAAATCCAGCATGATCCGGAATAGCGTAGTTTTTCCGGCACCATTATTCCCTACCAGGCCAAAACACTGGCTTTTGGGGATAATCAGTTCAGGAATATTAAGCACCGTGGCCTCCCCATAAATTTTCTTCAATCCATTTATTTTTATCATAATTCCTGTCGAAAGGCGGAGGAAATTTCATATTTGTTTTGAATGACTTTTTCTGCCATGGAAGTCGAAACCTTTCGAAATACCAGTAATCCAAAAGCTCCTGTAATGCTCATGGCCAACAAGCCTGCATAATCACCAAACAGGTAGGCAAAAGGTAGAAATACCGCATATGGTGCGGCAATCAGTGGTATGAACATCAAAAATTGTGACAAACCCATGCCTTCATAATTGAACATAGAACCTTTATTCAGGTCCATGGGTTTGGGTTTCCATAAAGCCAGGTAAATGACCAGGTGAATGGTGATACCTATATTGAACAAAAAGGTGGCCAGGTGGATCAGTAAAACATTCCAACCAAAATACACATAAGGTATGGACAGGATGAAACACAAAAAGGAAATCCCTGTAAACAAAAGGTATTTTCCCCTGACCAGTGCCTTCAAACCATTTTTTTGGTGAACATAGAAATCAAATGCCGGGGAGTTCCAACTCAAAAAAAGCTGTCCATACTGTAACATGAAAATACCGGTGATAAAGGTCCCCACAAAAATAAATTGATGATTAAAGCCGGATGTTGACTGGAAGGCAGGATTGTTATAAAAAATAAGCCCGTATAACAGGAAGACCAGGCATAACATCAAGTATGTCCGGCTTTTTTTATGTCTGATGATCAGTTTCCATTCCAAATTGGCCATTTCTCCCGCAAGCCCGAATTTTGACAGAAAGCCCAGGTTTTTATTGGCAAACTGCAGGTGTTCTTTTTCACTAAGTTCTTCCAGATAGGCATTTTGGCGATAAAAGGCGAAACAAAGAAAGTAGCTCAAAATCAATAGGGTGAGCAGCAAGAAAATCGGTACGGGACTTTCCAGGGCAAAAGTAAATACAGGCTCAAAAAAGGCTCCCAGGTCATAGAAACCAAAATAATTGGCCCCAAGGCTGATCAGTAGGGTAGTGAAAACGGCCAATGTGCCTATCAGGCTGTCCTCAAATCGCTGTTTGAACCAAAGAATAAACCAATGTATGGACCAACTGGTAAGAATTACGGCTGCCAGCCAAATTCCCGCTGGCAATCCACCATAAATGGGTTTGATCTCCATAAGTGCAAAAGGTCCGAAAACCAATAAAGAAATAATGTTTAGGGGAGAAATGAAGCTGCTACCAAGGAGGAAATGAATGATTTTGGATTTGGACAGGGGTAGATGCAGAAAACTGCCCAGGCTGATGACGGGCAATTGCTGTATAAAATACCGGTAAATGAGTTCTAACAAGAAAAAATACAACAGGCAACTGTTGATAAAGACCACAGCATCATCTTTTCCGAGTACTTCCCTGATGAGCTTGTTAAGTACCAGGCCCAGGAGCAACAGATAACCCAAAAGGAAAATACCGATAAAAAAAACAAAAATCCCAATGGCAAGGCTTCTGGCAAAGGAAGTACTTCTTATCCTTTTTAATATTTCCAGTTTTATCAGGTTGCTCACCATATTCGTTATTGGGTTTTTATTGTCGCCTATCAATTAGGAATCAAAATTCAATTTCTAAAATATAAAAAAATTAACAACTGCCGTTAAAAATTTCCTGTTTACTGGTAAATATTACATCTTTGGAGGAATACCCAAGGCTATGGATTCGGAAATATACTTAAGGACCATGCAGCAAGAAGACCTGCCGGCTGTAATGGATTTAAAAACGGCAGAGGGCTGGAACCAAACCCAAACAGACTGGGAGCTGTTCCTTACCCACCATCCTGATCTTTGTCTTGTGGCGAGGTTGGAAGAAAAAACAGTGGGGACTGTGTCGGCTTTTGCTTTTGAAAACAAACTGGCATGGATAGGGATGATGCTCGTCCATCGACAATTCAGAAGGAAAGGGATCAGTAAAAGATTGATGCGGGAGGTGATTCACAGACTGAACTTCTGCCAAACCATCAAATTAGATGCAACCCCTGCAGGTCAGGCAGTGTATGAAAAATTGGGATTCAAAAAAGAATATTCACTTTTCAGGTGGATCAGAAAGACAGGTGGTGCTTTGACAAATAGTGACCTTTCCCCGTCGGTTTACAAGCTTGATTCTTCCGGTTTTAATGAAATCCTTCCCTTTGATGCTGCTGTTTTTGGAGCAGATAGGGAAGTAGTACTCAGACATATATGGACCTCATTTCCCGGGGGAGCATATTTATTCAGGGAGCAAGGGATTGTCAAAGGCTTTTTATTGAGCAGAAAAGGCAGTAACTACTTACAGCTTGGGCCACTGATAGCAGAAAACGAGGCCGTAGCCAGGGCACTTCTGCAACAGGCCATGATTCAGTGGGGGGGAAGGGAATTGGTGTTGGATATGGCTGCAAATAGACCAGAGATGAATGCTTGGTTGGAACAGGAAGGTTTTAGAATCCAAAGAGAATTGATAAGGATGTATTTACATACCAATTCTTCCGCCGGCATGCCAGAAAAATATTACCTGATTGCCGGACCAGAATTCGGATGAGTCATTCTTTTTTACACTAAGGTCAATGGATTTATAATCAGAATCCACTTTGATTTTAAAAGTCAAACTTTCAGCGTTTTAACCTTTTGTGAGAGGTAAAAAGGAGAGAGGAGCAGATTTAAGTTCAATTAATTTTATAAATTGCGGTGATGGAAAATTTTGTTGTTTCTGCCAGAAAGTACAGGCCCTCCGATTTTAAAAGCGTAGTGGGACAAAGTCATATTACCACCACCTTAAAAAATGCCATTAAAAACAACCACCTTGCTCAGGCTTTTTTGTTTTGTGGCCCAAGAGGAGTGGGAAAGACTACCTGTGCCAGGATACTGGCCAAAACCATTAACTGCGAATCCAGGCAGGACAGTGGGGAGGCCTGTAATACTTGCAGTTCTTGTGAGGCGTTTAATGCCAATAGTTCCTTTAATGTTCATGAACTTGATGCTGCGTCCAACAATTCCGTGGACGAAATCCGAAATTTGGTAGAGCAGGTCCGGTATGTGCCTCAAAAGGGCAAGTACAAAGTATACATCATTGATGAGGTGCACATGCTCAGCCCAGCGGCGTTTAATGCTTTTTTGAAGACCCTGGAGGAGCCACCCAAACATGCTATTTTTATATTGGCTACCACTGAAAAACACAAAATACTTCCTACGATTCTTTCCAGATGTCAGATTTTTGATTTTAACAGAATTCAGGTGCAGGATATCAGCCAACACCTGGCTTATATTGCAAAAGAAGAGGGTATCGACTATGAAGATGAAGCCTTAAGGCTGATAGCGTCCAAAGCCGATGGAGCTCTGAGGGATGCTTTGTCGATTTTTGATCTTATTGTCACTTTTTCTGCAGGTAATAAAGTGACCTATCAGGAAACTATCAATAACCTTCATGTTCTGGATTATGATTATTACTTTAAGGTGACAGATGCATTGCTGGAAGAAAGCATTTCCAAAGCCCTGTTGATTTTTGATGAAATTTTGAAGAAGGGATTCGATGGTCATAATTTTTTGGTAGGCCTGAGTGAGCATTTTCGGGAATTGATGGTTTGCAAAGACCCGGATACCGTACAATTGCTTGAGGTTTCGGAGACTGTAAAAAGCCGCTATACTGCTCAGGCAGCTAAAGCGCCGCTTTCTTTTCTTTTGTCGGCCCTGAACATTTGTAATCAGGCAGATATGGCTTATAAGAGCAGTAAAAACCAGCGGTTACATGTAGAATTGGTTTTGATGAAACTGGCCAAACTTCCTCATGCGATCAATCTTGCGGCTGTTTCTGATGCAGATTCAAAAAAAAAAGTATAGCAGCTGAAGGTAAGGGTGATAGAGATGAAACCAAACAGCAGCCTAAACCTTCAAGCTTAAGTGGTCAGGTCAACGAAGGATCGGTTGTAAAAAAGACCATTGCAATTCCCTCCAGTTTGTCCGCCGTCAGGAATCAAATAAAGGAGCGCCCATTGACGGGGCAGGTTGAAAAAGAAAAGGGAAAACAATCGGTATCAGCCGAAACTTCGGTTCAGCCTATACAAGAACTCACTGAGCAGGCAGTACAACAAATGTTGGAAGAGGTAAAGCATGCTTTTAGTGAAGATCATAAAAACATGGAGATGGCCCTATTGAAGCAGCCCTTTGAAGTCAGGGGATACCATGTAGTGTTTTTTCTGAGCAAAGGGATTCAGGAAGATCTTTTTTCCAAACTCAGGCCTGAACTCACTGGAATCCTGCGCAGAAAATTGCAACACCCGGAACTGGAAGTTAGTTTTGAAGTGAAAGAAGAGGCTATTGATCCTTCAAAAAACCTGTATACCTCCAGTGAGAAATTGAGTTTCCTTTTGAAAAAATCGCCAGCCTTAAAAGAACTTAAGAATCGTTTTGGCCTGGAAACTGATTTTTAGAAATCCAGGCCAATTCCGAAGTTAATGAGATTTTGTAGCTGAATGGCCCGGGAAGAGCTGCCATCATCCTGTTCTATAAAGACACTTTCGTCGTAGATGAGGATGGTTTCAATCCTGGTAGAAATGTATTTATTTACCTTGAGGCTGATGACCGAATTGAAATTGACAACCATGTTTCCAAGTTTTTCATAGTTGGAAAAGAGGTTGAGATCTGTTTTCCAGCGAATGTTTTCCATCAACTGAAAATCCGCCGTGGTGCCCATGGAAACACCGGCCTCTGGCCTGACTTTTTCTCCGGGAACAACACCAAATGCACCTGCCCTGCTTAGAGAATCATCCATTACAATGGTAAACCTGCCGGTAAAAGGAGAAAGAATGGTGGAGAATTTACCATCGTTTTCAAATGTCGTCTGGTAATTCAAACCAGTGGAGGATTGTACATATCCAGGACTCAAAAAGTCTGAGATTCTGTTTCGGCTTTCTCTTTCCGCACCTGAGGGCCGGAAGTACCGGTATCCTTCAAGCAGTTGGGTCCGGGCATCAATTTGGGTGGATAGGTAAACCTTTTCACTCAATTGTCGTCCGTATTTACTCGAAAAATTGAAATTGTCATTTGATTTCCGGGTAGGATAGGCCCTTCCTGTTTGTCGGTTTATGCCGTAATTGACCGATAATTTGGTATCCCAAATGATATTTTCTTTTTTGTAATTGGCAAAAAGCTGAACACCGGTATTCAAGGCAAAAGAACTTGCTCCCCCAGCTGCCCAATTGCTTAAACTTACCTGTTGCAGGCTTAAATTAAAATTTCCCCCATTTTTCCAGTAAACAGGAGGTGCTTCAGTGGTGAAAATCAAGGAATCACCCTGCATGACCAATGTATCCCCTCCAATGATGACCGTATCTGCTTTGGAAATATCCTGGGAGAAGCCGGCTCTTGTAATCAATAACAAAATCAAAAATAAAATAATCCTACCGGGCATGTTTGTCTTTAGCTATGGGGCAAATATACAGTCAATTCCTTTATTTATTTTCTGATTTCCAGTTTTTGTCCTACCGAAAGTAGGTTGTCAGGACCAATTTTATTCCAGTCTTTTAGTTCATCGACCGTTACATCATATTTTTTAGAAATGGCATAGAGGGTATCACCGGGTAAAACCTGATGAAACACCGGGCTTATCTCTTTTTCCGGCTCTCCCCTTTCGGGTACGACGATGTTCTTGTTGGCAGGTTTGTCAGGGACAATGACCTCCTGTTTTTCAATCCTGGATTTTGCGACTTGTTGTTGGGGCCTGGCGGGAACCAGTTTTACCCGTGAAATAGTTTCATTTCTTTTATAGTATTTTCTAAGGCGCAATACCATGCCAGGAAGCAGTTGCTTGTCTTTATAAATGCGGTTTTTGGCCATCAGGGAATGCAGTCGGATGCCATAAAGTTGAGCAATGCCCCAAAGCGTTTCGCCGGGTTGTACCACATGTTCGGCTACCTCAGCCTTGCTTTTTTTTCTTTTGGTGTAGTAATATTTCCCGCTCTGTACCGGGTCAGCAGGTTTGAGGTCATTTGACCGCCTCAACTTCCTTTCGCTAATGCCAGCTTGTTGTGCCAATTGGCTGAGGTTGCTGCCTGAGGCCAATATTCCCTTGATCCCATTTATCCGAATCTGACCAGCTTCGCCGGCCTTATTGATGTTTCCTGTTACCTGAGGGTATCCTCGGGCATTTTTTTTCATGGGAGAAAGCCCTTCATCCGTAGCTATGGGCGGATTACTGGCTAAAACAGGTCTTTCAGGTACGATACCGTTGAGAACGTAATTGACAACATAGGTCCGGTCTCCGGGTATCTTTCCCTTTGTTGTCCATTTGTTATACTCTTTTAGATGGCTTTCACTTACCCCAAGGGTTTTTGCTATCGCCTTCAGGTCAGTAGGGCCTCTTACGGGGTATTCGTGTAAGTACCCTCCGTCACTTACCATTTGGTTCAGTTGTTTTTCGTAGGCTATTTTATGCGCCAGGAATTTTTTCAGGTACCAGTAGGTGGACCTGTCAATGTCCATTGTTTGCTGTCCCCGGTACTTGTCATTATAGTAGCTTCTGGCACCCCCCAGGCCCATTTGGTAGGAAACCAGGGTAATGGCCCAGTTGTCGAGGTAGCTTTGGTGCTTTTTGAGGTAGGCGGCGGCACCTCTGCTAGAGGCTACTATGCTTTTTCTTTCATCAATCTCCTGGTCTACCCGCAGCATTACTTCTTCGGCTGTCGCTTTTTTAAATTGCCAGAAACCCACGGCATTTGATGTGGAAACGGCATCTGAAATCAGGCTGCTTTCCTGAATGACCAGATATTTAAAATCTTCGGGGACTCCTTCTTCCTGCAATACCCGTTCTACTACTGGAAGAAATAGATTGATCCTGTCCAATTTTACCTGGAAATGGGAAGGGCTCCTGTACTGGGCATCTACATCTTCCTGTATTTCCTTTTGGGCAGCAGCATTGAGCCGCAAAGTCATGCCTGCAAAATAAATGGTTTTGGGCACCTGAGGTACAACCTGACCTTGCAAAGCAGACCAGTCAAAAAATAAAATGATTAAACAACTAATGAATATCCTCATCATTTTTGCTTATAGCTTTCTTGCCAACATGATACCATCTCTGATAGGCAAAACGACATTTTCCACCCTTGGATCTTCCTGAACCCGCTTGTTAAAAGCCAGAATAGCAGCCGTATCTCTGTCCAGTTTTTTACGATTTTGAGCCAAAACTTTTCCCGACCAAAGGATGTTGTCCGCCAAAATCAATCCGCCAGGCTCCATATCCTGAACGACAAGATCGTAATAATTGACATAATTTCTTTTATCTGCATCAATAAAAACAAAATCAAAGGCCTGGTCCATTTCTGGTATCAATTCCAGGGCATTGCCAATACGGTAATCTATTTTAGAAGCCATACCTGATCTGGAAAAAAAATCCCTGACCATGGTTTCCAGTTCTTCATTGATATCCATGGTGACAATTTTACCTTCTTTCCCAAGCCCCCGGCCCATGCAAATGGTAGCATAACCGGTAAAAGTTCCTATCTCCAAAACCCGTTTTGCGCCGCTCAACTTTACCAGCATTTCAAGCAGTTTACCCTGCAGTGGGCCTGAAAGCATGCGGGGTTTTAGTACTTTCAGGTGTGTTTGCCGACTGATATGTCCGAGCAAATCATCTTCCTGAGCGCTATGTTGCAAGCAGTATGTAAATAAATCTTCATTGATCATCATGCTTTGGGTAAATAAGTGAGAAAACTGAATTTTTCATCATCATACACCTCGTTGGCAAGTTCTAGCAAGTCTTCTGCCGTACAGGAACGAATTTTAGAAAAAATATCTTCCAAAGATTCGATTCCGCCCTTATCCAGCAGGCTTTTGCCATATACCAGCATCAAACCGGAATAGTTTTCCTCAGCCATGGCCATTTGGCCTATGGTTTGTTCCTTTCCCATGTGCAGCTGCATGGTGCCCAATTTTTTTTCCCGGATTTTCTTGATTTCCCTGAGTACGATTCTCCTGGCCTTTGCGGCAGTTTTTTCTTCTGTTCCGTAATATATTCCAATAAATCCCGTATCGGTAAAGGGCTGGTAAATGGATTCAATACTATAGGCCAGGCCATGTTTTTCCCTCAGGGCCATATTCAACCTCGAATTCATGCTCGGCCCGCCCAGGATATTGTTTAGCAAAAATAATTTAATGCGTCTTTCATCAGTTAAGGATGGCGCAGGTTTGCCCAGGGCGCAGTGCACCTGGGTAATTTCTTTATAAAGGATATTGGTTTTTGGCTGGTAGCCGTTGGTGGATTTTCTTTCTGTAAAACTTTGCTTTGCCGGGATGTTTTCCAGCAAAGGCTCCAGTCTATTCAGGACTTTTTTGAAGCTGATGTTTCCTACTACAGAGCATACGATCCTGGAAGTAGCCATGTGCTTTTCCACAAAGGCTTTAAAATCCTCCTGACCAAAATTTCCGACGCTTTCTTCCGTTCCCAGAATATTGTACCCCAGGGAATGATCCGGGAACAATAATGCGTCAAATTCATCTTGCAGGGAATCTTCAGGCGAATCCCTGTACATGGCCATTTCCTCCAGTATAACCTGTCTTTCTTTGTCTATTTGTTTTGGTGGGAAGGTACTGTGAAAGGTAATGTCGCAAAGCAGGTCGGCGGCTTTGTCCCAATGCTGTTGAAGTACGGTGGCGTAAAAACAGATTTTTTCTTTAGTGGTATACGCATTTAACTCGCCTCCGACTGAGTCCAGGCGGTTGATGATGTGAAAGGCTTTTCTCTTTTTTGTGCCTTTAAAGGCCATATGTTCCCAGAAATGGGCCAATCCCTGCTGCTCATGGGTTTCATCCCTGCTGCCTATATCCAGTACAAACCCGCAGTGTACCAACCTGGTACTGTTGACTTCCTGATGAACAATTCTGATTCCGTTTGCTAATTCCTTGATCTGATATGGCATGCCTTGCTTTTCAAAACACAAAAATAACAGCAAAAATTGGGAAAGAAACCGGTAGGCCGAAAAAAGGGATCCCTTCTGCGATTTGATACGCTGCCAATAGTGAAGCTTAAACAGTAAATCCCCATTTGTTAACCCGATTCAGCCAAATTACCTCAAAATTCATCTAATGATTAACTTCAACCGTTGGATCATGTTTTCATAGTGGATTTCCAAAATCACCAAGCCTTTTGGTAAATTTTTCATTTTCTCCTTCAGGTCTATGGTGTTATTGTCCCATTCAATTTCCGTTGTAGTAGTCACGGTGGCAGAAATCAACCTGATTTTTAGCTTTTTTGAATCCGGAATAACCGGGCCCAAATAGTGTAACCAGAGTGCCTTGTCTTTGTAGGGGTTGGGATAGATTATCCAATCAGCTGCCTTTTGAGTCCTTTCAGAAACAATTGCAGAAACAGTCTCACTGTATTCACTGCTTCCGTCCAGGTTAAATTGCCGGATCCGGTAGTATAGCCTTTGCGCCTTAGCTTGCCGCAACTTGTCCTTAAAAGTATAATAGCTAATATTTTGGCTGTTTCCAACGCTATTGACTTCAGCAATGGGCTCAAAATTATTGATGTTCCCTAGGGATTTTTGAATTTCAAAATGACTTGAGGCTGTTTCTTTATAAGTGGACCAATCCAGGATGGCTTCAGACTGATCAGGACTTAATGAAACGCGCATCTTTCCCCAGGTGATGGGCAAGGCACCAAAATACAGCACTTCAAAGGTCCACTCCGTGAAACAGCCAAAACTATCCGTAACCGTGAGGAAATAGTCACCTGCAATAAGTTCACTGATGTTCTGCTGATCACTGGTAAAACCACCCGGTCCAGTCCAGGAAAAGGTATAATCTCCCGTACTGTTGATATCCAGGCTGATGGTCCCATCGGGGTTTTCATCATCGGTATGGTCTGTGACCGTACCTGTCAAATCGATTTCCTGAGGTACTTCTACAGATACATTATAGGAATTTTGGGTGCCATTGGCATCCGTGACCGTAAGCTCCGCTGTGCCGGATTCGTTATATTCAACGGTGGGGTCAGCGAGGGTGGAACTACTGATCGTGGCATTGGTAAAGCTCCAGCTATAGTTGTAGGCTACCCTTCCGCCATTGGTGGTACTTGTGAAGTATACCGTACTCGTCCCATTTTCCGGACAATCGTAGGCGTATTCAAACTGCACAGCCAGCGGCGCATTCACCACTATATCCGAAGTAAACTGACATTGGGCGGTAGGGTAGTCGTTACAAATATAACTTGATGAAAGATCAGCTGATCCACTTGTTGTCCATGCCAGGAGTGAATTGCTTAAAATTACTTCTTCTCCACAGACCCAATTTAAGGGGAATGCAGATAGGGTCAGGGTGTCCGCTATGGTTTTGGCAGGGGGAATATTGCCAAAATAATAATTTAGAAACATGGTACTATCGCCCACCGATAGGTCAGCAAATAAGCGCCCATTGCTGACTTCACTACCTGAACTTGTTTTATAAACAAAGGAAATATAAGTGGTTTGCTCAACTCCCGGGGTACAAGTCAGCAAATCACTGGTTATGGGTTTTCCATCTACATCACTGAGGTAGACCGATTCCACAGTATAATTACTGGAGGAACAGGATTTTCCGCAAGTTCTGAGATCAAGTAAGTGCCCCTGGTTCTGGGCAAAACTTTCTAGCGCTTCACCCAATACCAGGCATGTCAACAACATTATTTTTATGACAAAACCCATTTTTAATCAGTCGAAAATTTTATACTATCCCATTTATATATTTTTTCATGAACAGTAAAGTAAATATACAAAATTAAATTCTAAACATACGTAAATTACAGAAATGATGGCTAATTTAATTGTTGTAGGTTTACCAAGAGATTTAACTATTTTATTTTGAAATATCATCTTTTCATTGACCTGAATAAAAGGCAGGCAAAAATTTTTTAAATTTTTTTCAGAATTTTTTTGAGTCCAAATACAGTTTACGTAAAACGATTTACATTTATCATTTTTTGTAATCAAAATTGCTATAAACTGCTGATTTTCATGATTATTAGAGGTTTGGAAAAATGTTATTTTTGCCTCAACTTAGCCTTCAGATAGGTGTTGTTAGGATAAAAAACCTGTTGAATTGTTAAATTTTTAACTTTTATATGTTATGAAAAATCAATCAAAATTAATTTTGGCCAATTTGTTTGCTTTGGTCTCTGTGTTGGTGATTCTCACCGTTTCGCAGCTATTGAATGTGAGCCTGGCTTTGGGTTCCGGAGCGGTATTTCCCCAGATGTTGTTATTGGTAGTCCCTCAGTTGGGATTCGGATATTTTCTTTGGAAATCTTTTCATGTAGAAAGGGCAAAAGCTTTGTCCTGATTTTTTTGTTTTATTTGTTGGTTCAGACCGGCCATTTGTGAGAAGCATGAGTGGCCGGTCTTTTTACAGGACAGCGGATCAATTTCCTGAGTTTTGCTTACCTGACTATTATTTTTTTATAGATGTTCCTGGACTCTTCTCTTGTGATATGTAAAAGGTAAAGCCCTCTTGGGAGCATGGAAACATCAAAAGTAATCATTCCGTCCTGGCCGGACCGGGTTTGGATGATTTTTCCCATTGGATTGATTAAACTTACCTGGTGCTTTTGTTCTTTAAGCCGGACAAATAGCGTTTGATTTACCGGATTGGGATATATGCTGATGCCGCTGGTATTTATTTCTTCCGGAAGTCCCAAAATCAGGTTGTTCGCCAGGTTCTTTTTCAGGTCTAGCCGTATTTTTACCGGCAGGTGGTCTGAGGTATTGTTCAGGAAGTTTGCTATGCCATCCTCCGGCACTACTATTCTTGCAGACTGGGAAAGATAACTTTCAGCCAATTCATTGCTGAGGATGATGTGGTCAATGATATTGTCCGATAAAATGTAAGACCTTAAACCCGCCTGTGTCAGAACCAGGGTAGCCGGGAAATAATTTTCCTTGTCAAGCATAAAACGGATAAATGAAGTTTCGGAGCCGGATACGGTGAAGGCATTGGTATCGGCTATTGTTTTATCGAGGTCATCATTCAAATCTCCAAGGATAAGGAGGGCTTCGGTTCCGTAATACTGATCCAGGGAATCCTTTAATACTGTTGCGTCAAATTTCCTCATGGCATACCTTGGATTAGCAGCACTTTCCCCACCTCCATTGGATCGGGCATGGAGATTGACCAGGGACAAGGTTTGCTGGATCCCACCCACCCGGGTTTCTGCTTCCATTAGAAATGGAAGTCTGCCACTGGCCCAAAAGCGATTTGGTTCAGCAGGGTAGTGCCCGATGTCTTCGGAAGTAACACCTTGAAGCAGAACCCTGGAGGTAATAGGGATTACGGTGGACGTTTTATAGAGAAAAGCCAGTTTTTGCGCTGCGTCAAAATCCGATGCTCCATAGGAAGCGGCGGGGGAAATCTCGGCTTCATAGCCTTCCAGTGAAGCTACCAGTTTTTGGAATTGATCCAGATTGGTTATTTCTTGCAGGGCATAAATGTCAGCATCCATGGCCCTGATTAATTGGCTGACATTTTCCAATTGCCTCCCGGGATCCTCCGGCCCCTGGTAGGGGAGGTCCGAGCCAAACCAGGCGATGTTCCAGGTAACAATATCCAATGTTTCTTCCTGATTTATGGTAGATCCGGAAAGGAATGAGACCTGTTGGATACTATCTGCGAATGAGAAGGAGACCGGTCCATGAAAGGCTCCTTCCGTTTGGGGTTCGAACCGAATCCATAAAGTATTGTTCCGGACCGCTTCCTCGGCGGTATAGGAAAGTTGCTGGGAAAATCCGTTTTGCGTTTTGGAAATGCCAAAACCCTCATTTACCCGAATGGTCAATTCTCCTGTAGGGTCTGATAACAAAAACTCAAAACTTTTAAGGTCAGTGCCGGATTGACCTGCTTGCACCGTCTCAAAATGCATGTAGGCAGTGTTTTCCAGGTTGGTATTGAGAAAGGGGGCCGGAGGTTGGTCTGCATTGGTGATGGTCCAGTCGTCTATAGTCCAACGGGCGGCTCCTTTTTCCGGAGAAGAGAAATACACGAGGGCAAGTCTAATCATCTTTGACTTATAACTGGCCAGATTGATTTTTCCGGAATGCGTCCAGTGATCCCCTCTCGCAAAGCGGTCGCCCAGGGCTGTCCAGGTGCCAGCATTGGGGTCCCCCTCCTCATAATCTGTGGAAATAAAAAGTTGGGGACGAGGCCCGTCAAATGCTACCCTGCTATAAAAAGAAAGTAATGGAAACTGGAAATGGCTTAAGTCGTAAACCGGGCTGATCAGCCAACTTTCATTTTCTTCTGCTTTTCCAGCGTAGCCGTTGATTTGTAAGGCATATGAAATTCCATTATCCGTTTGAATGGCTTTATGACCATAAGTGGTACAGGTCCAGGTTTGGTTGCCTGTCAGCCCGTATACGGCCCAACCCGGCGGGAGGCCTTTCGTGCAGCTCCGGTTAAAATTTTCCTGTATGGTATTGGAGTTAGGGGTTGGTATGGCAGGGACTTCACGAAGATTTGAAAATGTGATTTTGCCCAAAAAGACCAGAAAGAAATACAGCAGATACATGTCTCATAAAGATTGGCTTATGACAACCCCGGATTTACCGTTTCAAAGGAATACTGAGTAGGACCCCAAATTCGTTGGGGAAATGGACGCTGACCCTGGCATGAACAGCACCCTGTTCATCATAAAACCTGGCCTTTTTCTCTAGAGGTATTATGGCTTCATGCCATACATTTGGATGGATGTATAAGCCCAATCCATTCTCAACCCGAAAGGCTTTGAAATCCCCTGGAGTAACCGAATCCCCTGGCAAAGCGAGTGGTGAAATGAAGGTTTTTCCTTCCAAAGGAAAAAACAGCTGACCACCATCCGGATGATAGTTGGCGTGCCAAAGCATCACCCGTTCAGGTTCTTCTGTGCCTGAGGCACTTGCTTTTTCAGGTGCCTTGCTCCATCCAAAGAGGTACTCGGAATTTACAGCATGGTTTTTCCCTTTGAAAAAATCTCCTTCCCAGTAAAAATCAAAGTCACCTGATACTGTTCCTGCCTCATCTCCTGTGTCTTCGTCTACCACCCGGGTACCAGAAGCAGGCCAGCGGACAATCTCAATGGGATAGTTTAAATATTCCTCTTTCCTGACAAGTTTTCCATATCCCTGCAGGGATTTTTCTGTTGCTTGAATTACAGGAACCTCAACATGTTTTATTCCTGCAGGTATTTTGGGGTGCTGATAATCTAATAGCATGATAATGTAACAGTTGACTGTGAATGGTACTATCAAAAATATGGGATAAAATTGGATAATAAAGAAAATCGGTTTTTCTTTTCTGTATTTTTAACCTCGTCCAATTAATAAATGCCAATTATTTCAAATTGACAAAATGTTTCAAAAAACAGGCTGATACCAGCAAATATGGCGAGGTTGAAAACTGGTCGGGTGGAATAATTTGTCAAAATAAAACGATTGATCCTGGCAAGGGTGCTTCAACCTGATCCAATTGTCAAGATTTTTTGCTGTTTTTTTAAAGAATATAGAGTCTAATTAAGACTTGGCACATTTTTTTCGGGGATTAGCGTATCAACAAAATTAAATGCTTTAATTATGTTAAAACATCTGAATTACATATTACTTGTAGGAATTGCATCAATTTCCTTCGCTTGTGGATCTGGAAGTACCAATTCCAACGAAGAGACGATTGAAGAAGTGGAAATTATGGACAGTGAAAACAATACTGAATCTATGGAGCTTCAGTCTGCAGTGGCTGTGATTTCCGGAGCTAGTGGAAGCAATGTCAGCGGGTCAGCAACCTTTACTGAATTGGAGAATGGTAAGGTTCGCCTGGTAATCCAGGTAGAAAATCTTTCAGAAGGAGAGCATGCCCTTCACCTTCATGAAAATGGAGATTGCAGTGCTGCAGATGCCACCTCGGCAGGTGGACACTGGAATCCAACTGATGACCCTCACGGAAAGCGTGGAGAAGATGAATACCATAGTGGTGATATTGACAATATGGTCGTTGGAGAAGATGGTGTAGGTGCTGTCGAAATGGAAGTTGAAGGCTGGACTATTGGGGATGGCGGAAGCAGTGATATCCTCAACAAAGCAGTGATCATTCACGCTGATGCGGATGACTTCACCTCTCAACCTTCTGGCGCAGCTGGTTCAAGAGTAGCTTGTGGAGTGATCCAGGCTGGATCTTGATCTTTAAGATTTATTGACAAAATGATGCGTATTGTTTTGTCGGGAATATTTATGTACTACCATGCAAAGGAGCATCATGTGAATGGTGCTCTTTTTTTATTTATGGAGCTCAGATCTGAAATGTAGCGCAAACCTTGACAGCCCGCTGGTTAATTGCAATGGGTGTTTAAAGATTATTCGGTAATGATATTATAAATTTATTATTTTAACTATTCCCATCGGATTTCATCCCTAAACAACCATATTTGTTGGCAAGCACAAGGAAAAATGATACATTTACAGGATTCAAATAATTATTTTCCCTGTAAGGATTGATTAACCGTACAATTAAACAAATTACAAGGCTTCCTAAATATTCCATCGGTATACTTTTGGGATTGTTGGTTGTCTTGTATGCAGGCTCATCCAGGCAAGGTATTTCCCTGGGAGAGCATAATAGGGCCCTGACCAAAGTCAGTCAGATAGGTGACAGTCCCTTTCTTTTCCCTGGCCCCTATGGTAACGATCCATTGCCCATGGGGGAAGAAGATTCAAGAGAAATTACCGATGAAAAAAAATGGGAGGATTCTCATGGATTTGATCTGTTTCAGTCCCTGGGGAAGAGTGGAAATAATCTCCATTGGCTTTTCTTAAATCAATTGGAGATTAAATATTTCAATCGGAGCCACGTTTTGCTTTTTGTGCTTCACCATTCCTGGAGAAGTTATCTTTCCTGATTTTTCGGCCTTCCCGGCTTTATTACGAGTTTAACCTTTAATAAATGTGCTTCACTTTTTTTGTCATATAAGTGGAGGGTAAATAAACCAAAGGATATTTACATCAATCATAAAATCAAATACAGAAAACCCAAACCATGTTAACAATATTAGGTCCAACTGAGGGAAAAATTATCGCCGTCAAAATAATGGAAAACATCACCCATGAAGATTATTCAAAGCTCTTGCCCTTGCTAAACCACAAAATAACTTCTAATGGGGAGGCTTTTTTTTACATGGAGATGGAGGAATTTGATCTGGAAGCTTTTCAATCATTTTGGGAGGAAATGAAATTCGATACCAGCCATTTCTGTAATTTCAGTAGAATAGCCCTGGTAGGAAATGGCGATTGGGAAATACCCAGGATGGATATTGTGACAAAATTTGGCTTCAGGGAGGTCAGGTATTATGCCCCATCAGAAAAATTAAAGGCCCTGTCCTGGTTATCTGATCAAGTTGAGATGGAGGAGCCTTCCAAAAACAGAAAAGTTTTGGGAAATTGATGTTCCCATTTGGCTAGGGTAGGTTAGGTCCTATTTTAAAATAGGATTATTTTTTTCAATTTACAGCCTTTGTCACCCTTATAAATGTTTGCTTCAAAAGGTGACCGCTATTGGAATTGAATAGCTGTTCCGTAAAAGGGGCGGCATTGCAAAAATCCTGCTTACAAAGCTTTTCCAAAATTTTCCTGAGGAAGTGTTAATTCCTCATACAATGAGTTAACCTTCAAAGCAAAGTACTGGAATGGTCTTAAGGGAATAGTCTGATGCTGACCCATTCTCTTCTTCGATGGTCAGTACCAGATCGCTGACCTCCTGTATGGGGACCTGCTAAATGCGGCTACCTTCAATACCTGCAAAGGTTTGTACCAGTTCAAGGAATAACTTGCGTTCTATTTCAAAGGGAAGTTCCTTCTTCGTTTCACAGGCCCCAAAAGCCATTTACCCAAAAAGGCAGGAGGTACGGGTGCAAAAACCGTATTTACATGGCTTGATTAACAAATGATTAATCTCAGGCAGGTTAATTTTTTAATATATAATAATTTCTTTTGAATAATTGATATTGGTTTCTATTTGAGGTGATTGTAGGTTTATTTCTCCTGGCATAGTTGGGGAAGAATACGTAAATCAAAATACAAATTTTTCCCTTTTATATCAACTATCTCTTTAAACACAGTTTTTATCAGCCAAACCCAAATAACCAGGGGAAAAGAAAGGTGACGATTATGCTCCAGATAAAATATACCGGAATGTAAATGCCAATCGCTTTCCCTACTTGTGTTATTTGTCCCTGTCTGGCAATGACCCGGTAAAGGTGGAAAGTAACCATCAGCAGGTGGATTAAAATCAACACATTGCCGCCCAGGACAGCTGCCCTGTTTGGGGTAATGCCCCACTCAGAAATCCGGAATAGGATGGCGGAAAGTGCGATGCCATTGACAATTAAGGTAAGTAGGGATAATATCAAGAGTACCCAGATTTCCCTTTTGTGTTTTGTGCTGGCAGCAATTTCGGAGACCGAAAAAAAGATGATGGCCATTACACCGATTAAAAGGCCATTGAAAATCAATAGGAACTCCCTGTCATTGTAGGGGTCTTTTCCTGAATAAATCATGGTTAGCAAATATATCAGCAACATTACCAATACCAATGGGGAGAAAATTTTGGCGATCACAGGAGACACCTTTCCCACGAGTTGAGGGTTGGTTTGGGTCAGGTAAGTGCCGGCAATGGGTGCTGCACAGAGTCCGAAAATACCAATATAATTAAAATAAAAAGTCTCAATTTGGATACCGATGGTGGTAAAAAGACCGATGGTAAGTGCTGTTAAAAGTCCCCCCGTCATCAGGATCAGCGCAGTCATGATGATCGTGTCGCCATTATACTTTAGGTATTCAAGCCATTTTCCGGGATTACTTGCCCTCCTGCCTTTGAATGCCCAACCCAAAATCACCCAAAGGAAAAGAAGCATATGGATACTGGATAGGAGCAGGGTGTCGCTATCCGGCAAATCGGGAAATAGATTGATAAAAACCAGACCCAGGATGATGCCCAAGGCAAGGGGTAAAATTTTACCTGTGGGCAGTTGGTTTTTTCGGATAAAATAGGCTGTCAATGCCGGGAAAATAATAAAACCGATATTTCTGGCATAGAAATAATCTTCTTCAATTTGAAGTAAAGCGGGTAATTTGGCGATAAGGCCAGCTATTGCCCAGAGAATGAACAGGAAAAACAGGTCCTTACTTGTGCCCCATTCAAATCCCTCAGTGGAGTAATTTAATCGTTCATTCCAATATTCCGCTAAGGGACTTTCCTTGATTTGCGGGTAAACGGAAATGAATGCCTCTTTAAATGCGGTTTTATTGGACCGATACAGTTTTTCGAGCTCCCTGGGATCATTGCGCTTTTCGATGATTGCCTTTTTCATATGATTCATGTTTTTATAATAGTTTTTTATTTGCCACTACTTGCCTGCACCATAGGCCGGGATAGCCTGAACCTGCCTGCCCCGAACCGATTTCGGGGATTTTTTTTTTGGAAGAATCCCGGATGCCTGATCATCCCACCGTATGTTGCTTGCTTTATGCCCGGTTTCATCCGTTATTTGAAGTGCTTTTTTATACTGAAGAACACATTCAAGCAGGAGGTGTGATTTAAAAGAACTTTGTAATTCAAAGTAATTATACGCAGTTTAATCATTCAATTTTGTTTCTGGTTGTCATTGAAATTTTTTTGTTTTTACCTTATACCGGTTTGAAGCGGGTTTAATTATTCGGAAATTCCTTTTATCAGATTTTCCAATGCTTCCAAATGTCCGTCAAAGGCGATTTTGCCTGCATTGGTCATAAAATATTTTGTATTGGGTTTTCGGCCTACAAAGGATTTTTTTATACCAATAAACTTTTCCTTTTCAAGCGCTTTCAGATGGCTTGCCAGGTTACCGTCAGTAAGCTCAAGAAATTCCTTCAGGGAATTGAAATCTACCTGATCATTTACGGCCAGAGAGGACATGATACCGAGCCGTATTCGGCTTTCAAACGCTTTATGTAAACCATCTATTGATATTTTCACCTTTCGTACTTGTTGTGCATATAAATCCCGTAAATGATGTGTGCCAGGCCAAATCCCATTGCCCAAAGGATGATCGCATAGCTTATAAGCCAGATGCTGATCAGTCCCAGGCCTAACTGAACAAGGCCCAAAATCTTCACTTCTTTGTAAGTAAAGGTACCGGCATTGTACAAAGCCAAACCATAAAATATCAGGGTGAAAGGTGCGAGTAAGCCAAGAAGACCATTGGTTAGCAGAAATATAAGTATTACTGCTCCGCTGAGCAGGGGAACAGCCATATTGGTCAATAAGCGTCTGGCCGTAGCATTCCATGCCTTCTCGCCTCTTTGTATCGCTCTCCTGTAAGAAAAAAATATGGCAGTTCCGGATGCCATAAGCAGTACGACAAGTGCCAGAATAATCAATTGGACCAGCTGCGCGCTGCCGGAATTTACTGTAGCATCGCTTATCGTTACCGGATTAAAATGAAAGACTTTAGCCGCGACTAAGGCTCCGATCAGCGCATAAGTTCCTGCCAATATGCCTGCCCAACCGGAAAGCGACATGAATTTGGAGGAACGTTCCATCATGGAGCGGATCTCGGCTATATCGCGTATATGATCCAAATTATTTTTCATTTAAAAGTACTTTTTATTTCAAAGTTAAATCAAATCCAACAATCCTGCAAGAGTTGGATAAAAAATTATTGATGGGGGCCTCCAAATACGGAGAATCTTATGTTACCTGACGGGTAATAAATACAGGAATATTGTTTCAGGCAGTTTCAACACAATGCCTGCTGTTTTTTAGCCATTCATATATTATTCCGTTTCAAATACTACATATTCCCTTACTGCTGAAGTCTTCCGGTTCCGGTTATGAAGTGTAGTCCTATCGACTGACCTCTTTTTATTATTTAAAACTCTACCCGGTAACTGATCAAGGGAATTAAAGGTGCCTGATACGCTGTTTTGATGGTTCCATCCATGGGCTCAAAATAGGTTCCGAATATGTTTTTTCGGTTGGTGACATTTTGAACATCAAGGGCCAGGGTGCTGGTTGATTTAGGGCGGTTCCATTTGAGACTAACCCGAAGGTCTGTTCTGAAATAGGCTGGATTTTGCTCTTCGAAAGCTTTTCCCTCCTCAAAAACCGTTTCTCTCCGGGCTATTGATTTTTCCAGGTTAATAGGAGTGGTCCGTAATCCTCCGCCATAGATGCTTTTAATGTTCACTCCTAAAATCCGGTTTTTCTTCCAATTAAATGCTTTACCTGCAGTCAGGGTAAGGTTTGCATTTCCATTGTACCGTGTATTTCTCCACTTATTTTCCTGGGTTTTGTAAAGTGAATTGTAAAGCGAAGTCGACAATAAAAAATAGAGGTTTTTGTGGGTAAACTGCTCAAGGGTAAACTCTGCACCATAATTTCTCCCAAATCCTTCGTTGACCAATGGATCTGTCACAAAAGACCATTGTTGGTTGATAATCGCATAAGTCTCATTGATACCAGGCTTGATTGGAATATCGGACAGGTACTGGTAATAGCCCTCGACCTTAAATCGGAGATAGGGACTTAGCTGTCGGTCATAACCCAGCACGAAATGATGGGATTTGCTCAAACCAAGGTTTTCATTGGGTTTGATGATCTGCCCGTTTTCCTCCAATTCGGCAAAATAAGACCCCAAAGGTTGAACCTGGCTATGCAATCCATATCCAAGATTTAATCGCTGCATTTCATCCAATGCATAAGTTGCACTTAGTCTCGGCTCAATGGAATTCGAATGATTCAAAAGGAGTTGCAGGTAATGCATTCCTACATTTAAAGTCAATTTCTTTGTGGCCTTGAAATTAAGTTGGGAGAAAGCCTGAACACTTTGCGTGCTTCCTTCAGAGTCAATGGCAATTTCAATTTGATCCAAGTCTTTGTTATAGCCGTTCTCATGCAGATTGTAGAATAAATGGTTGACATATATACCGCTCCTTAAATTGGATCGGGAGGAAAGTTTGGCATTCCATACACTGCTGTAGGTGACTTTAGAGTTGCTGAATTTTTCATACGTCCAGTCCTGATTATGATACTGATCGTTGAGCCGGTTTACCTCATCGCCTATAGTATTTCCTGAAGCCAATACGGTGGTTTGGAGAAAATTCGATTTGTTGATCATGTAGGTATGTTTAATGCCTACTGCTCCGGTATGTGAAAAGTAGGTTGAACTGTAGCGGTCGTTTTCTCCAGTCCAATCCAGGGAGTCCTCCGAAGCATGGTTGTTTTGATCGCTCAAACCTCCAAATCCAAAGAGGGTGAAGCTGCTTTTTTCACCTGCCGGGAGGTGAAAATTGAAGGATAAATCCTGAAAATTGGTCACGAAGTCTCCTAGAGGAACACCCATTTCAGACAAAAATGAAAGTGTTGAATAGCGGTAATTGATCAAATAGGAGCCTTTATAGTTATTGCCAATCGGACCTTCAGCGGCGATATTCGTCCCTAGAAAACCCGCCTGGAAAGTAAATTCACGCTTTTCGTTATTTCCTTTCCTCAAACTGAGGTCAAAAACCCCGGATATCGCGTTCCCATACTCTGCAGGAAATGCACCCGTGAGAAAATCAGAATTGGTGAGCAACTGAGAACTTAAGATTGAAATCCCGCCACCTGAGGAGCCCGGATTGACAAAGTGGTTAGGGTTGGGAATATCAATTCCTTCCATTCTCCAAAGCAACCCATTCGGGCTATTGCCGCGGATAGAAATGTTATTGTTGCCATCATCTGTGCCAACCACCCCCGAAAAGGAAGTTGCCATCCGGCCCGGATCGTTGACGGCAGCAGCAAATTTCCTGGTTTCTTCTACTGAAAAAGTCCTTCCGCTTACCCCAACCATATCGTTGACGGTCCGGTCTTTTTCAGTGGCGATCACCAGGACTTCTTGCATTTGTTTAAAGTCTTCCTCAATCGGAATGTTTAAAACCAGCTCTTTTCCGGAATTTACAATGACGTTTGGAAGGATAATTTCTTCATACCCTACAAAACTTACCCTCAAAATGTGGGTACCAACCGGCACCTGTTGAATTTTAAATTCTCCGTCCAAATCAGTAGTGGTTCCCATCAGCGGATTAGTATTGAGCAGCACGACAGTAGCACCAGGCAAAGGGGTTTTACTGACCAGATCAACCACTCTGCCTCTTACTGTTTGGGTTAATGTCTGAGCATCAAGTGGATTAGCCACTAAAAAGCAGGCCAAAGCAAAAATTTTAGAAAATGTATTCATACCATTAATTTGTCTTTTGATTAAAGACAGCTAAATGGATGTTTACCCTTATCGCGGTTGTAAAATTTGTTTTAGTGATGGGGGATTTTGCCTGAAAGACCAAAGTTCAGCATTAAATTACCTTCGAAGCTGGTTACCGTTTTTTTTAACCTGGCTTTCGCAAATGTCTTGTCAAGGCTTGAATGAAGGGAGGATTTAAAGTAGCTTCCAGGCATAAAAATAGCCATGTGAAGCTTTTTGTAATGCTGGGGTCGCTAAAAAAAACAACTGATTATCCGGGTTTAGACTTATCCGAACCTTAAGGGCCTGACAGGTAAACTGAGCTGAATAAATACCCTTTGAGCTGGTTTTTCCAGATCGGATAAAGGTATTTTGGATACAGGCAAAATCTGAAGGTTTTTGCCCGGATTACTTTGTAATACTGTCTGAATACTATTTTTATTCATTGGCAAGTGTGGATAATTGTAGCCAAAATTCTTCGATTTTTAAAATGGCTTCTAAAAAATCAGCCATATTTAGTGGTTTTTTCACATAACTGTTGGTGTGGTATTCATAAGCCAGATTAATGTCTTTTTCGTGCGCTGAGGTGGTGAGCATGATTACAGGGATCTTTTTGAGTTTAGGGTCCGATTTGATGTGTTCTAACACCTCATGCCCATTGAGGATGGGCATATTGATATCCAGCAATATCAGGTCTGGCTTTTTTGCCTGGCTGTAATTTTCGTTTTGATACAGAAAGTCCAGGGCCTCCTGTCCGTTTCTTGCCACGCTTACTTCAGTTTTGATTTTACTTTCTTCGAAGGCCTCCAGGGTTAGCAGGATGTCCCCTTCATTGTCTTCCACCAATAGGATGTGGGCAGGTCTCATAGGGATTATAGGTTAAATTATGTTCCGTTCAAATGGCTTTTTTCGGTAAAAGGAGGCGCCTTAAATTGGATCGAGATGTTTCCAAAACCATACTCCTTATAAATTCCATTTAATGATTTTTGTAAACCATATCGATAAACAATCATTAATTGGACATCTAAAAGATAAGGGAATTTTTTGATTTTGCTTTTGCCCAGGACCAATTTCTGTATGCTGATGTAGTCGCATTATCCATGGCAGTCAGTCACTTAACTTTCCCAACCAGGTTATTTTACTTAAGGATTTTCTGAATGGAAATCAGAAATAGAACGGTAAACTACCTCGTCCTAAAGAAATATGGTAGTAAACCAACCAGCGCCTTTGTGAATAGGTTTTTACGAAGTAAGGCATCTGGGCTTTGGATTAAGAATAAATAATTAGTGAAATAACTGATTAACCAATTGTAAAATTGGTTAATCAGGAGTATATTTGTTTTATCAGTTTAAAAAAGTACCGCAAATGGATAAACTCACAAAGAAGGAAGAAGAGGTCATGAAAATCCTCTGGAAATTGAAGAAAGCCTTTGTAAAGGACATTTTGGCAGAAATTCCTGACCCAAAACCACCATACAATACCATTTCTTCTTTGGTAAGGATTTTACAGGAAAAAGGAATTGTGGGGTTTAAACAATATGGCAACACCTACGAATACTTCCCCCTGCTCTCAAAAGAAGCCTACAGGAAGCGATACATGAAAGAAATTATCAGCGATTATTTCGACAATTCTTTTTCCAAAGCAGTGGCATCTTTCATGGAAGAGGAGAAACTAGATAAGGAGGAAATTGAAGCGATTATCAAACTCATTAAATCAAAATGACCCATGGAAGCCATCCTTTACTACCTGCTTAAAGTATCAATATCCACGGTTGTTTTCTTTTGCACCTATCATTTTTTGTTAAAAAGGATCAAGCAATTCGTTTTTAACCGCATTTATTTGGCCGGGTCATTTTTAGTTGGTTTTATCATTCCCCTGATCACCTTTCAATCCACCTCTTATTTCTCTGGCACAACCACTTATTTTTCAGGGAATGGTAGTACAGGGTTTTTGCCTGCGGAGACAAATGTAGCTTCATATGTCAGCGGAATGGAAATTACAGGCTTATTATTTTTTTTGTACCTCTGTGGGCTGGCATTTTGTATGGCTAAGTTGATTTTTGGTTTTGTTAAGGCTGCCAGAATAAGAAAAAGCTGTACAGAAAAAATGGTCTCTGGCAGGAAAGTTTGGATAGCGCAGGAAAAAGACCTGGCTTTTACTTTTATGGACAATATTATAATAGGAAAAAATTTACTCCATCACCCGTCTTTGGAAATGATTTTGAACCATGAGGCTGTTCATTCCCGGGAACGGCATTGCTTCGATATAGTCCTGGCCGAATTGCTTTTGATCCTACAGTGGTTCAACCCCATTGCCAGATTTCATGCCCAGGCCATCAGAAATAACCTGGAATTCCGGGCAGATGACAGGGTGATCAGAGAATCAGATAAACAGGAATACCAGTTTACCATGCTGTCCATGGCCCTGAATCGGATCAATTCTCAGCTATTTACCGCAATTAACTCAAGTAACCTTCAAAAACGAATCATCATGATGAATACAAAAAATAAAAACCGGTATTCCAGCCTGACAAGGTTGGCCATTGTGCCCGTATTTGCCCTTTTGCTGGTATCCCTTTCGGCGAAAAAAACGGTAAGGATCAGCGAAAGCGGGTCGGATCTTGACCCATCAATTGAGCTAATGCAGGAAAGACCATCGGACCCTATCCATTCCAACAGCGAGATAATTAGGTTTTTTACAGAGAACTTAAAATATCCAACGGAGGCACGGAAAGCCGTTCTTACCGGAACCGCACGTATTTATGCCAGGGTCAATCCTCATGGCCACATCAGTGAAGTCCTGGATGTTAGGCCCGAAGAGGATTATTTGGAATTTGATGAAATAGTCATTATTGGATATGCAGATAATGGTGCTGAGGAACTCAAAAAGACAAAATCCTATAGCCATCCAAGCCTTTTGGCAGAGGGCAGAAGGGTAGTAGAATCCATACCAAGATTGGAAATTGCCGATCTTCAGGGTAAAATGGTCCAGTTTAATTTTAAATTCGATATACAAAAAACGAATTGAAATCGTATATACTTCATCTAAGCAATCCTACAATCCTATGGGCTTTAAAGTGCCCAGTTTGGCTTGAATTTTGGGTGAAGCCAGTTCTGGCTTATCCCTATGAACCAACCAACAATAGGAAAGTAAAGTGGATGAAGTTCATTATCCTTCTGCAAAGGCTCAAATTTAAGTCAGGGTATTATTGAGTACATTTAAACTTCATCTCTTTTATAAACCAGAGTTCGACTGAATTTCGTTAAAAAGCCTTCATTCCGAGAATTAACTTTTTTAAACGCAGAAATCGGGATGATGGTGTTGGTTTTTATCATGTTGATTTTCAGCGGATTAATAAACACGTCATCGGTAAATAGGCAAATCTAAGGTTCCAAGGGGGGAGGGAGATTTTTTACGAAAACTGAAAATCACCTGTAACTCCAAACTTTTCCAAAGTTCTAAACTTTGGAAAAGTTAAGCCCAGATTTCCAAATCGATCGCAACCAAAATCCCCCTTTTTAAGGGGGTAAGGGAGATTTTTTCGATTACATCTTAAATACCAATTCGTTATATGTTACTTAATATACCGTGGCAGGGCATTGCTGTCATAGCGAAAATTTACTTTTTAAAAAACGCAGAAATCAGGATGACGACACTGTGATTTCAACACGATGATTTACAGGTATTTAAAAAAAACGTAATTGGTAAGCTTAGAGAGAGTTTATTGCGGTGAAAGCCGTGGGAATCTCTGGCCAAACGAGACCGCCACACCCTTTCCCAGCTCCTATATCCATGACAAAGGGTTCGCAATGACGATTCAATTGGTATTTATTGACGATCTAAATTCGAACTCATCAGGGTATAAAGTGAAAATATAAGGATGAGATTTACCCAAAAAAAACTCCATCTTTTATAGTTGAGACAATTATTTTTTTATTTAAATTTGTCGGGATTTTTAACTTTTAATAAATTTTTATGTATTCCTATTTTAAAAGATTCTTTCATTTATTGTTGTTAGGTGCTGTTCTGTTTTTTTCTTGCAGTGAAGAGACATCCCCCCCAGTCCCGGTTAGCACTAAAGTTACCTTTTCAATTGACTTATTGGAATTTGATGCTGCAAATAGCAGGCTAACCAATACAAGAATTGAAAATATCTCAACCATTTCTCTTACTATAGGCAGTGAGCAGCAAGAGGATATTAAGTTTGAAAAGGCTGTTGATAAGCCAGTTGATAATGGTACGGCTTTGGAGGTCGAAGGCATCGAACTTTTCCCTGGAGAATATTATTTATCAGAATTATTGATCAAGGATAATGAGGGTTTAGTCCTTTATGCTACTCCTCTTAAGGGTTCAACACTTGAAAAGGACTTTTCCAATACATTGCCTTTTTACTTTACCATTTCCGAAGGTACGCAACGCATCGAAGACATAAAGGTATTGAATACTTTGGGATGGATACCTGAGGATTTTGGGTTAACCGGAATTGAGCTTGCTTTTAAGGAGGGTCCGGATTGCGATGGAGGGGTTTTTGAAGGAAACGTTTCATTTACTAGTCAGGACGAAATCAATGAATTTGCAAGCCTCTGCTACACGGAAATAAATGGTGATTTAAGAATTAGCATTTTCGATCGGCCTCTCGATTTGACACCGTTAAGTTCTCTGAGGGCCATTGAAGGCACTTTGTATATTTGGGGAGCAGAGTACCTTCCGGGAAATGGGAACACCTTAGTATCACTGGAGGGCTTGCACAATGTCACACAGGTGGGGGTTATTTCCTTTAAATATTTGCATGATGTCCAATCTCTGGAGGGGTTGAGAGGGCTCAAAGAGGTTGAATTGCTATACATGAACGATGTTGCCAAAGTACGAAACCTTAAGGGGTTGGAAAATCTTGAAAAATGTCGTTTGTTAAGAGTCGACGACTTTAGCAGCATAGTCAACCTGGAAGGCCTGTCAGCCCTTTCCCAATTGGATTTCCTGCAACTCACTAAATTACCTGAACTGACCTCTTTTCAGGGAGCAAGCTCTCTGTCACATATTGGGTCTCTTCAACTCTTCCGTCTTGATAAATTAACAAGTTTAGCGGGAAGCTTTAATCCTGTGCCGCTCGAAATTAATACTCTTTCTTTAAACAGCATTCCCCTGAAAGATTTAAAAGGTCTTTTTTCTGAAGACCTAAGGATAAAGGGCGGGCTTGGGATAGTCCGTTTGGACCAAATTGAGAGCCTGGAGGGACTATTTTTTACTGAAGAAATAGAAGTGGTGAATATTTCCTTTAATGACAAGCTAAGGGATATCAACGGATTATCTGGCATCAAGACAATTAAAAATATGATGGAAATCAGTGGTAATGAGTTATTGAAAAGTCTCGATGGACTGGAATCGTTGGAGAGCATTTCCGGCACTGCAGCCACAGCCCTTAAGGTAACAAATAATCCAGAGCTGACAGATCTTTGCGGCGTAAAGCCTTTATTGGAAAAGAAGCCCGACCTTGGTGTAGTGATAGGTGAAAATGGATTCAACCCTTTGCCCGCTCAAATAGCTGGGGGAAATTGTTCGATGAATTGAACTTGAAATAGCCAATAGGCATTCTACGGCAGGGCGGACGAATATTGCAGACTGATTGCCTGGGAAAATACGTCAATGGCTTCAGTTTTACTTGATTTCCTGTCATTGCTTGAATCAGGAATAAATTGTCTCCAACAAACTGCAGCACCCTCCCGAAAAGAAAATCGGCACAGGATCGGTTTTTTTTCGCCCTATCCCTAACCGCTTTTTTATTATAGGTGGTCTTATTTCCAGTTTTCTTTCGAGGGTATAACTTTTAAGAAACAGTTTTAATGACCTCATCGGCAGGCTTAGAGGGGGG
>NZ_JABURL010000125.1 GCF_014762705.1 Cyclobacterium sp. | reverse complement strand
TCGTTTTTGAAAAATCCTTTCTTGACATTCTTTGTGATTCAATATATCCTGGATTTTAAAATAAACCTATTGAGGAGCAAATCTCCATCAAATCCGTTTTACTTAAAGATTTGATTGCGAGAGATCAGCTGGAACTGACCACTGTAAAAGAAAATGCGGAAAATTTCAGGACCCAGGAGGATGGTTTTGACCAAATGATGCGAAGAAAAATCGGCGCCTACAAAAGAAAAGTCGATGTTAAAAACCACATATTAAAAGAACTTACAAACAATTGAACCATAATTGGTTGAGATTTAAAAAGAATTTATATTTTTGCACCCCGTTCAAGGGGACGTATAAACTTGTGTAGACTATGTATTGGACTTTAGAACTTGCCTCCTATTTGGAAGACGCTCCGTGGCCTGCCACTAAAGATGAGTTAATTGACTTTGCTATCCGTTCAGGGGCGCCGTTAGAGGTGGTAGAAAACCTTCAGGAGTTGGAAGATGATGGTGAACCTTATGAAAACATTGAGGAAATCTGGCCCGATTATCCAACCAAAGATGATTTCTTCTTTAACGAAGATGAATATTAAAAATCAACGTCTTCCTCAAAAGGAAGACGTTTTTTATTCCACCCCTCTCCAATGTTTTTTTGAATACCGGGTGGCTTTAACTTCTTAGATCCTCAAAGCTTTTCTGAGTTTTACCATGCCCGACTTGCTCACTGGCAGTTGGGTGCCATCCTTAAGGTATACCAGGTAATTTTCTTTTTGATAGGATTCTATTTTACTTATTTCCAGAATATTGGCCAAATAAGACCGGTGTACCCTGATAAACTCCAAGGGATCCAGCATTTTTTCAAGATCGCCCATGGTAGTTAATTTCAGGTAGTGTTTACCCTCTGAGAAAATTTTAACATAGTCGCCGTCTGCCGAAACATAGGCGATATCTTCTACCGAAATGATGTGGATTCTATTGCCTGTTTTGACCACCACACGGCGTAGATATTCTCCAGATAAGTGCTCTCTATTTAGCGCATTGGATTTTATGCTGGAATCGCTTGACTCATGGTTTTCATTCAACACTTTATCCAAAGCTTGTTTCAACCTTTCCTTAGAAAAGGGTTTCAACAAATAATCCAGGGCTTGCTGATCAAATGCCTTGATTGCGTAAGCATCATAAGCAGTGGTAAAGATGACTTTTGGGGGGTTTTCCAGAAATTCAAGCATTTCAAATCCATTTATTTTTGGCATTTGAATATCCAAAAACACCAGATCAGGCTGCATTTCAGTGATGGCTTTATGCCCTTCAAATCCATCATTGCAAACACCAACCACCTGAACAACAGGAAAATCCTCCAGGTAATCCTGCAGCAGGTTCTGTGCCAATGGTTCATCGTCTATAATCAGGCAGCGTATCATAAAAGAAAGGGGATTTTAAGTGTGGCAGAAAATTGCCCGTCCAAATGGCTGTAGGAAAGCAGGTCTTTCCTGCCGAAAATAAGGAACAACCTTCTTTCCAGGTTTTTTAGGCCAAATCCGGCACCAGTGGCTTTCCCCGGATTTTGTTCTGTCGGATTCTGAACCGTGAGTGCCAACATGTTTTCCCGTTTTGCCGCCTTTATTCGGATGGTAATTTGTCCGGTGGTGCCGTATAGCCCATGCTTCACCGCATTTTCCACCAAGGTCTGAATCAAAAGCGAGGGAAGTTTTACCTCAGTCAATTCAGTGGGGATTTCAATTTCGTAGCCCAAACGATGACCGAACCGAATTTTTTCCAAGGCAAGGTACTGTGAAATAACCTTAATTTCCTTTTCCAGGCTTTCCCATTTTTTTGGATCCTTATTCAGGTTTTCCCGATAGAAGTCGGCCAGGCCCTGAACCATTTCTCTGGCTCTCTCAGGATGCTTGCCCAAAAGCGCATTGATGGAATTCAAACTATTGAACAAAAAATGCGGCTGCATTTGCTGCCGCAGGTAATGTAACTCCGCATCTGTGGTCAGCTTCTGTCTCAACTCTCCCTGTTGCATCAGTTGAAAACTTTTGACGGTGGTCTTTCCTGACATTATTTGTAAAGCTACCAGGTGAAATAACAGCAAACCCACAGTAACCCGGATTGGAAGTGACACATCAAAAAAGGGTAAAAATTCCTGGTCCCCCAACAATTCCCCTTTCCAAACCAGCCTGCAAAGAAAAACCAGGGCCAGGCTAAACAAAAGCGAAAACATCAATGCCGGCCAGGTCCTGAATTTTCCAATCGGGTAGTAATACACCATCAGGTTCAACCCAAAAACTCCCAATCCAAAAGCCAGCATACACATAAGCCCGTCCTGAATGCCCCATACCCAATCCTGGTGCTGGAAAAAGGAACAAGAAAACACGCCCACAAAAACCATCAAAAGGAAGGATACATCGTCAAGCAACTCCCCGGTAATCCTGTATGATTTTCCTGTGGTATTCATTGTCAGGCATCTATCAGTAAGAGGAGATCTCTATGCCTCCAAAAATAACCGATCCTGTGATGAGCAATTTCTTCTCCGGATCCTGGGTAGCCTGGTGCAGGTACCGCTTGTCTTCTACTCCGGCTGCCAGATTGCTCACTCCCAACTGAACATCCCAGTGGGGCGGGACAATGAGCTTGACCCCTCCAAAAACTACCGAAACCTTCAATATAGCCTGCTCCTGGATATCGGCATGCATCAAATCTACATCTGTACCGCCAAAAACAGTGGTGATTTCACCACCTTTGAAATTTTTTGAAATCACCTTTCTCTTCAGGCCACAAAAAAGGGCTTCCACATTCAGGTAGTCGGAATTGTTCTTCATTTCTCCTTCAGTGGCCCCTCCTGTTCTCAACTTTTTTTCCCACTTGTCATAATTCCCTTCCCAATCCTTCCAGTTGATCGCCGGATTATTGTTCTTTTTGAAAATGATAAAAAGGCCAAGCACAATTAATCCTACCGGCAGCAGGTATGGTCCCAATTCATAGGGAAGAAATATTTTATCCCTCAACAGAAAAAAGCCACCTATAAGTAGCAGCACTACCGAACCTGTATTCTGGAACCCATTCTTATAGCCTGAATACAGGCCAATAGCGATCAATATCATGGGCCAGGTAAATAACCAGCCCGGGATGAATATTCCCGATTGCTTTAAAAGAAGCAAGGCACCAATGACTAAAATCAACAGCCCAAGGGCATGATTTCCGTTTCTTTTGTTTTTCATGGTATGTAATGTTGATTAATGGGTCGAATATACCGGCTGAAAATCGTTTTCTAAAGATCAATCCTGTAAAACCAAAGCAGGAATCGGTAAACAGCATGGTTTTCCCGTTAAACCAGTCACCGGGATTTATTAAGCAGGAAGTCAGCATACTCCAAATCTTCCGGCGTGGTCAGCTTAATGTTCTCCAGGTTACCTGAAATCAGGTGGACCTCCCAGCCCTGATTTTCATAAACTGTGGCGTCATCGGTAAAGAAATCCCTTTCGCCAACAGCAAATGCTGCTTTGATTTTTGCCAACTGAAAAGTCTGAGGCGTCTGGACCAAACGGTACTGCTGCCTGTTTCGAAATGAAGAATGGCCATCATCAAATACCTCTCTGATAGAATCCTTTAATGAAACGGCTGCCACCGCACTCCCTCTTTTTGCCGCCTCCACATAACTTTCGTGAATTACTTCCAAACTCACAAATGGCCTGACACCATCATGTATGGCTACCAGCCCCTCTGCGGAAGCAATGCTCTCAAGCCCATTACTCACACTTCCAAACCTGCTGGCTCCTCCTTTCACCAAGGTATGGGGAACGGAAAAATCATGGACCAAACACAAATCCCTCCAAAAGGAAAAATCCTTTTCGGGGAGGACCAGAAGTATTTCCATTTTCTCGTCATAGGCATGAAACCTATTTAAAGTATGCATCAGTACCGGTAAATCACCAATGATTTGGTATTGTTTGGGTACAATCCCTCCCATGCGTTTCCCTGAACCTCCTGCAACTATAATGGCATATTTAGAATCCTTATTTCCCATGGCTCAACTCACCAATAATTTGGAACAAACCAAAGCGGAAAGCACCTCCTGATGACCTGAATACTCGACTTTCATGTTCCTGTCAAAAGCCTCCACTTCCAGAACTTCTACTTTTACACCAAGGGCCAGCTCCTTGCTATTCAGGTATTTCAAAAACTCATCCGAGGTATGGCCCAGTGCTTTCAGTTCTACCTGCTCTCCAGGCTGGCAATCTGCCAGCGGTCGGTATTCCAGCACAGCAATCTGCCCGTTTTTGTTGGGAATAGGAGAACCATGCGGATCTCTCTGGGGATAGCCCAGCAATTCATCCATCCGGTCAAAAAATACCGGGGACTGAATATGCTCCAGCTGTTCAGCAATATCATGAACCTCCTCCCAGCCAAAGCCCATTTTTTCTACCAGGTACATTTCTGTCAACCGGTGTTTCCGGATTATCCTCGCTGCCATTTTCCGGCCTTTGTCCGTTATCTTTAGTGGTTTGTATTTTTGGTATTCCAGCAATCCCATACCTGCCAGTTTTTTTACCATGCTGTTGACGGAGGGCAGACTAACCTCCAAAGCCTGGGCAATGCCCGTGGTGTTTACCTCATCAGTGGATATGGCCTGATTAAAAATAACTTTTAAATAATTTTCTATGGACTGGCTGTTCATAAAATCAAATTTGAAAACAAATATAAAAAATAATTGAAATAAATTTGTTAGTCTATTCTAACTATTTAAATTTGTCAAAGCTAAACACCACTGAAAAGCCTTGTTTGGTAAATCAATAAGCCGAATTTTTCAGGCTTTGGATTTATCCTTACCAGGAAAATCGGAAATATATTCATCACGCTACCAAAAAATCAAGCGCATGTTGGACAAAATCATCGAATATTTGGGAAGCATTTCGCCTGTTAATGCTGCATTCATTGCCACTTTATTCACATGGCTTCTGACAGCTTTAGGTGCGGCCTTTGTCTTTTTTTTCAAACAAATGAATCGGCCTCTTTTAGATGCCATGTTGGGTTTTACAGGAGGGGTAATGATCGCTGCCAGCTTTTGGAGTTTACTTGCTCCGGCCATCAGCATGAGTGAAGGAGAGGGGTTCATTAAGGTATTCCCCGCTGCTATAGGATTCGTTGGGGGGTCTTTGTTTATATTTTTTCTCGACAAATTTCTTCCTCATCTCCATGTAAATTTTAAAAAAGCTGAAGGAATAAAAACTCCATGGCAGAAAACCACTCTCCTGGTTTTGGCCATTACCATGCACAATATCCCGGAAGGTTTGGCTGTAGGGGTTTTGTTTGGCGGCGCAGCCTCTGCTGTTTCAGAGGCCACTATCTCTGGCGCAGTAGTCCTGGCCTTGGGTATCGGACTTCAAAATTTACCGGAAGGCATTGCGGTGGCCGTTCCCCTTCGCCGCATGGGCATGAGCCGGAGAAAAAGTTTCTTTTTAGGTCAATCATCCGCTCTGGTAGAGCCAATTGCCGGGGTACTTGGCGCAGCAGCTATTACTATTTTCACACCTGTGCTCCCTTACGCGCTGGCCTTTGCGGCTGGAGCCATGATTTTTGTAGTCATCGAAGAAGTTATACCTGAAACACAGCAGGATGGGAATACCGATTTGGCTACGCTGGGCTTTGTTGGAGGCTTTACCATCATGATGATCCTGGATGTAGCCCTGGGCTAAAGGTTTTGACCTGTTGTTACCGCGTTTGATAAACTTCCGGATTGACCGGATAAGGAATTTCTTTTCCTTTTAGTCCGGCAATGATGTTTTCCACGGCACACCGGGTCATTTCATCCCTGGTCTCTTTAGTGGCCGAGCCAATGTGGGGAAAGACCACGGCATTATCCATGTCCAGCAATGGATTGTTTGCTGCCATGGGTTCTGGATTGGTCACGTCGATACCTGCTCCCCAAATGATCTTTTGGTCCAAAGCTGTTATCAATTCCTCCTCATTATGAACCCCTCCCCTTGCGGTGTTGATGAAAATGGCAGAGGATTTCATTTTTTTAAACTGATCCATGCCAAACATTCCCCTGGTCTCCTCAGTCAAAGCGGTATGGACAGATACCACATCGCTTTGCTCCAGCAATTCATCAAAGCCTACCTTTTTGGCACCATAGGCCTCTTCTGCCTTTTTATTGCTGCTGCGGTTGTGATAAAGTATTTTCATGCCCCAGGAACGGGTGCAAATTGCTGCAAGTTCGGCTCCTATCCTTCCCAATCCAACAATTCCCAGCGTTTTACCCGCCAAGTCAAAGCCCAACCCCTCGGTTGGTTTGGCAATACCCCATTCTCCCTTCTTAATTCTCTTGTGATGGTACAAAGCCCTCCTTGCCACTGTCAGCATGAGCAACAAGGCGGTTTCAGCGGTGGCTTTGTTCAGTACATTGGGTGTATTGCCCACTGGTATTCCTCTGGCGGTAGCCGCTTCTATATCCACACCATCGAAACCAACGGAATGAAGGGCCACTACCTTGAGGTGTTTACATTGCTCAAAAAAATCTGCATCCATACCAGACTGACCCGCACTTAAAAAAGCATCATGCCCCTTACAAAACTGAATGGCCTGCCCCCGGTCCAATATCGGCTTTTCCTTCCAGACGGTATAGGCGATTCCTGCTTCTTCCAGCATGCGGTAACCACGTTCCGGGATGATTTTATTGATAAATACTTTCATGGATTAAAATTAAGACACTTCTGTAAATCCGCAACCCAATCCTATATTCTACTGATTAAGAAGGGGTAAAACCTGTCAGGTTTCACTTACTCAAAGATTGTTGCTTGAATATCAACATCAACCTGACAGGTTTGCGGATTCTAGTTATTTTTAAATACCGACAAGAACCAAACTTCATGATTTTTATAAAACCCAAGCATGTGCCGGAATGAATTTTATTTCACGTATCTGAAATCAAAATCGGGATCAAAATCTTCCAAAAAGCCACCAATCAATCCTATCACGTTTTCGATATCCTTTTTGTTTGCCGTTTCAACTGTCGTATGCATGTATTTGATCGGAAGGGAGATCAAGGCGGAAGGAACACCTCCATTGGAATAAGCAAAAGCATCGGTATCCGTGCCGGTACTTCTTGATGAAGCGGATCTTTGGAAGGGAATGTCTCTGCTTGTGGCACTTGCTATGACCAGATCCAACAACTTTTTATGGACAGCTGCCCCACAAGTAAGTACAGGTCCATTACCAGCAGTGTAATCCCCGCTGGTAATTTTGTTGTACATCGGAGCGGTAGTGTCATGACAGACATCGGTGATGATGGCTACATTGGGCTTGATATTGGCAGCGATCATCTCTGCCCCACGCAAGCCGATTTCTTCCTGAACGGCATTCACAATATACAACCCAAAAGGTAGGGACACCTTGTCCTGCTTGATTTTGCGGGCCACTTCAGCAATCATGTAACCACCAATTCGGTTGTCCAACGCCCTGCCTGAATAATATTTATTGTTTAACTGGGTCAATTCATCTTTGAAAGTTACCACGCAACCCACATGGATGCCCATCTCCAACACTTCGTCTTTTGTTCTGGCGCCTACGTCTATGAAAATATTCTCCATTTTGGGAGTTTCTTCCTTGGCTTTATCCCTTACATGTATGGCTGGCCAGCCAAATACCCCGGGTACTATCCCTTTATCTGTATGAATATTAACCCGCATAGAAGGTGCTATCATATGGTCCGACCCACCATTTCTGGTTACATAGATGTATCCTTCAGGTGTAATGTAATTGACAAACCAGCTGATCTCATCTGCATGGGCTTCAATCACAACCTTGAATTTTGCATCAGGATTGATCACCCCAACAGCCGTACCATAAGCATCTGTAAAATAGTCATCCACAAAGGGGCGGACATAATCCAGCCATATTTGTTGCCCTGATGCTTCAAAGCCTGTTGGTGATGCATTGTTTAAATATTGATAAAGAAATTTTTCGTTAGTATTCATTGGTGATTTTTTTTGAATGCCTTGCATTTATCAAAGGCAGTTTTGCCTTCTTGTTGTTCTAAATGAATTAAAGGGTAAAAATACAGATTAGATGGGGTTAAAAAAACGTAACCGAAGATTTAGCCAAAATTAACCCATGCCTGAGTGCCAGGTGAAGCCTAAACTTATGTGCAATCCGGGATGCCTTTTGAGCCATCTCCTCTTTACAAAAAGCAGCACAATGCTATGAACATGCTCGTTTTTTGTACCTTGACATAACTAAAATCCACTACCGCCTTTCCCTTCATTCAAGCGTTATGGATACACTAGAGGGGTATGTTGCCGTGTTTTTTTCTGGGCAAATGATCTACCTTGTTTTCGAGCATTTTAAAACCTCTGATCAACTTAAAGCGGGTCAGGGAAGGCTGAATTACCTCATCGATAAATCCTCTTTCTGCCGCCAGGTAGGGATTGGCAAACTTCTCAGAATATTCCTGCACTTTTTCTTCCAGCTTTTTTTCGGGATTTTCTGCCTGAGCAATTTCATTTTTAAAAATTATGGCAGCTGCTCCTTTGGGACCCATGACCGCAATTTCGGCTGTGGGCCAGGCGAAATTCAAATCCGCCCCGATATGCTTGGAGTTCATCACATCATAGGCTCCTCCATAGGCTTTTCGAGTGATCACTGTGATCCTGGGAACGGTAGCCTCTGCAAATGCATAAAGCAGCTTGGCTCCATGACTGATAATACCGTTCCATTCCTGATCTGTACCCGGCAGGAAGCCAGGCACATCCACCAATACCAAAAGCGGGATATTAAAGCTATCACAAAATCTGACAAACCTGGCGGCTTTAACCGAGGCGTGTATATCCAGCACTCCGGCCAGTGCCGCAGGCTGGTTGGCCACGATACCAATAGACCTTCCAGCCAATCGGCCAAAACCAACCAGTATATTTTTGGCAAATTCCTCATGCACCTCCAAAAAACCACCTTCATCCAACAGGGCAGACAGCAGCTCATGCATGTCATAGGGTTGATTCGGCCTTTCTGGAATAATCTCATCCAAAATAGGGCGGGTTTCATCACCAGACTTGTAGTGGGCCAAAGGAAGCTCGTCCTCGCAATTTTGGGGTAAATAGCTGAGCAATTTGCGGACTTCCTGCAGGCATTGCCATTCATTCTGACAGGAAAAATGAGACACTCCACTCTTGGTAGCATGGGCGGTAGCTCCTCCCAGTTCTTCAGCACTTACATGTTCCTGGGTTACCGTTTTGACCACATTGGGTCCGGTCACAAACATGTAAGCGGAACTATTCACCATAAAAATAAAATCCGTAATAGCAGGAGAATACACTGCCCCTCCCGCACAGGGCCCCATTATCACTGAGATTTGAGGAATCACCCCGGAGGCTTTGGTATTCCGGTAAAACACATCAGCGTAACCTCCCAATGAGTTGACCCCTTCCTGTATCCTTGCACCGCCAGAATCATTTAACCCAATTACCGGGGCCCCATTTTTCATGGCCAAATCCATGATTTTGCAAATTTTCTCCGCATGCGTTTCCGAAAGAGATCCGCCAAATACAGTAAAGTCCTGAGAAAACACATACACCAGGCGCCCTTCAATGCTGCCATAGCCGGTCACCACGCCATCCCCCAAATACTGTTGCTGGTCCAGGCCAAAATCCCTGCTCCTGTGTACCACAAAGCGGTCCAGCTCTTCAAAAGAGTCCTCATCAAGTAACAAGAGTAGTCTTTCTCTGGCACTGAGCTTTCCTTTTTGATGCTGAGCCTGCATCCTTTGCTTTCCCCCTCCTCTCAGGGCAAGTTGGTTTTTGGCATCAAGCGTTTCAAACTTTCCCGGTGTGTGTTTTTTTTCCTCCATATCAACCAAATATAGTCAGTGGAGCTCAATTGGAAAAATATGGGCCTTTCTTATTTTGAAGCTCTTGCAGGTATGGATTTTAGGCATAAATAACTGTAATATTGGGACAAATAAGGGGATAGTGAAGATTCCACCCCCCTTTCTGGATTTAAAAAACCTTGCCTGTCCTACTTAATCAATAAACTTTATATATTCGCAGAAACTTTTGAAGACCAGGTTCATGAAAAATAAGGCTGCCGTAATAGACATGGGAACAAATACCTTCCATTTACTCATGGTGGCATTGGGTGAAAAAAGTTTTGAAACTTTATACAAAGAAAAAGTAGCCGTGAAGATCGGTCAGGGAGGCATCAGTCAAAACCTGATTTTACCGGATGCCCAAAAAAGGGCCCTTCATACCCTTCGGCACTTTAAGGAATTGCTCAAGGGAGAAAAAATTGACCAAATATTCGCTTTTGCGACCAGTGCGGTAAGAAACGCAGCCAATGGAAGGGCCTTTGTACAAGAGGTATGGGAACAAACCGGTATAGTTATTCAGGTAATTGATGGAGAAAGAGAAGCCGAACTCATCTATAAGGGTATCCGGATGAGCGGATGCCTGGACCATTCCAGTACCCTGATGATGGATATCGGGGGAGGTTCCGTAGAATTCATCATTGGAAACGAGGAGCAAATTTATTGGAAAGGTAGTTTTGAAATTGGAGGACAGCGTATGCTGGATCTTTTTCACTATCATGACCCCATCTTACCTGAAGAAATCGACAAGCTCAATCAATATTTGTTTCAACACCTGCAGCCCCTGATCAGGGCCATACAGCAATACAACCCACAGCAACTGGTAGGTGCCTCGGGCACCTTTGATACCCTGACGGATATTTACCTTGCCGGCATTCAGCAGCCCAAATCAAAAAACCAGCACAAGCACCTGCTTCCCATCCATTCTTTTCAGGAAATTGCCGCCAGACTCATTCACCTTACCAAAGATAAAAGGCTTGCCATTCCGGGGATGATCCCCATGCGCGTGGATATGATCGTGGTGGCCTCCTGCCTGATCCGCTTTATCCTCAACCATTTGGCTCCTCAGGATTTATTATGTTCTACCTATTCATTGAAAGAAGGCGTACTGGCTGAAATGAAAGAAAAAGTAGCTACCGGTAAGGACCTGACGGTTAACTCCTGGCAATAATCCGGAACAACGTTTCCCTTATTCTTTAACTTTTTGCACTTTTGTGCCATTGTTCCACCCTTTTCTCCTGCAAACATGCATTTTGACTTCAGCCAGTTAGAAAACTTCACCAAAAATATTTTAATAAAAATCGGTTGCTCCGAAAAGGATGCTTCCACAGCCGCAAAGGTTCTTTTGGCTGCCGACCTGAGGGGAGTAGATTCTCACGGCGTAGCACGGCTTTCGGGTTATGTGCGTTTATGGGAGGCCAACAGAATCAATGTCCGGCCCGATATCAGGATCACCCACGAAACCCCAAGCACCGCTGTAGTGGACGGGGATGGGGGCCTGGGCCTGGTTGTGGCCCCCTTTGCCATGAAAGTAGCGATGGAAAAGGCCAAAATAGCCGGCACGGGATGGGTGTCGGTAAAGCATTCCAACCACTATGGCATAGCGGGGATCCATGCCATGGAGGCTTTGAAACAAGACATGATCGGCATATCATTGACCAATGCCAGCCCTCTTGTCAGTCCCACCTTCTCCAGGGAAAGACTTTTGGGCACCAACCCCATTTCGGTCGCCATTCCGGCGGGAAATCAGCCTCCATTTGTTTTGGACATGGCCACCACTACCGCTGCCAATGGAAAACTTGAAATCCTGCAAAGAAAACAACAAGAGGCTCCCCTTGGCTGGATTCAGGACAAAGAAGGAAAGCCCAGCAGCAGTCCCATTGCCGTAAGGGAGGGCGGGGCTCTCTTGCCCCTGGGCGGAGACCGAGAGCATGGCTCCCATAAAGGCTATGGCCTGGGAGCGGTGGTGGATATATTTTCGGCGGTCCTGTCTGGTGCCAATTATGGCCCTTGGGTACCTCCTTTTGTGGCTTTCCTGGAGCCTCATCCCCATCCGGTAGGTGAAGGTCTGGGGCATTTCTTTGGGGCCATGCGGGTGGATGCCTTCAGACCTGCAGACGAATTCAAAAGCCATATGGACAATTGGATCAAAAGGTTCAGGGAAGCAGAACCGGTGGCTGGCCAGGAAAAAGTATTGATTCCGGGAGACCCGGAGCGGGAACTGGAAACAGAAAGAAGAAAGCAAGGTATACCTTTGCTGGAACCTGTTGTGGAAGACCTGAAAAATCTGGGCGATCGGTTAGGTGTTGATTGGGTACAAAAATGATCCGAAGTGTAAGGTTCCGGATATTTCTGAAAACCCTGGGTCCGGGCATTCTCTTTGCCAGTACCGCCATAGGGGTGTCCCATCTGGTACAAAGCACACGGGCGGGAGCAGAATATGGATTTGCCCTGGTGGGTTTTATCCTGGCGGCCAATCTTTTCAAATGGCCTTTTTTTGAGTTTGGCTCCCGTTATGCCACGGCTACCGGCCGGTCCCTGATCGATGGTTACCAAATTATCAGCCCCTGGTTTTCCAGGTTATACCTGGTCATTAACCTGCTTTCCATGTTTTTTGTCAATGCGGCCGTTACCTTTGTGGCTGCCGGATTTCTTCAAAACCTCTTTGCCATTGAGCTGCCTTCCGCCTTTTACTATGTTCCATCCCTGATCCTTTTGCTTTTTTCCTTTGGTTTTCTGGCTCTGGGAAGGTATTCCTTGCTGGATACCGGAATCAAAATCATCGGTTCATTCATGCTGATCAGTACCTTGCTGGCCTTTTTTATTGCTTTGCTCAAAGGACCACAAAATCCTGTCGTTTTTGAACCGTTTTCTGCCAGAATAGGTCTGGAATCATGGCCCTTTATCATTGCCCTGATGGGTTGGATGCCATCGGCCATTGACTCCTCCACCTGGAACAGCCTATGGACCATGGAGAGAAGCAAGCAAAGCGGCTACCAGCCTTCAGTAAAGGAATCGGTATTTGAATTCAATTTGGGTTTCTGGACTTCTGCCATGCTTTCCCTTTGTTTTGTGGTGTTGGGTGCTTACCTCTTGTACGGCAGCGACAACGGCCTCCCCGACAACAATGTGGGCTTTGCTTCCGGGGTGGTCAGCCTCTATGCCGCCCAATTGGGATCATGGACTTTTCTGATCATTGCAGCCGCCGGATTTACCATCATGTTGGGCACCTGCATCGGGGTCATGGATGGCTACGCCAGGTCCACGGCAAGGGTGATTTCCGTGATGCAGGGAAAGACCGAAAAGCCTGCTGCCTACCTTTGGTGGCTGGGCCTGATCACTTTGGGGGGATTTCTGGTCATCACCCTGTTTATGGATGCTTTTAACCAGCTGGTAAGCCTGGCCACCACCATCTCCTTTCTGATCGCACCGCTCATTGCCCTGCTAAATTACCGGCTGGTATTCAGCGAGCACCTGTCCAAAGCAGATCAACCCGGAACCGCCATGCGGCTGCTTTCTCAGGCAGGAATTGGATTTTTAGGGTTGTTTTCTTTGGTAATGATGTATTATTTGTGGTGGGGGTAAAAAATCGGGTAATTTTATCCGAACACCTGTTTCAGGAAAAAATATCCCGCCCCTAAAGGGCTCAGCTCAGATTCCAAAGCACAGGGTGAAGCCCTTTGATAGCATCCCCTACCGGAACCCAAGCCCTGTAGGGGCGAAACATGTTTGGTAATCCCCACTTCTGGTACAGCATCTAACACACAAACCTGAGTCCTGGAAGAGCAAAACTTTTATACATGGTGTGTTTCAGGTTCAAATTACAATAGGTGTTACGATAAAAAATGAATCCCTTATAAGATCACGCTCTCTCTGAAATATTTTGTCCTAGCAACAATAATAAAAGAGGGATGAAATATTTACCTACCCTCCTGGCCATTTTTCTTTAAGAAATCCTGAAGGTCCCTATTGGCACCGTAGAGTACCAATATATCGGTTTCTCCCAGGTTTTGATCAGGAGTAGCAATCCCTTGAATGCGCATTTCTTTGCGGCTTCTACCAAGCAGGCTTTTGACTTCCGTTTCTTTCATAATAGTAAGCACAAGCAAGTTATATTTCAACCTGAATCCTACTTCACGGATAGTTTTGCCAATGCAATCTTGCGGCACCTTGGCTTCAATAATGCTGAAATCATCACTCAGTTCAAAGGAGTCAACCACATTATTCAGGCACAATTTTTTTGCCCAGCGCTCAGCAGTCTCCTCTTCGGGATGCACGATCTCATCCACACCTATCGCCACCAACACTTTTTCATGGAGTGAATTGATCGCCCTGCTGATCAAGCGCTTTACCTGCATGTTTTTAAAAAGCGCGGTGGTCATGATATTGGAACCCTGGTCTTCTCCTATGGCGACAATAACTACATCTGTGTCATCCAGTGGCAATCCGGTAACGGCAAACTCCTCGGTGGCATCCATGCAGATGGTATGCGAGATTTTTTCTTTATATAAATCTACCTTTTCCATGCGGTTGTCAATGCCGATTACTTCATTGCCCTGTGCCGTGAGTTTTTGGGCCAGAGAGGCTCCAAAATTTCCCAATCCTGCGATAATAAACTTCATGGTCTGAATTTTTTAATTGATCGTTAATTCCTCCGATGGATACCGGTAATTTTTACTTTTTACTTTCTTAAAAACCGCAATGATAATAGTAAGCATACTCACTCTGCCCACAAACATGACGAGGATGAGAATCAGTTTGCTTTGGGTAGTAAGGCTGGCTGTAATCCCCAGGCTTAAACCAACGGTACTGTAGGCCGAGAAACATTCGAAGCCAATATCCATCAGGCTCTTTTCACTGTCAAATATGGAAATGAGCATGATCCCCATTCCGATGACGATCAGAGACAGAGAAATGATGGCAAAAGCCCTGCGAATGGAAATGGCTGCAATCTCCCTCCCAAAAACCTCTATTCTATCTTTCCCCTTGGCCAGGCTGAGCATGTTCAGCGTGGCAATGGCAAAGGTGCTGGTCTTGATGCCCCCTCCGGTGGAGGCGGGAGAAGCACCGATCCACATCAGCAAAAACACCATCATGATCGTGGGAAAAAGCATGGCCGCCGTATCTATGGAATTAAAACCTGCCGTGCGCGGCGTCGTAGCTCCAAAGAGTGCCGTTACTACCTTTCCCAAGCCAGAGTGTTCGGACAAAGTATTGTCGTATTCGAGTAGGTAAAAGGCAACAAAAGCAATAGTTGTGATTGAAAATGTGGTAATTAAAGTAATGCGGCTGTTCAGGTTCAATACCCAGGGCCGGAAAGCTGCCTTATTTTTCCCGAAAGAAACCCACTTTCTGACCTGGTATTTCAGGTAATTGATGGAATTGGCAACGATCGGAAAACCCAGGCCGCCCAGGACAAAGGTACCGATGATGGTTAACTGAAGGGGGTAGTTGAACTTGAAATCACTTTCATACAAACTGTTGGATAAGGTGGAAAACCCTGCATTGCAAAAAGCGGATATGGAATGGAATACAGCAAAAAATAGTCGCTCATACTGAGAGGAATAGTGTTCGGCATCCAAACTACTGTAAATCAGTATCCCTGAAACCAGTTCAATGCTGAAAGTGATCAGGATGATGTACTTAAGGGTAGAAAAGACCTCTCCTAATTTTTTGGAGCTGGTGATATCCGAAAGAGCCAGTTGATTTTCATACGTGGCCCCCCCCTTAAAAAAGTAACTGAAATAGCTGGCAAAGGTCAGGATTCCCAGTCCGCCGATTTGGATAAGTACCATGATGATGATTTGCCCAAAGTCCGTAAAATAACTCCCTGTATCCACCACGATGAGGCCTGTCACACATACGGCACTGGTGGAAGTAAAAAGCGCATCTGCAAAGGAGATGCCTTCATAGGTAGCCTTGGGGAGCATGAGCAGGAAGGTACCGAATAAAATGATGAGCAGAAAACTGAAAACAAAAAGCTGTGCCGGATTGAGTACCGTTCGTTTGTAATTTAGCTTAACTTCCGAAAACTCCCTGATAAAGGTAAAAAGGACCGCAATCCTCACCCAAATGGGATTTCCCAACAACAAGTCGGTTTCAAATGGTACACCTACAAAAAGGAACTGGTAGTAAATCCAAAGGGTGAAACAGATGGATAAAAAATCAAAAATGAAGACTTTCCTTTTTAAAAGGGCTTGATTTTGCAGGTACCTGGCAAAAGTAGAAACAATGCCAATCCCCAACACCACAAAGTAAAACCCATCAAACAGCTGCTGTGACCAATCACTCTGTGCATAGCCAAAATCGGAAACAAAGGCAATGATGCCAAGGACACTGACCCACAAAGCAACCCTGTAAAGTAATTTCAAGTTCATTAGCCAAATGTCAGGATGCTATAGGGTATAATTCATTTCTGCTTACAATTCATTTCCAGGTGTATCCAACTTTAAAACTAAAGCCGGATGCGGCTCAAAAGTAAAGAAATAATCCCGGATTAATTACTGAAGAACATTTTCGATCTCGGTTGATCGACCCATTTCTGGAAAATTGGCAATCAGCTCTGTGGCGTCCCCAAACAGATCAATTAATTTTTCCCTGTAGGATTCTGATTTGTTTCGGTTAGCCCAATACGCTAGAATTTTATCGAATTTCCTTTCGGCTAGAGTAGACCATTTTACTTTTTTAGCCATTTACGCGCTTTTTTGAAAACTTCTTCTGAATCATTTCCTTCTCCGTTCTCAATTTGATTTCTGGCTTCAGCTATTTCAGCTTTTTGTTTTTCATTTGTCAAATAAACCGTATCGTCAAATTCAACCTCAAGAAGCCTATAAATTTCATCAATGATATGCTTGTCATCAATTGACTTGATTTTTTCGATAAGCCTATTTTTGTGTTCGTCAGTTACCATATTCTAAGATACTGGTTTTTTTGAGTTTAGTTCGAGAATCGTCATTTGTACGGGGCGGGATTCAGCTTGGAGACGGCGGGCATTCGTAGCCGTTCGCTTCCAGCCTTCTCCTAACTTCCTAAAGATAGTGAACTTTATCTTTTCTCTAAACCGCCCGCTGGGTCCGAGGCGATGTTTTAGCCAGTGTGTGTTAATGGTAATCAGCATCTTCCAATAAATCCTTGACTTCAATCTCCAGTTTCGGTAAATCACGGATTACTATTGACCAGATAATTTCTTCGGATACACGGTCGTACCCATGGATAATCCTGTTCCTCGTGTCAACGATCTTTCTGGAGTTTTGAATCTCAATATCAGGATTCACCTTAAGGATTCTGTTTACTGCCTCACCGATTATTTCAACATTCCGTTCTATAGCTCTTCTGGTTTTTAGATCATTTCGAAATTCAAAAAAATCTCTTTTGTCGGATAGAAAAATGTTGATCTCCTCAATAGCCTGTTTGATATCGGAAAGCCAGGTCCTGATTTCATTTTCCATACACCAGGACTTTGGTTTTTTCAATCTGTTGCTTTAAATAGGGGTTATTTATGGCCTTTTGTTCCAAGAGATCAACTTCTCTTTGTAAAAGTCGCTCTAGTTGAAACTTTAGATTAAAATAACTATCGGAATAGGATAAAGGGTCATTGTCCTCAATATCCACTATCAGATCAATATCACTTTCAGGCCTGAATTGATCTGTTGTTACTGAACCAAACGCAAAAAGGCTTTTCACTTTGTTGGTGTCACAGAGCGCTTTTATCTGGTCAATGTGTTTTTTCAGCTCTTCCATCTTTTTCAAATATACGGATTTTTCAATTGGTTTGAATTCAAGCAGGCCAGGACCAGGCTATCAGGTCTTATAGGATTTCGGTAACGATTGTTCTGATATTCCCAAGGGCCACCACCGATTCTGCCCCACGGAATTCAAGGACTAAAAGTAAATGCCATTTGCCCTTTTATTCAAATTTATCTGCCACATTAAAGAGAATTTCACAACCACAATAGCCTCCATTTTAATGAAACCATTTAATTATTCGGTCGTCAATCTTTTTTCTTTCTAAATTCAATAATTGGTAAACTTGTAGATAGCTGTTAATCCTAAAAAGGGTAGTTCCCAAGTCCCTGAAGGGATCTCCGAATCCCAACCGGGGACTACATATATGCACGCAAGGACTTAAAACTGACAAGCTTGAATGTCTGAACTCGAACGTTTTGATTCTGAACTCCAACGTTGAACCTCGGAAGTGCCTGTTTTTATTAAAAAATCGGTGCTTTTCGGATAAAAATGACAAAACCTGACATTTTTTCCGGAATTTTCCGGTGATATATAAAAAACAGGGGACTTCGGAAGTGGGGCCGGGCACTTAATAATCGAAGCTGTCAGCTTTTTATATTTACGCTTGCGGTTCGGAGGTGGGGGGTTGCACATTTTTACCGGAAAATTTCACCTTTATGGCTGCTCGTTTGACTTCAAAGGTGATCGCTGGCAGCAAAAACTGACAAGCTTGAGGTTAAATGCCGCATAACCGAATAAAAAAGGCCAAAGCATTAACCTGCTAAATGGGGAAGCAGCAGTAAAAAGTCCTATCTCTTGAATAAAAAAAGGGTGCAGCCTGTTTCTCTTGGACTGCACCCTTCATATGATTAGGGGTGACATAAGCAACTTTTTAATGATTAGGCTTCGGTTCCGTTGGATGAGGGCGTACGGGATTTCTGAAACCGCTGTTTGAGGTCTTCATAAATCACCTTGGCATCGGCGGCATTGACTTTGGCACCGTACTTCATGGAATTGAAATTGATCGAAATTCAAGCACTGAAAGTGCGGAATACCAAAGCGCAGGGTGAAGCCCTGTGATAGCATCCCCTTCCGGATCCCAAGCCCTGGAAGAGCGAAAAATACACCCCTACACATTACCGCAGCACCTGATCAAATGCTACCTCCTGTGCGGCCAAAACAAACACTTTGGTGGGAAGGGCTTTGGTCTTTTCTTTTAAAGAACGATAATACTCCTCAAAGCCATCCCCTTGCTCAGGTACAGCCAATCCCATCATTACAAGATCACTTTTTCTGGATTCTCTGGCCATAATCTCCCAAAAATCCTTACCCTGAGCCACCAGGATCTGGTAAGCAAAACCAGTACGCATACCGGCAAAGATATTGTCCAGATTTTCCTTTGCACCATTGTAGGCTTCCTGTGTGGGCACCACCATTTTAACATTTACTTCCGCCTGCTGCCACTCCCTGCTGTTTTTGAGCAGGTAGGCCAGTATGATCATCAGACTCCCGTTTTTTTTCAGACCACCCCACCAGATGTCAATCACCATTTTCTTTTTAAAGCCCTGGTTATTATCATCCTGAACGATTATTACATTCTTTTTCGATTTAAAAAAATGCCCTATCATTTTCGAGTAGGGCCGCAGGTGTTCTGCTTCCCTGGTATCTCCCAACAAAATGGTATTGGGCACCAATTGGCCTAGCCCATAGGCATTCACCAGTTGGGTGCTGCCTGTAAATGGGTCGGGAGCCCGGAGAACCCGCACCAGGGCCTGAATATTTTTGTTGCCCAGAAAATCCATGATCTGAGTTTCATAATCCTTCACCTTTTCCTGCGGAACATTAGACTCAGAAATGATGGTGCTGACCGTAAAAAGGGCATTTCCATTGGTAATATCGTCCGCAAGTTCTATCAGTCGCCAGCGCTTTACCGGAGAGCCTGATAATACCAGGATATTGGGCCGCCAGCTTTTGGCATCCCCTTCCTTCTCCAGCCTTAAAATGGCATAACGAATGAGGGAAGACAATAGGCCTCTGCCCAATCCACCCCAGGTGGCGGTAATTTTTCTTCTTTTCAACCAGATAAAAATAATGGCAATGACCAGAAATGCGGCAATGGTGGCCAGTGGATTGATTAAAAACATCACACCCGCACATCCCAGGGCTCCCAGAAGGGAAAAAATCCAATGCACCTTAAATTTGGGCCTGAATGAAGGGTTTTTCAGTAGCCTTTCTATGCCTGCGGTAATGTTTAAAACCGCATAAGTAGTCAGGAAAAACATGGTCAGGACAGGTGCAATCAGGTTAAGGTCTCCAAAGTAAACCGTCACCAGGGTCAGGGCAATGGTAAACAAGGTAGCTGCCTTTGGGATCTTCTCCTTTCCGGCCACTTTACTGAAGAAACCAGCCCATTTTGGCAGGATATTATCATTTGCCAATGCCTGAAGCACTCTTGGGGCTCCAAGCAGACTGCCTGTTGCGCTGGATAAAGTGGCTCCCCAGATACCCAGCAAGATGGCTCCACCCCATATCGCAATGCGTTGCATGATCATGGGATCCTCCACCAGCGTTGCCGCATCTGCCCTGCCTGCTAAAACTATCGGTAAAAGCATGTAGATCACATATCCCACGCCTACGGCCATAAAGGTACCTTTGGGAATGGACCTGGCCGGATCCTTCAAATCTCCGGACATGTTGACACCTGTCATGATCCCGGTAACGGCAGGAAAAAAAATCGCAAATACCTGCCAGAAACCCACAGAATGAGCGGCAGGCACACCCCATAACTCGATCCGTGACTCTTCCAGCGGGCTTCCCAAAACCAGGGAAACCAGGGAAAGCCCTATCAGAACCATGATAACATATTGTGCCTTAATGGTAGCCTGAGTGGAAAACAAGGCCAGGGCACCCAAAACCAGAGTGGTACAGATGCTGATCCAGCGAATCTCCAGCCCCGGGAACACAGCCGATAAACTTTCAGAAAACCCTATGATATACAGCGAGACGGATAAGGCCTGGGCTAAATAAAGCGGGATACCCACTGCTCCGCCGATTTCTGCCCCCAAAGACCGGCTGATCAGGAAATAGGCCCCTCCCCCTTTGACAGGGGCATTGGTTGCAATGGCTGATATGGAGAGTGAAGTCAGAAAAGTGATGGCAGTGGATAGGGTGACAATTAGCAATGTGCCGATAAGGCCTACATTACCCACCACCCAACCAAACCGCAGGTACATGATCACCCCCAATATGGTCAATAGAGAGGGGGTAAATACCCCTCCGAAAGTACCTAATTTGTGGCTTGATTTTGCTTTGTCCCTCTTCCCTGGCATATTCCTTAATTTGAAAGGCCAAAAAAGAGAAAAAAAACACCATTTCCCAAATCCGGAAAGTTAATCCCTTGCCTGTTTGTTTGCCTTACTCCTGGATCAGGGTACCGGAACCGGACATTTTAATTTGTTCTACTTTGGGATCGCCCTGGTAAACAATGTCTCCGGAACCAGAAGCGTCCACAGTCAGTGCCATCACCTCTCCCAGGGCTGTATTTCCCGAGCCGGATTTTTTTACTACTACCTCATTAGCGCGCAGGCTTCCTGCCAGGAAGTCACCAGCGCCTGATTGGTTGACCCGAATCTGGTGGACATTTCCCTCATGAATACTAAGGATGCCCGATCCCGACTGGTTGATATTTAATAGGGGTGAAATTAAGCCCGGAATATCCAAATTGCCTGAGCCTGAAAAATCAATGTTCATTTCCTGGTCCAGCTCCAGCGGATCCAGGAAGAGAATATCTCCGGAACCTCCCGTGCTTATCGCCCGCAAATCTGTATAAACTACCGTGATCTCTACCTGGTGTTTTTTGAATTTCCCTTTGTCCAATTTGATTTCTAAAACCTGATCTTTAACCTCGGTCAACACTTTTTCCAATGCTATATTAGAGGCTGTAAGGGTGGCGGATGGCTGCTCGCCCTGTTTCATGATCAAATTCCAGCTCCCGGATGTCTTTAACCCGTCAAAGGTAGCAAGTTCTCTGGTTTCCTGTTGCTGAGCGCACAGCAAAAAGGGATAAATCAGGGCAATAAATAATCCGGAAAGCAGGGCAGGTCTCATGACAATAGGATATTGATGTATCTAAATTTACAAATTTAATTCAAAGAAGACCATAAAAACTTCCAAAGGTTTGTCTCAAATTTACCAATCTTTTAGCCTGGTAAAGCGTCGTTTTCTTAAAACCTGAAATCCACAGTACAGCGTATTACCCAGTTGACTTTTAAGCAGAAAGAGCTTCCTTTTATTGCACATGTAGAAATAAATGGACTTATTTTTTTTGAACCCACAGTACCCAGGCTTTTTCTTTGTAAGTGGGGGGATGACCCAAATGCACCAATCCAGCTTGCTCCACAGTAAAGGGTTGCCCGGTGGTGTAGCTTTCACCTAATTCAGGATCAAACCATTTTAGCCAATACTGCCCTGCAGGCAATGTCAAAGCAATTTCTCCTCCCTCTCTCAAAAATAAAATCCGGTGTTTTTTCCCATCATCGGATAGCCCCCAGGTCATCGGGTGCTGGGTATTCAGGGGTTTCAGTTGCTGAAAAGGAATATCATTTTCCAGAAAAAATGATTTGGCCTGAGCCATTGCCTGCCAGTATGCCTCATATTGGCGGTAATCTTCTATGTTCAGGTCCCTTCCCTTTCCAATATAAAATTCCACACCAGCTCCTCCGGCCATCAAAGCCGCCCAGAGAGAATTTTTGCTCCAGGTCTCCAGATCCGGAAATTCAGGGTTGGTATAGGGCTCATCATAGCTAACTACCCAGGGAAAACCAGTGGAGGCAGATTGCTCCTTCCAATGTAAAATGCGCTCATAACCATAATAAGGATCTTCAAAGTTTCCCTGATAGCTTATGCCAGAATAGAAGCTATCACCGACAAGACCTTCAAAAATAGCATCCGTATTTGATGGTCCGTTGTGCACGACGATCAACTCGGAATAGGGCAATAATTGTTTCAAATAAGCTGCAAACTGCCTGCGCTGGGTTGTAGTAATTCCTTTTCCATAAGTAGGCTCATTATCCCAGCCACTTTCCTCACCAATGTTCCAGGTGACTGCATTCAGGTATCCAAACCGCGCTGCCATTTCCCGGTAAAAAACCTTTCTGGCAGCAGCAAATACCCCGCCCTCTTTGTGTTCGAAATAGGATTGGTTTTCCTGCTCGGAAAGTACAAATTGGGGCATCACACCTTCCTCCATCATGTGGTCAAAGAGCAGCTGCCATTGATCCAGCTTGGAAAGGTCATATTGATAATAAGCATCAGGCCCGGTCCAGGGAAAAGCCTGCTTGCCATCTCCATAGGCATTCATCAACATAAAATAATGGGCATTGATCCCCTGGCTTTTTAGGTAGTTGATTACCCCAATGATCCCCTTCCCCTTATTTTCATGCCAGAGCGGATCGCCAATTTTCCAATCCTTCACATGTGTGGCATAAGACCTCTCAGAGCTTGTTCCATCAAATTCCCCATATTCCAAAAACACTTCCGGGGAATTGGCTCCCATCTTCAAAAAATAGCTTTCGTCAGTAAATTGTAAGAAGTGCTCCCCTACATACTGGAGTTTGCCTTTGCTCAAAAATCCCGGTGCTGAGGAATCGGCAGGTAATATGGTGAAGCTGCCGGTATCACCATGAAACGCTGATCCCTGTGACCAGTCAGGGTCCTGGCTGATGGCCACCTGATCCCCTTGGATAAACCTGGCTTCAAAGGTCCATTCTCCCGGTACAAGGGGTAATAAGTGGGCTCGCCAGATATTTCCTGCTGAAGCTCCACTCTCATCTGCTATTCCATCCCCGGCAAAGTAGCCCGGAATATGCATCTTTTGTCCATCCGGGCCTGTAAAAACCACCTGCAGCCTGTAATCCAAAAATGTCTTCTCTTCCTCCGTTGCATGGGGACCTTCCCAGGAAAACGTAAGTTTTTGGTAAGCCTTTAATTCCCCTGATATTTTGGCCTGCTGGGCAAGTGTTAAAGAAATGGTCAATGACAAAAACAAGAAAGTAGCCAAATGCTTCATGGTTTATTGGGTTTTTCGCTCAAGTTAAGCAATTGTAAATCCAAATCACAGCGAGTTAATTTTATGAATCTATGCCAACCAATCCCCAATTTCCGAAATTGATCACATATCTATCTTTTAAGGTTTTACCCGTTGATTGATTGGTTATTGCCAGATATTTATTAAATTCATTCATTCATCTAATCAAAAAACAATAAAAACTATGGAAAAGTACCTTGGAAAATTTGCACCACAACTGTATGCCATTTTGAGAATTGTAGCGGGTTTTTGTTTTGCCATGCACGGATCCCAAAAATTAGTAGGCTGGCCGGGAGGCGATGAGCCGAAAGAATTATTTTCCATGATGGGGTTTGCGGGAATAGTGGAACTTGTGGGTGGAATCCTTATCATGATTGGCCTATTGGGAAGCATAGCAGCTTTTATCTCCAGTGGTCAAATGGCAGTAGCCTTTTTTATGGCACATGCTCCCCAGGGTTGGAATCCACTGATGAATGGTGGTGAAAAAGCTGTAATTTATTGTTTCCTCTTCTTGTTTATTGCTGCATCAGGTTCCGGTATATGGAGCGTGGATGGCAATAAAAAATCCCCCGCTGCCGGATAGTTATTGACGGTAATTGACAGATAATAAAGCTCTCCAATTCAATCGTAGCCCACTGCTATACCAAATGGGTAAGCGATCAATCGAACAGACCGGACTTTCAAACCTTCTGCATATTCCGCAGGAAAGGTTTTCCGGTCTTTTTTATTTGAATGCTGTCAGCATTTTAATTTTTCATGCTTTATTCTATATATATCATTGGGATTTTTAGTGAAAATCCTTACATTAATCTCCTATATTAAATATATGCCTAATTTTCGATTTTAGTAATCGATTCAATTAATTCAATTTTAAACCAAAACCAAATAACCATGTGTAAAAACCACGGCGTAGCTTACGTCAAACCCGGAGAAGTAGAAGTCAGAGAGATTGACTACCCCAAACTGGCCTTAGGTAACCGAAAGTGCCATCATGGGGTCATCCTTAAGATCGTTTCCACCAATATTTGCGGAAGTGACCAGCACATGGTCCGTGGCCGTACCACGGCTCCTGAAGGTTTGATTCTTGGACACGAAATTACCGGACTCGTAATTGAAGCCGGCCGGGATGTGGAATTTATCAAAGAGGGTGACCTGGTATCCGTTCCTTTCAATATTGCCTGCGGACGCTGCCGCAACTGCAAAGAAGGTAAAACCGGCATTTGCCTCAATGTAAACCCTGCCAGGCCAGGTGCTGCTTATGGCTATGTGGACATGGGTGGCTGGGTAGGCGGCCAGTCGGAATATGTGATGGTGCCTTATGCTGATTTTAACCTGTTGAAATTTCCGGACAAGGATCAGGCCATGGAAAAAATCAGGGACCTGACTTTGCTTTCAGATATCTTCCCCACCGGCTATCATGGGGCGGTGACTGCAGGTGTGGGCCCGGGATCCATAGTATATGTGGCGGGTGCTGGTCCGGTAGGGCTTGCCTGTGCGGCATCTTGCCACCTTTTGGGTGCTGCCGTGGTCATTGTGGGGGACATGATACCTGAGCGATTGGCCCAGGCCAAAAGCTTTGGTTGTGAAACCATCGACCTGAGGAACAAAACCCCTCTGGCCGATGCTATTGCCGAAATCGTGGGTGTGCCCGAAGTAGACTGTGCTGTGGATTGCGTGGGATTTGAAGCAAAAGGACATGGAGCAGATGCCGATAAAGAAGCACCAGCCACTGTGCTGAATTCTGTCATGGACATTACTCGTGCCGGCGGAAGCATAGGCATTCCCGGCCTTTACGTCACCGGAGACCCGGGAGGAATTGACGCCGCCGCAAAAAAAGGAAGTCTGAGTATCCGCCTGGGATTGGGCTGGGCCAAGTCTCACAGTTTTCATACCGGACAATGCCCCGTGATGAAATACCACCGGCAACTGATGCAGGCCATACTGTATGATAAGGTACAGATAGCCAAGGCAGTCAATGTACAAGTGATCTCCTTGCAGGAATCGGTGCAGGGATATAAGGATTTTGACGGGGGTGCGGCCAAGAAATTTGTAATCGATCCCCACGGGTTAATCCCAAATTGATCGAAACGCCTGCCGGGCCGCCTTGGCCTGGCAGGTATTTTTACCTGTAAGAAAACAACAGAAACCCGGGATTACAGATTGATGGTATGGATCGACAAATCGAGCGGAGACACCCTGGAAATCAATCTGTTCGATAGCCGGGAACAACCCCTTCCCCATCAAAATATCCGGGAAGACCAGCCACAACTTGTCACTGACCTGAAGAAAAAACTGGAGGCCATCGAGCAGGAAAGAACCGACTTTTTCTCTGCGCTATAAACGGGCCGGGATTCAATCCAATAAGGAAGGATCTCCCAATTTCCCCATAAAAAGGATGGCACCGCTGTGCTTGTCCTGGATTAAGAAAACAAAGGGTTTGTCCAAAGCGAATACACTGGGCTGATGAGGTCCTACAGAAGTGTAACTCACTTCAACAATAGTGGCTGCTGCGGCCTCGCTTCCCCTTTCATCCACTTCGATCAGCGCATCATGGATGACCCTGCTGATGAACATGGGTTCTGTGGGATGGGCAAAGAGTTTGGTAAAGTTCATGGGACTCGGATGAAAGGGCTTTTCCAGACCCAATGCCATCAGGTCTTCATTCATTTTATCCATCTTGTACCACAGCTTAAATTTGGGCATTTGCAGGATAAAATTAGTTTCAGTCGCATTTTCCCTCCAGTATTCCAGGTCCTCAAAGGAAAAACCCTGTAACTTATCATCCAGGTCAAAATCGTCTGAAATGATCACTCCCATATTATACTGTCCGGTGCTGTAAGGAATTTCTAAATATTCCAGTCCACCCTCGCTGAAATACCTCATTGATGCTGCTTCTTCCATCCGCATCATATCCACCACCACTTCATTTCCTGGACTGATGTAAAAGGGAGCTTCCTCGGTGTTTGACGCATTGAAACGGTATTTCCAATCCGCCTTGAAGTAGATGGCATTGACCAGGTACATAGCTGCATTGGCCGGAATGGCATCCAACATATCTTTGATCAGGCCTTCAGTGTTTTGTTCAATCCAACTGTTGATCACATCTACAGATTGGGGATTCGCCATGTCCAGTCCGGCCACTTCGGCACCAAAGCTGTTTCTTACGGTTTGTTCAAAATCCGGATTGACTTCCCATTCCTGCTTGTACCAAATGGCATTGGCAATCGACAGTCTGACTTTAGGATCCAGCTCCAGTAAAAATTTGGTCAGGGATTGGGCGGCTTCATTGGCTTCTTCCAGGCCCATACCCTCATACCTTAATACCCGGACAAACTCTTCCAAAACCTCGCCTTCGTTGCCATTCATGGCCATGGAAAGGGCCTGATGGATGCTGTAGGGACTGTAAAACTGATTGGGTTCCTCCTTTTTTTGAAGCTGATGAAAAAGGTCCATGGCGAATCGGGAACTGGATAGGACCATTTCCTGCTCATGGGCCTGCAAAGCCCGGAGGTTGGGCGTTACCAATTCATCTTCAGCACCACCCCAATCACAAGAGCCAAACAAAAATAAAGCAATAAGGGCTAAAGTCAGGTTGAATCGTGTGTTCATCACTACTTGGGTTTGATTTCTCTGTCCAGACGCAGTGATGACCAAAAATGCTACAAGCTCCCACCAAACAGATGAGGTTTGCCTTTAAAGTAAGCGATTAATAAACAGATTTAATTTTTGCAATGAGTCTCTTTTACCTCTAATTATACTTGCCTGAAAAAAAACTAAACACCTAATTTAACCGTATAATTTTTAAATTTAATCACTTTCATCAATCCCTGTAAATCATGAATGTCCGACTCCTACTCCTCGTACTCATTTCTATATCATTGGCAAATAGCAAAGGAAATGCCCAGCAATTGTTAGGTGGCATCCATTTCAAATCAGGCATTCCAACCGGGGATTTTCATCAGGCGTCCGGAATAACTGTTGTTTCAGAATTAAGTGCCGGCGCACTTTATGGCATCAAAGGCAGCCCGGTTTTTATTGGAGCAGATCTGGGGTATGGGCGATATGGAACAGCGGTGACCAGAAGAAGGGATATTTTCCCTGGAGTCAACCAACGCTTCCGGATCAGAAGAAACAACAATTATGTCAACCTCATGGGAGCAGTCAGGTTGATGCCCGATTTTGATTCGAGAATCCGTCCCTTTTTGGAAGGGCAGATTGGCGGAATCCATACTTTTACCAGGTCACGCATCAGGGAAAACAGGTTGGCCGATCCCATTGCCTCGGGCACTGAGCACCACGATTGGGCCCTGATGCTGCAGGCGGGTGCCGGTGTAATGGTTGCGGTAAATTCCAGTAGGGATACTTTTATGGAGTTAAAGGTAAATTATGTGAATTCCGGGGTGATAAATTACCTGACCAGGGACAGTGCTACCTACAATGAGCAGGGTGAATTAATGCTGGTGCCAAAACGGTCAGGATTTAATATGATTCAGCCATCGGTGGGAGTGAAATATTTGCTTTAGTTTCAATCCTGAACGGGGAAAGGTTAAGGGTTAACTGTTTGTTAACCTGAAGGATTATTCAAAACCTTATTTTGGCGATTGGACTTGTTTTAAGTTGAAACCTGGTTGTTAAGGGTTAATTTTTTAATCGGTTAATTGTTTAACTGTTTAGTTTCGAATTATTTGATTACCCCCTTTCCATACTTAACCGCTTGCTCCTTGTAATTTTCAAATCAGTAAGTCAGATAAAGGGGGTTTGCAATCACCGGTCGTAAAGGCACCAAGGCCCAGCAATAGAAATGCAATAAAAGCAAACCTTAAATCTATTTCATTCCTCCCCATTTTCAAACCTGACCACCAGGTACCTGAAAACACCTTCATCATAATCCGGATGGAACAGGTTATTGCGAGAAAGGTACGGCCCCTCTTTGCCTACGAAATAATTGAATTTGCTTTTTTGAGGATTTATTAGAAGATTATAGAAAATTTTCTATCAAATACCCTGATAACCCATGCAAAGAAGACAGTTTGTGAAACTGGGAGCTATTGGCTCCATGGCAGCCTTTTCGGGATTCCCCCTTGTATCCCATGCCAGATCCGATTTAAAAATCAAAAAGATCCGTTACTATGCCGCTCCAGGCTACAACAAACCCCTTTTTAATCAGGCCAGAGGCATTGTGGAAGTGGAGACCGATTCGGGTCTAATAGGTATTGGAGAAGGCGGTACCCCTGATATGGTCCGGCAATGCGCAGAAATGCTGATCGGGGAGGATCCCTTCCGTATCGAACACCTCTGGCAATACCTGTACCGGGGCATGTTTTATCCGCCCGGCAAGGAAAAACTTCATGGACTTGGTGCCATTGAAATGGCCCTTTGGGACCTGAAAGGAAAAGCACTGGAAGTGCCGGTTTATGACTTGTTGGGAGGAAAGACCAGAAACTATGTGGAATGCTATGCCACAGGTTTCCTGAACTCCACCGCCAATACCATGGAGGGAAGGGCTCAGGACTGTCTGGAAGCCGGCCTGCGCTGCTACCGCATCGGTCCTACGGGTGGAAACGGGGATTTGCCTTTTGATTTTTACGAGCACAGCAAGAAAACAATTGCCATGTGTGAACAACTTGACAAAGCAGTTGGAGGAAACGGCAACTGGGCAGTGGACCTGCATACCCGATTTGATACCCCGGAGGCCATCAAGATTTGTGATGCCCTGGAGGAATTGGAGCCCTATTTTGTAGAAGACATCATCCGATCTGAAAACCCGGAAGTTTACCAGACAATCAGAAACATGACCAAAGTTCCTATAGCCGTAGGGGAGCAATTTGGTGACCGCTGGGATACCAATGTACTGATGGAAAACCACCTGATCGATTACAGCCGGGTGACCCTGCCCAATACCGGGGGTATCAGCGAAATGAAAAAAATCATTGCCATAGGGGAAACCCATTATGTGGGTATCATACCTCATTTCACGGGCCCACTTTCCACGGCTGCGCTGGTACATGTGCTGGGCTCCTCCAGTCCTACACGTTGCATGATCGAACTGGCAGGCGGGGAGCCAGAAAAACCGGCCTACTTTAACGAAGACTTCATTGACTTCAGGGAGGGCAAAGTCCACCTCAATGACCGCCCGGGATTAGGGGTTGTATTTGATCGCGATAAAGCCGACTTCCTGTTTGAAGTCACCAAAAACACCGAATTTACCCATCCTTATTTGAAAAGCCCGGATGGGGCCATTCACAACTGGTAAACCTGAAAGCACCTAACCCTTACGCCAAAAAATACACAGGCCCATGAAATCTCAATCCAAGAAAAACAGCAGCGCACATTCCGGTTCTGTATCCCGGAGAACAGCCATACAGTCGGTACTGGGCCTGACCGGTACGGGTTTGCTCTTACCTCTATCTTCCTATGCCCGGCAACCTGGCCCTCAAACACTACGGAAGAACGAAGTGCGGATCACAAGATTGGAAACCTTTTTGGTCAAGCCCAGGTGGATATTTCTGAAAATACATACCGATGCCGGGGTCACTGGTCTGGGAGAGCCATTGCTGGAAGGACGAGCATTGACCATTCAGACCGCCATTAAGGAAATTGAACCTTACCTGATCGGAAAAGATCCCCGTCGGGTGGTGCACCACTGGCAAGCCATTTACCGACATGCGTTTTACCGGGGCGGACCTATCCTGACCTCGGCACTCAGCGGCATCGACCAGGCCCTTTGGGATATAAAAGGCAAACTTTTGGATGTGCCGGTCTATGAACTTTTTGGCGGTCCCACCCGGGACCGGGTAAGGATTTACGGCCGGGCCGGCAATGCAGAAGATATTAAAAAGCGTAAAGCCGAAGGATACACAGTCATCAAAACAGGGGTAGCCAAAAAACAAGCCGCCCGGATAGTGGAAAATCCAGCTTTTATAGACTTTGCAGCCGAAAATTTTGCTTCTCTCAGGGAGGCCGGAGGCCCGGAAATGGACATCGGTATAGATTTTCACGGAGCGATTTCCCCGCAAACAGCCAAGGTGCTGATCAAAGAACTGGAGCCCTACCAGCCCATGTTTATCGAGGAACCTTGTCAGGCCCAGAATGTGGATGTGCTGGTAGATATCGCCCGGGGCACCCATTTACCCATAGCGACAGGTGAACGGATATTCACCAAATGGGGATTCCGGGAATTACTGGAGAAAGGGGCAGCCAGTATACTACAACCCGATCTTTGTCATGCCGGTGGCTTGACCGAAGGTCGCCTCATTGCAGGCATGGCAGAAGCTTACTACGCTGCCATCGCCCCACACAACCCCATGGGACCCATTTCCCTGGCCTCCGGGATACAATTGGCTGCAAGCATCCCTAATTTTCTGGTACAGGAACAGGTTTCTTTGGGCGACGGCTACCTGAAAAAGCCCTTCCGACTTGAATCTGACGGTACAGTTTTACTCCCTCAAGCGCCTGGACTAGGCATCGAGTTGGATGAAGATGCCCTTCAAGACAAAATCGGCCATGACTGGACCAATCCTGAAAGCTATGATCCCCGGGACGGCTCAGTGGTGGACTGGTGATCACTTGGCGGCATGTCCCTGTTTAACTCAATTGACCTAAAAACAAAATCCAAAAGAATATGAGTACAAAAGCAAATACCTCTCGAAGAAAATTACTGAAAGGCTTGGGTCTGGGAGCCATGACCGGCCTAATGGGCTTGTACAATGGCAATGGAGCCCTAGCCAAAACAGAAAAAGAAACACCCTCCTACATGAAGGGCTTGCCTCCATTAAAAATCACCAATGTCAGGGCCATTGGCACTGCTCCAAGTGGCTCTAACCTGATTGTAGTTAAGGTAGAGACCTCCGAGCCCGGACTATATGGTCTGGGCTGTGCTACCTTTACCCAAAGAGCCTTTGCTGTCATTACAGCCATAGAAAAATACCTGCAGGACTTCTGCGTGGGCAAGGATGTGGACAATATTGAAGACATGTGGCAATCTGCCTTTGTGAGTTCCTATTGGCGCAATGGCCCGGTGCTGAACAATGCCATCAGTGGCCTGGACCAGGCTCTCTGGGACATCAAGGGTAAACGTGCCAGCATGCCCGTTTACCAGTTGCTGGGGGGGAAAAGCCGATTTGCCGTTCCCTGCTATACCCATGCCAGTGGCAATACGCCGGAAGCTGCCGCCGACCAGGTTTCCGGATATATGGAAGAAGGTTACCGCTATGTACGTATTCAACAGGGCGGTTACGGGGGGACCGGCCTTACCGGCGAACCTGATTTTAAAAAACAAAGCTACGGGCGGGAGAGCGACCAGTATATGGATCAGGGCAAATATATTCGGGATGTACCCCGTTTATTTGAGACTGTTCGCAGACAATGCGGCGAGGAGGTGGAACTGCTGCACGATATCCACGAGCGGCTGGAACCCATGGATGCCATCAGGGTGGTCAAAAGTACCGAGCCTTACCATCCGTTTTTTATCGAAGACCCTTTTTCGCCTGAGCAGATGGAATGGTTTCAGGCCCTGCGTGAAGCCACTACGGTACCGCTGGCAATGGGTGAACTTTTCAACAACATCAACGAATTTAAGGAACCTATTACCAACCGTATGTTTGATTACATCCGCATCCATATTTCCCAGATTGGAGGTATTAGTCCAGCGATGAAGGTGGCCCGGCTGGGGGAATTTTACGGGATAAAGACTGCCTGGCATGGTCCGGGAGATGTCTCCCCTGTAGGACATGCAGCCAATGCCCATATTGACCTGGCCGTGTGGAATTTCGGCATACAGGAAGCGGCCAGGATTTCTGACCTTTCCCGCGAGATTTTCCCGGGATCACCTGTCATGAAAGATGGCTACATGTGGGTAAACGAGGCTCCGGGTCTGGGAGTGGATATCAATGAGGAGCTGGCAGCCAAATACCCCATGCACACCCGTTCCAACTGGACGGTAAGGAAGTTTGACGGAACGATTATCCGGCCTTAAGTTGGTCTTCGGCAGGCTACCTTTTTAGGCTGATCTTTTTCAGTCGGACTGGTTCAGGCACCACAGGCACTGGGTTGAAGGGGATTGAAGTGAAAAAAGAATGGTCAAACTTATTATCCATAGTTTGAATATTATAAAAATCGAAGTAAAATAAATCTCTCCGGGAAACCCAAGATGGTGCGATTATGCCCTTTCTAAAGGATAAATCGTTATTTAAAATACCTGGTACAGCCATTTGCCAGGAATAAACTCAAGGAATGAAGCCCTTGTAATAATTTGCTTATGTTTACTTTCTTCGCAGATTATCCCCTAAATCGCAAAATATAGAAATTAGCTCAGAGTAATTTCCAATATTAAATGGCTTATTCCGGAGCCCAAAAGACAACAAAAGGTTTTATCAAATGTTGAATTTTACAAATCCTGCACAAACCTAACTTCAGGCCTGTAGGCTAATAGCCCCCTTTTATAAAAACCCTCCTATTTCCAAAAAAACGATAAATAGGCTTAATATTGGATTCTGCATGTAATCAAAAACACCAGTAACCCTTTCATTCATCCACCTGATCAAGAAACTTAATCTTTATATTTTACAAATAACAAAAATTCCCTTATTTTGCGGAGAATATTTCAAAATATTTTTGGATCTGAATGAAGACTAGTATCTTTTTAATTAATAATTACTACATGTAATACGCTTATTCT
>NZ_JABURL010000012.1 GCF_014762705.1 Cyclobacterium sp. | reverse complement strand
TCTCGTCCAGGTGTACTTTTAATAATTGCCTTTTGGAAAACTTGGAACAATGGATTACTTCTTTTGTTGAATATCTTCCAAATCTGGTTATGGCGATTTTGATTTTTTTCCTCTTTTTGTTTGTGGCCAGATTTATTGAGAAGTTTTCCAAAAGGCAATTATTAAAAGTACACCTGGACGAGACGATCAGTGGATTTTTAAGCAGATTGATTTTTTTGGCGATCATAGTTGCCGGGGTAATGATGTCCCTGTCCATTTTGAACCTTACGGGTACAGTCACTTCCATTTTAGCCGGCTTGGGCATTATTGGGCTAGCCCTGGGATTCGCTTTTCAGGATACAGCAGCCAATTTTATGTCGGGAATTTATATCACTTTTCAACAACCCTATGCCATAGGTGATGTGATAGAAACCCATGATGGGATCATGGGAAACGTCGTAGATATTGATTTGAGGGTTACAAAAGTCAAGACTTTTGATGGACCGATAGTTTATGTGCCCAACCGTTTTCTTTTTCAGGAAAACTTTACCAATTACACGGAAGAGGGCAGAAGGCGGATCAGGGTAGATGTGGGCGTGAGTTACGGCGAGGATCTGGAAAAGGTCGAACGCATTGCACTTGAAGCCGCCAGGGATGTGCCCGGAAGGATTAGCGAAGAGGATGTCAGCCTGTTTTGGAAAGGTTTTGGAGATAGTTCGATAGACTTTTCAGTAAATATCTGGCTGGAATATTCCAGAGAAAACCGGGAATACATCAGGGCAAAAAACCAGGCTATCAAGAACATAAAAAAAGCATTTGATGCGAATGGTATCATGATTCCTTTCCCTATCCGAACACTGGATTTTGGGATAAAGGGGGGAGTTCAGCTTCACGAACAATTGATTGAAACAGAAAAAATAAGGTCTATGGGAGGTGGCAAGGATTGAGAAAACACAAACGCCGGATTATTGAATCCGGCGCCTGTAGACACTACTCAAATTAAATATTTTTCAATTTATCTTTCTTCTTCAGAAAAAATCATTTTTTCCAGATCTTCCTTTGCTGCTCCTGTTTTTTGCTGCAATCTTCCGATCAGCTGATCTTCCTGACCTTCAGCATAAGCTAAATCATCTTCAGTCAATTCCCCGTATTTGGCTTTTAATTTGCCTTTTATTTCGTTCCAGTTTCCTTTTAATTTTAAATTAGTAGACATAATTTTATTGGTTTTAGTCAAAAATAATTTTCTTATTTGTTTATGAATTGTACAATTACTGTTCCAAAACTCAAATAATATGACAGAATTGAAACTTCCTGGTCATTTACGGGCACTTACTATTTTGTTGTTGTTAATTGTGATCGTATTCATTTTAATCATAGGTAGGAGTCTTCTGATTCCACTCATGCTGGGAGGATACATCGCCATGCTGCTGATTCCAGCCTGTACCTGGATGGAGTCAAAAAAAATTCCCCGGCCAATCGCTGCTTTTGTAGCCCTGTTGACCTCTCTTGCGGCCATTGTAGGCTTGATTGTTTTGGTAATCCTGCAGGTGAAAAGTTTCTCTTCAGATTTTGAGGATGTTACCGGGAGGCTAAACAAATACCTTTCTGATATAGATCAATTGGCTACAGACTGGTTTGGGGCCAATCTGGGTATTAAAAATGGGATCGATAAATCCCAGCTTTTTGAATTACTGGAATCCAACAGTGAAACGGTATCCAATTTTTTGCTGTCTACCATCGGTTCCTTGACGGGGGTAGTGCTATTGCCTGTATTTATTTTCTTTATGTTGATTTATAGGGACCATTTGGGGAATTTTATTGCCAGGCTATTTGAGGAAGAAGAGGAAGGAAAGGTAAAATCGAAAATCAGAGACCTCAGAAGGGTGGTCCAATATTACATCATTGGCATGCTCAAGGTGATGGGTATTCTTGCTGTTCTGAATACGGCCGTACTGTATGCCCTTGGAGTGAAGCATGCCATTTTTTTCGGGCTTTTTGCTGCGTTGCTTAACATCATTCCCTATCTGGGGCCCTTTCTGGGGGCTATATTGCCATTTATTTTTTCATTTTTAACCATGGACAGCCTGTTTTACCCATTGATGGTAGTGGTTTCCTTTACAGTAATTCAGTTGATAGAAAGTAATTTTCTTACTCCAAAGATTGTTGGTGGGAATGTAAGTTTAAATGCCCTGGTAACATTTTTGGGCCTGTTGATAGGAGGGGCCATCTGGGGGGTAATAGGCATGATCCTGATTATTCCCACTCTGGCCATTCTAAAAAGGATCTTTGAACTAAAAAACAGCACCAAACCCTTTGCTTATTTGTTTGGAGAAGAAGAGGTAAAACCAATATTTAAAAGGGAGAAAAAATGAATCACATTTTAAATACCATCCTTGTTTGCATCTTCCTTGGGCTAGTATCCTGCGATTCTATTGAAGACAAAAAAGGGAGGTTTTTATTGAAGGGAAATAACGAATTAAAGGAAGGAAATACCAAAGGGGCCATTTCATACTATGATGAAGCCATAGCCGTTGATCCTGAATTCAGGGAGGCCTATTTTAACCGGGGCATGGCCTTGCACAGACAATTAAAATTCCCCGAAGCTATCGCCGATTATAGTCAGGCGATCGAAATCGACAAGACCTATCGTGAGGCCCACATCCAAAGAACAATGGCTTATCTGGATTTTGGTGAAAATTATAAAGCCCTGGAAAATACAAGGACCCTGTTGTCCATGGATGAACAGGATGTACAGGCCCACTTTTTACAGGGATTGACATGGACTGCTTTGAAGGAATATGTTGAGGCAAAGAAAGCCTTTGATAAAGCCCTGTCCCTGGACCCTGAAAATGTTGAACTCTATATCAATCTGGCCACTGTAAACTATCATCTGGAAGAATGGGATGAGGCTAAGATGAATTTATCCCTGGCAAAAAATAAGGATCCTGAACATAGTATGATCTATAACCTGGAATCCCTGCTTTATTTTGAGGAAGGCGATTACCAAATGGCACTGAAGCAGGTGGAAAGGGCTATTGAATTGGAGAAGGACGACCCATATTATTACAATAACCGGGGACTATATCAACTGTACCTGGGTAATCTTGAGGAAGGCTTAAAAGATATCAATTTCAGTTTGAAGCAAAATAGCCGCAACCTGTATGCCCTTAGAAACAAAGGGATCTATTACCATAAAAAAGGGCAGATGGATCTGGCGGACCGTTTTCTCAGGGAAGTGTATGAAAAGGATCCAACCATAGGATTATTGGACGAATACCTGTCTGATGTGCAGTAAAAACATGGAGGGTTACCATAATAGGTTGTTATACCATTCAGGAGTGCAGTCAGGATTTTGTTTGTGCCTATTCACCATCACAGAGTGAGCAGGCGGGGTTATCATCCTTTTCTAAAATAAAAAAAAGGCCATGGATACAGACCATGACCTTTTTTAAGAATATATAAAATGGGTATTAAATTGCATTTTCCTTTACCAGGTTAAGTGCCGATCCGGCCTTGAACCACCTGATCTGTCCAGCATTGTAAGTATGGTTTACTTTGATCTCATCTTTGCTACCGTCACTGTGGTTGCAAACCACAGTTAATGGATTACCGGGAGCAAAGCTATCCAAACCGATTATATCCAATGCGTCATCTTCCTGAATCAAATCATAATCTGCCGGATTGTCAAAAGTCAACGCCAACATCCCCTGCTTTTTAAGATTTGTCTCATGGATTCGGGCAAAGGATTTTACCAGGATGGCCCGCACTCCCAAAAACCTTGGTTCCATGGCAGCATGTTCCCTGGATGAACCTTCTCCATAATTTTCATCGCCAACGACCACGGTGCCGATATTGTGCAGTTTGTACTGACGCTGTACGGCCGGAACTTCGCCGTAACTGCCATCCAATTGGTTTTTGACTTTGTTGGTGGCATCGTTGAAAAAATTGACCGCACCAATCAAAAGGTTATTGGAAATATTGTCCAGGTGGCCTCTGTATCTCAACCAGGGTCCGGCCATTGAAATATGGTCTGTGGTACACTTTCCTTTTGCCTTGATAAGTAGTTTGAGTCCTTTCAGGTCAGTTCCTTCCCAGGGTTGGAAAGGTTCCAACAGTTGAAGTCTTTCCGAATCGGGAGCTACTTTTACCTCTACTGTTGAACCGTCCTTTGCGGGTTCCTGGTAGCCTGCATCCTCCACAGCAAAACCTTTGACAGGAAGCTCCAGTCCGGCAGGTTCTTCCAGCTTTACCTGTTGGCCATCTTCATTGGTCAAGGTGTCTGTCATGGGGTTGAATGTAAGGTCACCTGCAATGGCCAGGGCCGTAACCACCTCAGGCGAAGCTACAAAAGAGTGTGTATTTGGGTTTCCATCCGCTCTTTTGGCAAAATTCCTATTAAAAGATGTAATGATGGAGTTTTTTTCCTGCTTATCAGCACCATGCCTCGCCCATTGGCCTATGCAAGGGCCGCAAGCATTGGCCAGAACAACCCCACCCATTTTTTCGAAAATACCCAAAAAGCCATCTCTTTCTACTGTAAACCTCACTTGTTCGGATCCCGGAGTGATGGTGTACTCTGATTTGGCTTTCAGTTTTTTATCTACTGCCTGTTGTGCCAGGGAGGCGGCCCGGGAGATGTCTTCATAAGAAGAGTTGGTACAGGAGCCGATCAGACCTACTTCCAGCTTTTGCGGCCAGTCGTTTTCTTTAACAGCCGCTGCAAATTTAGAAAGGGGCCAGGCAAGGTCTGGTGTAAATGGACCATTGACATGAGGCTCCAACTCTGAAAGGTTGATTTCGATGACCTCATTGAAATAATCTTCCGGAGAAGCATATACTTCAGGGTCTCCAGTCAGGTGTTCCCTGATACCATTGGCAAGATCAGCAATTTCGGATCGGTCAGTTCCCCGTAGATAAGCCTCTGATTTTTCGTCATAGCCAAAGATGGAGGTGGTAGCACCTATTTCAGCTCCCATATTGCAAATGGTACCTTTTCCGGTAGCAGAAAGAGATTGCGCTCCTTCCCCAAAATATTCTACGATGCATCCTGTACCACCTTTTACAGTGAGAATACCTGCGACCTTCAGGATCACATCTTTGGCAGAAGTCCATCCTGAAAGTTTCCCTGTAAGCTTGACACCGATCAATTTGGGGAATTTAAGTTCCCAGGGCAATCCTGCCATTACATCGCAGGCATCTGCGCCACCTACGCCAATAGCTACCATGCCCAAACCACCTGCATTAGGTGTATGGGAATCTGTGCCAATCATCATTCCCCCCGGAAAGGCATAATTTTCCAGGACCACCTGATGAATGATTCCTGCGCCTGGCTTCCAAAAACCCAGGCCATATTTGTTGGACACGGATGAAAGAAAATCGTAAACCTCCCTGTTTTTATCTTTTGCTTTTGCCAGGTCTTGATTGGCACCCACTTCGGCTTGAATGAGGTGATCACAATGCACAGTGGAAGGCACTGCTACCTTTGATCTGCCGGCTTGCATGAATTGTAGCAATGCCATTTGTGCCGTCGCATCCTGCATGGCCACGCGATCAGGTTTAAAGTCCACATAGGAGACTCCTCTTTCGTGCTTTTCACTCGCCTCTCCTTCGGAAAGATGGGCGTAAAGGATCTTTTCAGTGAGCGTGAGCGGTCTGCCTTCTGCTTTCCTTGCTGCGGCTATACGCCCGGGAAATGCAGCGTAAACCGACTTGATCATATCTATATCAAAAACCATCGATTATGAAGTTATATTGTAGATTGTAGAAAATTCAATTGAGCGGCAAAGATAAGAAAACCAGCCATTATCCGGTTATTTTGGCACATTTATATCTTTATTTATAAAGGATTTAAAAAAATTAGCCCTGTTTTTGCGGACCCATTACCCGCTGGTGGATTTCCTGGTCAAGGTTTAAAAGAAATTGGAGGGTATCCACCTTGTCGGCGTAATCTGATACCTCAGGACATTGGGCATTTCCCATATTAATGCTTCCATCAAACCAACCATCCCGGGAAACCATACATTGAATTTTATTCTCCTGTTCTTTTAATTGGTTTCGTAGCATGGACAAATCAGCGTAATATTCAAAATAGACCACCGCAATTGGGGATACCAACTCTCTGCTTTCTACCAGCAACAAGTGCCCGTTGTCAAAATGAGGACTGCGATTGACCAGGTATTTTGATTTATTATAATCATAGTTGTTAAGGTATTTGTGGTGATCAATGACCTGATTGGCAGGTTCCATTCCTTTAAGAAAGGCCTGCAATGATTGCTGATTGGGTACGTATATTTTGGACACATTCCTGCAGCCCAGGCCATAGTATTGGAATATATCTTTGGAGAGTTTATTCCAGTCTTCTTGGGTTTCATTCCCGTCAAGAATGGCCACTGAAGTTCGGTTTTTCCGGATGATATGCGGATACCGGCCAAAATAATAGTCAAAATACCGGGCAGAATTATCACTTCCTGTGGCAATGTAGGCATCCATACCGTTAAGCCTTTCTTCGAAAGAAACAGCCTGGACCAATTCGGGAGAAATCTCCCCTAATTTTTCTACCAACCAGGGAATCAAAATTATATCTGTTGAGGAAAGCTTGATTTTAGCCCGATGGCCTGACAGCAGGACACACAGCAGATCATGGAATCCTACTCCGGGGATATTGCCGGCCATAATAATACCTATATTCCTTTCTTCAAAGTGTTCATTATCAGGGAATTTATAGGAGCTTACCCATTGCCGTACTTTTTCAGGGGAAAGGTATTCCAGGATGCCTTCAAGTGCCAGCCGGGATTGTTCAGGAGTAAACCAGCTGTTTTGATCGTGCATCCGCTTGAATAAGAAGTTTTTTTCTTCGGGAAGATTTTTTATATGTTGCTCCCATCCTGATAGTTGGATTAATCTTTCGTTCAAATTCATGGAGAAGGCTCCTGCTTGTATGGATTAGTGAATAATTTCGTGAAAATGAATCCAAAGATAAAAAAATTGTCCCGAAAAGCAGGTTATTGACTGGTGTAAATAGTTAGTGTGGCAATTAATGTATAGCGTATTTTTGACTTATGTGGAATTATTTTCCTTGTTAGATTGTATTTTGGTTAGTAGTTTTGCAACCAAACAAAAAAAGAGAAAAAAATGGCAATCATGATAACCGATGAGTGCATCAATTGTGGTGCATGTGAACCAGAATGCCCGAATACCGCCATTTATGAAGGGGGTATAGAATGGACCTGGGGAGGAGGTACGGAATTAAAGGAAGTCACTTTAGATGACGGTACGGTAGTGAGTGGAGATGAAAAGCAAGAGCCTGTATCCGATGAATTTTATTACATCGTTACGCAGAAGTGTACGGAATGTACCGGTTTTCATGAAGAGCCGCAATGTGCGGCAGTTTGTCCGGTTGACTGTTGTGTAGACGATCCTGATCACAGAGAGACTGAAGAAGAGTTGATGGCCAAAAAGCAATTTATGCATGGAGAATAGCTGGATTCTCAGACTAAACCATCTTTTGTACTCATAAAATTGTTTTTTCCAATAGGTAATTTGAACAATATCCCATAATTTGAAAAAAAAAACGTTCAATAACTTGAATTTAATAATTGAATTGATTTAACTTGGCATTATATTCATTTTTAAAAAAATAAATGTTTGGATAGTGGAAAATAACAAAGATTACGAAAGAGATGAGATTTTCACCAAAAGGGTAAAGGCTGGCAAGAGGACCTATTTTTTTGATGTGAAAGCTACACGGTCCAATGATTACTACTTGACCATAACAGAAAGCAAGAGAAAAATCAAAGACGATAATTTTTTTTACGAGAAACATAAAATTTTCTTGTACAAGGAAGATTTCGCCAAATTTGTGGAGGCACTTCAGGATGCAGTAGATCACGTTAAAAATGACTTGATGTCTGATTTCGATTTCTCTCAATTTGATACAGAGCCGGAGCCTACAGAAAGCAATAATGAGAACAATAAGTTTGGAGAAGATCTGAAGTGGGATTGATAAACCTTCAGTCTTATTTATTTTCAGGACGAGCTGTATAGCTGAATAATGGTGTTACGAATCAGTATATGGATTTGTATTTAACGGATCCATGAACAGGTTCGTTTTTTTGTTATTTTTGATTTATGGTCAAGGTAATCCTCACAGTGGTAATTGTTACCATACTGGTTTTTTTAGTGGGCTGGTATTTTTCTGATATCAGTTTGTATTTTATTTTCTCGATTGTACTGGCTTCAGCCCTTCGTCCATTGACCAATAAGATCAACAACCTCTATGTTTTGGGGCAGCATATTCCACGGGGCATTGCTATCATGCTTTCTTTTTTAGCGATTGTTTCAGTTGGTTTTTTATTGGTGCTCTTGTTTACGCCTCTCATTCGCTCACAAATAGAATTATTAAAAGACCTGGACATCAATTACCTCTATGACCAAATTCAGCGGCCCATAGACAATTTGGAAGCCATATTGATACAATTAAACCTTATCAACAATGAACCTGGATACCTGATCGATTTGGTAAAGGAAAACCTGATAAGTAGCCTCAATGAAGTGAATGTTCAGGGTTTTATCAATAGGGTGATTTCTGCCACAAGCACCTTTTTTATCGGTATTCTTGCTGTGGGTTTCATTACTTTTTTTCTCCTTCTGGAAAACGGATTGTTGCGGAGAAATCTGATGAATTTCATCCCCAATAAATATTTTGAGTTGTCTGTAGCTACTTTTCACAAAGTGGAAAGATTGCTGTCCAATTATCTTTTGGGTTTATTGATACAGATGTCCGTTATATTTTCCATAGCTTCCATAGGCTTAACCATAGCCAATATTGATTACGCCATGACCATAGCCGTTTTTGCTGCAGTGGCAAACCTGATCCCTTATGCCGGCCCAATTCTGGGAGCTACCTTTGGTGTACTGGTAGGGCTGTCTACGGGAGAATTCAGTGCAGCAAGTGAGATATATTTTTTTCTCATAAAGATTCTTGCAGTATTTTCAGTGGTTCAATTGAGTGATAATGTAATTTTACAACCATTTATCTTTTCCAAATCCGTAAAAGCACACCCGCTTGAAATATTTGTGATTATCTTTGTGGGTGCAAAAATTGCAGGGGTATTGGGAATGATCTTTGCCATACCGGTTTATACCATTTTCAGGGTTTCCATCAAGGAGCTATATAAAGGGTATAAAGAATACAGAATATTTAAAATAGACAAGATTTAACATTCATGGGATTAAAATGTGGGATCGTTGGTTTGCCCAACGTGGGAAAGTCAACATTATTCAATGCGATATCGAGTGCAAAAGCCGAAGCGGCAAATTTCCCTTTTTGTACCATAGAACCCAATGTAGGGGTAGTTACCGTACCTGATGGAAGGTTACAGGTTTTAGAGGGATTGGTTAATCCACATAAGGTTATCCCTACGGTTATTGAATTCGTGGACATAGCAGGCCTGGTAAAAGGTGCCAGCAAAGGAGAAGGTCTTGGCAATAAATTCCTGGCCAATATCAGGGAAGTAGATGCCATCATCCACGTGATCAGGTGTTTTGAGGATCCCAATGTAGTGCACGTGGCCGGATCAGTGGACCCGGTATTTGATAAGGAGGTGATCGATACAGAGTTGCAGTTAAAGGATCTGGAATCTGTGGATAAAAAAATTCTTCGCCTTGAAAAAATTGCCAAAAGCGGGGATGCCAAAGCGAAAAAAGCAATGGAAAGCCTGCTAAAGTTTAAGGATGCCCTTAAAGCAGGACAGAATGCCCGGGCAGTAGATGCCGATGCTGATGATTTGGAAGCCATCAGGGATATTCACCTGCTGACCATCAAACCAGTACTCTATGTGGCCAATGTAGATGAGGGAAGCATTCAATCGGGAAATGCCCATGTGGAGGCACTCAAAAAGGAGGTAGCCAAGGAAAACGCAGAAGTGATCCTGTTGTGTGCAGCATTGGAAGCCCAGATTGCTGAATTTGAAGACGAAGAGGAAAAGGAAATGTTTCTGGGAGAATATGGGTTGAAGGAAAGTGGCTTGAACCGTTTGATCGCTGCTGCGTATAAGTTACTGAATTTAATAACCTACTTCACAGCCGGCGTACAGGAAGTCCGGGCCTGGACCATCAAAAAAGGTTGGAAAGCACCTGCAGCTGCGGGGGTGATACATACCGATTTTGAAAAAGGCTTCATCAAAGCGGAAGTGATCAAATTAAAGGATTACGAACAGTTCAAAACTGAGGCGGTCTGCCGTGAAAACGGGAAAATTGCAGTTGAAGGTAAGGAATATGTAGTTTGTGACGGAGATATCATGCATTTTAGGTTCAATGTATAAATATATTCAAATATTATTGTTAAGTTTGTTGCAACTTATTTACCCATAAATTAGTTTATTCCATAAGATTGATGTATTTAATCATTGTTTAACTTTTCATTTTTAACGTCGTGAGAATTAGATTAATATTTTCCTTAAAGAACAAAGGTGCTTACTTACCTTTTCACCACCAGTACATCTTGGCTCAATTTCTCAAAGGTCTGATTGTAAAAGGTGGGCAAGAAGAGTTTTTTAACTACAATTACTTTAACTTCTCTGGTTTGAAAGGTCAAACCAAAGTTAGTAGAAGTGGGTTGCACTATTATTCCAGCTTAGTTACCCTGGTCGTATCCGCTCCTGATGAAGCGTTTATAGATTATTTGTTGGCACAGGTGTTTAAAACCCCCAAAATTGAGTTGGGAAATCTGATTTTGTCCCCTGAATATACAGAAAAGGAAATTGAACCACCGCTGGAAACCTCCAACAAATTTGTTTGTATTTCACCACTGGTTCTCTTGACACCTACTTTTGACGATGAGTCCGGAAAAAGGTTTATCAACCCGGATACGGATGAATTTTCAGATTTGCTGTATGAATCCACCTTGACCAGGATGGAAAAATCTGGCTGGTATGATCAGGAACAAATGGAATCCTTTTACAAGTTTCAGGTAGTTCCTGACATGAACTATGTCAATAAATTGCGCGAGCAGCAGAAGAAATTTGCGAGAATCTATTCTGTCTATGACATGGATGTAAAATATGAAGTACGGGGATACACGCTTCCCTTCACCTTGTATGCCGCCGGAGAAGTACAGGATTTTGTTTTCAAATGCGGATTGGGGGCCTTTACCCACAAAGGTTTTGGCATGCTTGACCTGGCCAATAATATGCCCAGCCAACGTACCGAACCATACAAATTTAAGAGAGAGGGTTTTGTTCCCTACAGATCACAATCGCATGAGCCCAGAAAAAATGATGAAAGGGCGGATGAGGGAAACAGTAGTTCCGAAGAAGAAGAAAATGATTGACAATAAAAACCCGGATTTATTCCGGGTTTTTTTATTACACCTGTATATTTTTTCTTTAGGGGGCGAGATGCCTGTCCCGGGTTTCTGAAGAATCTTCCTTGATTAATTATTCCTTACACGGTGTGGCGATTTGCCCATGATTGGTTGCTGTAATCAAAACCTCCTTTTGTTCGGGTTGAGGACCGTATAGCCGATCAACTCGTCATACCGGGATCCCATGTCCCGGTAGTAGAAAAAGACCTCATACTCGTTTTCGGTCTGGAAATGATTGCCTTCAAAATGTTCCAGGTCCCAGCCTGTATCGGTGCGAAGCCCGTACTGATAATCATACCAACCTTGCTTTAAAAATAAGGTAGCCTGGTAGTTTCCCGATGCCTGGTCATAGACCATTTTGGCATTCTGATTTTTGCCCCAGTTGCTCAATGCCCCCAGGACAAATGGAGGAGAAGACAACTTTTCTGTTTCAAGATTAAAAGTGAGCAAAACATACTCACTTTCCAGTTCGTGATTTTGCCTCTCCACATTAAAAACCCCATACTGACCGTTGATGTCCAGGTACTCCAGATAGCCCTGACCATTTCTACTCTGATCCACACCAGCCTCTGCAAATACCACATCTTCTTCCATCCTGACGGCGGCGATGTTTCTCCCACGGGTCCGTACATAGCGCAGGTCCACAAAGCGAAATTCATTGCCTGCTTCAAAAGTATTGCTGCCATCAAACAATTGGTATTGCAACTGTTTCAGATCTTCCCTGATGTTGTTGTATTTCAACCCGACAATCGCATTGTCCCACCTTTGGTTTTGTCGAATCACCAGGAGGGTGTTATTCAGGGGGTCTATCAACTCCCTGTTACTAAAATTAACGTTCACGTTGATTTGCTGAGAAGTTCTCCGGTCTTCATTTTTGCTGGGTACTACCACTGATGCACCGACTGCGACCTGATTGTCATATACCATAAAGCGCTTGGTTAACAAGGCTTTGGATTCATCCCGGCCACGGTATACTTTGATGATATAATTTCCGCTTCTGTTGACCCTGGGGATTTGAAAAGTATAATGGATATAAGGCACCCTGGTATTGATGCTGTACTCATAATCGTTTACGTTATATTCGTTGTATTGCTCCAGATAGTCCGCATCTCTTAAACCGGACTGAGTCCAGTCTGCATTGCAATGGATGATTTTGGCCAGGTACCTGTCCGCTTCATAGGCTATGTCATCAAATTGAAGCAGCAAAGGCACCGGACTGTTCAGCGGGATGATCGGAGATGTCATTTGCGCCTCAAAATTCCCGGAAGCAGGAAAAAGCTGCACCGTCTGAATATTTTCATCAAAAACCCTGTCCTCATAGATATCCTGTGCCTGAACAAGGCCTGCAGATAAAAGTAAGCAAGTAACCGGTAGTAGGAAAAAAAGGAAACTTTTCATGGCAAAAGGGTTGGTATAACGGATTTCAGGATCCCTGCAGACTTTCAATTTGTTCGGCCAATGCCTCCCACTCCTTATTGAGTTTCGTTTCGTCCTGCCGGACCTGAGAATAGGATGCATTGAGTTCCTGCATTTGGTGCTCATCTTCATAAACGGACGAATCGGCCATTTGATTTTCCAGGGCAAGCTTTTTGTTTTCCAGTAGGGTAATTTCTTCCTCCAGTTTTTCCAAAGCTTTTTCCTTTTCCCGAATGGCTTTTTTTCTGGCAGGATCCTCACCATTGGCAGCGGTTTTTACTACCGGAGCTGGCGTTTCTTTTTTAGGAGGAGTAACTGTTGCTTTCTCAGTTTTTTGAGGTTGCTGAGAACGCCAGTACACGTATTCATCATAGGTACCGGGGTACTCTTTGATCTGATGGTCTTCGATATACCAGATTTTGTTGGCCACTCCCTGAATAAAAAGCCGGTCGTGAGAGACGGTTACAAAGGTCCCCTCATACTGTTGCAGGGCCTGGGTGAGAATATTCACAGACTGTATGTCCAGGTGATTGGTGGGCTCATCCAAAAGCAGGAAATTGGCTTCGGAGATCAGTGTTTTGGCCAGGGCAACCCTGGATTTTTCACCACCAGACAGCACTTTTATCTTTTTAAAGACATCTTCATTGGTAAAAAGAAAGCAGCCAAGTACATTCCTGAGTTCTGTTTCCGTCTTTTTGCTGCCTGCCTGAGCCAATTCCTGCAGGATTTCATTGTTGATTCCCAGTGCTTCCAGCTGGTGCTGGGCAAAGAAGGATTTGATCACATTGTACCCATCTTCCCTGTGGCCCTGTATGGGCTCAGATCCATCGATGATTCTTAGCACAGTGGATTTTCCTTTTCCATTGGCCCCGATCAGTGCGATTTTGTCACCCCTTTCGATGCGGGCATGCGCATTGTCCAGGATTTTAAGGTCACCAAAAGATTTGGAAACGCCATCCAGCACCACCACATCTCTCCCGGATTTTTGCGAAAACTTGAATTTAAAATTTACAGATACCTCATCCCTGACCACTTCAGAAACCCTATCCATTCTGTCCAGGGCTTTGACCCGGGACTGCACCTGGTTGGATTTGGTGGCCTTGGCACGGAAACGTTCGATAAAACGTTCCGTTTGCTTGATCATCTGCTGCTGATTTTCATAGGCATTCTGCTGGATTTCTTCCCGGGCTACCTTTTCTTTTTTGTAATACGCGTAGTTTCCGGCATAGCTGGTCAGGTTCCCCTGTGAAACTTCCACGGTGGTTTCGCTACAGTTGTTCAAAAATGTCTGGTCGTGAGATACCACGACAACGGCACCTTCATAGGATTTCAGGTAGTTTTCCACCCATTGAATAGAAGGCAAATCCAGGTGGTTGGTAGGTTCATCCAGCATCAGTAGAGAGGGCTTTTCCAGAAGCAGTTTGGCCAGCATGACCCGCATTCTCCATCCCCCCGAAAAGGTTTTCAGGGGTCGCCTCAGGTCTGCCGTTTGAAAACCGATCCCTTCCAGCACTTCTTCCGCCTTGGCCTTGATCGTATACCCTTCATGAGCTTCAAACCTTTCCTGCAAATGCGCCAACTTCTCAAGGATCTGTTCGGAATAGTCTGTTTCCATTTGCTTGAGCACAGCGTCAATTTCTTCCTGAAGAGCCAGAGTTTCTTTAAAAGCCTCCAAAGCCACATCCAGAATGCTGTCTTCAGACTGGTAGGAAAGCAGGTCCTGGTTAAGAAAGCCGATGCTGCAGTCTTTGGCCTTTTGGATTTCGCCGCCACTGGGCTGAATGTCCCCATAGATAATTTTCAGCAGCGTGGATTTGCCCGAACCGTTAATACCTACCAGACCAATTTTGTCCTTTGGCTTGATGTGTAGGGAAGCATTTTCGTAGAGGGGACGCCCCCCAATGTAATAAGAGAGATTATTAATGGATAACATGCCGCAAAATTAAGAAAACAAAGTGGTATTTAGCAGGATTGGAAAAAGGATTTCAACCTGCTTTGGTAATTAGCTGGTTTTACTCCAAAAGTTCTACCTGATAGGCCACTTCATGAAAATCACCGGGAGAAAGGCGGATGATTCCCAACTTGTTCTTGAGTTCACCATCATGGCCTACGGTATCGGCAATACCATTCCATGGCTCTATGCAAATAAAACCGGCATTTTCGCCTTTTGTCCAAAGTCCCAGCCATCGGAAATCAGAAAATTGCATGGCATAGCCCTTTCCACTTTTTTTGCTTCGGATGCTTAGGTATGAAATTGGATTAACATCAAATATCAATGCGTCATTGCTGAACAGTTCCTGCTTTAGGTCCAGTTTGCCTTGTTCCAGAGGAAGTGATTTACGGTCTGCCGCAATCAAACCATTTTCCAGGAAATAAATGGGTAGGGAGGACAGTTGCTCCTGCCCAAAATCCAATACATAGTCCTCAAAAACTTCTCTATCAGGCAGCAGGGGGCAGCGGAATCCCGGATGGGCGCCTATGCTGAACAACAAGTCTTGCTCCGGGGAAGGGTTGTTTACCCTGTAATCCACTTGCAAACCCGTATTAATAAGCGTGTACCGGATAATCAATTCAAAATCAAAGGGAAAATTTTCCAGACTCTCTTTATCCGGTTTTAATACAAAAGAGAGGCTATTCCCGGATTGATGCAGCAACTGAAAGTTGCGGTCACGGGCAAAACCATGCTGTTTCAGGGTATAGCTTTGGTTGGCATGGCTGAAACGATCGTTTTTTAATTTTCCAACAATGGGAAACAGCACCGGGGCATGTCTGCCCCAAACAGCAGGATCAGCCTGCCAGAGGTATTCCGTGCCCTTGTATTTCAGTGAGATACATTCCGCACCCAGGCTGGACACCTGGGCTTCAAGGGGTCCATTCTTTACTGTGTAGATGGCTGCTTTTGTCATGGATGAGAAAGGATAGGGATGAATTAAAATCGAATTCAGGTAATTTTGTAAAAAAGCGGGGCAAAAAAAAACCTTTCCTAAAAAAAGGAAAGGTAACGTGCGCACGAGAAGATTCGAACTTCCACACCCGAAGGCACCACCCCCTCAAGATGGCGTGTCTACCAGTTTCACCACGTGCGCAGTTTGGAGAGGCAAAAGTAGAGATATAATAGCATCAGTGCAAACAAAAGCTGAGAGAAATTAATAAAGCCCATGCTAAAACTTGATAGCAGAATGCTTTGTGAATTTTTAATACAACCTTCTTTTTTTTGCTGCTCCGGACAGGTTACCGGATATACCAGGTATTGCCTGTTATTGCCATTGCGAGAGCCATCAGGACTGGGTTTGGCTTTTTACGACGAAAAGGAATATTTGAGAAATAAAATCAAAGGATAAATAAGCCGGGAACAGGCTAACAGCCTACAGCAAATACTCCATTTTTATATCACAGCGCTGGTAGGTGCCCGGCTCCATGGGGATTTCCCGGAAACCCAGTTTCCGGTACAGCGCAATGGCAGGTGCAAGGATGGAGTTGCTGTAAAGCAGGACTTTCACCGCCCCCTGCTTTTTGGCCCAGTCAAGCGCAGCTTGTCCCAGCAACAACCCGATCTTTTGGCCCCGGGCTTTGGGCAATACGCCCATTTTGATCAGCTCATATTGCCGGTTGCTCATTTTTTTCAAACCTACGGTGCCGACGATTTCTCCCTGCCATTCGGCAAACAGCACTTCCCCGCCAGGATTGATCAGGGTTTCGCAGGGGCTTTGCAACTGGGCCAGGTCAAAAGGCTCCATGGCAAAGTATTTTTCTATCCATTCCCGGTTGATAGATAGAAAATAGGGTGCCAGGCTTTCGCTGTAGGGGAGGATGCTTACCTTTTCCATAACCAAAAATAAGGAAGCCGGTGGGTAAAATAAAGTAAATTCAGAAAAGGAATCTAAAAACCAAGGTCAAATTGATTTCCGGGCTTGTCTTTGGCTTCCAGTTGTAACAGCTTGAGCTTTCTCCACAGCCCCCCGGCATAACCGGTTAATTCTCCCGTGTTGGCAATGATCCGGTGACAGGGAATTACAACCAGCAGGGGGTTTGCGCCTATGGCAGCTCCTACTGCACGGACAGCGGTGGGTTTGGCCAGGGATTTGGCAATGTCATGGTAGGAAACCGTATGGCCAAAGGGAACCTTGTTTACTTCCATCCAAACCAATTTCTGGAACTCCGTGCCCCCGATACCTACAGGGATGTCAAAAATTTTTAGTTTTCCTTTGAAATAAGCCTCCAACTGTACCATGATATCCAGGAAAAAGGGTTTATCGGCATTTTCCGATGCCTTATCTTCCGTAAACCGGCAGGACAAAAGAAAGTCATCTTCGGCGATGAGCCGGATATTTCCTAAGGGGGACGCCATTACCACTGTTTCTTTCATATCCTCTTCAACTTTAAAACCAAAAACAAGGTTTAACCTAAACTGAGGCAGTGAGACACTGCTGCTTTTCCAATGAGATATTCTTTGTTCAGCCCTTTTTTAAATAAAAATACTTGCGACTACTGGCTCATGATCAGAATGGTGCCAGCAAAAGGGTAAACATTTTAACAGGTTTTGGCAGAAAATGTTGCCGGTAATTATGCTGTCGACGGGCTATCGATCATGCAAAGGTAGGTTTAATTTCAGTTTCTACCAACTACTTGCACATTATACCAGCATCATGCGGTATTTCCATACTTCCCGTACTGTATCTGCTGCTACTTCGAAAGGCTTGTAGAGGGGGTTGCTGGAGCAGAGCAGCAGTTGTCTTTTTTCCTTCAACTGATTGTAGGCCAGTTTGAAGGTGACACCATCCTGTGCCGTGACGATGACATACTTCTCTCCGTCTTTGATGCGGGTCCAGTCGTCCATGTATTCGCAGATAATCCAGGCACCGTCCGGTATGGGGTCCATGGAGTCACCATCTACCTGAAAAACCCGGTGTTTTTTGTCCTGCGGCAGAAAGGGAAGGTGAAATCGGGGCAAGTCACCTATGAAATCCGGATCCGAAAAGCCGGCCAGATAGCTGGCTCTGGCTTTTTGGGAAACCACTTCTATCAGTTCTCTTCCGGCTGCATCCACCGTGGTGGCCAGGATGCGCAGGTCCCGGCCCTTCAGGTAACGGCTGGTCTCCAGGATTTCCCCGAGCTTGTGGACGGGGTATTTTTCCAGGTTTTGCTTGAGCATCAGATCCACGGATACTTCCAGGTATTCACAGATTTTTACCAGGGTATCCAGAGGAGGGCTGACGTTCAATTCATACCCTGCCAGTTTGGAGCGGCTGATACCCAGGCTTTCAGCCATCAGGGATTGGGTGAGCCCCTTTCTTTTGCGCAGGAGTTTGATATTGGCATGCAGGTACATGGATAAATTTTTTAAGACTGTTGATAAACAAATATAAAACATTATGTTTAAATTATAAACAAAAAATTGTCAATATTATTAACATATAGATGTTTGTAAAGAAAGGAGAGAAGGATATGGAGACTAGTCGGAATATTGTGCACCTGGACCTGGACAGTTTTTTTGTGTCTGTGGAGCGGTTGCATGACCGCAGGCTTTATGGCAAGCCCATTCTGATCGGAGGGTCTGGGGACCGGGGAGTGGTGGCTTCCTGCAGTTATGAGGCCAGGCAGTTTGGCATACATTCGGCCATGCCCATGCGTACCGCCCGGCAGCTTTGTCCGGAGGCGCTGCTGGTCCGTGGCGATTTTTCCCGCTACAGCCAGAAATCCCATGAAATCACCGAAATCATCCGGGAGAATGTGCCGCTTTTCGAAAAATCATCCATAGACGAATTTTATGTGGACTACACTGGCATGGACCGGTTTTTTGGCTGTTTTAAAATGGCCAGGGAGCTGCGGCAGAAAATCATGCAGCAAAGTGGTCTGCCCATTTCCCTGGGGCTTTCGGAAAACAAGACCGTGTCGAAAGTGGCCACGGGAGAGGCCAAGCCGAACAATGAAAAGCAAGTACCCCATGGAGAGGAAAGACCTTTTCTGGCACCTTTGTCTGTACGGAAAATCCCCATGATCGGCAAAAAAACCTCCCATACACTGTACAATATGGGAGTGAAGCGTATCCATACCTTGCAGGGCATGCCGGCAGAACTGCTGGAGTCGGCCTTTGGGAAAAATGGCCTGCTGATCTGGGACAAGGCCAATGGGATTGACCGTTCACCGATTATTCCATATACTGAAGCCAAATCCATTTCCTCGGAGAATACTTTTGAGGCAGATACCATCGATGTGCGTTTGCTGGAGGCTACATTGATAGCCATGACCGAACAGCTGGCGGGCAAGTTGCGGCAGCAGCAAAAACTCACTTCCACGGTAGCTGTGAAGATCCGTTATTCCGATTTCGACACCCATACCATGCAGCAGCGGGTGCCATTCACGGCTGCAGATCACATGCTTCTCCCGGTGGTCAAGGCACTTTTTCAGCGATTGTACCAGCGGCGCATGCTGATCCGGCTGATAGGGCTGCGCTTTAGTGGATTGGTACATGGCCATTACCAGATCAATTTGTTTGAGGATACAGAAGAAAGTATTTCCCTGTACCAGGCCATGGACCGCATCAACGGGAAGTATGGTGACAAAACGGTCTGCAGGGCATTGGGCATGCAGGTGGGGCGCAGGCGGTTCAATCCCTTTAACGGGAAGTAAGTCTGAACAACTTTTAGTAAACCGCAAGCAGCTCTACCGGAAGTGGTTGTCAGGCTATTGCCCCTGACCAAGGGAGTAGGCCCGCTGCCCGTCAAAGGTATAGAGATTTTCCGTTTTGATTACGTCTACATCATTTTGTATGGCATGGATCAGCAGTTCGGCAATCAATATGTTGGTGCCGGCATTGTTTTCTTTCAGTTCAAAACGACACCTCCAATGGTCTGTACAAAAAGTCTCTTCAAAGCCTTCCGGCCATACTTTTACTCCCCGGTTGGTGATCATCTTCAGCTGAAATTCGGGATGCAAGCCCTTTATTTTCTCACCGAGGTGGTCGGGATTGCTGCCTTTCCAGTCGATAAAAAGATCTACTCCCTGCAGCACTTTCTTTCCTGGAGTCTTTCTCTGGTAAGCAGGAATCCGGATTTGTACCTCTTTGGCATAGGAGACAGGCTTTATTTTTTTGGGTAATTTACCCAGCCTCTCGATTACCGCCCGGGCAAAATCCCTGGTGCCGACTTTCTCCTTGCTCAGTCCGGGACGGAAGATGTCTTCGGTATGTATGCCTTCCTCCAGCGTACAAGACCAGGCGTTCTTGATCTTTTCTGCCGTTTCCGGCTGACCAATGTGGTTGAGCATCATTATGGCAGCCCGTAAGAGACCGGAAGGATTGGCCAGATCCTTGCCGGCCAGAGGAGGAGCAGATCCATGGATGGCCTCAAACATGGCACATTTTTCACCGATATTGGCCGATCCTGCCAGGCCTACAGAACCTGAAAGCTGGGCAGTGATGTCTGAAACCACATCCCCGTAAAGGTTGGGCATTACCAGCACATCAAACATTTCCGGACTGTCTGCCAGCCGGGCTGCCCCGATGTCTATTATCCAGTTGTCGGCTTCAATATCCGGGTATTCAACCGCTATTTCCCGGAATACCTGGTGAAAAAGACCGTCAGTCAGTTTCATGATATTGTCCTTCGTAAAACAACTTACTTTTTTTCTTTGATAGAGCCGGGCGTATTCAAAAGCATAGCGGACAATTCGCTCGCAACCGGGTCTGCTGATGAGTTTCAGGCATTGTACCACCTCATCGGTTTGCTGATGTTCGATGCCCGCATACAGGTCCTCTTCGTTTTCTCTGATCACCACCAGGTCCATATCCGGGTGTTTGGTAGGGACATAAGGATGAAAACTTTTACAAGGCCTGACATTGGCAAATAGGCCCAGACTTTTCCTCAATGTGACGTTGAGGCTTTTGTATCCTCCTCCCTGTGGGGTGGTGATGGGGGCCTTTAAAAAAATCTTGTTGCGGCGGATGCTTTCCCAGGCATTTTTGCTTATGCCGCTGCTGTTGCCGGAGAGGTATACCTGCTCTCCGATCTCTATGGGATCCCATTGGATTTTAGCTCCCGATGCCTGAAGTACTTGTAATGTGGCCTCCATAATTTCCGGGCCAATTCCGTCCCCCATTGCTACCGTGATTTTTTGCATGTGTTTTTATGTTTGTTACGGCACAAAAGTAAAAACACATAAACATAAATTTTTATTTATGTTTTAAATATTAAATATAAATAAAATTTATTAAATAAAAATCATTTAGCGCAGGCCGGCATTGATGACCTGTAGTTGCTCCTCACCCGGGCACAGGGCTTTCTCTCCTAAAGTATTGAATGCCCCGTCCGAAGTGTTTAGGATATCGTGCAGGTCACCAAACTCGGTATTGATGTACAGCAGACCGGTTAATATTTCATTTTTTGCCCGGGCCTGCTGCATGGCATTCACAGCCGAAAGCCGGTCTTCCGGGTTCCATTCAGGGGCCAGCTTGTGCAGCCGCATTACCGTGCCGTCGTGCAATGAAACTGCTGTATCTGTACCTGCTGCATATTCCGCTTTGATGGCTTCCCTTTCGGGAACAAAATCCAGGGTACCCGTAGCCTGCATGTGTTCCCGCACATAATCGTAGGATTTGGTAGAGCCGGGGTTGTTGTTAAAGGTCACACAAGGAGACATCACATTGATAAAGGCCAGCCCCTTGTGCTGTATGGCTGCTTTGATCAGGGGTACCAGTTGTTGTTTGTCCCCACTGAAACTCTGTGCGACAAAGGTGGCGCCCAACTCTACGGCCAGGCTGGCCAGATCTACCGGCTGAAAGGGGTTGATGTGTCCGGATTTGCTGGCCGAGCCTACATCTGCTGTGGCCGAGTCCTGCCCCTTGGTAAGACCATAGCAACCATTGTTCATGACGACATATACCATGTTCAGGTTTCTGCGGATGACATGGACAAACTGTCCCATGCCAATGGATGCCGTGTCTCCATCTCCTGAAACACCAAAATAGACCATGTTTTTATTGGCCAGGTTGGCACCGGTGGCTACCGATGGCATGCGTCCGTGTACGGAATTGAAGCCATGGGAATTGCCCAGAAAATAAGCCGGTGTTTTGGAAGAGCAGCCAATGCCGGAGATTTTGGCTACCAGATGGGGTTCTATGGACAATTCAAAGCAGGCCTGCACGATGGTGGCACTGATGCTGTCATGACCACAACCCGCACAAAGGGTAGAAATGGTACCCTCATATTCCTTTAGGGTGTATCCCAGTTTGTTTTTGGGCAGTTTCGGGTGTCTAAATAAGGGTTTCAGATAAGTCATGGGGCACAGCGTTTTTTTGCTTTAAATAATCGGAAATCTGTAGGACAATGTTATCGGCGGTGATGGGCATGCCATCGTAATTCAGCACAGAAACCAGTTTCTTTGGGTTCATTTGCATCTCGTTGATAATCAGGCTGCGAAGCTGCCCGTCCCGGTTTTGTTCGATGATGAATACCAATTTGTGGGAGCGGATAAAGGCTTCGGTTTCAGTTCCAAATGGAAAAGCTTTGATGCGAATGGCATCCAATTGGATTTCTTTTTCTTCCAGGATGTCTTTTGCCTCCTCTGATGAATAGGTAGAAGTACCGAAAAAGAGCATGCCGATTTCACTTTGGTTGCTTTCCTGATATAGGCTGGGGGCAGGAACGATTTTTTTGGCAGTTTCCCATTTGGTTTGCAGCCGGTCCATGTTGCGTTTGTAAGCAGCACTGTCCTCGGTATAGACTGCATATTCATCCCGGGATGTTCCCCTGGTAGTAAAAGCCCCTTTGGAGGGATGTGTACCGGGGTAGGTTCGGTAGGGGATACCGTCCCCTTCAGTGTCCAGGTAACGTCCATACCGGCCCATATCTTCCAGTTCTTCCTTATTCAGGACTTTACCGCGGTCGTATTTTCGGTTTTCATCCCATTGGAAGGGCTCACTCATATGGTCGTTCATGCCCAGATCCAGATCGGTCATCAGAATGACCGGTGTTTGCAGGCGGTCGGCCAGGTCAAAACAATCAGCGGTCATCCGGAAACATTCCTCCGGAGAAGCCGGAAACAACAAGGGGTGTTTGGTATCCCCATGGGAAGCGTAGGCTGCCAGTGTGATGTCAGATTGCTGGGTTCGTGTTGGCATGCCCGTGCTGGGTCCTGCCCGCTGCACATCTATCAATACGGCCGGTACTTCTGCAAAATAGGCCAGTCCTATGAATTCGTTCATCAGCGAAACACCCGGTCCGCTGGTAGCGGTAAGTGCCCTTGCACCGTTCCAGTTGGCCCCGATGACCATTCCCATTGCTGCCAGTTCATCTTCTGCCTGTACCACAGCATAATGGTGCTTTCCGGTTTGGGGATCAATACGGTACTGGGAAGCAAATTTTTCGTAAGCCTCTGCTACCGAGGTAGAGGGTGTGATGGGATACCAGGCCATCACCGTAGCACCTCCATAAACTGCCCCCAGGCCACAGGCCGTGTTGCCGTCCACCATGATCTTATCCCTGACCAGGTCCCGTCTTTCCAGATAAAAATCCAGGGGGTAGTCAAAATGCTCCCTGACGTAATCCATACCCAGTTTGATCGCAGTGATATTGGGGGCGATCAGTTTTTCCTTTCCCGCAAATTGTTCTTTGAGCAGGCTTTCCAATACCTCAAATTCAATTTGGAGCAGTACGGACAGGGCACCTACATAGATGATGTTTTTGAACAATTGCCGCTGCCTGGGATTGCTGAAGTTTTCATTGGCCAGTTCCATCATCGGGATTCCCAGGTAATGGATATCTTCCCGTATCAGGTCAGGTGAAAGTTTTTTGGTGCTGTCGTATACCAGGTAGCCGCCTTTCCGCACACTTTCTATATCCTGTTTCATGCTTTGGGCATTGACGGCCACTAGAAGGTCAATGCCTTCCCTACGGCCCAGGTACCCTTTTTCGCTTACCCTCACCTCATACCAGGTGGGCAAACCCTGTATGTTTGAAGGGAAAATGTTTTTGGGTGTTACGGGAATCCCCATCCTGAAGATGGCCTTGGCGAAGAGAAAGTTTGCACTGGCCGAACCGGTGCCATTGACATTGGCAAAACGGGCGACAAAATTGTTTATCCGGGCTCTGGGCCGGGGAATGGCTTGTGTCATGCTCATATGTTTTCTGCTTTGGTTACGCTGTAGAAAAATTGCTGCATGTCCCAGGCAGAAGTAGGGCAACGCTCAGCACAAAGCCCGCAGTGCAGGCAAACGTCTTCATCTTTGACCATCACACGGCCGGTTTTTAAGTTTTCCGAAACCAGGATATCCTGGGTTTTATCTGTAGCCGGTACCAATAATTTTTGTCTCAGCTGATCCTCATCTTCTTCGTTGGTGGTGAAAGTAATGCAGGAAGTGGGGCAAATGTCCATGCAGGCATCGCATTCGATGCAGCGATCAGCCGTAAAATCTGTCTGTACATCACAATTCAGACAGCGTTGGGCCTCCTTGTAGCCGGTGGGCAGATCAAAGCCCAGTTCTACTTCTTTTCTCCGGTCCAGCAAGGTGACAGATTTCTCTGCCTGTGGTACCAGATAGCGCTGATCGATGGTCACCGGGCTGTCGTAGCTCCACTCGTGGATGCCCATTTTGGTGCTGAAAAGTTTGGTATAGGGAGCGGGTCTTTGGGTAATGTCCTTTCCCTGACAATACAAATGTATGGACACTGCAGCCTGGTGCCCATGGGCCACGGCGGTAATTACATTTTCCGGACCGAAGGCTGCATCTCCTCCGAAAAAAACCTTGGGATGGGTGGATTGGAAGGTTACTTTGTCCACTTCTGGCATATTCCATTCATCAAATTTTAATCCCAAATCCCTTTCTATCCAGGGGAAGCTGTTTTCCTGACCAATGGCAATCAAGACCTCATCTGCCTCAATGAACACGTCAGGTTCTCCGGTAGGGAGCAATTTTCTTTTACCGGCATCATCATAAATAGCTTTTACACGTTGAAATTTCATGCCGGTGAGTTTTCCGTTTTCCACTTCAAAACTCAAAGGGACATGGTTATCAAAAATTTCAATGTCCTCGTGCATGGCATCCTCTTTTTCCCAGGGGGAAGCCTTCATGTCTTTAAACGGGCTCCTGACCACCACTTTGACACTTTCTCCGCCCAGTCTCCTGGAAGTTCGGCAACAATCCATGGCGGTGTTACCTCCTCCTAAAACAATGACCTTTTTGCCGATTTTGTCGATGTGTTCGAAGGCCACTCCTGCCAGCCATTCTATTCCGATATGAATGTGCGCATCTCCTTCCTTTCTTCCCGGCAATTTTGGCAAATCCCGGCCTCGGGGAGCACCTGTACCTACAAAAACAGCATCGTAATCTTTTTCCAGTACTTCTTTCAGACTTTCAACGTAAGTCATGAACTGGGTATGAATGCCCAGATTCAATATATACCCTACTTCTTCATTCAATACTTCTTCGGGCAGGCGAAAGGCAGGTATCTGACTGCGCATCATGCCTCCTCCGGCGATTTGTTCATCGAATAGGTGAATTTCATAACCAAGCGGAGCCAGATCCCGGGCTACCGAAAGAGAAGCCGGACCTCCCCCTATGAGGGCTATTTTTTTACCATTGGGGGTGAATGGTCCCTGAGGCATCAGGGATTGTACATCTCCCTTGTTGTCTGCCGCCACCCTTTTTAGCCTGCAGATGGCTACGGGTTCCTCTTCCACCCGGCCTCTGCGACAGGCTGGTTCACATGGCCGGTCACAGGTCCTGCCCAGAATCCCCGGGAATACATTGGATTCCCAATTGATCATGTAGGCTTCGGTGTATTTTTCTGCTGCGATTTTGCGGATGTACTCTGGTACAGGAGTATGGGCAGGACAGGCGTACTGGCAGTCCACTACTTTGTGGTAATACTCCGGATTTCGGGTATCTGTAGGTTTCATGGCATTTTGGGTTTTTTGCCCTTCCTATTTGGGCAGTATTTACTATTGCAGAATAATTTTACAAAATAAAGTCATCTATGCAAACGATTGTCTAAATAATTTTTCCTTAGCGCTTTATTTGTGCAATTGAGTTTGATTTAAGCAAGCCTCCTGTTTTATTTACATGTTATCTCAGATGCCAGGAATTGCAGCTACAAAATCCCGGTTTTTTTATGAAAAGACATTTACCGATCCATTTTTAAAAGCTATTTTTGACCGGTTAATTATTAAATGATGAACAAAGCTGATTGGAATAAAATGCTGGAAAACCGGGTTCCGGAGAAGGCCATTCCCTATTGCTGCGCCCTGTGGGAGGAGGAGCCCTTTCACTTTGAAATCACCCGTTCCAGGATTTCCAAATTAGGAGATTTTCGGTACAGGAGGGGCCATGAAATCCAAAAGATTACCATCAATCACGATTTGAACCCCTATCAGTTTCTGATCACTTTTGTTCATGAGGTAGCCCATCACCGGGTTTTTAGCCAATACAAGGGTGTAGGGGTCAAACCCCATGGGCCGGAATGGAAGCGCTCTTTTCGGTTTTTGATGGCCCCTTTACTGCATAAAAATGTTTTCCCCATGGATGTGTTGATTCCCCTTCGCCTGTACATGAACAACCCCAAAGCAAGTACCGGAGCGGATTTCTTTTTGATGAAGGAATTGAAAAAGTATGACAGGCGGCCTGCTTCATATTCTGGGGTGCTATTGGGCGATTTGAAGACAGGTGCTCAATTTGGCCTGAGGTCCAGGATTTTTGAAAAGCTGGAGACCAAAAGGTCCAGAGTACTGTGTATGGAATTGTCAACGGGTAGAAAATACCTGATTTCCAGGCATGCGGAAGTGGTAGAAAAGGACGATGAGGGAGATGTCCCTTTTTAATTTTTACCGGAATCGGAAATTTGTTGTCGGGCATTGATGCCCAGATTTTTCAGTTTTTCAGCTTGGGAGACCAGGTTGCCTTTCCCTGTTTTCAGTTGTTTGATGGCAGCATCGTAGCTGTACTGTGATTTTTCCAGGTGTTTGCCGATATCTTCCAGGTTTCCCAGAAAGGAGGCAAACTTATCGTACATGCGACCTCCTCTTTCTGCAATTTCCAGGGCATTTTTGGATTGATCATCACGAATCCACAGGTCTTTGATCATTTTCAGGGCCGCAATCAGGTTACTGCTGCTGATCAGCAATACCCGTTTTTTATAGGCATATTCCCAGAGCCGGGCATCTGCCTGCAGAGCTACTATGTAAGCTGCCTCCAGTGGCACAAACATGATCACAAAGTCCAGTGCCCTGGCATAGCCTTCATATTGCTTGCCGGATAGTTGGTCAATATGGGTTTTAATGGCCTTGAGATGCATTTCCAGGGCATTTTTTTGATCGGGTTCATCGGTGGCACTGCTGTATTTTTCGTAAGCCAGAAGTGAAATTTTAGCATCTATGATGACCTTTTTGTTATCCGGATAATGGATGATCACATCGGGTTGCATTTTTTTTCCATCCTGACCTAGCAAGGGATTGCCGGCATCGTCTCTTAAAAACTCCTGTACACTGTAGTGCCTGTTTTTTTCCAATCCGGAATTTTGCAGGATGGTCTCCAGGATGGCTTCCCCCCAGTTGCCCCTGATTTTGGCGTTTCCCTTCAGTGCATTGGTGAGGTTCCTTGCTTCCTGGCTGATCTGTTGGTTGAGTTCGGCCAGCTCCTTTACTTTTCTTTCCAGTGAAAAGCGCTCCTTGGATTCCATGGAATAGGTTTCCTGGACCTGTTTTTTAAATGCCTCGAGGTCCTTTCCCAGCGGATCCAGAATCCTTCCTATGTTTTCCTGGTTTTGCAGGGAGAATTTCAGGGATTTTTCCTCCAGGATTTTGTTGGCCAAAAGTTCAAATTCCTGTTGAAACTTTTTCCCCATCTTTTCCAGTTCCTGCTCCTGAAAAGCCAGCTTTTCGCCCAGATAGTGCAATTTGGACTCCAGCTTGTTTTTATCCAGGGCCAATTCGTATTTATCTCTCTCCAACGCCTTGATGGTTGCTGTCTGGGTGTGATACAAATCTAGTTGGCGGTTCAGGTTATCGCTGAGTAACTGTCTGCTTTCTTGTAGTCCGTTCCTTTCCATGGTCAGATCTCTGATCCTTTCCTGAAGCGTCTCCTTTTTTTGAAAGTTGCTATAGCTAAAGAATGCCATTCCTGCCAGCGCCATTGCCATAAAGATCAGGGCTACAGTTTCTATTCCCATAAGCAAAATTATTTAGGCAGTTTCATTTCTCTGCCTTATGGCTTCATAAATGACAATCCCGGTAGCTACCGATACATTCAGACTTTCTATTTTGCCCAATACCGGGATCTTTACAAATTCGTCACACAGTTCCATCAGTTCCTCGGATATGCCATCTTCTTCTGAGCCCACCACCAACACCGTAGGTAAGGTCAGGTCTGCTGCATACATATTCCGCTCTGTTTTTTCGGTTACACCCACTACATTGAGGCCTGATTTTTTCAGGTCTTTCAAGGCGTAATACAAGTTTCTTTCCCTGCTTACCGGTAAAAAATTCAATGCACCCGCTGAAGTTTTTACGGCATCGGAATTGATCTGTGCACTGCTTTTTTCCGGAATCACAATGGCATGAACACCTGCTACTTCAGCTGTCCTGGCGATGGCTCCGAAATTTCTGACATCAGTCACCCTGTCCAGCATCAGTATGAGCGGAGCTACGCCTCTGGAATAACAGCCATCCACCACATTGTCCAGTGAAGCATAGGCAATTGCTGAAATATAGGCCACCACCCCCTGGTGGTTTTTACGGGTAATGCGGTTCAGCTTGCTTTCCGGTACTTTGGTCACAGGGATTTTTTTCTCTCTGGCGATTGCAAGTAGTTCCTTTAACAGATCCCCTTTCAATTCCTTGTTCACTAAAATCTTATCGATTTGCTGATCCGCATTAAAAGCCTCCATTATAGGCCTGATGCCAAACAAGTAATCTTTTTGGTTGTCTTCTCTGTCGATCAGAAAACCATCCTTCCGTTTCTCCATGCTGTAATGTTTTTGAACCAAATCGGCTGGTAGGCCCTTGACCGGTTCAATGTATAATAATTGGGGGTTAAAATATTTTTTATGCGGGCAAAGGTAAAAGTAATTTTTGAATTTGAGTCTTGTGACTGGTAAACCCAGGTTTCTTTGTCCTTATCAAAGTAAACTTCCTGCGGGGGGCCCATGATAATATAAACCATTCCACGGTCTGTAGCCCAGCCTTCCTTGAAATCTGTAAAGAGAATATTGGCAAACTCCACTTGCCTGAAATATTCTTTTATCAGGGTTTTTGCTGTTTCCTCATCCCGGGTCATTCTAATCCAATATTCATCCAACGCGGTTTTTTTGTTTTCTGCGGCAAGCAGGGTTTCGTGTTCCTTACGGGTAGAAATATAGGTCACCATTTGGATCATTTCCTCCCAGGTCGAGACCCTGGGGAAAGTTTGGCTGGCAGTTTTAATCATCAGTCCTGTGGTTGAACTGGTGTCTGCCTGTATGTAATAATATCCCGATTTTTCAAATGGAACGGGCACATTCACCAGGAAACTTCCCTCATCCACCACCTCGGTCTCCCTTGGGATATCCGGTGTGTTGGTTTCCATTGGGGGTAGGGGGAGAGGAAATTCCCGCGGGTAATAGTATCGGTATAAGTTTACCCCTTGCTCACTTTTAAATAAAAGGGATTCTTCCACATTTAAAAAATTCTGATCAAAGGGAATGTCGTTGCCATAATATGCTCCAAAGCTTGGCTGTTCTGGTACAAATGGGCTGATAAGGTCCGCATGATAAATATATTCATCCTGCTGCCTGCTATCCAATGCCCTGAAGATCACATAAGCCTCTTCCTGATCAGCCGGAATTTCTACTGATTCTTCAAAATAGAAATGTCTGTCGGTATCCGCTTTCAGCAAGTCCCTGTCCAGGGCAATCACCTGCTCATCTGCAATGGTTTGCTGGAAGCTATTGACTATGGTGTAGCTGAAAAGATAATTGTCAAAATCAGGATCCTCTTCAATTTTTTCTACCACCATTTGAAGGGTAAAGGTTCTTTCGGCCGTTTTTATAGGGATCACTTTGAGGGAGATCCGGGAATATCTGGAGTACCTCAGGTTTTGGTTAATGCTTTGCAGATTGTTTTGTGCATGAACCGACAGCGACAAAAAGCAGAGGACGGCCAGGCAACCAATTATTTTTTTCATGTGCAATGACTTTATTTTTTCCATAGTTGGTTTTAAAAATTAACCTTAATTTTGTTGAAAATAATAAAATTTTAAATGGCTACCTATACAACGGAAATTACTTCCGATAAGTTGATCAGTGATAACCCTATTCATCAACGCCTATTGAAGGCCTACATTGTCGCTAAAGATTATGTTTTCGGTGATTTATTGGAGATTGGATGTGGTGAAGGAAGGGGGGTGGAGGTTTTGGGTCCCCTGGTTGACCATTACCATGGAATGGATAAAATTGGCGATATCCTGGAGATACTGAAAGTCAAGCATCCTGACTTTGTCTTTGAGCAGGCCGTTTTGCCACCCATGCCTGGCCTGAAAGACAACACTTTTGATGTAGTGGTCAGCTTTCAGGTGATTGAACACATCCCCGATGACTTGTTGTACTTGCAGGAAATCTACAGGGTATTGAAACCGGGAGGATTTGCCCTGATTTCTACCCCTAATATTCGATTTTCTCTTTCCAGGAATCCCTGGCACATCAGAGAGTATACCCCAGATCAACTTCAGGATCTGTGTTTGAAAGTATTTGACAAGGTCGAGACCAAAGGAATTGGAGGCAATGAAAAGGTATGGGAATACCATAGGGCCAATAAAATTTCAGTAGAAAGAATAACCAAATGGGATTTCCTTAATTTGCAGTACCGCCTTCCTGCCGGTTTATTGAAAATCCCCTATGAAATTTTAAACCGCTTTAACCGCAACAAGCTGCACGAAAAGCAGGGAAAAGCCGTGGAGGAAATATTTCATGCAGACTACCTGTTTTTGGATGATCCCAAGGAGGCATTAGACCTCTTTTATTTGCTGCACAAGAAAGCGTAAAAAGGATAAGTTTTGCCCATGCTGTGCCATTTTTAACGCACAGCATGGGCAAAATTACTTTTTTATTTTTTCACTTTAATTCTGCCTTCATGCTGTCAGGTACCTCACTTGTAGGTTGGTTTTTACTTTCTTTGCATTCTTTGGCCCATTGAGCCAAACAATCTTTCATATTCCTGTTGCAATTGATTCGCCTTTTCTTCAAATCCTTGTTCCCTTAATAAGGGAATGAAGTAGCGAAGCATTTGCATGGAAATGGAAGCCTCCCTGTCCATCGCGCGCCCTGTTTCCTGGTAGAAATCCAGCATTTCTACAGATCGGGAGGACATTTCATCTATAATGTGCATGGCTTCTTCTTCCATACCCAATTCAAGGAGTAGCGGAACGGCTTGTCCACTTGCCAGATCATAGGGGACGGCCCCATGTGGGAATTTTTCCAGGCTAAGACGCATGATGTCCTCGGCCCTTTGCAAATCCCCCTCATCCAACAGCGCAATGGTAATGCTGTTTAATACACTTCTGTGATTGGAAGTAAACCTTCTGAACTCATCATCAAAGTAATTGTCCGGGTCATTCATTCCCCTGAAGGCAAATTTTTCAGTGACATTGGTATAGGCCAGGTCTGTATTGATCAATTCCTCCTGGTTATCAGGTTTTTGTATGGGCAACAGGCGGTAAGTAAGGCCTTCCATCACCACGTGGTCACTGATGTCAAAACCGATTGTAGCCAATGAAGTGTTGTTGAAATAAATCGGCCGTTCCCAGTTATTGGTAGCTATCAGGTCCAGAAGCATTAAATTGCCTTTGGTTACATAATTTCCCTTAAGCCTGATATTGATATCAGGTATCCTTAAATCCCTGAATTGTTCCGGAACAATGTCCAGGTTTTCGATTTTTTCCTGGTCAATTGACATGGAGAGCGTCCTTGACGGGACGGTATTGATGCTGCCAGACCTGCTGGAAGATAATTTAAGGAGTTCACTGTCGCTTTTTAGCAATTGAAGGTAATCGGGCAGTGGCAAGTTGTCAAGCCTGTCGGTGATGTACAAAACGTCATTGGTGCCTTTTTTGAAGTTATTGTACTGTAGTGTGAAATCCAGTGCAGCCGATTCATTGACTGGTCTTGTCATTTGCTTCACATACCAATCCGTATCAAAATAACTCAATACGATCACCCGAACATCTGTACGGAAACCTTCCACTTCCTGAACGTACCACAATGGAAAGGTGTCGTTATCACCTCCGGTAAACAAAATGGCATTGGGCGCACAGGATGCCAGGAAATTCCGGGCCGCATCTACCGAAAAAAAGCGATCTGACCTGTCGTGGTCATTCCAGTTTTCGCTTGCCATTAACAAAGGTACAGGTATGGTAATTAATGTGGCATACAAACCTGCCATTACCAGGTCTTTTTTTAACCGGGCCAACTGCCTGCTTATGGCCAAAACACTGAAGCCAATCCAGATGGCAAATGCATAAAAAGAACCCACATAAATATAATCCCTTTCACGGGGTTCGACTGGAGGGGAATTCAGGTACAGTACCAGCACTACCCCCATCATTAAGAAAAGCATTAATGTCAACCAGAATGATTTAGGATCATGTTTGGCTTGAAAAAACATCCCTATCAGGCCTAAAAGCAAGGGGAGCATGAAGTAATTGTTATGTCCTTTGTTGTTTTTAATGTATTCCGGGAAATCTGTGCTGATGCTGGTCCAGATACTTAAAAATGGTGCATCGCTGAAATCGCTTTCCCGACCGCTGAAATTCCACATAAAATACCGCCAATACATGTGCCCCAGCTGATGGTCAAGCATAAAGTAAATATTGTCGAAAAATGTGGGATCTTCCCCTTCCCTCAGGCCCAGCTTTGATTGATAAATCTGCATGTGTCTGGCCTGGGTAGAATAAATCCTGGGGAGTATGGTGGTTTTTTCAGGATCATAGATGTTTTCCAATTGGTAATCCACCACTTCGTACTTTTCTTCTCCTTTTGCATAGACTGGAGCTCCTTCTACCTGGTCGATCACTTCGGCAGTGAAGTATTGGCCATGCAACAAAGGGCGGTATCCGTATTGTTCTCTTTTAAGGTAGCTGACAAAGCTGATAATGTCTTTGGGGTCATTTTCATTGATGACAGGTTCTGCATTGGCACGGATAACAATCAGTGCATAAGAGCCATAACCGATAAGGATAAAAGTAAGGCATATCAAAACGGTACTCATGATTACCTTCCTTTGCTTGTGTGCATAAACAAGGGCATAAACCAGACCGCCAAGAAATAATAAGGAAAAACATATTATGCCTGCACCGAAAGGAAGCCCCAGGCTGTTGACAAAGAATATTTCCATGGTTCCTGCGATGCTTGGGAGCCCGGGGATGATAATATTGTTGATGATCACCAGCGCAATGCCTCCCAACACAAAAGCAATAATCCCCCCTTTTAGGTTGTGGTTTTTGTATTTTTTAAAATAAACAACCAATGCCAGTGCTGGTAGCGTGACCAGGTTTAAAAGGTGTACACCTATGGACAAACCAACCAGATAGGCAATGAAAATCATGTATTGATTTTCGGCCCGTGGATCTTTGATGACATCCCACTTCAGAAATGCCCAAATAACGATGGCTGTAAAAAAGGATGACATGGCATACACTTCTGCCTCAACTGCAGAAAACCAAAAACTATCCGTAAAAGTATAGGCCAAAGCTCCTATCAGGCCGGCTCCCATCAGCTGATAGGTTTGTTCCTTTGTAGCCTCCTCCTTGCCTAATGAAAACAATTTCCTACCCAGGAGAGTAATGGTCCAGAAAAGAAATAATATGGTAAAAGCCGAAAATAAAGCACTTCCCACATTCATCCAATAGGCAATGGCCAGATTATCCCCAAAGGAAAAAAAACTGAACATCCGGTAAATCAACAAAAAGAAAGGGGCTCCGGGAGGGTGCGGAACCTGTAGTTTATAAGCTACTGCAATAAATTCCCCTGGATCCCAGAAGCTGGCGGTTTCCTCTATGGTGAGTAAATAGGTGATGAACGCAATTAAAAAGGCGGTCCAACCGAATATATTGTTCAACCTGGCATATTTTGGCATGTGATCGGATTGTTTTTGAAAAACGAAATTAAAAAAATTATCAGGAATTATGGTTGAATTAACTATTTTTAAGTAGGATGATGTCTGGTTTTGATCCCTTATTCCATGGTTTTACCTGTTGGTTAGATTTTATTTTATTTTTTTTTAATAATATTCTTGCAAAATATAATTTTTAAAATAAACCAATTGCAGATTTAAACTAGAATTAAATATCTTATCAGGCTGTAATAATTTGGGAAATACAAGATTCAGGCATATTACGTAGTATACAAAATTTTTGTTTTTTTAAATATTTTTTTTT